>NZ_CP179210.1:612824-1225649 GCF_051201665.1 Psychrobium sp. nBUS_13 | reverse complement strand
ACCACTTGATTGAAACAGGTGAAAGGCAGCGTATCAGACCAGCAAATTTAAGCGTTAGTGAAATAATGACTATCGTTATTGCATTCCATCGCTCAGGCTATAGAAACTTTAAAACCTTTTATATCAAACATGTATTGGTCTATTGGCAAGACTATTTTCCACAGTTTGTCAGCTACACAAGGATGCTAAAACTGATGCAAACGGTACTGGTTCCATTATGCAGCTATATGAATCATCGTAAGGCAAAACCCACTGGAATAGCCTTTGTTGATGCAACAAAAATACAAGTATGCCATCAACTTCGTATTCCTCGACATAAGGTTTTTTCTGACTGTACTGAACGGGGAAAAGGCACAATGGGTTGGTTCTCTGGTTTCAAGCTACATCTGATCATTAATGATGAAGGAGGGATTCTCGCTGTAAAAATAACAACAGGTAACGTTGATGATAGAAAACCTATCCCTGAGATGGCGCAAGATTTGTGGGGAGATTTGTACGGCGACAAAGGCTATGTCTCAAAAACTTTAACTCAAGAACTTGCCGATAATGATGTAAATCTCGTCACAGGGGTTAGAAAAAATATGAAAGCGACGGTAATGAAGGTTTGGGATAATACCAATTTGATTAAGTTTGTGATCTTGTTTTGCGAAGGAAAAACAAATGAAGGCAAGGCGCTTGATTGAGCAATAGCTGGCTATTGGGATTGAAAGCAACGCAACATTCATTTTATTTTAACCAGCAAAAGTGTGTAATAACTTTGTCAACTTGGTATAAGATCATGTTACGTAAGCGGTTTATTATTGAGACAGTTTTTGACCAATTGAAAAACATATCTCAGATTGAACACTCGCGGCATCGTAGCTGTGTTAGTTTCATGGTCAATATGATGGCGATGCTAATAGCTTATACTTTTCAAGAAAAGCTACCGAAGGTTAAGATCACAAAACTGGATAAACAATCGCTTATCCAGATCTGAGGTTAATTATAAAGCTATTTCCTTTGAATATACATTATCTTAAATGCCTTAGGGCTAAAGCCAAAACACTCTTTAAATGTTCGACTATAATGCGCACTATCAGAAAAGCCATAACAGTAAGCGACATCAGTAATTGAGTTAGCGATGAGTAATTGATCAATCGACGCCATTAATTTGAGCCACAATTGAAAACGGCGATAAGTGATTTGAGTATGTTGCTTAAACAAATGTAAGAATCGACTGGTCGATAAACCCACCTGTTCAGCTATGTCGTGAGCCGCTGTAATCTTCATCGCGTTCTCTTGTAATAATACCAGTGCTTGATTAATACGTGGCTCTTGCATCGTTGGTACTAACGTCGCTATATAATTATCGAAACACTGTTCAATGTCCATTAACATTTCGCTAGCAGGTTTTAGTGCGTTAATACTTGCTCTAACAAGATTAGCAATCGCTAAGCTGCATTGTGTTAATTCACTCGAACTTGCAGCGTGCGTCAACCAGTCACCAATGGGGGTTGCAGGATTGATTAATAAAATAACAACGTCACTGGTGGCAGATATTTGGTGAGACTACATCACAGGTTGAAAATGAAAGCCGTTTTCGACGCTATTTCCATTAACGATAAAATCACGACCTAACGCAATCGTTAATTGAATTGCATAATGACGATGAGGCTTGTTGTCAAAAACGGCGCCAACTATTAACGCCATCAATGGATCACGAGCAAATATCATAAGTTTTCACTAAGTGCAGTCTTTAGAAGGCATAAATTAAAACCTGTTTTGGCCAATAAATCATTATTATTTATGATATTTTTTTGATAAATTGCTAAAGGTATCTCTTTTGGAAATTGATAATCATGGACGCTTCCCGTAAATCTCAACACAATAGCCAATATAAAATCGGTCTGCTATTAAGCGGTGGCGGTGCACGTGGTGCTTATCAGGTTGGCGTCTTAAAAGCGATTGCGACTTTTTATCCTCGTAATCACAGTATTCCATTTCCCATTCTTTGTGGCACTTCCGCAGGTGCCATCAACAGCACAGCTCTTGGTTGTTATGCCTCGAGCTTTCATTTAGGTGTCAAAAAATTAGACTGGATTTGGCGCAATATGCGCACCAATGCTATTTATCGTAGTGATATTAGCCATGTCTCTCATCACATGTTTAATAACCTAACGAAATGGATGCGTAGTGATCTCTACCGCAATCGTCCAACGTCGCTGCTTGATAATTCACCACTGCGCAAGCTCATTAATCAAATGGTGCCATTCGAACGACTTGAGCGAAATATCGCGAGTGGTTATTTACACGCGCTAGCTGTCACAGCATCAAGTTATGAAACCGGTAATTCTGTTTCTTTTTACCAAGGTCACCCGTCAATTGAAGATTGGAAACGCTCTAAACGAGAAAGCTTGCGGGGCGTTCTTCATGCGGAGCATTTGATGGCGTCATCGGCGTTACCGTTGTTGTTTCCAGCAGTAGAAGTTCGCCAATCATTTTATGGCGACGGTTCAATTCACCAACTTTCACCACTTAGCCCAGCTATTCACCTAGGCGCTGAAAAAGTTCTATGTATTGGGTTAGACTCGCCACATGACAAACCAGTACATGGCGTAATGAAACATCCAAGTGCCTCGTCAATTGCAGGTCATTTACTTGATAGTGTATTTAGCGATACGCTAGATTCGGATATTGAGCGAGCTAATCGTGTTAATGCAACGCTTGATCTCATTGAACCAAGTACGCTTGAACAACATGATTTACGTAAAATTGAGACCTTGGTAATTAACCCTAGTATCGATATTAATAAAATCGCTCATCGCCACTTCGATAAAGTCCCTTGGGCGATTAGACGATTAATGGCAACCATTGGCGTCACCTGCCACAGTGAATCAAGTTTATTAAGCTATTTATTGTTTGAACAAGATTATTGTAAAGAATTAATTAATGCAGGTTTTAATGATGGTATGGCCCAACAACGACAACTTTGCGAGTTTTTAGACATTAATCAAACTAAAATTCGTCAAAAACATATTCAATATGATCTTAGAAAAAATTAGCCGCCGTTAAGTAGATATCGCTCAGCACGTTCGACTCGACGTGGCTTGCCACATAAAATGAGCACATCATCCTCCTTAATGGTGAAGTCATCATCAGGTTCACTAATTTCTTCATGATTGCGGCGAATACCACGCAATGTAATGCGTAATCGCTCCAACGGTAAGTTACCAACAAGATGACCAATAACATGAGCATCTAGTGGCACCGCAACGGCATGGAGCTGCTCTAAATCTAGCTCCATGTTGTGAGATGATTCATCACCATGAAAATAACCATGCATAAATTTATATTGGTTTTTACGCTCTATTTGAATACGCTTTAATACGCGGCTCATGGGCACGCCAGATAAAAACAACACCTGAGAAACCAACATCAAGCTTCCTTCTAATGCTTCAGGAACTACGGTTTGCGCGCCTGCTTCTTTAAGCATACTCATGTCAGTGTCATCACGGGTTCTGATCATTACCTCTATATCTTGCCCCATTTCTTTACAAGCACTGAGTACCTGTATTACAGAATGATTATCATCAAAAGTGATAACGACTAATTTTGCCTTATCAACGTGACAGTTCTTTAAAATATCGCGATGACGAGAGTCTCCAAACAATACTTTTTCGCCACCGACAATCGCCTCTTGAATACGCACAGGATCTTGATCCATCGCGATATAAGCTATGGCTTCTTTTTTGAGAAATCGCGCGATGGTTTGCCCCACTCGCCCAAAGCCACAAATAACAACATGGTCTTTCATTAACTCACATGTTGTTGGTGTCGGTAATGGCTTATCTAAGAGTTCATGTGATTTTATTAGGTGCTTGGCTAGCGCGTCTGCTTTGTGCATTAAAATCGGCGTCATAGCCATACTTAGGACGCCCAACGCAATAATCAATGATACGGTAGCATCCGACAACAAAGCATTCTTCTGAGCCAGCGCTAAAACAACGAATCCAAACTCCCCGACCTGAGCCAAATAAAAACCACTTTTGAGTGCGCTGCGCCGCTTGGCTCGGCGATTAAAATAGATTAACGCAACGATAGCTGACTTAGCCAAAATTAACATTGGCAAACATATTAATAAGAGCGTCCATTGATCCACTAACAAGGATAAATTGAGCATCATGCCAATGGAGACAAAAAACAGTCCCATTAAAATGTCTTTAAAAGGGCGAATATCCGCATCTAATTGATGTCTATATTTGCTCTCGCCAAGCATCATGCCCGACAAAAAAGCGCCTAACGCCGCAGACAACCCCAGCGAATATGTTAAGGCGCCAGTAAACACCACTACCATTATTGCTGTTAATACGAATAATTCATCTGAGCGAGCTCTTGCAATCTCATCAAATAACTTAGGTAAGATTAATTTCCCAGCAAGAAAGATGATAATGAACGCGCCGACACCTTTTCCTAGTGCCAGTAAGAGTGATAAACCAAAATCAGAATCAGTTCCTAACATAGGAATCAAAATAAGAACGGGGACAACAGCGATATCTTGAAATAACAATACAGAAATAGCCATCTGTCCACTGCCACTGTTAGTCTGGCGCATTTCAGATAGCTGTTTAATCACAATTGCCGTCGATGATAAAGCAATCACAACACCAACAATTAGCGCTTGTTCAACATCAAGTCCAACGGCTAAACAAACCCCGGCGACAATGGCTGTCGTAATAGCGAGTTGTGCACTGCCCAAACCAAATACTAATCCTTTCATCGACATCAATTTAGGTAATGAAAATTCAAGACCCAACGAAAATAAAAGAAAAACCACGCCCATTTCAGCCAAGAAATGCATTTGCTCTGAGTCTGCCAGTAATTCAAATACACTGGGTCCCACGAGAATGCCAGTGACTAAGTAACCTAGCACAGGGGGGATTTTTAGGCGGCGAAACGACAGCAGCACTAGAATAACGAGCAGTAATGAAATCAATACTGACAGCATAGAAGTTTATTTCCTTGTCAAAATGCTTGAATTCGAACTCTTACTTTAGCGCAATAACTGGCTATTTTAAAAGCGCTAATTAATTCATCACTAACGTTAAAATTTTTTGGCACACCCTTTGCTTTGTTATAAACAATTAACGTGGTGTCAATTTTTTGAACAGCGAAACAGTATCCCGAGCAAAGATGTAGTGCCGGTTATCACACAACAGAGTGAGAATTAAAATGCAACGTCTAAACTTACCTATCAATGAACTAGAAAGCATTGAATTTACTTCAATTGCCAAAGAGCTAGGTAAAAATACCAATACGCCTGTTCGTAGAGCATTAGAAAAACTCGATTTTTTACAAAAGCTTAGTGTGGCCATTGAATTGCAACCTTTATTAGCTATTTATGCGCGTGAAGTTAGTTTGCGTCTGCATATAACTGGTTTAGAGTTTGAATATAACGACCAAGTCTTTCAGCCGAAATATTCACAAGGCAGTTGTTGTGTATTAAGTAGTAATTTGTACCTGCATGACAAATCATTAGGAGTCGTCCGTTATTTATCAACTAAGCCTCTTGCTCAATCGCAGCGGCAGTTAATTGCCTCATTAGAGCAGCAATTACTGCAGCCGCTCAATAACGTATTAATTTTTGAGCATAATCGCCGTTTGAGTTTACGTGATCATTTAACAGGTCTTGGTAATCGTAGTTACTTTGACGAAACGCTTAGCTGCATGAAATCAACTGCACAGCGCGAAGACAGTCCATTTAGTTTATTGATGCTTGATCTTGATAACTTTAAACAAGTTAACGATCAAAATGGTCATACAGAAGGTGATCTTGTTTTAAAACAATTTGCGAAAATATTACGTGAAGCACTGCGCAGCAATGATTATGTATTTAGATTTGGTGGTGATGAGTTTGTACTATTACTTGCTCATAGTGACTCATTAAATCCATCGTTAGTCGCACAGCGTATTATATATATGGTTTGCCAAGACAAATTAATGATGGGGCATCAAGTTACAACGTCAATTGGTTTTACAAATTGGAAGAGTGGCGATTGCAATGCTTCAATGATAGAGCGTGCAGATAAAGCCCTATATCATGCTAAAGATCATGGCAAAAATAAATTCCATTGCCTAAACGATTAGATTTTTAAATTGGCATAAGTATCAATGCTTATGCCAATTTAATGTTAATATTTGAGCAGCTGTATTTTCGTCAACCTGTTCGTCTAACCACTCAGTCTCCACCCAATAACCAATAGCAGCAACCAACTCCCCATCAACGCATAAACAAGGCACTAGCGGTCGCTCCCATGGAGGCACCTTAAACTCCTGCCATAGTTTTTTAAGAGTTCGCCGTTTATCTCGTGAACTCGGCCACGCTTTTATTGAACCAGATAAGCCAAACTCAATAGTCACTGTGCTTTCATCATTGGGTTTTCTGAACAAGAAAGAGTGATGGCTAGCCATTTCATTAAATTTGACTATGCCTAACGAAAAATCAAACGTTAACTTTTTTGAAATATCTTCAACAATAGTCTGCTGCGGTAACGCGTCAACTGACTCGTCAACGATATAAAGGCGCTGCTGAAATCGGCGTATCGATTTATCGCCAAGCACAATTTTCATCTTACTGTCATCTGCGCTATTAGCTTGTTGGATAACTTCAGCAAGTTGTTTGGATGACGGTAACAAAACACGATTTAATCGCAACCAATAACGTAATAGGTTATTTTGGCGCGCTTGTGATAAGGTTTTTAGCGCTGTTAATTCAAGCTGTTGAGTGGATGAAGCCTGATGAGAAAAGTCTTCTTTAGCGACTTCATCTGCTAAGGATACGGCTTCTTGGCATAGAGCAGCAGTTCTTGCGACATTCTGACTAAAGCTAGGCCAGCGCTCATTCAAATCATTGATAACATGATGACGTAGATAATTGCGATCAAAGCTCTGATCTCGATTACTTTCGTCTTCAATCCAACTCAAATGATGAGTTGTCGCCCATTGTTCAATTTCATGACGCGTGATACTTAATAATGGACGAGCATGCAGTCCGTTCTTTAACTCATTACACGGCGCCATAGCGGCTAAACCTAAAACACCACTGCCACGCTTTAATGCAAGCAGTAATGTTTCAGCTTGGTCATTAAGATGTTGAGCTGTCACGAGTACACTATCAGCTGACAGATGCCTCTCAAACGCTTGATAGCGCTGTAATCTCGCTTCTCCTTCAATGCCTAGTTTTGAAGGTGAAACAGTAACTTGTTCATATTGATAATTAATTGAAAGCTCTGCGCACAGCTGCTGACAAAAGACTTGCCACTGCCCAGCATTAGCACTCAACCCATGATTAACATGCACTGCAATAATCTGCGCCGTCGGCAATTGTGATTTCACTAAAGCGTCGAGCAACACGACAGAATCAACTCCACCACTAAGACCGACAACAATGCGACGTCCTTCAAGTTGATGTTGCTTGATAAATTGATTAACCGCTAACACTAAGCTCATGACTAACAATATTAAGTAAGAGAAAAGTAGAGTATACAAGCCTAATGGCTGGCTATAAAACAAAAATGCCGCTTAGGTTTCCCTAAACGGTATTTTGATGATGCAATTAACGCTTAGCAATAGCCAAATGACATTAAACGTTTGTAACGGTTATCTAACATCGTATCGACATCTAATGCTTTTAACACTGCAATTTGATCAACTAGCGTTGCTTTAACATTGCTAGCCATGGCATCAAAATCGCGATGAGCGCCGCCTAATGGCTCTTCAATAATATTATCAATAAGCTCTAAACCTAATAAACGGTCAGAGGTAATACCCATTGCTTCCGCCGCTAGTGACGCTTTGTCAGCGCTCTTCCATAAGATAGATGCACAACCTTCAGGAGAAATTACAGAATACGTACTGTATTGCAACATATTAACGGTGTCACCAACGCCAATTGCCAATGCGCCACCAGAGCCACCTTCACCAATCACAGTACACACAACGGGTACTTTTAAACCTGCCATTACTTTTAAGTTACGTGCAATAGCTTCTGATTGACCGCGCTCTTCAGCACCAACGCCTGGGTAAGCTCCTGGAGTATCAATTAATGTAACGATAGGCATATTAAAACGTTCCGCCATATCCATTAAACGTAATGCTTTGCGGTAACCTTCAGGACGTGGCATACCAAAGTTACGTTTAACTTTTTCTTTAGTACTACGGCCTTTTTGATGCCCAATAACCATCACAGGCGTACCATTTAATCGTGCCGTACCGCCAATAATTGCTTTGTCATCGGCATAAGCACGATCACCACAGATTTCATCAAAATCTTCAAACACACGCTCGATATAATCATACGTATATGGACGCTCTGGATGACGCGCAATTTGACTAACTTGCCAAGGTCCAAGATCAGAAAAAATCTTTTGCGCCATAGACACGCTTTTTTCTTCAAGTGCTTGAATTTCTTGTGCAAGATCTATATTAAGTGAGCTGTTACTGCTCACATTTCTCAACTCATCAATTTTCGCATGTAATTCAGCAATTGGCTTTTCAAACTCTAAAAAATTCTGACTCATTAATTCATCTCTTTAAAATGTGGCGTAATCTTAAGTGAATGACAGTATCATTGTCTGCATTATAGCCTAAGTTACTTAAATTATTACAATAGCTTGAAATCTTTAGAACTTTAATCGAACATGCCTATTTCCAAGCAACATTCGCAAGTTATCTAACAGTTCATCGTCCGGCGTAACTCGCCATTGGATACCCAATTCGAGCTTGGCAGTTGCCTCAGCACGGGAATAAAAAATATTAACCGGCAACGCACCATATTGAAATGGCGCCAATGCTTGATTAAATCGTGTGAAAAAGTGCTTGTTGATTTGCTGTTGTTCAACCTTCAATTCTAACGCAGTTGCAAAGCGCTCACGGGCATTTGCTACATCGTAGACTTCTTTGACGGACATTCTATTACCCCCAGAAAAATCATCAAAGCTGACCTCTCCTTCTAGCACTAATATTTTGTCTTTTTGCAGTAAATCTTGGTATTTTTCTAACGTTTCGCTGTAAAGCATCGCTTCTAACCGGCCACTTTTATCATCAATGGTCATTATTCCCATTTTAGAACCGCGTTTCGTGATCATGACTCGAGATGCAATGACAAGACCTGCCGCTTTAACCACTTGACCACGTTCAGTCGGCACAATGTCTTTTAAACGACAACGAGTATAGTGCTTCAACTCTGGCAGATACTGATTAATTGGATGGCCTGTTAAATATAAACCGAGCGTTTCACGTTCACCTTCAAGCCAAATTTTATCAGGCCACGGCATCACATCGGTAAACTCATGACTGACATCTTCATCATGGCTGGCTAAGAGACCGAATAAATCATGCTGCCCAACGGCTCTATCTTTGGCGTGTTGTTCAGATGCTTTTACGGCTTCAGGTAGTGAGGCCATCATCGACGCTCGATGCGGCCCTAATTTATCAAGAGCACCTGCTTTAATTAATTTCTCAAAAATTCGTTTGTTAATTTTCTTAGTGTCTATTCGACCACAAAAATCAAAGAAATCTTTAAATGGTCCGCCTTTTTCGCGTGCCTCTAAGATCGCTTCGACAGGGCCTTCACCAACGCCTTTAATGGCACCAATGCCATAAACGATTTCTTCATCTTCATTAACGCTGAATTTGTATTCACCTGAATTAACATCGGGTGGATGAAGCACTAACTTCATGCGTTCACATTCGTCCACCAAGGTAACGATTTTATCGGTGTTATCCATATCGGCCGACATTACCGCCGCCATGAAATATGCAGGATGATGGCACTTAAGCCACAATGTTTGGTAAGAAACAAGCGCGTATGCTGCTGAGTGAGATTTATTAAATCCGTAGCCCGCGAATTTCTCTACCAAATCAAAGATTTTCATGGCTAGCTCGCCATCAACGCCGTTATTTTTTGCACCGTCCTCGAAGGTAGAACGCTGTTTTGCCATCTCTTCAGGTTTTTTCTTACCCATCGCACGACGTAACATATCGGCGCCGCCAAGGGTGTAACCAGAAAGGACCTGCGCAATTTGCATTACCTGTTCTTGATACAAGATAATACCGTAAGTTGGCTCTAACGTTTCTTTGAGTGATTCATGTTGCCATTGGCTATCAGGGTATGAGACTTCTTCGCGTCCGTGCTTACGATCGATAAAGTTATCTACCATGCCTGATTGCAATGGACCCGGTCTAAATAAGGCCACCAGTGCGATAATATCTTCAAAACAATCCGGTAAAAGACGACTAATCAGTTCCTTCATACCGCGAGATTCTAACTGGAATACCGCGGTTGTCTCACTGCGCTTTAACATAGCGAACGACGCAGGATCTTCTAATGGAATGGATTCAATAGCAACGGGCTCTAGTCCCTTCTTAGCGCGAGCAATATTAAGTGGGTCTAGTGCCCATTTAATAATGGTTAACGTACGTAAACCCAAGAAGTCAAACTTGACCAAGCCCGCTGTTTCAACATCGTTCTTATCGAATTGTGTTACAGGGTTCTTACCTTCATCATCACAATAAAGCGGCGCGAAATCTGTAATGGTTGTTGGCGAAATAACAACACCACCCGCATGCTTACCGGCATTACGCGTGGTGCCCTCGAGACGGCGCGCCATATCAATAAGCTCACGCACATCTTCATCGGCTTGATAAAGTTGATCAAGCTGCGGCTCTACTTCCCATGCTTTAGTCAGTGACATGCCTGGCTCAGCAGGAATAAGCTTCGTTAAACGCTCTACAAACCCATACGGCTGGCCCATAACACGACCAACATCTCGCACAACTGCCTTTGCAGCCATCGTACCGAAAGTAATAATTTGCGATACCGCATCACGGCCATATAACTCCGCAACATGGTCGATAACCCTATCGCGCCCTTCCATACAAAAATCGACATCAAAATCCGGCATGGATACACGTTCAGGGTTAAGAAAACGTTCAAATAATAAATCGTATTCTAGCGGATCTAGATCGGTGATTTTTAGAGCATAGGCCACTAAAGAACCGGCACCAGAGCCACGACCTGGTCCTACGGGAACATCGTTATCCTTACTCCACTGAATAAACTCCATTACGATAAGGAAGTAGCCGGGGAATCCCATCTTGTTAACTACGCCCAGTTCGATATGAAGACGCTTTTCATACTCAGGTCGCTGGCGTTCGCGCTCTTCCTCGTCGGGAAATAAAAACTCTAACCGCTCTTCCAAGCCATCAACAGATACTTTTACAAGGAAGTCTTCAATTTCTAAATCGCCCGTTGGATAGTCTGGTAATACATATTCATCTAATACAACGGTAACATTACAGCGCTTGGCAATTTCAACAGAGTTGGTTAATGCAGATGGGATATCACTAAATAATTCGCACATTTCTTCTTCTGTGCGAAGAAATTGTTGATCACTATATCGTTTAGGTCGACGTGGATCAGCAAGTCCATAACCGTCGTGAATCGCGACTCGCACTTCATGCGCATCAAAGTCAGCGCTATTTAAAAAAGTAACTTCATTGGTTGCAACAACTGGAATATTCGTTTGGCTGGCAAGCAAGCAGGCACTGTGTAAATACTCTTCTTCATTGACTCGTCCCGTGCGCAATAACTCAAGATAAAAATCATCTTTAAAGTGCTCTTGATAAAACGAAAGGCATTGACGTGCCAATTTATCATTCCCTTTAAGCAGCGCCATGCCAACGTCGCCTTCTCGGCCACCAGAGAGAATAATCAACCCTTCATTATATTTCGCAAGCCACGACTTATCGATAACCGCCTTATCATGTACTTTTCCGCGTAAATAAGCCTGAGAAATCAATAATGTAAGATTGTTATAACCTTTATTATCTTTACATAGGATGGTAATGCGCCAAGGCTCTTCATCAAATTCATCACTTTGCACCCACATATCAGCGCCGATAATAGGTTTAATACCAGCACTATGTGCACCGCGATAGTACTTTACTAGGCCACACAGGTTTACTAGATCAGTAATAGCCATAGCAGGCATTTTTAATTCATCAACTTTGCCAACAATCTTGCCAACCTTGGCAACACCATCAGCCATAGAAAAGTCTGAATGGATTCTTAGATGAACAAATTTAGGATCGATCACAACATTTCCTTACCAACAGCGGCATTTTTAAATAAGATTTAGCGCCGCTTTAACAGGTTTAAAACTACGTCGATGATAAGGGGTTACACCAAATTGCTCAATCATTTCCATGTGAAATTTGGTGGGATACCCTTTATGTTTGGCAAAACCAAACTGGGGAAACTCTCTATCAAGTGCTTCCATTTCACGATCTCGGGTGACCTTAGCAATAATAGATGCTGCGCTGATCTCTTCAACTCTAGCATCACCTTTTACGATTGCCTGACAAGACATTGGTAGTGCAGGACATCGATTGCCATCAATTAAAACGTGTTGCGGCGTAATTGCTAGCCCGTTTACCGCGCGTTGCATTGCAAGCATCGTAGCATGAAGAATATTTAGTTCGTCAATTTCATCGGGACTTGCACGGCCAACGGCATATGCTAACGCATTATCGACGATAAGCTCGTAAAGTGCATCTCGCTTCTTATCGCTTAGTTTTTTAGAATCGGCTAACCCTTCAATGGGCTTAGCAGGATCAAGAATAACTGCTGCGGTAACAACATCCCCAACCAAAGGACCACGTCCCACTTCATCGACACCGGCAACAACAAGATCAGGAAAGATAAATTCAGGTTCTGTAGGCATATTCTTCTTCTTAATTTGGGTAAATCAATTAACGCTTAATAAGCTTAAGAACGCTATCTGCAGCACGTTCACTCGCATCACATTTGAGTAGTTGCTGTAATTGACTAAACGAGTTCAGCATTAATTTATTATCACTATCGAGCAACTTAGATGCTTCTCTGACAATATTATCATTAGTGGCATCTTCTTGAATTAACTCAACAATAAGCTCTTCTTTCGCTAATAAATTAGGTAACGAATAATGCGTCACTTTCATCATGGGCTTAAATATTTTATAAGTTAACCAATGAATTTTGTGAACAACAAGCATCGGACGATTAACTAGTAGTCCTTCTAATGTCGCGGTGCCAGAAGCCAACATAATAACGTCGCTTGCCGCCATCACATCTCTTGATTGGCCATCAATAATTTCAATAGCAAGATTGGGAGCATACAACGCTTTTGCCGCCAAAAATTGCGATTTACGTTGCTCATTAACCAATGGAATAACGAAATTAAGTGCTGGGTATCGTTCTTTAAGGCTTAATGCCGCCTCTAAATACATCTGGCTATTATATTTTAACTCGCTGCCTCTACTACCCGGCATTAGCGCTAGATATTTTACGTCCTGCTGCAAAGATAATCTTTCACGAGCATCTACTTTTGACATGTCAGGTTGAATTTGGTCGGCTAAGGTATGACCTACAAAATCACATGGAAAGTCATACTTATCGTAAAATTCTTTTTCAAATGGCAGCAATGCTAATACTAAGTTTGTCGCTTGGGCAACTTTAAAAATACGCTTTTGACGCCACGCCCAGATGGATGGACTCACGTACTGAACTGTTTTGATCCCAGCTTCTTTTAACTGAAGCTCTAAGCGCAAATTAAAATCGGGGGCATCAATGCCAACAAAAATATCTGGTGGATCAGCAGTAAAATGTTCAAATAAATGACGCTTGATTGCAAAGAGGCGTCTTAGACGGCTAAAGACTTCCACCAGTCCCATGACTGATAATTCTTCCATGTCGAACAAGCTAACACAACCTTGTTCAATCATTTGTGGACCGCCAATGCCTTCGAAAATAGCGTTTGGATAGCGTTGTTTGACAGACTTGATGAAACTCGCACCTAAAATGTCGCCGGAGATTTCTCCAGCGACAATGCCAATGCGTATAGGGGTAAGCTCAACGTCTGTGTGAGGGGTTATATGGCTCACGCCAACTCCTTAAAGTCGTTGTTTATCGGATAATACCGCGGTCAGAGTTGTTAATAAAATCAATGAATAATCCAACATTTTCATCGTCAGAATTGTTGAGTTCAGTAACGGCGTCTTCTAAAGATAATTGCTGTTTATAAATAGTCTTAAAACCGCGACGGATAGCTAAAATAGATGATTTACTAAAATCACGACGTTTAAGGCCTTCACTGTTAATGCCACGAGGTACACAGGGTTGTCCGGCACAAATCACAAATGGGGGAACGTCTTGGTTAACCCAAGATGTTGCACCAACAAAACAGTGAACACCAATTTTTACAAACTGATGTACGCCTGTCATGCCGCCAATGATCGCGAAATCACCAACAACCACATGACCAGCTAGATTAACGCTATTGGCCAAAATACAGTTATTGCCAATAATACAATCATGAGCCACGTGAACGTAGGCCATCAATAAGTTATCACTGCCAATCCGTGTAATTCCTTTATCTTGTACAGTTCCTCGATGAATAGTTACACCTTCACGAACTACATTTCTGTCACCCATAATGAGCTGTGTATCTTCACCAGCGAACTTTTTGTCTTGGCATTCTTCACCAACAGAGGAAAATTGGAAAAAGTGATTTTCTTTTCCTATGTTGGACGGCCCTTTAATGACCACATGAGATTCAACGATACAATCATCACCTAACGTGACCTCTGCACCGATGTAACTCCAAGGGCCAACGGTTACATTTTTACCAAGCGTTGCATTAGGATGTACAAAAGCTAAGGGATCTATCACAATTTAGTCCTTACGAGCACACATTAGATCTGCGCTACAAACTACCTTACCGTCTACTCGTGCTTCGCAATAAAACTTGCCAATACCACGACGTTCTTTTAAATATTCTACATGAATGTTTACGACATCACCTGGTACAACAGGTTGCTTAAAACGCGCATTATCAATTGCAGCAAAGTAATACAACGTATCATCTGATTTTTCAATCGTTTTAAAACCAAGTACGCCAGTAGCTTGTGCCATCGCCTCTAAAATTAATACACCAGGCATAATAGGCTTTATTGGAAAATGACCTTGGAAAAATGGTTCATTAATAGTGACGTTCTTTACTGCGTGTAATGATTTTCCTACTTCAAAATCAATAACCTTATCAATTAACAGAAAAGGATAACGATGAGGCAAAAGCGCCATGATTTCATTGATTTCTAGTGGTGATAATTCGTTAGACAAAACAGTTCTTCCTGAGTAAATAGTTACTTAATCTTGCTTAAGTCGTTTTTCAACGGCTTTAAGTCTCTTGGCCATATCGTCTAGCTGACGATAACGCGCTCCATTTTTGCGCCATTCGCGATTAGTTTGTGAAGGCATACCCGAAGAGTATACACCAGCTTCAGTAATATCCTTAATAACCATGCTCATCCCTGTGACCGTAGCCCCGTCACAAATAGACAAATGACCATTAATGGCACATGCACCGCCGATAATACAATTATTGCCAATGTTAACACTGCCGGCAACACAAGTGTTTGCCGCCATCGCACTATAATTACCTACGACAACATTGTGGCCAAGGTGTACTTGGTCATCAATAATACAGCCATTGCCAACAATTGTTGGATCTAAAGCGCCACGGTCAATAGTACTACCAGCGCCAACTTCTGTACCGTCACCAATTTCAACACCGCCAAGCTGAGGAATTTTGTGCCATTGCCCATTATGCGGAGCAAAGCCAAACCCATCAGCGCCAATTACGGCAGTTGAATGAATAAGACAATTCGCGCCAATAATTACATTATGATAAATAACAACATTTGCCCACAACTTAGCATTGGGTTTTAAAATGGTGTTTTCACCAATAAAGCAATTAGCACCAATGATACAGCCATCGCCGATGTTTGCTCCGGCCTCAATAACGCTATTTGGGCCAATTGATACATTGTCACCAATAACTACGCTATCTGATATATTTGCCATTGGGCTAATGCCATGAGCAGGCTTTGGGGTTGTATCCATGATATTAGCGAGCATTGCATAACCCACATAGGGTTCATCTAAAAGCAGCGCATTGCCAGAATAATCAGCAGCATCATCTGGGCGCATAATAATCGCGCTAGCTTGAGCCGTGAAAATCTGCTCTTTGTATTTAGGATTTGCCAAAAAAGAAATCTGCCCCGATTGAGCAGATTTTAGAGTCGCTATACTTGAGACGGTAATATCACCGTCTCCTTGTAATGTCGCATCAAGCTTTTTCGCTAACTGAGCGAGCGTAAATTTCACCATGTTATTTAGACTTAGATACTTTCTTAATAACTAGTTGAGAAATATCATTCTCTTTAGTGATAAAAGCAACTGCATTCGATTGTAAAATCACATCATACTTTTCTGATTTTGCGATTTCATTGACAGCTTTTTGAACTTCTAATAGTAGTTTATTTTGCTCTTCACCACCGCGGCGACGCATGTCTTCTTCTAAAGCTTTACCTTTAAGTTGGTAATCACTTTTCAAAGATTCCATTTCACGTTGCATATCAAGTTTTTGTTGTTGAGTAAGTAATGCACCATCACGCTTGCTCTTTTCAGCAAGATCTTGCATTTTTTTAACTAGCGCTTGCACTGATTCACGACGCTCTTTAAATTCAACGTCTAACTTTTGGCTTAAGTGTTCACGTTGCGGCAAATTTTGGAAAATAGTACCCATATCAATGACACCAATTTTTTGCTCAAATGCAAAACTTGCACTGCTAAATGACGTACCTACTAATAATGCCGCTGCAGTAACTGCTGTTGCTAACTTTTTCAAAACCTTCTCCTTTAAATACCGCATAAACGTGCAGTAATTTTTTATAATTAAAATGTTGTACCAATATTAAATGAAAATACTTCTAAACGATCGCCTTCAACTTCACGTAATGGTCTTGCCAAGCTAAATACCATTGGGCCCATTGGTGATAACCATTGAACAGATATACCGTAAGACGCTCTAAACTCTTTTGGATCTGAGAAATCATAGATTTTTTCAAATTCAGTTTCAGCAAGTTGACGATAGCGATCGTAGTTAAACTCAGTATCCCACACGTTACCACCTTCAACAAACAAACTTGTGCGAACTGAACTTCCAGCGCCTTCATCTACAAATGGCGTAGGAACAAACAGTTCCAACGTCGCTAATGCCTGAGCATTACCACCAATAGCACTATAGTTACTTACCGCAATAGTGCTAGGGTCACCATATAAAATTGATGATTGACCTGTAATTATATCAATTGGACTACCAGACCCCTGTTCGCCACCACCTTGTAAATAGATCGCTTTAGGTCCTACTGTATTGGCTTTAAAACCGCGTAAAGATCCAGGCCCACCTGCTCTAAAGTTCTCATTAAAAGCAAATAAGTGATCGTTACCGTCAACTTCACCGTAACCATTTCCGTAACCTAATTTAACTTTACCCATCAATGAGTAACGATGATCATCAGATAGAGGGAAATAATGACGAGATTCAAATGCTAAGCGAAAATACTGTATTTCACTGCCTGGAATAGTCATCTTACCATTGAAGGTTGCATTAGAGCCCTCTGTTGGGAATCTAGCACGATTTAGTGTTGTACGACTCCAACCCGCCGAAATTTCAAAATTATCAAATGCAATGTCACCATTATTTCGGCCACCATAAACCTCATAAAACGGTTTTACTTGCTCATATTGATTTAATTCAGAAATATCATTATGTCTATATGCTAAACCTAAACTTACGCGACTAACTGGATTAATTGGGAACCCTAAATCGAAGCCAACACCGTATGATTTATTGTTATAACGCGCCAAGTTTGCATTACCTGCGTCATATTCTGACCAATAAATATTCGCACCGCCACTAATGCCTTCATGCGTTATATAAGGGTCTCGGTAGGAAATATTTATATTTTTTTGGTACTTATTCGTATTAAAGTTTACACCAACACGATTACCGGTACCCAACCAGTTATTTTGCGTAACACCTAATTGAAGGCTTAAACCACCATAACTACCGTACCCAACAGCCGCATTAAAAGAACCTGAAGGCGTTTCTTTCACCTTAACTTCAACATCAACTCGATCGTCACTGCCAGCAACAGGAATAACTTCAGTTTCAACTTCTTCAAAGAAACCTAATCGATTAAGGTAGTTTTTAGAACCTTCAAGCTTGCTATTATTTAGCCAACTACCTTCAAGTTGAAGCATTTCTCGACGTAAGACTTCATCAGACGTATCGTAATTACCCACAAAACGAATTTCATTAACATACACTCGAGCGCCAGGCTCAATATTGAGATTTAAGGTAACTTCTTTAGTTTCATCATCAATTTCAGGAAAAGTGGTGACTTTAGGAAATGCGTAACCATAATTCCCCAAAAACCGTGATAAACGCTCTTCCGTAAAAGTAACGGCCGCACCGTTGTAGGTATCGCCTTCTTTCATTGGGATCAAGCGCTCGATAATTTCTCGATACTTTTCAATATCACCAATTAGATTAACGTCTTTTATTTTATATATTTCACCTTCATCTAAATTCAGCGCAATATATAGACCCTTCTTATCCGGTGTCATTGATACTTGTGTACTATCAACTTTAAAACGAATGTAACCACGGTCTTTATAAAAAGACTCTAACGTTTCAATATCACCTTGCAATTTTTGCTTTTGATATTTTTGCTCGCCAAAGAAATTCCACCACGCGGTATAATCAGATAATTCAAAAGTTTCTTTTAATTCTTCATCACTAAAGACTGAATTTCCAACGAGATTAATCTGTTTAATGCTGGCTGCATCACCCTCTTTAAACTTGAAATTCAATTCAATTCGATTTCGAGCAAGTGGAGTAATACTGGCCTCAACACTCGCTGAGTATTTACCAACACTGTAATAGAAATCTTCAAGACCTTTCTCAATTTCCGTTAACAATGTACGATCTAGAGGTTCACCCAGCTTAATTCCAGATCCTGTTAAACTCTCGGACAATTGCTCTTCTTTAAGATCTTTATTGCCATCAAAATTAATCGCAGAAATAGTTGGACGTTCTTTAACTTTAATGACCAGCATTCCTTCATCGCGGAATACTTGAATGTCTTCAAAGTTAGTTGAACGATAAAGTGTTTTAATAATGCGCGCGACATCAGCGTCAGTAACGACATCACCAACTTTTACAGGTGTATTCAATAACGCAGCGCCAAGAGCAACACGTTGTAAGCCTTGAATACGAATATCAGTTACTGTAAATGGTTCAGCGGCTAGGGAACTAAAACTTGTTCCTAATAAGGCAATAGGTGCCAAAAGTTTTGAAAACTTCATAATGCTGTTTTTATAATCCTAAATTCTCGTCTTGCTTACAAGCGGGTAAAATCGTTAAAAATCGCTATGCCCATGAGCATAAACAAAAGTGCGCCACCGATTCGAAAACCTACTTCCTGTATTTTCTCTGGCACGGGCTTGCCAGTTAAGAGCTCAATAAAGTAATACATCAAATGCCCGCCATCAAGCACTGGCAGTGGTAAAAGATTAAATATTCCTAAATTAACGCTGATTAACGCTAAAAAGCTTAAAAAAGCAACTAATCCGTAAGCTGCACTTTGTCCTGCGCCTTGTGCAATTGAAATCGGTCCGCTGAGATTCTTAACAGATAAATCCCCTGTGACCAGTTTTCCTATCATGCTAAAGCTTAACAGGGTTAAATCCCATGTCTTTTCTACGCCAACAACTATTGAATCAAAAACGCCATATTCCAGAGTTATTCGATGACTCATAGGTGTTTGCTCACTATAAGGCGCTATGCCAGCAAAGCCAATATTATTACCTTGGCTATCCTGTTTTAACTGCGGAAATAGCTTGCTACTTAGCTGCTGGGTGTTTCTTTGATAGACCAAGTCGATGGAAGTTCCATGGCTTTGTTGAATTAATGTTGCAAAGCTCTGCCAATCGCTTATTTTGTCACCATTTGCACTAATTAATACGTCCGCTTTTTGCAAACCAGCTTTCTCTGCTGCTGAGCCTTTTGTAACCTGAGCAACGGTTAATGTAGGTTTTGGGCGATAAGGCACAATCCCCCATGAACTAAGAGAACTTTGTTTTTGCGGATCAAACTGCCAATTCGATAAATCTACCGTCTTCACTGTAACAACATCACTATTGAGTGGACCTACCCCAATCGACGATGATTTTTCACCGATAAGCCCAACAATAACATGATTTACATCCTGCCAATGTTCGACCGATTTGCCATCAATAGATTTTATCTGTTGGCCACTCTTTAAATTAACTTGACTTGCAATAGAGTGCGCAGACACCTCACCAATAACAGGCTTAACGGTACTAACACCAATAAAGTACATTAAAGCCAGCGCAAAAATAGCAAATATGAAATTGGCGATGGGCCCCGCTGAGACAATGGCCATTCTAGCGAACACTGACTTGCGATTAAATGCGCCATCAATTTGATTAGCAGGCACATCTTCAACTCGCTCATCAAGCATTTTTACGTAGCCGCCTAAGGGAATTGCACAAATAACGTATTCGCAGCCATCACGCCCGACGCGTCGCCACAATACCTTACCAAACCCAATTGAGAATCGCTGAACAATTACACCGCATTTTCTCGCCACCCAAAAATGGCCATATTCATGAAAGGCGACAAGTATGCTCAAAGCAATAATAAAAAAAGCAATATTTCGAAGTAAATCAATCATACCAAGACTCCTTGGTTAAGGTATTGATGAGCCATAGTTCTGGCTTGTTGGTCAACACTTAAAATTGATTCGATGCAACTTGCTTTTTCAGCAGCAAGTGACAATAAAACACGTTCGTTTAACTGGGCAATTTGCGTAAATTGAATTTGACCATTTAAAAACGCAGCGACGCTTATTTCATTTACCGCATTAAGCGCAGTGGTTGCCCCCTGCCCTTGATAACACGCATCAATGGCCAGCTTTAAACATGGAAAACGCTGATAATCGGGCGCTTGAAAAGTAAAGCCACTTATAGTGGTAAAATCTAAGGGAGTAACACCTGCGTTGATGCGTTCTGGATATGACATGGCATAAGCGATCGGCGTACGCATATCCGGATTTCCCATTTGCGCAATAACTGAACCGTCACAATATTGAACCATTGAATGAATAACACTCTGTGGGTGAATAACGACTTCAATTTGCTCAACGGTCGTATCAAATAACCAACGAGCTTCGATGTATTCGAGCCCTTTATTCATCATTGTCGCAGAATCGACTGAAATCTTTTGCCCCATCGACCAATTGGGATGAGTGCAAGCTTGAGCAGGAGTAACATGCAGTAGAGTATCTAAAGGCGCAGTTAAAAACGGTCCGCCCGAGCCTGTTAATAACAATTTCTCAATGCCAAGTTCACTTAAACCACAATAACCTAATCGTTGCTGTGCTTCAGTGGGGAGCGATTGATAAATGGCATTATGTTCGCTGTCGACAGGTAATAACGTCGCGCTTGATTGACGAAGTTCATCAATAAATAACTGACCAGACATCACCAACGATTCTTTATTAGCTAATAAGACACGTTTATTTGCCCTTACAGCAGCAAGTGTCGGTAATAAACCAGCGGCACCAACAATAGCAGACATCACGACATCAACATCACAATCGCTAGCAATGTCACTTAATGCATTATTACCACTAAGTACGATGGTCGCATTGGTTAGTTTAGATTTAAGTGTCTTAGCTGCATTTTCATCCACCAAAACAGCGTAGGTTGGATTAAATTCCAAACATTGCTCTAATAGCTTATCGACATTTTTCTGAGCGGCCAATGCGAACACCGAGTATTTATCTTGGTTTCGTCTAACGACGTCGAGCGTCGATTCACCGATAGAGCCAGTCGCGCCTAATATGGTCAAAGATTGCATTATGCCACCAAGAATAAATAGCCTAATGCAAATACCGGAATGGCCGCCGTTAAACTATCAATGCGATCTAATATACCGCCATGACCAGGTAAAATAGTGCCACTATCTTTAATGTCACTATTTCGTTTGAGCATGCTTTCACTCAAATCACCAAATGCTGATACCAATGCAGTAATAAACACTAAGACCAGTAGCGGTAACAATTCGATATTATAAAAATAAGATTTAGTAATAAAGATTGCTAGCATCGCACTCACTAATCCACCAAGCATTCCTTCAAGCGTCTTACCGGGACTAACATTAGGCATTAGTTTTCGTTTACCAATACTGCGACCAACAAAGTAAGCACCAACGTCCGCGCCCCAAACAATTAAGAAGACACTAACAATCAACACGCCACCTAGCATTGGGTCGCTTTGATAACCGTAGCTGCGCAGTGCAATCAAACCAATCCAAAATGGAATAAGCGTTAATTGACCAAATAAGCCTTTGTAAAACTCACTGTTACCCCAAAAGTTACTTGCTTTAGGGTATACAAATACGAGTACCATACTTATCGTCCACCACATAGCGGCAATAAATAGTGCAGCATGATAGATAGGATGTAACTGTCCGGCATTCCAAATGTGACTTATTGGCACGAGCATTAAAAATGCAGCCATTAATATCGACAATGATATGGTAAAGATAACGCGATAAATTTTAGCTTGAGGTTGGCCTTTATTGGGTAAGAAAGCGCCCCATTCCCAGGCGCCTAACAATGTTACAGCGGCTGCAAAAAATGGAAATAATGAAAGTGGTAAATAAAAAACACTACCTAACGCAGCCGGTGCTAATACCAGCGCAGTAATAATTCGTTGTTTTAACAAATCTGTTTCCTTTATTATTCTTTTATTGAAGCAGAAACCTGCTCACTAGTGCAGCCAAATCGGCGCTCAACGTTGGCAAAACTGGCCATAATATCTAAAAATTCTTGCTCACCGAAATCTGGCCATAAGGTGTCAGAGAAATGTAATTCGCTATAAGCGGCTTGCCACAATAAAAAGTTACTAATACGACAATCACCACCCGTTCTAATCATAAGATCAAGCGGCGGTAAATGTGACGTACAAATATGTTTCTCAATCGCTTGTTCTGTAATATCGCTGACAGAGATTTCACCTCTCGCGACTTGGGCACTTAACTGTTGACAAGCTTGAGTAATATCCCAACGCCCACCGTAATTCGCCGCTACATTTAGAACTAAGCCTGTATTATCTTTGGTTTTATCTTCTGCTTTAGCTATTTTCTGTTGTAGTTTTTCGCTAAAACGGCTGATATCACCAATAATTTTCAATTTAACGTTATTGCGGTGTAACTTGCTCACTTCACGTGATAACACCGTAAAAAACAATTCCATCAACAATGACACTTCATCAGCAGGTCGTTGCCAGTTCTCACTGCTAAAAGCAAACAAAGTTAACGATTCGATGTTAAGTTCACGACTAACCTTTACCGCTTCTCGTACTCGATCGACACCAGCTTTATGCCCCATTACACGACGCTTACCTTGTCGTTGTGCCCAACGTCCGTTGCCATCCATAATAATAGCAATGTGACGCGGCAAATTATTTGATGCCATCAATTGGGTTTTAAACTGGTCGCTCATTAACACTCCATAAGCTCACTAAAACTGAAAGGTATAAACTAATATCAACCTTCACTATAACGAATCGGATTGATATAAAATATGTGGCTACAATAACACAAACGCTGCGTAGTATAACTAACACAGCGTTTAATTAATAGCATATCACCATGCCATTTATGGCATATGAACAAGTGCTTATACTTCTAGTAACTCTTGCTCTTTTTCAGCTAACAAAGCATCCATTTCTTTAATGTACTTATTTGTTAGCTCTTGGATTTGCTCTTCGCCTTTACGCGCTTCGTCTTCACCCACTTCTTTTTCTTTCTCAAGTAATTTGATATCACCATTAGCATCACGGCGAATATTACGTACTGCAACACGCCCTTTTTCAGCTTCACCACGCACAACTTTAATAAGGTTTTTACGACGCTCTTCAGTCAATGGTGGCAATGGAATACGAATTAATGCACCTGCAGAATTCGGGTTTAATCCAAGATCTGAGCTCATGATTGCTTTTTCAACAGCAGCGATCATCGTGCTATCAAATACTGTAATAGTTAACGTACGTGCATCACCAATACCCACATTACCGACTTGGTTAAGCGGTGTTTCTGCACCGTAATATGGCACAGTAATAGAGTCTAATAAACTTGGGTGAGCACGGCCAGTACGTACTTTTTGCATCTGAACTTTAAGTGCTTCTACACTTTTCCCCATACGGGTCGACGCGTCATCTTTAATTTCGTTAATCACGTTAATTTCCTAATTATCAGAGTTCGTTAAATTTTTGTTGTTGTGCTATGGATTAAGGTACCCGTGCTTTCACCCATAATTACACTGCGAAGTGCGCCAGGCTTATTCATATTAAATACACGAATTGGCATATTGTGGTCACGTGCTAATGTAAATGCACTTAAATCCATTACTTTTAATTCTTTTTCTAAAACAGTACCGTAATCTAACTCAGAATACATTTCAGCTTCAGGGTTCTTAACTGGGTCGTCAGAATAAACACCGTCAACTTTAGTGCCTTTTAACACAACATCGGCTTCAATCTCAATACCACGTAAACACGCTGCTGAATCAGTCGTAAAAAAAGGATTACCAGTACCTGCTGAGAAAATAACAACTCGGCCTTCTTTTAGCATGCTAATCGCTTCAGCCCAGTTATATGAATCACATACGCCTTTGAGATCGACTGCAGACATTAAGCGAGC
Source organism: Psychrobium sp. nBUS_13 (assembly GCF_051201665.1). Lineage (GTDB taxonomy): Bacteria > Pseudomonadota > Gammaproteobacteria > Enterobacterales > Psychrobiaceae > Psychrobium. The sequence continues at coordinate 1,200,933 of NZ_CP179210.1, read as the reverse complement.
GTTTACGTAGGCTCGGTGTAATGCATCACGCATTGCAAGTCCATTCATTACAGTAGCAAGCATTCCCATTTGGTCACCTACAACACGGTTCATACCCGCATTTGCTAAACCTTCACCCCGGAAGATATTGCCACCACCTAATACAATACCGACTTGGACACCTAGCTCAACTAATTCTTTGATTTCTTGAGCCATACGGTCAAGTACTTTAGGGTCAATCCCAAATCCTTGCTCACCTACAAGTGCTTCACCACTTAGTTTTAATAAAATGCGACGGTAAGTCGGTTTTGGATTTGCAGTCATTCTAATTTACCTTTGCCTGAGTCATCGTTTCAAAGTGGATTCTTCCACTTAATTTATCATTAAGCTCTTATTAAAAACTTACTCATAAATTAAGCATTTAAAAAGACCGTAGCGATGCTACGGTCTCTCATTACAACAACAAATTCGTTGTTGTCTCTCAATCGATTACTGTTTTGCAGCAGCGATTTGAGCTTCAACTTCTGCAGCGAAATCTTCTTCTTTCTTCTCGATACCTTCACCAACTTCTAGGCGAACGAATGTTGAAACTGAAGCGTTTTTAGCTTTAAGAATTTGACCAACAGTTTGCTTTGGTTCCATGATGAATGCTTGACCAGTAAGAGAAACCTCACCAGTAAATTTCTTCATGCGACCTTCAACCATTTTTTCAGCGATTTCAGCAGGTTTGCCTTCGTTCATTGCAATTTCGATTTGCAATTTACGCTCACGATCTACAACTTCGCTTGGTACGTCTTCTGGGTTAACAAACTCAGGACGAGAAGCAGCAACGTGCATAGCAACGTGCTTAAGAGTCTCTTCGTCAGCTTCACCAGCAACAACAACACCAATACGCTCACCGTGACGGTATGAAGAAAGAGAAGCACCTTTAACGTATTCTACGCGACGGATGTTCATGTTCTCACCGATTTTAGCAACAAGTGCAATACGAGTTTCTTCGAATTTAGCTTGTAGTTCTTCGATTGATAATTCTTCAGTGATTGCAGCATCAGCAACTTCGTTAGCGAAACCTAGGAAGCTTACGTCTTTAGCAACGAAATCAGTTTGACAGTTAACTTCTAGAAGTGCAGCCATACCATCTTTTTGTTTGATGATAATTGTACCTTCAGCAGCGATGTTACCCGCTTTTTTAGCCGCTTTAGCTTGACCGTTTTTACGCATTTGATCGATTGCAGCTTCGATGTCACCGTTAGTTTCGGTTAACGCTTTTTTACAATCCATCATGCCTGCGCCAGTGCGGTCACGAAGTTCTTTTACTAACTTAGCAGTAATTGCCATTTTTCTATTCCTCTGTATTTCAAAAAGGCACCAAAGATTGCTCTTTGCTGCCTACTCAAATGTGTTATCTAGATAATATTAATCTAAATTACTCAGCTTCAACGAAACCGTCAGTTTCTGCTTGAGCAGCAACAGTGTTGTTACGACCTTCGTTAACAGCAGTTGCAGCAGCTTTAGTGTAAAGCTGGATAGCACGGATCGCATCATCGTTACCAGGAACGATGTAATCGATACCATCTGGGTTAGAGTTAGTATCAACGATAGCAACAACTGGAATACCTAGGTTGTTAGCTTCTTTAACAGCAATGTGTTCGTGATCAGCATCGATTACAAAAATCACGTCTGGTAAACCATTCATGTTTTTGATACCGCCTAGAGATTTCTCTAGTTTTTCCATTTCACGAGTACGCATTAACGCTTCTTTCTTAACTAATTTAGTGAAAGTACCGTCTTGTGACTGTTGCTCAAGATCTTTTAGACGCTTGATTGATTGACGAACTGTTTTCCAGTTAGTCAACATACCACCTAACCAACGGTGGTTTACGTAGAATTGGTCACACTCTAGTGCCGATTCTTTGATAGCATCGCCAGCAGCGCGCTTAGTACCAACAAAAAGGATTTTACCTTTTTTAGATGCAACATTGCTAAGTACAGCAAGTGCTTCATTAAACATTGGTGCAGTTTGCTCTAAGTTGATGATATGAACCTTGTTACGAGCACCGAAAATGAATGGTTTCATTTTTGGATTCCAGTAACGAGTTTGGTGACCGAAGTGAACACCAGCTTGCAGCATATCGCGCATTGAAACAGTAGCCATAATAAATTTCCTCTTGGGGTTAGGCCTCCACGTATCCTAAATTTCGAACTTTTTTGTCCATTTGACGCCAAAGCACCCCGAAATCAGTTAAAAATACGTGTGTGATTTAAGATAAATGTAATTTTTAGTGGTTCTTTATAGACAAGATCATTAAAATCAGCGTTAAACCGACTTTAGATGAAAGTTGAATATATTCCCCGGCGCGCTTTATACCAAAAACACCGGGTAAAAACAAGTTTTAGCCAACATTATTGGCAATTTAAAATAGAGATACCAACATGGCAATTACCATAAAAACAGCCCAAGAAATTGAAAAAATGCGTACTGCGGGCGCATTAGCGGCAGAAGTACTAGAAATGATCGGCCCTTTTATTAAAAAAGGGGTTACCACAGATGAGCTTAATGATATTTGTCATCGCTACATTGTTGAAGAGCAAGATGCTATTCCTGCGCCTTTAAATTATCACGGTTTTCCAAAATCAATCTGTACCTCTGTTAATCACGTAATCTGTCATGGTATTCCGAGTGATAAAAAGCTTAAAGAAGGCGATATCATTAATGTTGACGTTACGGTTATTAAAGATGGATATCACGGCGATACCAGTAAAATGTTTGTGGTTGGTAAAGGAAGTATCTTAGCCAATCGTTTAATTAAGACGACTCAAGAGAGCCTTTATAAAGCGATTAACATGGTAAAACCAGGTGTTCAATTAGGCGATATAGGTCACGCTATTCAAACTTACTGTGAAGGCATGAATTATTCTATTGTTCGCGAATATTGTGGTCACGGAATTGGCGCTGAATTCCATGAAGATCCACAAGTCGTGCATTACGGTAAGCCAGGTACAGGAGAAACGCTTCAAGCAGGTATGTGTTTGACCATCGAACCTATGGTAAATGCAGGTAAACGCTTTAGTAAAATGGCTAACAATGATGGTTGGACGGTAGTCACTAAAGATCGTTCATTGTCAGCACAATGGGAACATACATTATTAGTTACGGATAATGGCGTTGAAATATTAACCCTACGTAGTGATGAAGAAATAGCGCGTGTAATCGAACACGCTTAATAAATTAAATAAGGGAAATTATGTCACCACCAGTAGTATTGGACGTTGAATTAGTAGAACCAAGACAACTAATTACATCTTGCAAGCAGGCCAATAGTGATTTTTCAGATTGGCTTAGTGAGCAATTTAATCGCGGTGGTGATATTCGCGAACTTCTTCATCAGCGGTGCCAATACGTTGATGATTTATTACAACAACTCTGGACACACTTTGAGTTAAACCATACACCAGTCTCGTTAATCGCTGTAGGCGGTTATGGCCGTGGAGAATTACATCCACATTCGGATGTTGACTTACTCATCCTTTCTCTAAAAACCCTCACCAATGAGCAGAGCGACAAAGTAAGTCAGTTCATTACATTGTTATGGGACATTAAATTCGATATTGGTCACAGCGTCCGTACCTTAAAAGAAACCATTAGCATTGGAAAGGATGATATTACCGTCGCCACCAATTTAATGGAAAGCAGACTTCTTAGCGGTCCAGACGATGTATATGAACAACTACAGTTAGCAATTGAGCAACCAGACTTTTGGCCCAGCAGCGACTTTTACCTCGCAAAACGCGATGAACAGATTGCACGCCACGATGCTAATAACGCATTTGATCTTGAACCTAACATAAAAACCTGTCCTGGCGGTTTACGCGATATTCAAACGGTAGGCTGGATAGCTAAACGTCATTTTAAGACCACAATTATCGAGCAGCTCGTCCAACATGGTTTCTTGTCGCAAGAAGAGTTAGATCAGCTGTTAAATTGCCAAGATTTTCTCTGGAGAATGCGATTCGCACTTCATCAAACGGCCGGTCGCCCTGAAGATAAGATGCTTTTTAATCATCAGCATGATGTTGCAAATGCGATGGGCTATTCTGATGAAAATCAGCTCGCTGTCGAAGTCATGATGAAACAATATTATCAGCAGATCCGAGAAGTAGCCGAACTGTGTGAAATGCTACTTCAGTTGTTTAAACGCGAATTTTTAGGACGAATAAAAACACTAGATGTCTGCATCATGGATGAAAATTATCAACGACGCGGTCATTTTATAGAGTCGACAAGTGATGATTTATTTGACAATAAATCAGAAATTATCACGCTATTTTTAAACGTCGCTAAAGACAAAGAAATTACTGGTATATATGCGCCGACTCTGCGGCAGCTGCGTTTTGCTCGCGACAACTTGTCTGCACCACTTTGCGATGATGGACAATGCCGTATCGCTTTTATGAGTATCATTAAGCATCCGGACGGGATACGCGCCCTATCGATGATGCACAAACACGGAATTCTTGGCCGTTACATGCCTGCATGGCAAAAGATCAGTGGGCAAATGCAATTTGACTTATTTCACGCTTATACCGTTGATGAGCACACCCATCGTCTACTGAAAAATATCGACCGTTTTTCCCAGCCTAAATATAAAGACGAATTTCCATTATGTAGTGTACTTATTCACACCTTAACCAAAAAAGGCTTATTAGTACTTGCCGCAATTTTTCATGATATAGGTAAGGGACGTGGCGGAGATCACAGTGAATTAGGTGCGCTTGATGCGCTCGAATTTGGACGCTTACATAATCTTAATGAACACGATACACGCCTGATTGCTTGGCTAGTGGAAAATCATCTCTTGATGTCTGTTATTGCCCAACGACGAGATATTCATGATCCTGATGTGATTAATAGTTTTGCTAAAATTGTGCAAGACGAAACACGATTAGCCTATTTATATTGCCTAACAGTCGCCGATATATGCGCCACTAACAATAAGCTGTGGAATAATTGGAAAGGCTCTCTATTAAGAGAATTATACTTTTATACCCTGCGAGCACTTCGCCGTGGCGCGCAAGGTGATGTTGATGCAGAAGAACGAATTACCGAATACAAAACCAAGGCATTACATCAATTACACACCAATGATGCATTCTACGATAAGCATGCGGTAGAAGAGTTATGGGGATATTTCCAAGATGACTATTTCTTGCGGCATACGCCAGTGTCAATAGCACAACATTGTGATCTTATTTTACGCAATCAGCCACCTAACAAACCGATTATTGCGATATTTCATAATGCCAATAAAACAGTGAGTGAACTCTTTGTTTACACACAAGATATGACAAATTTATTCGCCAAAGTGATGCGTGTTTTAGGCAGTAAAAATGTTCAAATAAACGACGCACACGTCATGGCGACAACAGGTGGCTGGGCACTAGATACCTTTAATATATCTGAACACGACGGACAACCAATAATTGATGAGCGCCGTATAAAGTCCATTGTTCAAACACTGACAAAGTCCCTCACACAAAAACATTTTAAACCGCATAATAATCGTAGAATTGCCAGACGTACTAAACAGTTTAAAGTACCGACTAGAATATCCTTTATCAATTGCGACCATGGCGAACACACATTATTTGAGCTTGTCGCACTAGATATGCCAGGGTTATTAGCGACAGTGGGCGATGTCTTTACCAAGTTCAAGATAACATTGCACAACGCAAAAATAACGACCATCGGCGAACGGGTCGAAGACTTTTTTATCATTACCGACAAAGATGAGAATTCACTAGATCAAGAACAACAAAACACATTACAGCAAGCGCTAATTATAGCGATTGAAAAATTAAATCGATAACCAAAAAATTGGATAGGAATTACGATGAGTCAATTACAACAAATCATTGAACATGCATTTGAAACAAGAGATCAATATACCGCTGATACAGCAACTCAAGACGTAAAAGACGCCGTTACGCAAGCCATGGCATTACTTGATAGTGGTAGCGCTCGTGTTGCTGAAAAGATTAGTGGTGAGTGGGTCGTTCATCAATGGTTGAAAAAAGCCGTTTTACTGTTTTTTAAACTTCATGACAATACGATTATTGATGGTGGCGATACACAATATTTCGACAAAGTACCGCAGAAATTTGCCAACTATACAGAGCAACAGTTTAAAGATGAAGGAATGCGAGTTGTGCCTCCTGCGACAGTTCGTCAAGGCTGCTACATTGCAAAGAATGTTGTCTTAATGCCATCGTATACAAACATCGGAGCCTATGTTGACGAAGGTACAATGGTTGATACTTGGGCTACTGTCGGCTCATGTGCACAAATTGGTAAGAATGTTCACCTTTCTGGTGGTGTTGGCATTGGCGGCGTATTAGAGCCATTGCAAGCTAATCCAACCATTATTGAAGACAACTGCTTTATTGGTGCGCGCTCAGAAATCGTAGAAGGCGTGGTTGTTGAAGAAGGTAGCGTAATTTCAATGGGTGTTTACATCAGTCAAAGTACCCGAATTTTCGATCGCGAAACAGGCACTATTCATTATGGCCGTGTTCCAGCAGGTTCAGTTGTTGTTTCTGGTACTTTACCCTCAAAATGCGGCACACATAACCTTTACGCCGCGATAATCGTTAAAAAAGTTGATGCAAAAACACGTGCTAAAGTAGGTGTTAATGCACTACTTCGCGGTGTCGAGTAGTCAATCCCCCCGCAGTTATCGCCCTTATGTTGATAGCTGCTTCAATTTGCTACCCCCGTCACAGAAAAGTCATATTAGTTTGATAGACTGAAGATTATTAGTAATTTCAGGAGCAAATATGACTCATTTAGATCAATTGCAAACATTAAAAATTGTTTGCCCAAGCTGTGGCCAAAAACACTTAAAAACTGTTGGGTGGTTAGCAGAGCATCAAACATTGGATTGTAACTGTGGCGTTGAAACGACATGTAACGACATACAATCGTTAGTTAACCAAGCCGTTGAGAATTTGAAATAAAATCCTCACTGCTTCTCCCCTCTTTCTATTTTTCTTCTTTATTGTTAGCATCGATCACTTATTCCCTTTTAGTGACACGGACAGTTAAATGGCTACAAAGAGAAAACGAGGATGGTATGTCAACTATTTACCAGCGTTAATAGCATTTCCTTTATTTGTTTTAGTAACGTTTTTAAACGAATATCAAATTTCATTAAATGCCCAGCAGAGCGCTAAACAAGTACTTGAGTATCAATCAAAAACGCTAATTGAAGCGCTTGACTACTTAAAGAATGATCAACCAAATCGTCCATTGGACTATGACAAGGTCATTGATGCATTATCCCGTAATACTGAAAACAGAGTATCGATTATTTCCTCCGCAGGTCAATTGCTAGGAGATAGTCACCTATCATCGAGTGCACTTACTGCATCCAGCGATTTATTGTCAAAACCAGAATTACAATTTGCTAAGGAAAATCTTCGTGGGTATTCTTTGCGATTCGATCCTGTTACCTCAACAACGTTGCGTTTTTTGGCGTTAAATCAAGGGGATTACCTATTTCGCATTGGCCGAGATTACCGTTTAGAGCAACACGCTGTTGTTGAACAGCGTTACAATTATTTGCCAGTTTATTTATTACTATTTTTAGCCACCAGCATCGGCGGTTATTTCTTTGTTAGTTGGATCAATCTTCAACTCACTCTTCGTTATCAACGACTCAAAGAAAAAATACAAAAACAAACCACTGAACTATTATTGCTGCAAGAATTTGGCACACTATTAACATTAAGTAAGTCAATTGCCGATATAGAACAAGTTCTTGGAAAATTCGCGCAAATGCTGCTTTATCATGATGCAGGGGTAATTTCGATTATCCGATCGTCGCGTAACCTAGCCGAAATAAAAATTAAATGGGGATTAGATTCATTTTTTGCCACACCACATTATCCACTTGATGCATGTTGGGCACTACGTAAAGGATATGTTCACCCACAGGGCCCTTACGATAAACTCATACGATGCGATCACGATGAAGTTGAACAATCCAATATTATTTGTATCCCTTTAGTGTCACAAGGTGAAACGCTAGGTGTTATGCATATCAGTCGTGAAAGTACGATGGACGAATTTGATGACAACGATAGAAAGATTGCAACGTCCCTAGCAGAACAAGTCGCCTTATCTGTTGCTAATTTACAATTACGAGAAAATTTACGCGACCAGGCAATCAAGGATTCATTAACCGGCCTTTATAATCGCCGATATTTTTCAGAAACTATCGAAAAAGAAATTGCTCGTGCACAAAAAATGAAAATGCCCCTCGCACTACTCATGTTAGATATCGATCACTTTAAAAAGCTAAACGATAGCTTTGGTCATGACGCTGGAGACGCGGCATTACGTGAGTTCGGTATACTGCTAAACGATATTGTTACCGCAGAAAATATTGCGTGCCGTATTGGCGGAGAAGAGTTTGTTCTGATGCTAACTGATACTGACGAACAACAAGCTATCGAATTTAGTCATCATTTACTCGCAAATATAAGGCAATTGAAAATCATTAATAATGGAACGAGTATTGGTCAAATAACTGCATCAATAGGTGTAGCGTTGTCTCCGAAAGATTCAACTCAAGCCGATGTTTTAGTCAGCCTTGCTGACAAAGCGCTCTATCATGCAAAAAACAATGGCCGTAACCAAGCTGTTTTTTATCATGACATGACATCGAGCACGATAACGGATTAGCATAAAAAAGCCGGTAGATGTTCCGGCTCTTACTTCTTAATATTCTGATTATTAACACGCTGATTATTGCGCTTTAAGTGCCAAACGTCGCTTGTGTAATACAGGCTCAGTATATCCACTAGGCTGAGCACAACCGTCAAATACTAATTCATACGCAGCTTGAAACGCAATGTTGTTATCAAAATCATCAGCCATTGCCTGATACGTCGGATCACTTGAGTTTTGTTGATCAACAACTAATGCCATTTTTTTAAGTACAGCCATCACCTGTTCTTTGGTGCAGATCCCATGACGTAACCAGTTAGCCATATGTTGAGAAGAGATCCGTAAAGTCGCTCGGTCTTCCATCAACCCAACGTTATTAATATCAGGTACTTTTGAACATCCAATACCCGCATCAACCCAACGAACCACGTAGCCAAGCAGCCCTTGCGCATTGTTTTCAAGCTCTTGCTCAATTTCATCGGCTGTCCATCTAGGATTACTTTCAACGGGGATAGATAAAATATCATCAATACTTGCTAGCGAACGCTGCTTGATTGTACGTTGTTCTTCAAAGACATCAACTTGGTGATAATGGAGCGCATGCAATGTCGCAGCTGTTGGTGACGGCACCCATGCTGTGTTGGCGCCAGATTGTGGATGAGCAATTTTAGCGTTAAGCATGTTAGCCATTTGATCAGGAATAGCCCACATTCCTTTACCTATTTGTGCTCGTCCACTTAAGCCACATTTCAAACCAATATCAACATTCCAGTTTTCATATGCGCCAATCCAAGCAGCTGACTTCATCTCTCCTTTACGGATCATTGGCCCAGCTTCCATCGATGTATGAATTTCATCACCTGTTCTGTCCAAGAACCCTGTATTAATGAATACCACACGTTCTTTTGCAGCATAAATACAGTGTTTTAGATTAACTGTTGTACGACGCTCTTCATCCATAATACCCATTTTAATGGTATGACGATTCAGTCCAAGCATGTCTTCAACAGCATTAAATAAATCATTAGCGAAACCAACTTCTTCTGGTCCATGCATTTTTGGCTTAACGATATAAATTGAGCCCGTCGAAGAGTTTTTAAATTCACTATTACCGTTTAAGTCATGTAGTGAGATCAACGATGTCACAACACCATCCAAAATACCCTCTGGTATTTCGTTACCATGTGCATCAATGATTGCAGGGTTTGTCATTAGATGGCCAACATTGCGCACAAACATCAAGCTACGACCTTTTAATGATAATTCTTGGTCATTAATGCCTTTATATTGTCGGTCACTATTTAAAGAACGAATAAAGGATTTGCCATGTTTGGTGATTTCCTCAGTCAAATTTCCCTGCATCAATCCCAGCCAATTTTCGTAAACCACCACTTTATCTTCGGCATCAACAGCAGCAACGGAGTCTTCACAATCCATAATAGTGGTTAAAGCAGACTCTAAAATAATATCGCTAACACCGGCCTTATCGTCATTGCCGATTTGACTCGATTTATCGATAACTATCTCAATGTGCATGCCGTTATTATTAAATAAGATAACTGTCGGCGAGTTCTCTTCACCGTTGAAACCAATCAACTGAGTTTTGTCGGCCAAGGTTGTTGATTGACCACTTTCTAATACAACCTTTAATTGCCCATTTTCAATGGCGTAAGCAATAACATCTGTATGGCTACCTTGAGATAGAGAACAGGCGCTATCAAGGAACTCACGACCTTTGGCAATAACTAAATCACCACGAATCTTGTTATAAGTCGACCCTACTTCTGCGCCATTATCAGAACTAATCGCATCAGTGCCATAGAGGGCATCATATAACGATCCCCAACGAGCATTAGCGGCATTTAATGCAAATCGAGAATTCATAACAGGCACAACAAGTTGAGGGCCTGCCATCGTTGCCATTTCGTTATCGACATCGCTTGTTGAAATTGTAAAATCTTCACAATCAGGCAGGAGATAATCAATACTTTGTAGAAAAGATTTATAGTTCGAAAACTGGTAGTCATTAGCGTTATGCCAGTCATCGATTTGTTGCTGCATTGCTTCACGCTTTGCTAATAGCGCATTATTACGGGGAGAAAACCTCGAGATTAAATCTTCAAATGATGCCCAAAAGTTGGCTTGTTCAATTCCTGTTTTAGGAAGAGCCTGTTGATTAACAAAATCAAAAAGAAGTTGGGAAACTTGTAATCCACCAACAGAAATACGTTGCGTCATAATGGCCTCATAAATAAGCAATAAAGTGTTAAAAAAATATAACACCTCATGTAACTAGAAGCGATCAATCATAACCCAATAAACAACTTGACACAAATGACAAGTAAATAACTTATTCCATTGTTTTATAATGGTTATGACTTTTTCCTATTAGATTCTAGAATGACAAGTATTTACCATATGAATGGCATCATCATTTACAATTAATTAAATGAATAAAAAAAGACCAGCTTACAAAGCTGGTCAAATGAGAGATAAATTGTTTAATTAAATAGAATGTTATACCAATCAACAAAAATAGCTGATCATTTTTCATGGGCTCTATGAACGCTAACGTCGTTATCTATTTTTTCATATAGAACAACTACATATAAAAACAAATGCCTTGCTATCGCTCATATTTCCTCATTAAAAAATTGATCACATACTTATATTGATTGGTATTAATTGAGTTTAATTGACGCATCTCCAACGCCAACTTCAACGTTAATAGCGTAATCGCCTTTACCAATCCAACTGACTGCTTCACTGACCATTGAACGGTTTTTCTCCACTTTATCGCTTTCACTATGTACGTTTGCCGCGCCAACACCTGATTCGGCTTTCACAGTAGCGTAAGAGTCAGCCATACTATAAACGCTTACTTGACCAACTCCAATATCAACTGACAAGTTCGCTTGAAGACCTTTAATCGTCATTTCGCCAACGCCAAGAGCAGCGTCTATTTTTTCCATTTTAGGCACTTCAATACGCCACTCTTCGCCAAACTCATCATCGTTAAGTGATACCGTTAATCTATCACCCGTATTATCGATTTTTAATTTCGCATCTTCAGGACTCGACTTAAACATCGCCCAGCCATCTTTCTCACTTACTTTTACATAGATATGAAATTGATGGTCATTAGATGCCGACAATTTCACTGTTCCGACATGAGCATCAATAACAAACTCTTTAATATTATCGACAGCAATTTTCTTCGTGAGTACCTTGTCACTCCCTGCATAAGCAGCGCTTGATGCTGCAATTAACGTCAATCCAGTTACTGTGCTAATGAGAGCGAGGCGGCGATTAAGTAGTTTCATGTCAATATCCTTGTTCAATGTAGTTCTTTAATTATTAACAAATGCGTTAGTTATTTAGCTTATTGCCAATTTGATGCCAACATTAAAAATACTTTTCATTCAAACACTTAAGTAAAACCCTTCGATTGGCATACAAAAATAAGAGCTACTTATTTGTTATTTACACCAATATACGGTGAATTTCACATCGTCTCTTATTAAAGAATTTCCGCGGCAATTTTTGCCGAATATATGCGCCGTTATTGACCATCAAAAATTCAAACAACGAATCAAAAGAATAAAAAACAACCAGTTAGTTAATGTCAGTGAGTTGCCATTAAATTTAGGTACGCTAATTGCTTTAGTCCAGTACGCAACCGATTAGCTATTAGTTTTATGGCATTAAATTGTCAATAAGGAGTTTTTATGTGGAAAGATGAATCACAACAAACCCATGCACACTACATGTTTCAGTGTATGTTATGGATTTCATTGGCTTGCGCCGTGTTATTATTCATGCCGTCAACACTCGCGTCACTAATGCAAGTAGACAAGTTTTTGACAGATTATGCTCACTTTGTAGGAATTAGTTTCATCATTAGCAGTGCATATTTGGTACTTGATTTAGGCAAACATATCTTTCGCAATCTTAAACAACGAAAACGACAACAACAGCTTGGTGAAGAAGTTCAGTCACGTATGCAAACGCTAAGTAGCGGTGAACGAGCTATTTTGAGAGAGTTTTATCTTCGTCGACAAACATCAATATGGCTGCCTCATCAAGAAGCTGATGTAAAAAGTTTACGTAATTCAGGGATCTTAATCCCAGTCGATTTCTACAACACGACAAAAAATAATGAACAAGGCGTTAGAGAAATCGAATTGATGATTTCACACATTGCAAGACCATTCTTGACTAAAGCGCGCTTAAAGCTGCCTCAAGGAAAACCGAGCTTTGACGACATCAGCTATTTAAAACAAGCAAGACCAAGTTACTTAGAGCCCTTAACTAACCTGAAGAAAAGTGCGTAAAGAACTTAGGTTACCCAAACTAACTGCAGACACATGTTCAATTAGTTAGTTTGGGTTTCTAACTTAAATATCACGTTTATAAGGAAAGGAAATAATAAAACAGGCACCCTGTTTATAATCTAAGTTAACTTCAACATCCCCATCGTTACTTGTCACCAACGTTTTGGCGATACATAACCCTACTCCTAATCCCTTATCTCGCGTACTAAAGAACGGTTGAAAAATCTTATCAGCAATCAATTCACTAAGACCAGGTCCATTATCTTCAATACGTATTATCACCTGCTCTTGAAAAATAGACGCTGAGACTTCAATAGAGCGCTTGGACGTATCCACCGTACTCAAAGCTTCTATCGAATTTCGCATGATGTTAAGTAGCACTTGTTCCATTTGCAGCTTGTCAGCGAGAATTTCAACATTGTTCTCAGGTGCGTGATGATTGATTGCAACGCCCACACTATCAAGCTCTTGGGAAAGAAAAAATACTGACTTTTCAATCAATACATTAACGTTAACTTTTTCTTTTTGCGGTTCGTTACGCTGCATTATTTCTTTAGTACGATTAACAATATCTAACGCATGACAGCTGTTTTCAATAATTTTATCAACGGCTAGTTCAACACGCTTGGGGTCAAACGACGGTTGCTGCATTTGCTCTAAGGTCAATTTACAAAATGCTTTGACGTTAATGAGCGGCGCGTTTAATTCATTCGCTAAACTACGGACGATCTCTGAAATAGATACTTTATGCTCTAATTTTAGCAATTTCTCTTTTTGCTCTACTATTTCTACCTGTACTTGCTCTTTCTTCTGAATTTCATTGAATGCTTTATTGCGTTCAAAGAAAATCCGCTGCTGCATGTTATTAATACTATCAACTAGAAGGTCTATTTCATCATTTTCATCGTGATATTTACGATTAAGCTCTATCGGCTCAGCCTTTTCAGTTTCACTAAACTTAGCCAATTTAGTTGAAATATGCATTAAGTGGCGGCCAATTAACCTATCTGACAGATAAAACATAAATAAAACAACAAGTGCCGTCTTTAAGAAATTAGAAATCAACATGGCACTGCCAAATGCTATCAGATGATTGTAAGTACTATCCATTTCACTATAGATAGTTAATTGCCCCATCCTGCGCTCTTGACCCGCCTGTTTATAATTCACTTCGAACTGTTCATTAACGATACTATTGGCACTCACTTCACCAATATTAAATTCAACATTTTCAGGAAGATTAAGAACAGCGCGCTCAATACTCGGAATATTAACAATGCCCTGCAATTGTAAGTAGATTTGAGCATCATCGTAAGTCCAGATACTTTTACTTAGGCTATCTAACAAACTATCTTCAATAATTTGGTTGAACAACGCGCGCTGATCAAGCTGTTTGTTATATTCAGCACTTAACTGAACCACCGTAAACAATAAGGTAATAATCGAACTAAAAAGCACTGTAAGGAGCACAAATCTTCGACCAACTAAACTGTGACGGTAAGTGAAATTAAACATAATAATCAAGGATTAATAAAGGTAATATTGGCATCATACTTGATTTGATTTGAATTACAAAAAACCGATTAATATTCAATCATTAATTTGCACTGATAGCCGTGCTCAAATAAAATTATCAATCCTAGAAAAAACTGTGATTAACATCAAACTATCCATGCACTTTAGACAAGATTAGTTTATTATGTGCGGGCAAAATTAACCCACTTTAGGACTTCCTCATGCAACGCTTTGTGCCAGTACTTCGTCAAGACAATGTTGACCCGCAACTTATCTCACTCATTAATACATTAATGGCTGCTTGTAAGGAAATATCATTCCGCCTACATCAAGGTGAACTTGCAGGTATTTTAGGCTCAACGCTTGATGAAAATATTCAAGGCGAAACGCAAAAGAAGTTAGATATTATTTCTAATCAACTCATCAAGGATATCCTTTTAGAGTCTGGTCAAGTACGCGCAATCGCTTCAGAAGAAGAAGACACTATTGTTGCTGGCTCTGAAAATGGTCGTTACCTTGTATGTTTTGATCCATTAGATGGTTCATCAAATATCGATATCAATAGCTTAGTCGGTACAATCTTCTCAATCATGGAAGTGCCAGAAGGACAAACAGGCGCAACTGAAGAGATGTTCTTACAGCCAGGTACAGCACAGGTTGCTGCAGGTTACGTATTATATGGTGCATCGACGCAGTTAGCGCTAACTACTGGTGACGGAGTCCGTTTATTCACATTAGATAATACCATTGGTGAGTTCTTACTTACTCAAGAAAGAATGTCTATTACGCAAGAGACTGCTGAGTTCGCTATTAACATGTCAAATCAGCGTTTTTGGGAGCCAGCCATGCAAGATTACATCGCAGATTTACTAG
This sequence comes from Psychrobium sp. nBUS_13, assembly GCF_051201665.1. Lineage (GTDB taxonomy): Bacteria > Pseudomonadota > Gammaproteobacteria > Enterobacterales > Psychrobiaceae > Psychrobium. The sequence goes on along the minus strand of NZ_CP179210.1, from coordinate 1,185,504 downwards.
CTGGTGAAACAGGTTCACGCGACAAAAACTTTAACATGCGCTGGATTGCCGCCATGGTTGGTGATGTACATCGCGTATTATGCCGTGGGGGTATTTTCACTTACCCAACAGACAATAAAAACCCAAACAAACCTTATAAATTACGCTTAATGTATGAAGCAAATCCAATGAGCTTTTTAGTTGAACAAGCTGGCGGTGTTTCTTCAACAGGTTACGAACGCATTATGGAAATCAATCCACAAGAAATCCATCAACGCGTTGCCGTCATTTTAGGTTCTAAAAACGAAGTAAATACCTGTTTGAGCTATCACAAATAGTCAATATAAGTGTTCTTTGCATGATTTAGCCAAAAATCGCATAGCATTTTTTTTGTGACTCGATAAAATAGCCGGTAATTTAATTTACCGGTTATATAAAGAGAAACGCTATGGCTGTTTATGCTGTTGGACACAAAGTTCCAGATTCAGATTCTATCGTTGGTGCAATCGCACTGGCCCATCTTAAAAATCAAATTGGCGAAGATGTAATTCCATCGCGCCTTGGTGAACCTTCACCTGAAACTCAGTTCATCCTAGACAAATTTGGCTATGAAGCACCGCTACTTAAAATGAGCTACGCCGGTGACAGCCTTTATATTGTTGATCACTCAGACGTTGCATTAGCCCCAGATGATGTTGACCAAGCAACACTGCTAGGTATTGTCGATCATCACAAACTAGGTGACTTAACATCAGGCACACCGCTTGAGTGTTGGATCCGCCCTGTTGGCTGTAGTAATACCGTTATCAAAATGATGTACGATTTTCACAACGTTGAAATTCCTAAAGACATCGCAGGCATGATGTTATGCGCTATTTTAAGTGATACGGTTGTCTTTAAATCACCAACTTGTACAACTGCTGACATTCGCTGTGTAGAAGTATTGGCAGAAATTGCAGGCATTGAAGATTACAAAGCGCTTGGTATGGAAATGTTTGAAGTAAAATCAGCGGTATTAGGCACGCCAATGCGTGACCTTGTTATGCGTGACTTTAAAAACTTCAACATGAATGGTAATAAAATTGGTATTGGCCAGCTAGAAGTATTGGATCTTGCCATTTTCGACGAAATGAAACCTGATCTGGAAGCTGAAATTGCAAAATTACGTGATGAAGAAGGCCAACACGCCGTGTTTTTATTACTAACAGATATTATGAAAGAAGGCTCAGAGCTACTAATCATCGGTGATGAAGCGCTTGCAGAAAAAGCCTTTGGCCATACACCTGTTGAAGGTAAGATCTGGTTAGAAGGCGTACTTAGTCGTAAAAAACAAGTGGTACCACCGCTAGAGAAAGCATTAGCGTAATAAAATAGACATTACGCCTACTTAATGAAAAGCCATCGCATGCGATGGCTTAATTAGATGGTCCGCCTCACCCTAAGCTAACCTTAGAGTTATACCGCAATATGTCAAACCCTATGTGAAAACCAATAAGAATGATTTTATCGATGCTGATGCGATTGCCGAGGCGGCTACTCGTCCTTCGATGCGTTTTGTAAGTGTAAAGTCAGAACAAGCACAAGTGATATCGGTGATACAAAAAATACGTTCTAGTTACGTTAAAGAACGAACAGCGTGTATGTCACGTATCGGTGCTATTTTACTGGAATTTGGCATGAGTTTCCCTAGGGGTCATAGCGCGATGAAAACCCTTTTTCAGTGGTTAGCCGATAGTCCAGAGCGCCTTCCTGCGGTGTTAATGCGGGAGTTAGTAGAACATCACGAGTATTATTTACAGCTCAATGGACGCCTAAAAATACAAGATACAAAGCTCAAAGAATTAGTTGATAATGATGAGCGAGCGCAACGATTAAAAAGTGTTCCAGGGATTGGGGACTTAACGAGTAGCCGCTGTTTATCGGATATTAGTAATCCACAAGATTTTAAAAATGGTCGTCACATGGCCGCGTGGATAGGATTGGTCCCACATCAGTATTCCACGGGCGGAAAAACAACGTTATTAGGTATAAGTAAACTCGGTAATAAAGCGCTTAGGACGTTGTTTATTCATGGAGCCAGAGCACTCTTATCAAGGCTAGAATTAGCGGAGAAGGTCTTTGGCCAGTGGATAGTTCAGTTACGAGCGAGAAAACCATTTAATGTAGCTGTCGCACTGGCTAATAAGTTAGCAAGAATAGCGTGGTCTGTGATGGTTAGTCAAAGACCATTTGAAGTAAGAGTTTAATCCGAATTTGCAAATGATAACGAAGATGACAAAACGATTAATCGGCTAGATTGAAGACCTGACACAAAAAACAGTATGTAAATGCTTTCTGTTTTTTGAGGACAATTTAGCGCGGATCATATCGTGGAGCGGGTGAAAACCCAAGTAGACTCCGAATACATTAGCGCAAATCACCCCGTTATTGATTTATCACTTGCAATAACGAGGCGGACCATACATTTTTGTGCGTAAAATTAAGATTTTAATAAACATTCCTCAATTACATGTTAGTGATTAGCGCTAACTTATCGTTATAACGTGCTCTATCATCTACGGTTGCACTCTTCTCTTTCGCCAGTTTTAAATTTTTAAGTGCTAATTTATCTCTATCTAGCGCTAGGTAACTTTTATAAAGACCGAAATAAAACTGATCAACATGAGGTGACAATTTAATGGCCTTTTTGTATAAATTAACGGCCTTATCATAATTAGCCAAGCTCATCGCATACTCAGCCTGATCGAAATAACGAAATGGGTTTTGAAGTTCAGCAAGATTAATTTGACGTTGATATTCAAACAATTCCTGATAACGTCCTTGCGCACTTAACAGAATGGCCAAATTAGCAATCACGTTAGTGTCTTGGGGCGCTAAAGCCAACGCATGATGATACACCTGTTCTGCTAATGCTTCTTGGTTATTGTACCGATATAACACAGCTAAGCTATTCCACGCGGCACTTTGATAGGGATCAAAAGCAATTGACTCTTTTAGCAACCAATATGCCCTATCCCACTCACGCTGCACCATGGCATCAGCCGCAATATTAGAAAAATACATAGCGGCTAATTGCCTCTCCGTAACTCTTTGTTTAACCAAACTACGGCGTGTTTCTCGAGGCAAAAAATCTAACGTGTAATACTCGTTTTGCAAAAACTCATAAACAGAGTGTTTACTATTAAAATTAGTATTTTGTAATTGCACGTTAACATGACCATTAACTAAAAATAGGCCACCATTTCTATTCCATACAGGCGCTGTTTTGACATCATAGATTTTGAACTTAAGATTAAAGTGCTTGGCCATAGCGACGCTTAATATCACCATAGATAGACAATTGCCTTGCTTAGATTCAAGTGTTTGGGAGGCTGTGCGTGTAAAGCTATTGTCGTAATCAAATGCGCGGTAATCTTTGTGTAGCAGATTGTCAACGATTTGCTCAGTAAAAGACTTACTCACTGACGGTGTTATGGATTCATCTAACATTGCTTTTTGTTGCTCTGTTAGATAATAAATATCTGTTATTTCATTAAAATCACTAGGTTTTATAAAACTGTTGTCAACAAATAATGATTGAGGATTTGAATTAATTTGAGAACCACTGGTTGCTGAACAGCCCGCTAACAGCAAGCAACAGCCAATGCTCAATAAAGATTTAAATAACATATAAACCTCCAAAGATTCAATAGAGAGAGGCAATGTCTATTTATCAAATATAGTCTCAATTGCTAATCAATTACCAGTTTAATGGGGATAAATTTGACAAATGCAGCTATCAACTGCACATTTATATAGACCTAATACCATATATGCATTAAGTAAGTGATCTTGTTGTGCGTAGAGAAAATCAGCTAAAACAAGGCGCTCGATTGACTAATAGCAGGCTATTAGGATTGAGAGCAACGCCATGTTAGTTAATTTTAACAAGTACAAGTGGGCAAATATTTAATGCAATTGGTATAAGCTACATGAAAATGCTCGATTTCAGCAAGTCGAGAAGCGCGCCAATTACTAGGCATAAGATGTATCGTTAAGTCATTCCCGATAACTGCTCCTGCGTTATCCTAATGTTCTACATATATGTAGAAATTAACAAATATCTTATAACGACGTACGACGGAATGGATACCGGAGCAGTTGCCGGTTGGTCGCTTATCGCCTTGCCCGTTGGAAGCTTGGGTATCGCTCACACTCTCAACTAAAATTAACAATAAACGGAGATAATGATGAAAGCATTACGGGTAATATTTTGGGTATTTGTGGTCTTGTTCCTGCTTGGCGTTTTTATGCCACAAGACTATCGGATCAGTCGTTCAGTGGAAATCAACAGCTCATTAGAACAAGCATTTGAGTTATCAAACGACCTAAAGCAATGGCCGCGTTGGAGCCCTTGGGCACAATTAGATCCCTCAGTGACCGTCACAGTTGGCGATATCACAAGCGGTGTTGGAGCGAGCCAACAATGGAGCGATGAAAGTGATGGTGGGCGATTGGAGTTCATCGAAAGTATACCTGACACACGCCTAACTTATAATATTTGGTTTGGCGACGCAAAACACCCTGCTATTTCAAGCATGATATTTGAACAAGTGACCGCCAACAAAATCCGTGTTCATTGGACGATTGAAGGTGATATGCAAATGCATATAGTCGGGCCGTTGTTTGCGGTTTTGATGGATACATTGGTAGGCCCTGCATTTGAACAAGGCCTAGAAAACTTAAAGGTTGAATCAGAAAAAACAGTGCAACCTTAATGAAAAATAAAGACTAAAATTCCCAACCAAGCTTTGGATGAGTCACTACAAAAAACGGATTTAATAGTGACTCTTTTTGGTTGTATGCAAGTGTATTACTGTCAATCTGCCTCACTTTTGCACCAGCGCATTGTGCAATACAATGACCAGCGCCTGTATCCCACTCCATCGTAGGGCCAAGTCGCGGATAGATGTCAGCTTGTCCGCGAGCAACAAGACAAAACTTTAACGAGCTGCCCGTTGGCACAATTTCATGTTCTGGATATTGATTAACAAAACGCGCCATTTCATCACTTGGATGAGATCGACTACCCACGAGCCTAATCGTTTCTGGTAAATGAGTTTTTGTTAGATCGAGTTTTTGCGCGCTCTCACCTTGCGGCTGAAAATAACTGCCATTGTCAGTAGATGCCCAATACATTTGCTTTAATGCTGGCGCATACACAACAGCCATTACAGGGTTATTGTTATCAATCAGTGCAATATTAACGGTAAATTCACCATTTTGTTTAATAAACTCTTTGGTGCCATCGAGTGGATCCACAAGCCAATACTGCTGCCACGTACTTCGTTCCTCCCAATCAATAGCCGCGGACTCTTCAGACAATACGGGTATATCAGGCGTTAACTCGCGCAAGCCGTCCACGATAATGTGATGTGCTGCTAAATCAGCTTCTGTAATTGGGCTGTCATCTTTTTTAGTCCAGGTTTGCGTTTTACCTTGTACGTAAAACTCCATAATTTTATCGCCGGCTTGCTGAGCAATGTCGACTAATGAGGTTAAATTATCACTCATTGATATATCCTGATTGCGTTAAATAGTTAATCAATTGTGCAACACTTTGCTCAATCGATAATTCATCGGTTTGGAGGGTTAATTCTGGACTTATCGGTGGCTGATAGTCAGATGAAATGCCTGTAAAATTGGCAATTTCACCTGTTCTAGCTTTCTTATACAGCCCTTTAGGATCACGACTCTCACATACTGATAGCGATGTAGCTACATGAACTTCAATAAATTCTCCTGCCGCTAGCATCTTTCTCACGCTGTCACGCTCTTGGGTAAAAGGCGAAATAAATGCTGATAGAACAATTAAACCCGCATCACTCATTAATTTTGCAGTTTCTCCAATGCGGCGAATATTTTCTTTACGATCGTCATCACTAAACCCTAAATCACCACATAATCCGTGGCGAACATTATCACCATCAAGTAAATAAGTGTGTTGGTTTCGTGCTACCAATGCATTTTCCAATGCGCCTGCAATGGTCGATTTCCCTGAGCCACTTAGCCCGGTGAACCATATTACACATGGCTTTTGAGATTTTTGTTTTGCACGTATATTTTGGTCAACGGTATGTTGATGCCAAATTACATTCTCGTCTTTCATAGCCTGTTAACTTCCTAAACTCGTAAATGGAAATACCATGGGAATCATTACTAATACCACCATTGAATACACTATCGACAATGGAATACCAATGCGTAAATAATCACTAAATTGATAATTTCCTGCGCTATAAACCATTAAATTAGTTTGGTAACCATAGGGAGAAATAAAGCTCGCACTTGCGCCAAAAATAACCGCCATAATAAATGGCCTCGGATCAACACCGTAGCCAATTGCAATACTATAAGCAATAGGGAAAGCTAACGCTGCAGCAGCATTGTTGGTAATAAGTTCGGTGAGTACCAAGGTAAAGAAATAAACCGCAATGAAAGCACCTAAAATGCCCCAATCGCCAAACATCGCTAGTAAACTATCCCCCAACATTTGCGCAACGCCGTTATCAACCATGATATTAGCAAGGCCTAATGCCGAACCTACAATTAACGCAAGCTCAATAGGAAACCGGCGTTTTATCTCATCGAGCGATAGAACGCCGCTCACAATAAATAACACCAATAACGCGAGCAGCCCTTTAGTTAAATCGATTGTACTCGTAAAAGCTAACGCTAGCGTACTTATAAAGCCAATCAACACAAGCTTAGATTGCCGACTATCAAGCTGAGCACTGACATTAGCGTCACTAATCATAACAAACTCGCGAACGTTTTTACGATGCTGCTCAAACCCTTTCCCAGGGACGAGCATTAACGTATCACCCGCGCGCAAGGTTATTTGCCCAAGTCCACCACTTAGTTGCTCATTGCCACGACGAATCGCAACAACGGCGGCATCAAACTTTTCTCGAAAGGCACATTCTTTTAACGTTTTTCCTTTAATTGATGCAGAATGACTTATCACCACTTCAACCAAGGCTTGACCTTTCAAGTGAGACTTAGCAAACCACTCAAGTCCTTGCATTTCTTGAAGAATATGTAAACTTTGCGTATCACCAGCAAAAACTAATCTATCACCTGATTCAAGTTTCTGAGTTGGACAAACAGGGCGGATCAACTCCCCGTCACGCTCTATTTCAACCAGATACAAACGTTGTAATGCACGTAATCGATTTTGCTCTACTGTTCTTCCAGCCATTATAGAGTCTTCACTCACTACCGCTTCCAGCATATAAGGCAGTTCAGCGTCTTGATTATCAAAACGATCTGGCAAACGATAACCGCCAATTATTAAAACAACTAATCCACAAGCTACAACGGTGACGCCAATAATAGTAAAATCAAAAAAACCGATTGGCTTAAGGCCCGCATCGATGACGAAACTGTTCACAATCAAGTTGGTTGAAGTACCAATAAGAGTTAACGTGCCACCTAAAATCGCCGCATAGGATAATGGCAGTAATAGTTTGGACGGAGAGTGAAAGTGATTACGCTTTAACACGCCAATTAAGGACGCAACTACCGCAGAGTTATTCGTGATTGAAGACAAAAATGCCGTGGTTAACCCTAGCTTTGCAATTACCCAGCTAAAATTAGCATGATTCAAATGTCGACCAACAGATTGCAGCAATGTTGTTTTTTCAACGGCAATAGACACTATAAGCAATAAAATTAAGGTAAAGAGTGAGGAGTTTGTAAAATTCCCCATCATTTTTTCAAAACTTATCCAGCCAAGTAAATAGCTCAGCGCAATCGCACTGACAAATAAAATGGCCGGTCGGATCTTGTTAGTTAACAATAATCCAACCAGTGCCGTCAACATCGCTACAACGGCTGTTTCCTGAGTCATTACTTACTCTTTAATGCGCTAATATCTAGCGCTTGCCAATGTGGAAAGTGTTTACGAACAAGCGCATTAAATTCTAATTCAAACTCAGAAAACTCATGCGTTGCAACATCATCTTCTAACGACTGCTCAATCATACCTGCCGCAACCGTCACATTGGTCAGGCGGTCAATTAAAATAAAACCACCGGTGTCACGAACGTCTTGGTATAAATCAAATGCGATACGCTCTGCAAAATTCAGCTCAACAGCGGCAACTTCATTAAGTGCAACTTGTTCTACTTGTTCTTGCTCTAACGTATTAACATTAATTAGATGACTAATTTTTGAGATAGAAACTTGGGTTTTCTTACTCGCAATTTTTAGATCATATTGACGGTTTTCGGTTAGTGGTTGTTCACCCATCCACACCAATTTAGCTTGCGCACCCTGACTCACAAAAGGGGCATCGCCAGTCACCAACATGTCGCCGCGACTCACATCAACTTCGTCATTGAGCGTAATGGTAATCGCTTGACCTTGACTCGCACTTGATAATTCACCTTCAAAGGTAACAATCGATTTAACCGAACTTTTCTTACCCGACGGCAATACTGTAATTTCATCGCCAACACTTACCGTGCCAGCCGCTAAGGTGCCACAAAACCCTCTGAAATCTAGGTGTGGACGATTAACATATTGCACAGGTAATCGTGCACCAGTACAAGTAATATCATTGGCAATTTGCACTTGTTCTAAGCGCGCTAACAGTGTGTCTTCTTGGTACCAAGCCATGTGCTCGCTAACATTTACAACGTTATCACCATTTAATGCTGACAACGGAACAAACTGCACATCTCGCTCACCAAGACCTGAAACAAATTCGCGATATTCGCTACAAATCTCATCATATTTATCTTGGCTATAGTCAACTAAATCCATCTTATTTACGGCAACGATGAAATGCTTGATACCCAATAATGACGCAATAAAGCTATGACGTTTAGTTTGCACCTGCACACCATAACGCGCATCAATCAGAATAACAGCAACGTCACAAGTTGACGCACCTGTAGCCATATTACGGGTGTATTGCTCATGTCCAGGCGTGTCTGCGATAATAAACTTTCGCTTATCTGTCGAGAAATAACGATACGCAACATCAATCGTAATACCCTGTTCACGTTCTGCTGCCAAACCGTCAACTAATAATGCTAAGTCTACAGCGTCACCTGTCGTGCCCATTTTCTGACTATCCGATTTTAATGCGGCTAGCTGATCTTCATAAATTTGCGCGCTATCGTGAAGCAAGCGGCCAATTAAGGTGCTTTTACCATCATCTACGCTGCCACAAGTTAATAAGCGTAATAAACTTTTATGCTGTTGCTGCGCTAAATATCCTTCAACGCCAAGATCTTTAATTTGTTGTGATACATGTGAATTCATAATTTATTCCTAACCCCTTAACCTAAAAGTAACCTTGACGTTTCTTCTGCTCCATTGAGCCTGAAGAATCGTTATCAATGACACGCCCTTGTCGCTCTGACGAACGGGCAAGTAACATCTCTTCGATAATTTTAGGGAGGGTGTCGGCGTCAGAATCAATCGCGCCCGTTAATGGATAACAACCTAATGTTCTAAAGCGAACTAACTCTTGTTTGATCTCTTCACCATCTTCGATTGGCATACGATCATCATCAACCATGATTTTTACACCATCACGCTCAACAACAGGACGCTTCGCGGCATAATACAGGGGTACAATGTCGATATTCTCAAGGAAAATGTATTGCCAAATATCTAATTCAGTCCAGTTAGACAATGGGAAAACTCGAATACTTTCCCCTTTATTTACTTGGCCGTTGTAGGTATGCCACAACTCTGGACGTTGATTTTTAGGATCCCAGCGATGCTGATTGTCTCTAAATGAATAAACACGTTCTTTAGCACGCGATTTCTCTTCGTCACGACGAGCACCGCCAAACGCCGCATCAAAGCCATATTTATTTAATGCTTGTTTGAGGCCGTCGGTTTTCATGATATCGGTATGTTTAGCACTACCATGAGTAAATGGACCAACACCCATGGCTATCCCTTCAGGGTTTTTGTGCACGAGTAAATCAAAACCGTGTTTTTTTGCTTGCTGATCGCGAAATTCAATCATCTCTTTGAATTTCCAATCCGTATCAACGTGCAACAACGGGAAAGGTAGTTTCGCAGGGGCAAATGCTTTACGCGCAAGATGCAGCATAACAGCACTGTCTTTTCCAACAGAATACAACATTACAGGATTATCAAACTCGGCGGCGACTTCTCGTATAATATGAATACTTTCAGCTTCGAGTTGCTGTAAATGCGTAAGATTTACTTGGGTCATAGCATTATTCCACTTAAGACTAACTAAAATTTAATAACACGCAATATACCTCTATTCACTTATTTCCTAAAATAATAGATAAATCATTTTTATAACTATATGGAATAAAAATGATTTATCTATGCCCAAATATAAAAAAAGACCGCTAGGCGGTCTTTTAAAAGAGTGTCATCAATATCAATCTTGATACCTATCTCGTATTTCAAGGAAACGATCGAGGTTATTCATCATTAAATCAATCAATCTTGGATCAAAATGTTTACCACGCTCTTCCCTAAATAGCGTCATAATTTTCTCTAGCGGCCATGCTTTCTTATAACAGCGATCACTGCCAAGTGCGTCAAATACATCAGCAATAGCCGTAATTCTTCCGTATAAATGAATTTCGTCTTTAGCTAGTCCACGAGGATAACCACTTCCATCCCATTTCTCATGATGAGTTAATGCAATAGTAGCGGCAATATCCAACAACACTAAACCAGCACCATTTAATACATTGTAGCCTTTTAGAGCGTGAGTTTTCATAATCTCCCACTCTTCACCTTCAAGACGGCCTGGCTTATTTAAAACCGCATCAGGAATCGCTATTTTACCAACGTCATGCAATGGTGAAGCGCTTTTTATCAACTCAACTTCATCTTCTGGCAATCCAACCAATTCGGCTAACAACGCAGAATAATAGGCAACGCGTTTAACATGATAACCGGTTTCATTAGAACGCGATTCAACCACTTCACCTAAGCGATAAATGATCTCTTTTTGAGAGCTATCAATAATTTCATGCAAGTAAATATTTTCAATAATAGATATCAGGTTTTCAGTAAAAATATTAAGAATATTTCTATCAATACTTGAAATACGGTTGCCTACTTTGCCGTAAAAAATCAAACTAGCGCGTTGTCCTTTACAAAACATCACAAAATGTTCATCACGATAAACATTCGCTTGCTCATTAATAGCCTGCTCCACCAAGTCTCGCTTGCTGGGTTCTAATGTCTCTAAAGAAATAGGCTCATCAAGTTCGTCAGCGTCATGCAACAGAAAACGTGAGAACTCTTGTGTTTCATTGTTAATGGCATAAGCACCAGATTCATCGCCATGTACTTTGTCATCAGAGATATGCAGCAGCTCTTTTAATTGCGTTAGCGTTAAACTAACGAATGACTTAAGACCATGCATCGACGAAATTCCACGAGACGCAATAATCAAACGTTCTAATGCTGCTTTAGAACGAATAACCGCGTTGATATCTTTATAAGATCTCAGGTTGGAATATAAAATGGTGTAGAGTTTTGCAGAGGTAAGTTCTGTTTTATTTTTGTAATCATTAATATCGTAATCACGAATGACTTGATGCTCAGGTGCTTGTCCAGGCTGTCCTGTTCTTAGAACTATACGCACTGAATGATTATTAAGATCTCGTCTTATATAAGCAGCTAAATCAAGGCCTGCCTGATCAGTTTCCATAACAACATCTAACAAAATTAGTGCAATATCATCTTCTTTATCCAATATTTCTTTTGCTTGAGCTGCACTATAAGCGTGAAGCAACGATAATTCTCGCTCCTGAAATTCAAATGAACCAAGTGCCAACGTTGTAACAGCATGAACATCTTTTTCGTCATCAACGACTAAGACTTTCCACGCAGGCCTACTGATAGCGGTTGTTTTCACATCTTCATCTGAAAATAAAAACATATCGTCCATAACCACTCCTACCCTTGGATAATCTTAACAATGTTCTGAACACTATCAACCGAACCGTCGATCACCGTACTCAATGAATCAGAATCTAGTTCTAATTTATGTTGCGCTGAAATATTGTTTATAAAAGACATCGATTTCACATGGCTCGTTTCAAAAATATGATCGCTTATATCAATTGCCGCATTAAGGCACGCGCAATTGAGAGAGTTATTTTCACTATTGTGTGCATTATACTGATTAGTAACAATATCAATTAAATCGTCTCCTAGCTGCCATTTTTTTAATAACTCGCTAGAAATATCTACAAAAGTAAAACCTAATGTCTCTTTTTCGAAGCCTCGTTCTTTGTGTTCATCACCAACAACATCATCAAGTTTAACCATATAATAAGGTAGACGTTCCAACACTATCAAAAAACCAATGCTATGGAGCAGGCCAGCAACGAACATTGTTCCTTGCTTTTTTTTAGTTTTCAATTGATATAACTCACGAGCCATAATGGCAGTAAATACACTGTGTTGCCAATAATCCTTTAGATTAATCTTATTGCGTCCAGCACCTTTAAATACTAAGGCCGCAGAAGTTGCGATAGCAATATTACATAACTCGTCGGTGCCTATTTTTTGGATAGCGTCATCGATAGTGGAGATATTGCCTTTTCTGCTATATAACGCGCTATTGGCTAGTTTTAGCACTCTAAATGTTAATGCTGGGTCATGGCTAACTAAACAAGCTATATCTTCAACAGAGCTATTATCTCTTTTTACTAAACTATTTAACTGCAAACAAATGTCTGGCAACGTATATAGTTTATTAGCTTTATTCACAAATTCAGAAAGTTCAAGCATATAAGGTGGCAACTCCTATCGACTGCTTAATTATGGAAAAACACGTTTTGCTAATAAAAAAAGTGTAGCAGAGAGACTCAGCATTGCTAATTAAAAAGGTGATCTGATTCAATAAAAAAGCCGAAGATAACTTCGGCTTAATAATGTTGGAAGGTAGAACAGGGGCTAAATTTCGAAATGTAATCCACATTCTCGTTTTAAACCATTGAATCTAGTATCTTCTTCAGACATTCCCAGTTCAAGTTTTGACGTTGAATGGACATCACCTAAACTGACGTAGCCTTCTTCCCATAATGGATGGTACGGTAGGTCAAATTGCGTGAGATATTCATGAATTTGCTTATTATTAAGATCAATAATCGGCAAAAATTTGTAACGCGTTCCGCGAAGCTCAACAATTGGCAGGTCTTTGCGTGAACTTGCTTGCTGACTTCGCAAACCTGAAAACCATGTTCCAATTTCAAGTTCTTGCAAAGCACGTTGCATTGGCTCAACTTTATTGCGCTTATTGTAAGCGTCTAAGCCATCTAACCCTTGTTCCCACTCTTTGCCAAAACGCGCTTGTTGCCAAGCTGGGCTTAATTCACTTTGAAACACGTTAACGTTCAATGACAAGCGCTGCGTTAACTTATCAATAAATTGATAAGTTTCAGGAAATAAATGCCCCGTATCTGTCAAGATAACTGGAATATCGTTTTGCTCTTGCGTTAATAAATGCAGCATTACCGCCGATTGAATACCAAAACTCGACGATAAGCCATGATTACCGGGTAAGTGAGCTAATGCCCACTGCACACGTACTTTAGGTGATAACTCACCTAACACTTCGTTAACCTGAGCTAATACCGACTGCTGAGTAGATTCAGGCGCAGTGACCAGCGCCTTAAAATCTACATCATCAAAAGAGTTAGTCATGAAAGTCTCCCGCGCTAGTCAGCACGGCTTTAACTTCTTGAGTGCGAACTAGGAAATCACCAAAATATTCATCTTTTTGACGTTCTTTGGCAAAACGCTCAAAGCGGCCATCAAGATCAGCTATTATTTCTGTTTCATTGCCATTTTCAAGTACCATTTTACTAATACGCGTACCATCAAATGCAGCGCCAAGGTACAAGTTGTAACGACCAGGACCTTTACCTACTAAACCAATTTCAGCGGCATATGGACGCGCACACCCATTTGGACAACCAGTCATTCGCATAACAATGGGTTGATCGCCAACGCCATGTTTCTCCAGTAATTCATCAACTTTGTCAGTGAACTCAGGGAAATAACGCTCAGCTTCAGCCATGCCTAGTGCACAAGTTGGCAGTGATACACAAGCAATCGAGTGTTTACGCAGTGGCGTTAAGCGCTCACCTAAGATGCCATATTGACGCGCCAGCGCTTCAATTTGCTCTTTGTCTTCTTGTGCAACATTGGCAACAATCATATTTTGGTTAGAGGTCATTCTAAAGTCACCTTTGTGCACTTTAGCAATTTCTCTAAATCCAGTTTGAATCTCTTTGCCCGGAACATCCTTAATACGACCACATTCAATATACAGCGTTAAATGCCATTTTCCGTCAGTGCCTTTGACCCAACCAAAACGATCGCCACGCGTCGTGAACTCAATCTTTTTAGGCTCAGCAATATTAACCCCTGAACGCTTAGCAACTTCTGCTCTGAATGCTTCGATGCCGTGCTTTTGCACCGTATATTTTAAACGAGCGTATTTACGGTCTTCACGGTTACCCCAATCGCGTTGCGTTGTGATAACAGCTTTTGCGACTTCAATCGTATCTTCAAGGGCAATAAAACCAAGCTCATCAGCTAAACGTGGGAATGTTGTCTTATCGCCATGAGTTGCCCCCATACCGCCACCAACAGTAACATTAAAACCGACAAGCTTGCCATTATCACTAACGGCAATAAACCCCAGACAGTTCGTATACACATCAACATCGTTATGTGGTGGCACTGCAACGGCAATTTTAAACTTACGTGGTAAGTAAGTTTCACCGTACATAGGCTCAGTTTCATTACTTGTCACTTTTTCGCCATCTAACCAAATTTCAGCGTAAGCATTGGTACGAGGCAATAATTGCTCAGATAATTTCACTGACCATTCATACGTTTCTTGATGTAATTCAGACTCTACTGGGTTTGGATTACACATCACATTACGATTCACATCACCACACGCGGCAATTGAATCTAATGAAGACATATCAAGTGCTTGAATAAGCGGCTTTAAGTTACGCTTTAAAATACCGTGATATTGGAATGTTTGGCGCGTCGTTAAACGAATACTTTCGCTCATCGTCAAACCATCAGCAATATTGTCAATATCTAACCATTGCTCAGGTGTACACACACCACCAGGAACACGAGCACGTAACATAAAGCTATGCAGTGGCTCTAATTTTTGCGCCTGACGCTCAGCACGTAAATCGCGATCATCTTGTTGATAAAAGCCGTGGAATTTCGACAACTGCGTATCATCAACGTATAACGCGCCGGTAATGTTATTTTGCAAACCTTCTTCGATAGTACCGCGCAGAAGGTTACTATCGGCTTTGATATATTCGTTTGCTGCTAATTTAGTCTCGCTCATTAGTAGACATCCTTCTGATAACGCTTGGTATCGCGTAGGTTAATTAAATACTCGTTAGCTTGTTCTGGCGTTTTACTACCGTGAGTTTGAATAACATCTAGTAATGCTTGGTGAACATCTTTTGCCATTTGGCTGCCATCACCACACACATACACAGACGCACCATTCTCTAACCACTGATAGACATCGCTGCCCTGCTCAACAATGCGTTGCTGAACATAAATCTTTTGTTCTTGATCGCGTGAAAACGCAAGGTCAATGCGGTTTAATACTCCGCGCTCTTTAAAGTCTTGCAACTCAACTTGATACAAGAAATCATCAGTGAAATGCTGATTACCAAAGAACAACCAGTTTTCACCGCTAGCGTCTGTATTATCTCGCTCTTGCAAGAAGGCGCGGAATGGCGCGATGCCAGTACCCGGGCCAATCATAATGGTAGATTGCTCAGGTGCAGGTAAACGGAAGTTGTCATTGTGCTCAACAAAGACACGAACTTGACTGTCTTCTTCAAGACGATGGGCAAGATAGCTCGACGCCGCGCCTTGGTGTTGATGACCATGGGCTTGATAATCGACAACAGCAACAGTTAGATGAACTTCTTCTTCCACTTCGCTCATTGCACAAGCTATTGAATATAAACGCGGCGTTAACTTACGTAATGCACCAATTAGCTGCTCAGCAGTAATTGCTGCTGGATATTGACGAATTACATCGATTATTTGACGGTTACCAATAAATTCACGCGTCGCGTCTTTATCTTCACTGAGTGCTAACAGCTCATCATTATTCGTTGCCGCAGCATAAGCACTTACAAATCCAGGATGGAGTTGTGTTAACTCAAAATGCTCAATAAGTGCTGACTCAATAACGATACTTTGATCGTTAACAGTCACTTCATTTGAAGCATCAATGCTAACAAGCGATAGTAATTCACTAACCAAGGCTGGATCATTGTCAAACCAAACACCTAATGCATCACCAGGCTGATAAGTCAGTCCTGATTCCTCAAGTGAAATTTCAATATGACGAACATCTTTATTAGCACCGCGACCAGTAATTTTAGGGTTCGCTAATAACGTTGCCTTAAAAGGGTTTTTCTTAGTAAATTGACTGCTAGTTGCGCCAACACCCGCACTTGCAACAGCTGTACTAGTCGATGCTGCACTTAATGTTTCTTGCACGGCAGCTAACGCTTGAATTGTCCAACTGGCAACATCGTCATCATAGTCAACGTCACAATCTTGTCGTGCAACAACAGACTTAGCGCCTAACGCTGCTAAACGCTCGTCAAAATCAATACCAGTTTGACAGAAGAACTCATAGCTTGTGTCGCCTAAACCTAACACCGAGTAACTCAAATTATCTAATTTAGGGGCGCGTTTTCCACCCAAAAACTCGTGTAATTGAATCGCGTCATCTGGCGGCTCGCCCTCACCGTTAGTACTAACAACAACTAATAGGTGCGTTTCAGACTTTAACTGCTTAGCTTTGTAATTGCCCATAGATACCAAATCAACATTGATACCTAACTCAGTCGCTTTAGCAGCAACTTCACCAGCAACACCTTTAGCATTGCCCGTTTGAGAACCATATAACACAGTTAGCTTTCCAGCAGGCGCACTATCAGTACTAGCAGCAACATTACCACCTTGACTAATACCAGCTAGATAACCACTAACCCACGATAACTCCACCGCAGACATTGATGCAGTAAGCTGTTTTAACGAGTCGACCTGCTGCTGTGACAGCGGACTACTCAAAGAATTTAATTGTTGTAATGACATTGCAAATCACCTGAAAGACGCCCTATTGCGAATTCAAATATGGTAACTTGCGTTATGAATAACATAAAAGAATAAAAATAGATTTTTTATCTCTTTTTGATATATAAGAATCTAGGCACAAAAAAGCACGTTTCCCAAAAACAAGAAACGTGCTTTAAATTAATGCGTTTTAGCCGCTTAGAAGTGAACTTCTAAGCCTGCAAAGAAACCAGAAAATTCTAGATCAGCATTAATATCATCAACATCATCAAGCTCAATTACCACTTCACGATAACCTGCTGTTAACGCAACATCGACAGCAAGATTATCAATGAGGTCATAACCGATGCCAACTTCATAGTCATGTACTTTACTACCGTCGTAAGAAACGAAGTTTGCGTCGCCATATGCATACAAACCAGCAAATGGAATACGAACTTTAGCAGCAACGTAACCCATAGGAAGCCAAACTGATACTTCTTCCATGCTCGATTGAGTACCGTCTTCAACTAAAAAATCACCTTTGATGTTTTTAGCAGTAAGACCAAAATCAAAAGCTACAAGATCGTTGTCTAATAATTCCCAATACAGAGTCGCATCGTTGTTAGTGAAGTCTAGCGTCGTATCAATGTTGTCATTAACACGGTACGTTTCACCACCAAAAGTAAAAGATGACGTTAACGCAGCAGAGCCATCAGTTTCTAATTTACCAACGCGAATACGAGCATTTGGTACTAATGGAATTGGATGCTCAAATTTTAAATAAAGATTAGTATTCGTTTTTTCGTTAAACGAAAAATCAACTAAGTTAGCGTTTTGAGAAAAGCCACCAGTTGCTTCATTTTGCCAACCTTGGGCACCTACATAAACACCTAATACATCCGCTTTAGCAGGTAATGCAAATGCAGTTACTAATGCTGACGCAAGTGCTAGTTTCTTAAAAGTCATTCCAAATCCTTGATTTCAAAATATAAATATAAAATTAGTTATCTGCAGCAATAATGATAAAACGCTAATTGCTGTCATTACCCTTGTTGTAACAAGGTGTTAAGGTCAATTATCGCAGCATTAGCACGAGAAATATAGTTAGCCATGACTAAAGAATGATTAGCCATCGGCCCAAAACCACTGCCATTTAAAATCATTGGCGACCAAATCGTTTCTTGCGTTTGCTCCAGCTCTCTAATGATTTGCTGTAAGCTAACCAACGCATTCTTCTTTTCAAGCACAGAATGAAAGTCAATTTCAATCGCTTTTAAGAAATGAATAAGTGCCCAGCTTGAACCACGTGCTTCATAAAACACATCATCGAGCTTCCACCAGCTTGTTTTTACTAACTGATTAGCCATCGCACGAGTCGATTGTTTTGCTGCACTATCGCCTGCCAAATCAGTATTTAAACGTTCTTGCCCAACACTGGCGCTTAAACGTTGCGATAAACTTCCTAACCGTTTCTCAACTTCTTTCAGCCACTCTGCTAAATTGTCTGCGCGGGCATAAAACTGTGCATCAGATGCAGGGTTAGCTAAACGCGTGCGATATTGATTGAAATGTTCCAGCGCTTTCTTATATTCACTTTCCGTACTCGGGAATATCCAACTGTTGTTGCTAAAATTCAAACTCGGTTGTGCTTTAACTAAATCAGGATCTTCAACCGATTGTGATTGAGAGCGCGACAAATCATTACGTAACACCAACGACAAATCACGAACTTGTTGTAAAGCGCCAAACTCAAACGCAGGCATATTATCCATCAATACCGACGGATACATTTTATCATTCGTTAAATAACCGCCAGGCTTATTCAACAGCGTATCCGTAACGCTAATAACCGCCGTCATTGTTGCAAAACCAGTAACAGGTTCAACACCTAGTTTTTGAGCCTGCTCAATACTTAACTGCTTAACATTAGCCACATCCGGCTCAATGTCCCACCAAATTGATAACACCGCGCCAACGGCAACAACACCAGCAACGACTCCCGCCACTATGTTTTTATTAAATTTAATCATGAAAAACCCTCTCAATAAGAAATCAGAGTGTGCCAGCAAACGCGTAAATCTTGCAAGCAATAAACACAACAAAACGCGATTGAATCAATCCAATCGCGTTTTGTTTATAAATAGAAGAAACGTTAGTCAAGCCAACGATTTTTAGGAGGAAGTACTACGGCCAAAATAATATAAAGAATTACCGTTGCGACATTAAATAACAACAAACTAACTAATGCAGCAATACGAACCCATTTACGCTCGACATTTAATCCACGAGCAATGCCCGCACAAATACCAGCAACCAATCCATTAGCAGTATCTTTTCTAAAACGATGTAATAAGCTCATAAAAAATTCCAAAATAATCAAATATACGTTAGTTAATCAAACTCTGTGCCAAATAACTAACTAGTTGAATTTTAATAACTATACAACATTAAAATTTAACAAACCAACGAACAACACTATATTTTCGTCGATTTAGCCAAATGAATACTTAGTCTTGGCCTACAAACGTTAACGCCTGCTCAATAACTTCAACACCAGCGCCCTGCTTAGTCGCATTTTCACTGATATAACGTCGCCATTGTTTCGCGCCAGTCACGCCCATAAACATCGTCAACATATGACGAGAGATATGATTGAGCTTACCGCCATGACTAATATGCTTTTCTATATACGGTAGCATTTTTTCAATCACCTGATGACGCGTTAACACCTCACTGTGATCATCAAAAAACAAACTATCAACCGGCGCCAACACATACGGGTTCTGATACGCCTCACGGCCAATCATTACACCATCAACATGCTCAAGATGCATTTTAGCCTCATCAAGACTCTTCACCCCGCCGTTAATCGAAATGACTAAATCACTAAAGTCACGTTTCAACTGATACACACGTTCATAATCAAGAGGCGGAATTTCACGATTTTGTTTAGGACTTAAACCACTCAGCCATGCTTTGCGCGCATGCACAATAAAGGTTTCACAACCCGCTTCACTCACTTCACCCACAAAGTCAGTCATGAACTGATAGCTATCTAACTCATCAATCCCAATACGATGTTTCACTGTCACCGGAATATCAACCACAGAGCGCATAGCATCAACAGCTTCAGCCACCAGCTTAGGCTCAGCCATTAAACAAGCACCAAACTTACCGTTTTGAACGCGATCAGACGGGCAACCAGCATTAATGTTCACTTCATCATAGCCATATTCTTGTGCTTTCTTTGCACAAGTCGCCAAATCAGCAGGATTACTTCCGCCAAGTTGAAGCGCTAACGGATGCTCTTCCTCGTTGTACGATAAGTAATCCCCTTTACCATGAATAATCGCCCCCGTTGTCACCATTTCGGTATACAACAGTTGATGCTTGCTAATCAGCCGCGCCATATAACGATAGTGATGGTCGGTCCAATCAAGCATGGGTGCAATGGAGATTCTGTGTGAATTCATGTGGTCTAACTCTTAACGATAACACGCCAAAAAGCGGCGCTATTTTTTAATGGGTGGGATTGTAATGGAAAGGTTGGTGACGCACAAAAATAATTAACAATTATGCGTGTTAAAAGCACGCCCAAAAAATAGGACGATGACATAGAATTGCAAATTTCATTAATGAATTGAATAGCATTCACAACCGCATTGATTTGTAAGGCCTACTGCCGACATTTTATCGACGTTAGGCCTCTTTTGTAATTTGCGTAAGTTAATCAAAACCTAACGGTTCGTTTTCCCAAATAACCACATTACGACCACTTTCTTTGGCTTGATACAAAGCAACATCCGCATTGTTAATAAGATCATCAAGTAATTCTACCTGACCAATATTATTCGCGACGCCAATACTCGCCGTAAAGGAGATTGTATGCTCATCAATATCAAATTGCTGGCTAGCAAGAAACTCACGAAAAGCGTTTAACAGCGTATTTACTTTGCTCGCGTTGAGCTCTTGGATAACAACAATAAATTCTTCACCGCCGTAACGAGCGACTAACATGCCATCAAACCATTTATTGAGTACAGCCGCCATTTCAATAAGTACAGCATCACCAACATCATGGCCGTAGTTATCGTTAATCTTTTTAAAGAAATCGATATCCATTAACGCCACTGAAAAATTAGAACTTTCAGTCTGCGCTTGTTCAAAAGCCGCCTCACCAGTGTTGAAGAAGTAACGTCGGTTATAAAGTTTTGTTAAATAATCACGATTGGCCGCATCACGAATTTCACGAATTAAAGCTATCTGCTCCATCGCTTTGATAATTCGCCATTGAAACTCTTCTTGCATGAATGGAGTAATCAAAAAGTCGTTTGCACCGTGCTTAATAAACCGAGCCGACAATGTTGGATCGTTAGACGATGACAGCCCAATAATTGGGAACTCATCACGTAAACGACTTTGTCGCACATGGCGAATTAACTCGATACCGTTCATCTTTGGCATATTATAGTCAGTGATGAGCAGCTCAATATCCGTATGCTCAGTTAATCGCTTAATGGCGTCGACGCCGTTTTCAGCTTCCACAACCTGATAGAGTAACTTGGATAATTGAGAACTAATATAACTGCGTAGTGTTTTAGAGTCATCAGCTACCAATACCTTAATATCCTTGTTGAGGATTAGCTGATTGATGAGCCTAATAGCACTTACATAAGAATCTCGATTTTCTTTAAAAATGTAATCGAGCACCCCCATTGAAATGAGCTTTTTCCGTAGTTCTTCATTAGTCGTAGCCGTTAAGACGATGGTTGAAATTCCCTTTTCCATCGTCAACTGCACGACCTCTCCGTTAGGAGCATCAGGTAAGTTCAGATCGGCAAGTGCTAAGAAATAATCATTCTGAGCAATCAACTCTTTGGTTTGGGCTAGATCTTGCGCAAAATCAAATTCACAACTTAATTCAGTTGCAGCTAAATGCTTGATAACCTTGCGGATTAAAGGACTATCTTCGATAATCAATAGTTTTGACATGTCTATTCGTAATTTCCAGTTTACTTGTACAGCACATTTAACACTAAGTTACTATATTTATTACACATTACAACTAAAGAATTAGCTAAATGATAAATATTGCTGCTCAGTTAGTTTTATCCATTCCCCTTCTTTAAGTGACTCATCAAGAACAAGCTCACCGACGCGCGAACGGTGCAATATTTTAACATGATTGCCAACGGCGGCAAACATGCGCTTAACCTGATGGTACTTTCCTTCACTAATAACTAGCTTAGCGCGATATTCACTAAGAATAGTCAATTGGGCTGGTTTCGTTGGTTTATTTTCATTATTTAGCATGATCCCATTTTCAAACTCAGTAACTAGCTCATTACTAAGTGGCCGTTCAACCGTCACTAAATATTCTTTGGTACATTTCGCATTTGGTGAAGTCACCTGATGCGACCACTTTCCGTCACTTGTTAACAGCACTAATCCTGTCGTGTCTTTGTCCAATCGACCAGCAATATGTAACTTTTCACGCCAAGGTGCATCAATGAGATTAAGCACGCTCAAACCATCATCATCAACGGTTGAACACACATAGTCAGCAGGCTTGTGTAACATTATATAGAGATCACCAACGATCTCTATCAGTTCCCCATTTAATCTAACCTGTTGATTTGATATTTTGATGTCAGGTTTCTTTACCACCACACCATCAACCGTCACATCACCGCGATGTAATGCATGCTTGGCGGTTTTGCGCGTTAAATTTGCGTTATCACTTAAGAACTTATCGAGTCGAATCATTAATGACTTCCAAAAAAAATGCTAATGACGAACACTAGGGTCTGTTGATCTTTTGAGTTCATTTTTGCAGCAATTTGTTTGGGGTTTCTACAAGGCAGAGCCTATGTGGTGCAGCTGGCTCGATAATAGCTCCTGCATTATCCTAATGAGCTACATCCATGTAGCAATACACGAATAGGCGATAACGCCGTAGAAATAACAAACAAATGCTGTCCGTAGGATTCACCTAAAAGTATTTTGTGCGGCGTTATTCGTCATTCACTGGGGTAAACCCAGCATCAATCCTCATGCCTTGCCCACAATCCTTTTAGATTGAACAAAATTTAAACCACAAAGATCAACAGACCCTAGCATTATTAATTTATGCAGCAGAGCTTATATGTGCTCGATGATCAAGCAGCCTGCAGAATACCCCGCACCAAATGAACAAATTATGCCTTTGTCACCTTTTACCATGTCATCATGAAAACGGTGGAATGCGATAATTGAACCGGCGGAAGCCGTATTTGCAAATTCATTAAGAATAATTGGCGCATCGTTGCCAATAGGATCCCTTCCTAATACTTTCTTTGCAATAAAAGTATTCATATTAATGTTTGCTTGATGTAAAAATAGACGTTTTAAGTCATTTTTCTCAATACCTGCTAGTGACATTTGCTCATCGATGAGTTTAGATACCATCGGCAGAACTTCTTTAAATACCTTACGACCTTGCTGCACAAAAAGCTTATCGCCTTCAAAGGCTTCCTCTGGTGTATGGCGCGCTAAATGACCAAAATTACTACGAATGTTATTCGAGAAACTCGTCATCGGCTTTTTAGCCAAAATTCTAAATGCATGTTCACTAGTTGCCGTTTCTTCTTTCTCAACAACTACAGCCGTTGCTACGTCGCCAAATATAAAGTGGCTATCACGATCACGATAATTAATTTGTGGCGAAGCAATTTCAGGACTAATCACCAAGACTGATTTAGCAGTGCCGCCCTCTAATGCATTTGACGCGTTCATGATGCCAAAAGTCGCAGACGAACAAGCCACCAGCATATCAAATGCCCAGCCGCCACAGCCTAATTGTTGTTGAACTTCAATCGCAATGGCCGGGTAAGCACGTTGCGTGTATGAACAAGCGACAATAATTAAATCAATATCTTCTGGCTTTTTATTCGCTGCTTCTAACGCTTGTTTTGCAGCACCTATCGCCATCTCGGCTTGAATAGAGACTTCATCATTATTGCGCTGCGGCGTTAATGGCATCATTTTTTTGGTATCTAAGATGCCTTCTTTGGTCATCACATAACGATTTTCAATACCAGATGCTTTTGTAATAAACTCGCTACTTGATGGTTTAAGCGCTTCTAACTCTCCCGCTTCAATAGCTTGCGCATTTTGTTGATTAAACTCAGTAACGTATTGATTGAATGCGCCAACCAATTCATCATTAGATATTTTATGAGGGGGTGTATACAAACCCGTTCCGCTAATCACAATAGACATTTAATTAATTCTCCAACCGCTCTGGCGGTGTTTCACTCGACCCTTTTGATAATGCTGACGTTGCAGCTTGGGCCTCTTTATTTTGCTTAATAATTTCTTCATGCTGACGCATTACAACAAGCTTTTTTTCTTTGGCTGCCAACGTTAAATCAACAACAACCGTTGCAGATATTTTATCTTGAATAGCTTGCCTATTGGCATCCCAGTAGATCTGAAAAAAGCCTAACAACCCCGTTGCTAAGCCAGCACCATATCCACCGTAACGACCAAATGCATCCCACAAACCCATCGGCTCATTACTTAATTGTAAAACGCGTGTATTAAACAGCATTTTACCTAATGTTTGGCCGTTAAACCATGCGGTAAAGCACGTAAAATAGATCGCAGCAAAACCAAATCCTAATCCCAAGTCGTCAATAATCCCCATTATCCATTGCATTGGTGACGACGCTTCACTTCTTGCACTAGGTTCACTACTGTCAGTCGTTGTGTTATTTGAGTTTGAATTAGCAGGCACACCGTCGGATACACTATTTGGGGATGTAACGACGACATCATCAACTTTCCATTTAGGATTATCTTTAGCCCATTGAATGAGTTTTTCTTTTTCTTCTTTTATTAATTCACTATTTTCAGTGAAAGTTTCCACAAACTCCACTGGATTTAACGCATTGAGTTGGTCACTACTCTTCAAGCTCTCGTCTACGATTGGCTCTAATATTTCTTGCCAACATTCAGCTGTTTGGCACTGACTGCCATGCAGGGCGCCCAATGCGTTCATTGCCAAGTCGCCCACCAATTTAGAATCATCATCCGATGTAGAATCATTATCTAAAAAGAGCACGCTACTAGCATAAAAGCCCGCGATAATAATCAGCAAACTCCCCCCGCGAATAGCCCATACTCCATAACGTCCTAATACACCTAACAAACGCCATTGTTTAGCTTTATGTAACAACCAAACCACCAACAGCAAACTTATTAAAAACACGTCATCCATGGCTGTTAGCACTGCAACAATCATCAAATCACACAACATGGCACCGCCGCGGCGCCATGGTCTAGCGAGCGGCAGGTCAAATAGTCGATTATCTGGAGCAAACGCCACAGGAGTGATACGATCTTTTGTATCATTTTTACTCAAAATCTCAGTACTCACTGGGCTTTCTCCTTATTAACTATTTATCCCAAGCTTAGGCTATTTAACGTAACGACTTAATTGCACTTTCCAAACCTGCAATCGTCATTGGAAACATATTGTCACTCATTAGCTGCTTAATATAGTCGATACTCACAGTATATTGCCAATGCGCTTCTTTAACGGGATTAAGCCAAGCCACATTATCAAAGTGACTGGTTAAGCGATTAAGCCATACTTCACCCGCTTCTTCATTCCAATGCTCGACACTGCCACCGGGATAACTAATTTCATAGGGTCCCATTGACGCGTCACCAACAAAAATAACTTTATAGTCACGACCGTAGGTTCGAATAAGCTCCCACACCTCTTTTTTATCAGTATAACGACGACTATTGTCTTGCCACACTGTTTCATAAACGCAGTTGTGAAAATAGAAATACTCAAGGTGTTTAAACTCTGTTTTAGCGGCGCTAAAAAGTTGCTCAACTTGTTCGATGTAGGGATCCATTGAACCGCCGACATCAAAAAACATTAACACCTTAACGGCATTGTGACGCTCAGCTTTCATTTTTATATCAAGATAACCAGCATTATTGGCGGTTGATTTAATCGTCTGCTCTAGATCTAACTGATCTTGCGCGCCAGCACGGGCAAACTTTCGAAGACGGCGCAGCGCCACCTGCATATTACGACTGCCCAATAACTCAGTATCGCTTAAATTGGCAAACTCACGTTTATCCCACACCTTAGCAGCACGGTTGTGGCGGTTCCCCGCCTGACCAATACGCACACCTTCAGGATTATAACCATAAGCACCAAATGGCGATGTACCGCCTGTGCCAACCCATTTATTACCACCTTGGTGGCGCTTTTCTTGCTCTTTTAAACGCTGTTGCAGTGTATCAAGCAATTCATCAAGCGAGCCCAAGGTTTCAAGTTTGGCTTTTTCTTCGTCAGTTAAAAACTTTTCCAGCTCTTTACGTAGCCAGTCATCGGGAATGTCTTTATCAAATAAATCTATCGAGCTAACACCTTCAAAATAATCGGCAAAAGCGCGATCAAATTTATCGTAATGGCTTTCATCTTTGATCATCACAATACGTGCAAGTTGATAAAACTGGTCGATATCACCAAACACCACTTGTTTCTCAAGCGCATTAATCAAATCAAGTAATTCACGGACGCTTACTTTTAATTCGTATTTACGTAACGTGAAGAAAAAGTCTACCAGCATTATTGTTGCCTACGCGCCAAAAACGCGATTTTTTCAAATAACGTCATATCCTGCTCATTTTTTAAAAGCGCGCCATATAACGGCATAATTGATTCATCATGCTGTTTGTCGCGAAGCACTTCAGGCGCAATATCTTGTGCTAATAACAATTTAAGCCAATCGAGCAATTCAGAAGTCGACGGTTTCTTCTTAATGCCGCCTAATTGACGCATTTCAAAAAAACGCGTTAATGCTTGCTCAAGTAACTTAGGCTTCACATCAGGAAAATGTACATTCACAATTTCTTGCATTTGCGCTTCATCAGGGAATTGAATGTAATGGAAAAAACAGCGACGTAAAAAGGCATCTGGCAATTCTTTTTCGTTGTTTGACGTAATAATAACAATTGGGCGAACTTTCGCTTTGACCAACTCTTGAGTTTCATAAACAAAAAACTCCATTTTATCGAGCTCTTGCAATAAGTCGTTTGGAAATTCGATGTCCGCTTTATCAATCTCATCTATTAATAGTATTGGACGCTGCGCACTTTCAAAGGCTTGCCACATTTTGCCTTTAACAATGTAATTACCAATGTCTTTGACGCGATCATCGCCAAGTTGTGAATCTCGTAAGCGCGATACGGCATCATATTCATATAAACCCTGTTGTGCCTTGGTTGTCGATTTGATGTGCCATTGTAATAACGGCGCCTTCATCGACTTTGCTAGCTCAAGCGCCAACATCGTTTTACCAGTGCCAGGTTCACCTTTTATTAATAATGGTTTTTCAAGAGTAATAGCAGCTTGTACGGCTAAGCGAAGCTCATCGCTTACCACATAATTTTCAGTAGATTCAAAAGACATAGTAGATTTTTTATAGAAGATTAAACAGATGTTTAAACACTAACATAAAACCAGTACCAACATAAAATCATCATAAGTAAAAAAACATTTGACTTATTGGAATAAGAACTTAGCTTTTTATTACATATCGTTATAACGAAATATCATTTCACTTATTTGCTCAATTCGATAATCTAGTTATAACAGAAGAAATTTATTCAATTATGACCAATTATGACAGAGTCCTGTCGCCTAATAGAGTGAGAAAAAACATGGCTAATATCGTAGAAGACAATTCACAAACTATTGGTAAAACACCACTAGTTCGTTTAAATAAAGTATCAAATGGCAAGGTGATTGCGAAGGTAGAAAGCCGCAACCCGAGCTTCAGCGTTAAATGTCGTATCGGTGCCAATATGATTTGGGCAGCTGAAAAAAATGGCGAGCTAACCAAAGATAAAGAACTTATCGAAGCAACCAGTGGTAACACTGGTATTGCGTTAGCGTTCGTTGCCGCTTCTCGTGGTTACAAACTAACACTGACCATGCCAGACACCATGAGCCTAGAGCGCCGAAAATTACTAAAAGCGTTAGGTGCTAATTTAGTATTAACCGAAGGTGCTAAAGGCATGGGCGGCGCAATTGCTAAAGCGCAAGAGTTTAAAGACAGCGCACCTGAAAGATATGTATTACTTAAGCAATTCGAAAATCCAGCCAACCCTGAAATTCATGTTAAAACAACTGGCCCTGAAATTTGGGAAGACACTGACGGCGAAATCGACGTATTTGTTGCTGGCGTTGGTACTGGCGGCACTATCTCAGGGGTTAGCAAATACATTAAGCAAATCCAAGGTAAAGCAATCACCTCAGTAGCCGTTGAGCCGACAAACTCACCAGTGATCACCCAAGCGAAAGCCGGTGAAGAACTAACACCTGGACCTCACAAAATTCAAGGCATTGGTGCTGGTTTTATACCGGGTAACCTAGATCTTGATCTTGTTGACCTTGTAGAGCAAGTTGACAACGAAGAAGCCATTGAAATGGCGCAACGTTTAATGGACGAAGAAGGCATTTTAGCGGGTATTTCTTCAGGCGCTGCTGTCATTGCTGCCAATCGCATTGCTGAATTACCAGAGTTTGCAGGCAAAACTATCGTTGTTATCTTACCGAGCTCAGGCGAGCGCTACTTGTCTACGGCTTTATTTGCTAACGTATTTGGCGAACAAGAAAACGTTCAATAATTGCATTAAAAGGAAACATAGGCTCTAGTATTTTTCTGATAGAGAATTTGAAAATCTATCAGCGCGGTTTAGTCCCGTCGTTTATCGCCTTAAATTAGAAATTAACCAATACAAAAATCAGGACGATTTTTGAGTATTTGCCGCAGGACGCGGATAAAATACGGTATTGAAAAGTAAATTTATCATTTAAGAGCAAGAGATAAACCACGGGTCGCCTTTCTTTTGGTTACTTTTCTTTGGCGATGCAAAGAAAAGTAACTGGTGTGCTTTCACTCATTTCAATTAGATAAATGAAACCAATAGCACATCAAATACACCTCTCAAATCAATGTATCCGCTTAACTGAACAGCATTAGAACTTAGGTTCCCCTTTGTTGTATTAAAAGGTAGACTAAACCGCTCAATGGACAGCAGTATTTCGTGGAGCAGATTGAATGCCTAAGCAGACGTTAGCAGAACTACAAGTAGAATTTACCATTCACAGTTTTACACCAGAAACGCGCCCTGACGGACGTATTTTTGATCAAGATATTTATTTCCTCGCTAAAACTGAAGACGAATTATCTGTTGTTGTTCCTTCGTCGCTTGCTCTAGCAAGCCATGACCAAGAATCAGGCTGGCGTTGTCTCGAAGTGATGGGGCCTTTAAACTTCTCACTGACTGGTATTTTATCGGGTATCGCAGGCGCATTAGCCGAAGCTGATATTAGTATTTTTGCTATCTCTACATTCGATACCGACTATATCCTTGTCAAAAAAGACACCTTTGCGCAGGCGATTGCAGTGCTAGAGAAAAATGACTACAAAGTTAATCAATTAAACAAACCTCAATAACAATATGACCACGCTAGACAAACCATCTTCACAACTTACAAAGCTCGATTTAGTGGCTCCTATCAGCGGCGAAGCATTACCGTTAACCGAGCATTATGAGCCAGTAATTAGTCATGGCTTGCAAGGTCAAGGCATTATGCTAAAACCATTAGGCAGTCGCCTAGTGGCGCCATGTGATGGTGTGATAACGGAAGTGGCAGCGACTAGTCACCAAATAAAATTACAAGCCTCTCATGGTGTCATCGTAGAACTCACATGCGGTTCTAGCGCAATAACGACTCATGGCGTTGGCTTCACTCGAAAAATAAATGTTGGACAACGTGTCAAGCAAGGCGACCCTTTGATTGAACTTGATCTAATAAACATTAGAAAACAACTTCCGCATCTCGATATTGCCCTGCTTATCAGCCATGGCGTGTTAACAACTAAGCCACAATATGGCAATGTCAGAGTCGCAGAAGAAACCGTGCTAACCGGCATCATCAAACAAAAATAAATTTAGGAAATCTCATGAGCACCACTATTTACGGCATCAAAAACTGCGATACGATTAAAAAAGCACTAAAATGGCTTGATGCTAACAATGTTGAATACACTTTCCATGATTACCGTGTCGATGGTTTAGATAGCACATTATTAGATAGCCTGTGTGAAATCAGCGATGTTGAGCAAATGCTAAATAAACGCAGCACGAGTTACCGCGCACTAACTGACGCGCAAAAAGCCGATACGACACCAGCGGCATTAAAAACCCTTTTCTTAGCAACACCAACATTAATCAAACGTCCTTTATTAGTGAAAGGCAGTGACGCCTTGTTGGGCTTTAAAGACGCTCAGTATCAAGCCTTTTTTGAATAACCGCTTAGGTAAGTGAAATCACCATGTCTGACGTAAACACCATTAACGATCGAGCGTTATTTGATTTAAGCATCGATATCTTATCGCGCCCATCAATCACCCCACTTGATGAAGGTTGCCAAGCCCTCATGGCTAGCTATTTAGAGCCATTAGGTTTTAACATCGAGCCAATGAACTTTGAAGACACGCAAAACATGTGGGCACGTAAAGGCAACACTGGCCCGCTGTTTTGTTTTGCAGGCCATACCGACGTTGTACCTGTGGGTGAAGAGAGTCACTGGGACAATCCCCCATTTGAGCCTAAGCTTATTGATGGCATGTTACACGGGCGCGGCGCTGCCGATATGAAAGGTAGTCTCGCGGCCATGGTGATTGCCACTAAACGCTTTGTTGAGCAGTACCCTAATCATAAAGGCTCTATCGCTTTTCTCATTACCAGTGACGAAGAAGGCCCGTTTATTAACGGAACTACCCGCGTTATCGATACGCTTGAGGCCCGCAACGAAAAAATTCAATATTGTATTGTTGGCGAGCCAAGTAGCACAGCGAAGTTAGGTGATGTAGTTAAAAACGGTCGCCGTGGTTCATTGACGGGTGATCTCATTATCAACGGTAAGCAAGGCCACGTAGCCTATCCTCATCTTGCAAATAACCCCATTCACAAAGCCATGCTTGCGCTTGATGAGTTAGCAAAAACGGTGTGGGACAACGGCAATGAATACTTTCCACCGACGAGCTTTCAAATATCCAATATCAATGGTGGCACTGGCGCGGGTAACGTCATTCCGGGGCTATTAAAAGTGCAATTTAATCTGCGCTTTTCGACCGAGCTAACATTCGATCTAATTAAAACGCGAGTTATTGCGATCCTAGATCAACACGGCTTAGATTATGATATCGACTGGACCTATAATGGCTTGCCGTTCCTTACGGATCACGGCGATTTATTAAACGCTGTCCGTTCATCGATTAAAGAAATCACAGGCTATAATACCGATCCACAAACCAGCGGCGGTACATCTGATGGTCGTTTTATTGCACCAACTGGCGCAGAACTTGTCGAATTAGGGCCAGTGAACGCCACTATTCATCAGGTTAACGAATGCGTGAAATTTAACGATTTAGAAATTCTTACTGATGTGTATCAGCGTTTGTTAGAAAAGTTACTTCTCGATTAAAGGGCTATGCTGATGTCATTTGAATCTTCGCTAACAAACAGGGAAAAAATAGCACTAGGGCTAACAGAATCGCACCTCAGCCCTGTGCAATCTAATGGTCATCAGCAGTTACTACACTCTGAAGTCCTAAGTGACTGGCAAGGTCTCGTTGCCAGTGCTAAAGACGATAATATCGATCTGTGCATTGCCAGCGGCTTTCGTTCATTCGAGCGCCAACAAATGATTTGGAACAACAAAGCAAATGGCTTACGCCCTGTTAGAGATGCCAATGATCAAACGATTAATATAGCGTCTGTGACTAAAGCGCAGCTGCTTAAACATATTCTTCACTGGTCAGCGTTACCGGGTGCAAGTCGCCATCATTGGGGTACTGACATTGATGTGTTTGCCCCCAGTATGCTAAACCAGCCATTACAACTAGAGCCTTGGGAGTATGAGCAAGATGGACCAATGGCTCAGCTAGGACAGTGGCTTAGTGAAAATTTAACTGCCCATGGCTTTTTTCTTCCTTATCAACAGTATAACGGCGGCGTAGCACGCGAGCCGTGGCATATTAGTCATATTTCACAGTCTCAAGCATTAACAAATACGCTGTCATTTGATTTACTGCAACAAACAATTGCCAACCACGATATCGGTTTAAAGGCAGAAGTGTTAGCATCACTAGATAACATCTACACTCAATATATTACCAACATAGAGAAGCACTCATTATGATTTGGATTATTCTCATTATCGCCGTCGTTCTAGGTATTGTGTTATCACAATTTGCGCTAATTAAAGCGAGCAACAAGGTAAAAATGCCACCACCTAAGGAGTCAACCTACGATGATAAATGGGATGAAGACGAAGAGAAATGGTGATTCTTAACCAATCAAATTAAAAACAATAAGAGATCTCTCATGAAGAAAACTTCAATTGCCCTGATGATTTCAGGAATTGTCGCGCTAAGCGGCTGTGGCGAGTCTGCCAAACCAACTACTGAAACAACACAAGCTAAGAAAGAAACCGCAACAGTTCAAACTGGCCCACAACGACTTCCAGCATTTAGCGATCGTTTAGGTATTTATCAAGAAGTGACGTTAAACACTGACTTATCACATCTATCTACCAATCAAAAAATGATGTTAGGCAAACTTATTGATGCCAGTAAAATCATGGACGATTTGTTTTGGAAACAAGCTTATGGCGATGACAAAGCAGGCTTCCTAGCAAGTATTGACGATCCTAAAGTGCGTGAATATGCCAAAATCAATTACGGCCCATGGGACAGATTACAAAGCGATGACGTATTCTTAACTGAAAGTGCAGAAAAAGCCCTTGGTGCTCAGTTCTACCCACACGACATGACGAAGGAAGAATTAGAAGCAGCACCAGATTCAGTGGACAAAACAGGTCTTTATAGTGTTATTCGTCGTGATGACAAAGGCGCTTTGATTTCAATTCCATTTTCAAAAATCTATCAAACTGAATTACAACAAGCGAGTAAATTACTCCTTGAAGCGTCAGCACTAGCAGACGATAAAGAATTCGCTAACTACTTACAAATGCGCTCAGTTGCCTTATTAAATGATGACTTCAAAGCGTCTGATTTTGCTTGGATGGACATGAAAAATAACCCAATTGATGTGGTTATTGGTCCAATTGAAACGTATGAAGACCAACTATTTGGCTACCGTGCTGCCTATGAATCTTATGTACTAGTAAAAGATTTAGCATGGTCACAACGCCTTGCTAAATTCGCGAGCTTTTTACCAGCCCTGCAACGCGGTTTGCCGGTTGATGAGAAATTCAAACAAGAAACTCCAGGCACAGATGCAGACTTAAATGCCTACGATGTTATCTACTACGCTGGTCACTCAAATGCAGGTGGCAAAACAATTGCCATCAACCTACCAAATGATGAAGAAGTCCAGCTGAAAAAAGGAACTCGTCGCCTACAGCTTAAAAATGCAATGAAGGCTAAATTCGATCATATCTTAGATCCAATCGCCAAGGTTTTAATAGTACCAGAGCAACGTAAACACGTTACGTTCGATGCATTTTTTGCTAACACCATGTTCCACGAAGTTGCCCACGGTCTTGGTATTAAAAACACCATCAACGGCAAAGGCACCGTGCGTCAATCGCTAAAAGAACACGCATCAGCACTAGAAGAAGGTAAAGCCGATATTCTAGGTCTTTACATGATTACTGAGTTATTCAAACAGGGACAAATTTCACAAGGCGTTGTTGAAGATAACTATGTAACCTTCATGGCTGGCATCTTTCGCTCAGTGCGTTTTGGCGCAAGCTCTGCACACGGTAAAGCCAACATGGTTCGCTTTAACTACTTCCAACAAGCAGGCGCATTTGAACGTGATGCTAACGGTTTATACGCGGTTAACTTTGAAAAAATGGCTAAAGCCATGGCGAGCCTATCTGAGCTTATCCTGACCATTCAAGGCACAGGCGATTACGCTCAAGTCGACCAATTGATCAAAGACAGCGGCCTAATCAAACCAGAACTAGCCGCTGACTTAGCTAAGTTGACCAAAGCCAATATCCCAGTGGATATCGACTTTAAACAAGGAAAAGAAGTGTTGGGTTTAAAATAAACTGACGTATTTCTATCAAATAAAAGCACGCTGATTGGCGTGCTTTTTTTTAAAATAGGGTAATAAAATAGGGTCAGGTTAAAATAATAAAATAGGGTCAGGTTAAAATAAAACTACACTTCATCTTTCTTCCAACCTAACGGTCGACCTCTTTTCTTTGGTTGCATTCTGCGACCCGTTAACAATTCTATTTCGCGCTTAAATTGTTCACTGCCAATTGCCATCCCTCGATTAACGCTATCTCTAATATTAGTGATGAGCTTATTAACCTGAGATCGGCTTAAGCAATAACGATATTTGTGCACTCCATGATCTCAATTTCTTCTGCATTTAAATTAAGAGCTGGCTTATTATCTTTTAAACAATACGCTATTAGTCCGCCAAGCATATTAATCATAAACCCATTGATACTGCGGTGTCTGGTATGTTCAACATAGGAGATATTTTTTAGTTGATCATTGATAGTTTCAATTATAAATCGTTTTTTTAGCATCGCTCGATCCCATAAAGACAACGCCTTTTTCTTCATGTTTTTTCTTACATTTGTGATCAACTCCACTCCTTGCTCCCATAATTCACTCGATAGGGCCTTTCCTAAATACCCTTTGTCACCATATAACTTTCCTGAAAAAGGCGTAACCATCTCTGGAACTGGCACTCGGTCATCGACATTACCTTCTGTTATTTTTACTGCTAGTATTTCACCAAGATGATTAACAATTAAATGTAATTTAAACCCAAATGACCATCCCATGGTTCCCTTTCCATGCTTAGCTATACCATCAAAAACACAGTTGCGTTTAGCCCTTATAATGTGACATACGGATATCTTAGTTGAGTCAACAAATGCAATACCCGTTGGCTTACCAAATTGTGTTGTAAGGTTTCGCCGTCTTGATTCGGAATAAAATCAGGTTCACGGTTAGTCCCGTGAAACCAGTAACTGCCGATATCAAAATCACCTAAGCTATGGGTCCAGCGCATGGCCAAATCTAAATGCTGTTTTTTGGCATCAGATTCATAGCTTATATTATGTTTATCTATCTGAAACGGACCACGTAACCGGCCATTCCCTCCAGGAAATGTTCGTTGCCTAAACCCCGGCAATAAATATAAATCAATTATGCCCCAGTCTTTAACTAACGACAGGTTAAGCATTAACTGGCCGATTTTGTCTTCTCCGTCAAAATCTTCAACGCTATCGGTTTGATTGATCACATCAACCAAATGCTGAAATTCGGTCACCCCCCAAAATTCCTTTCGTATACCGGCTCTGAGTTCCCAGTCATCACTGGCATGAATATAATACAGTTCACGAACATCGCCGTGGGTTCGCTCACCATCTTGTGAATCAATACGATAAAAAGGTTTAAAGACCAGGGTATCACTGCCATTATTCCAGCCCCAGTAAAACTCAGGCACGGCAAATAATGAAGTCTGAGAATGATATTGCTGCTCAGAGTATTGACCCCCGTCAACAAAATATCGCTCTTCGAGCCCTAACTTTCCTGAGAATTCAAATTCAGCTGAGGCGGCATTAAAGGTCAGCAGCAAACAACTTACTGCCAGCTTTTTAACTACGTTTTTTGTGAACATATCAGTTAACGTACCCGCTTTAATGAATTGCGGTTAAAATCACTGTCTTTCAGACCAGTTTTAAAGGCATAATTATCCCATTTTAACTCAGTGCTTTTACCATTTTGATAATTGATCATTTTCATGCTGCCTGCACGCCAGTATTTACCAAGATATTGCCGATAATTAAGGT
The DNA here is from genome assembly GCF_051201665.1 of Psychrobium sp. nBUS_13. Classification (GTDB taxonomy): domain Bacteria; phylum Pseudomonadota; class Gammaproteobacteria; order Enterobacterales; family Psychrobiaceae; genus Psychrobium. The sequence goes on along the minus strand of NZ_CP179210.1, from coordinate 1,149,455 downwards.
ATGACAAGGTTTTTAACAATGAATTTTTACGATCATAAAAATCTATTTTCTGAATGCGATATTCTTGTTTATCTATCCAAACAATACGCCTGGTATAACCTGAGTTTTCATCAACTGGAACCTGTTCAATCTTAAAGCTCTCTAAGCCATTGCTTTTATCATCACCTAAATATTGATAAGTATATTTTTTTAACTTCAAAAGAGCTTAAGTCTTCAAAAGAAAATTCAGAGCCCATAAACGGACCTGACTTATTGCGAGATGAAATACGTTTAACGCGTTTTAATGCGGGTAAATATAACCACTGGTCATCCGCGCCCACAGGGTGAGAAAAACTTAAAAATGCAGTACCTTTCACATCTCTGGGTTTATTAAAAATCGTCAGGCTTTTATCGCCATCGTCTTGCAGCTCCAGCGATTTAATTTTAATTTCACGTATGCTCTCCTGCCCTTGTTTATTACGCAATAACATTAACATATCTGCCGTGCTATCGGTCCAGCCACTATCTCGCAGTTTAGTTTCCTGAGATATTGCTAAGCCCTGCTCTGGTGCAGTGAGTGCAGCAGACATATTGGTCACCAAAGCGAGTGCCACGGCTGCCAATACACTTATGAACTTTTTTTTATTCAGCATATTCTTTCTCCAATTTTTTTACGGTTTTTTCTCTTTGGTAAGTGCTAAAGAACCATCTATTCGCAACTGGCCCGACGGCTTCGTCTCCAGTAATGGGCTAATGCGGGTAACAGGATAATATCGACTAACAAAGCAAGCAAAATAATAAAACATGTCATCACTCCTATGGTTGAGTTAATCGCAAAGCTCGACTGGGCTAATATGATCAAGCCTGAACAAAGCACCAGGGTGGTCGTAATTAAAGCCGCAACTGAATTTTCCAGGCTATATGTGACAGACTGCTCAAAGCTAAAGCCTTGCTGGTACTTATCCTGAAATTTAGTTAACAGATGCACGGTATCATCAACAACGATGCCTAAACTGATACTAAATACCACGGCAGAAGCCATATTCATTTCCCCCACCCATAATCCCCAGCCACCATATACCAGAAAAGCAGGTAAAATATTAGTTATCATTGCAAATAGCCCCAACTGCCAGGAACCTAATGCCAAAGCCAGGGTGAGTGAAATAACTAAAATAGCTATCACCCAGCCTTCCAGCATCTTGTTAATATTATTGTGGGCAACGTGAGCAAACATTAAAGACGGGGAAGACATCATCAGAGTTTGTGATGAACTAAAGTTTGCCTGTTGCCACTGGTAAATCCTGGCTTCAAGCTCCAGTAACTCGCTATTTGACAAGTTCTTCAGAAAAACATGTAACTTAATCGAAGATTTATCCATCGAAATTAAATGATTAATCTCATAACCATAAGGAAGTGACATTTCATACAAAAGTACAAGTTGAGCAATGCTCTCGCTAGAATCTGGTACCTTAAAATCGGTGGCTAAACCTGATAATGTATGCTGATTTAAAGATTTTAATTTGTCGATGAAGGAATACACATTATTCACCTCGGGTTGTTGACGCAGCCAGGCAATAAGGGATTGATTTTTTAGCATAAAATCAGGTTCGTATACTCCCTCAGTCTCACCGGAGTCAACTGCAATCAGAATGTCTCTGACTCCGGCCATATGTTGATCAGCAAAATCAGCGGCTTGACGAAAATCTGTATCACGATCAAAATAACGAATCGCATCATCATCAATCACATTGTCTGTTACATGTAATGCTGCAAATAAGCACAGGCCGATACTCAGCAGGATAATCTTGCTATCGTGCCGCTTAACTAAAGACTGAATATGCTGTGTTAAGCGACTGTTATGATCGAATGAAACCCGCTTAGGGATCGGACCTAATAACAATAAACAAGGCAATAAAAATACTGTCAGTCCCAGGGCAAAAAATACACTAATCGCTGTGATATTACCCAAATCATTAAAAGGTGGCGATTCGCTGAAATTCATGCTTAAAAAACCAAATGCGGTAGTGATTGTGGTTAAAAACATTGGTTTAAAATTCACCTTCATTGCCCGTACCATCGCCTTCGCAGGCCCCATATGTGACACTTCTTTGTTATAACCTGAGATCAGGTGGATAGAATCTGCGATACCTAAAATTAAAACAATAAGAGGGGCTTGTACCGTTATAATATTCAGATCCCCAAACACATATCCGATTAAGCCTAGTGTCATTACAATGCACCCACTCATAACAACCAAAGTAGCGCATACCTGCCACCAAGAGCGAAGAATAAAAAACAACAGCACTAAAGCGATTAAAAACACCATAGGAAATAAGGTTAAAAGATCCCTTTCTCCGGCTTGCATAAAGGCGAAGTCGAGCATCACGCCACCACTTAAATAAATTTCAACCTTAGGGTACTGTGACTCCAACTTATCTTTAAGTTGATAGGCCTGTTTAGCGATAGTGGCTATGGCAGGGCCTCTTTCTTGGGGTAAAGACAACATCAACTGGATCACAGCCACATCACTCGCCTTAGAAACCAGCCTGCCGCTTAATAGTAAATCCTGCTGCGCCTCTTGCTGTCGCTGCTTCAGTAGCTGCTCATTCTGTGCATGCTCAGGTAACAAAAATTCGCTCAGTTCAATTTCATCTTCGGTAGATTTAATGCTCAAATAATTAAATATGGAGTCTACACTCGTGACATAATCCACTTCGGCATAAAACGTTTCAACCTGGTGTAACAAGTTCACAGAATCTTCGGTAAACGCCTGATTGTTTGGTGGTTTTACGATAACTAAAATGGAATCCTGAAATGAAAATTGTTCAGAGATGGCATCATAAGCTTGTAAATAAGTATACTCTTCGTCGAAGAATACCCGATAATCGGAATTAAAGTCCAGCCGAGTTACTCCCATCGTCAAGCCTACAATGACAAGTAAAGATAACCAGGTAAAAACAATTCTACGTTTAATACTCTGCTCGGAAAAATCTACTAACTTATTAACTCGCATTTTGTATTTCTCTATTTAGTTGCTATTAAATCTAATCAATATAATATAATTCAATTTCAATTCGGCTTTTCCTGTAACGGAGAGACAATAAAGTTATGATGCGATTGTATACAAACTATAACCTTGGGAAGCAATGCGTCAACTTAACCGCTTAGGCATATCGTAAACAGGACATAAACACTTTCTCGCATGTCCTGTTTACAGAACTGAAAAAATTGCCAGACGTTACGGGGTATTTATTTGCTCGGCGATATAAGCTGCCAGCTGACGTATTGTCGGGTGATCAAACAAAATGGTCGCAGGCAAATTAACGCCTGAAATATCGCTTAAAATATTTCTAAGCTCAATCGCAATCAAAGAGTCCAGTCCTAATTCAATTAAAGGCTGTTCCAGAGAAATCATCTCTATCGACTCTAATTTCATTATAGAAACAATTTGCTGACTAATGACTTCGATGAGCTTGTCCTCTTTGTCCTGCTCGGAAACATTGTCAAGCTCTTCTCTGAGTTGCTTCACTAACAGCGATAATGCCTGAGTTGCAGCTCCCATTAAGGCCTGGTTAGGATCATTGGCAAAAACTTCCTGTAATAAATAACGCGGAATTTCCCCCTGCGAAAAAATAGCGTGTGAAGATTGCGTCAATGGCATAATAACAGCTTGCCCCAACTCTTCTAGCAGCACTTTTTCCATCACTTGAATACCGGCCTCAGGTCTGATGCTATCTAACGCACTCACGCGATCTAACTGTTTGCTGATATTCTGACTGGCCGCCATCCCGACTTCTTTCCATGGTCCCCAGTTAATAACTGTTGCAGCCAGACCTTGCCCTAATCTCATTCGAGCAAAACTATCCAGGAACTCATTTGCCACGGCATAGTTAGCCTGACCCGGTACCCCGATAAGAGAAGAGATAGATGAAAACAACACAAACAAATCTAAAGAGTCTGAATATTGATGCAAGTTCCACGTACCGCGGACTTTAGGTGCCAATACTTTTGAGAACTGAGATAGAGTCAGTTTACTCAGCGCTTCGTCTGCCAGCACGCCTGCGGCATGAAAAATCCCATTAACTTGCTCTAGCTCAGAAAACAAGTCAGCCACATCGCTTTGACGAGCGATATCACGCTGCTTAATTGTGATTTGAGTCCCTGATGCGCGTAATTGGTTAATAACATTCAAAGCTTCGCCAACAGGTTCGCTACGCCCAACCAGAATAACCTCTCCAGCCTCTTGGCTTACCAGCCATTTAGCGACTGTCAGCCCTATACCTCCCAGCCCTCCGGTAATAAGGTAAGCACCGTCAGACCGAATAAGATCCTGATGTTTATTATGATCAATTATAACCTTACCAATATGCTTGCCTTGACTCATATGCCGAAAGGCATCAATGACATCATCTAATTAAATGGGGTTAATTAAATGGGGTCAGGTTGAATTAAATGGGGTCAGGTTAAAATTAAATAAACAATCAATTAATCAGTAAATTATCGTCCACCCTCTTCAAACTTACTGATAAACCTTCCCTTGATGTTTAAGCCAACCACCAACATGGCGACCTCGGGGATCGTGATGTGTCCAATGTACGACACCACCTTTTTTGCTCCATTCATATTCACCGTGAAACTGCACAAAATTACCTTTCGCGATAGCAAAATCACCTTTCGCGATAGTATTAATTCGTGGGGCTAAATCGATGTTATGGGCGATAAGAATTGTTTGACCTGATGATAACTTGAGGATGAACTTCTGATGGCGGGAGCCTTCAAGGTCGTCACTAAAAATACGAACGACGGTTCCAGAGCCTTTAACTTGAACGTCGCTTTGTTGTTTCAAGAACGCTTGTTGAACGGTGACTGCGTGCGCTGCATTTCCTCCTAAAAGGAGAAATAAACATGCAGTAATTAAGAGGGATAATTTTTTCATGGCAGTAGCTTTCCTTCGCTTTCATTTCTAGCACACATTATATTAGGGTCAGGTTAAAATAAAACTACACTTCATCTTTCTTCCAACCTAACGGTCGACCTCTTTTCTTTGGTTGCATTCTGCGACCCGTTAACAATTCTATTTCGCGCTTAAATTGTTCACTGCCAATTGCCATCCCTCGATTAACGCTATCTCTAATATTAGTGATGAGCTTATTATCAACATGATGTTTAAAAAGATCACGATACGCGCATTGCCTATCGTCCTCATCCTTTCCTAACCTAATATAAAGTGAATGCGGTGTACATAATGATGATTCTTTACCCAGCCCATTAATTTGGTAGCTCGACCACGCGTAATCAGCTGGATCCTCAACCATTTTCGCTCTAACTGGATTGTGTTCAATGTATCGATACAACTGTAAGAGGTACTCTTCTTCTTGCACTAAACAAGATTTATAGCGCCCTTCCCATAACGTTCCCGTTCGTTTATAGCTATGATTAAAGTATCTAACATACTGGCGACCAAGGCCTTGCATCATTTGACTAATAGCATTGTGATTAAGCGGAGTACATAACAAATGAACATGATTAGTCATAAAGACCCATGCATGAATCGCTACCTCAAATTTACTTGAATAGTCCTTCAACCATCCTGCGTAAGCTGCAAAATCCTGCTCGCTAGCAAAGCACACTTGGTGATTATTTCCTCGTTGAATTATGTGCTGGGGCACACCGATTGGGCTAACTCGTGGTAATCTGGCCAATTGAATAATACCAATTGCATTAAATATTTGCCCACTTGTACTTGTTAAAATTAACTAAAATGGCGTTGCTCTCAATCCTAATAGCCAGCTATTAGTCAATCGAGCGCCTTGTTTTAGCTGATTTTCTCTACGCACAACAAGATCACTTACTTAATGCAATTGGTATAACTCCTCATAACAAATGACTACTCATGAAAGCATAGACGAGTTATTTAAATTTAACCTGACCCTTTTATTTCAAGAACGTCGTTATTTTATCTGCTCAATAGATGCTGATGCCAAGGTGTTCGGCAACGCAGTTAGAAAGCATTGGAACATTGAGAATCAGCTACACTGGGTGCTTGATGTAAGTTTTAACGAAGACTTAAGTCGCGTGAGACGCTCGAATGCCGCAGAAAACATGTCGGTAATTAGACACCTTGTTCTCAATTTGTTGAAACTTGAAAAAAGCTGTAAAAAAGGTCTGAAAGCTAAGCGCTTCAAAGCAGCGCTCGATACTGATTATGCAGATAAAGTTTTACAGCTTATTTATTGAACACACGTAATCTTACCCTGGATTTAACAGCTTTATCTTGTTATGCTCAGTTCTCAAATGAAACAAGGAATAAATAAGGATTATTTATGTTTAAAAAAACTCTTCTAGCAATCATGTATTTTGGTTCTATTGCAATTTCAAGTGCTAATGCTTCTACTAATAATATCTACGCATTAAGTGATCATGTTCAAGGTAATAACTTTTCAGATTTTAAAACAGCAATTTCACTTTTACCTGATGCTAGTAGCTATAGCGTAACTGATACTATAGATGGTGAGAGCTATACTTTCGTATACGAAAAAATTGGCAGTATGAGTGAACTTCGTGGACGTAGTATTCGCAAAGGTCAAAAGTATGAACCTCTTGTAGGAAAAGTGTGTGTAGAAGTAACTATTGACGGTGACACTTGGAGAATTTGTGCCGAAAAAGTTGACAAATAACTAGTCACTGATGTTTAAGTACCACATCATCTTGTGGTACTTATATTACCTTCTAACCAATCTAACCTTTAAAAAACAAAAAAGTGGACATAATAATTTTTCATTGATTGTTGGGGGTATGTTTCAACAATCAAAAATATCTTATTGATTAATTTCTAACACAACCAATCGATATTACAATCGTTTCAGCCGAAAAGCACACTTTAATTGAAGGAAATTAATCCCATCTTTGCCTCTGTTTAGTAGTCCAAATTGTATGGGTGTCAACAGGATGTAGTGGTACAGTGAATTTGGTCACTTAAATAGAGGTGTTATCATACGCCTCATCAACTTTAGGTGAATCAATGAATACTAGAACAAGACCAACTTATTCAGCAGAATTTAAACTCGAAACAGCTCAACTTGTTGTTGATGAAGGATACTCTGTCAGAGAAGCTTCCGAAGCCGTCGGAGTGAGTAAATCAGCCATTGATAAATGGGCACGACAATTAAAGAAAGAGCGAAACGGTATAGCAGACCAACCGACTGCATTAACACCTGAACAAATAAAAATTAAAGAACTCGAAAAACGCATAAAACGGATTGAATTAGAAAAAGAAATACTAAAAAAGGCTACAGCTCTCTTGATGTCAGACTCCCTAGACAATTTGAAATAGTCCAGGCGTTACAAGAGAGCTATGATGTAAAAACAGTCTGTGAAGTCTTTGATATTCATCGTAGTAGCTATGGTTACTGGCGTAAAAATTCAAAAAACGCCAGTCATAAGCACTTAAAAGCAGAATTAATGGTTCGCGCTATTTTCTCGGAAAGTGGCGAATCAGCAGGAGCCAGAAGCGTAGCTCAGATAGCAACGACTAGAGATATGCCATTAAGCCGCTACCGAGCAAACCGCATTATGAAAAAGCTTGGCCTAGTGAGTTGTCAGATACCTAAGCATGCTTATAAGCGAGGTGGAAATGAGCACGCAGCGATACCGAATCACTTAGACAGACAATTTGTTGTTAGCGAACCCAATCAAGTTTGGTGTGGAGATGTGACTTTTATATGGGCAGGTAATCGTTGGTGTTATTTAGCCGTTGTGATTGATTTGTTCGCCAGAAAACCTATTGGTTGGGCGATGTCTTACTCACCCGATACAGCGCTAACTAGCCAAGCATTAACAATGGCTTTTGAGTCACGAGGGAGACCAAAAGGCGTGATGTTTCATTCAGATCAAGGCTGTCATTATACGAGTAAGAAATATCGTCAATTACTTTGGCGATATCAAATCAAGCAAAGCATGAGCAGACGAGGAAACTGTTGGGATAACGCACCGATGGAAAGATTCTTTAGGAGTTTTAAAACAGAATGGATGCCCACTGTAGGTTATCAATCTTTAGTGCAAGCCAAGGCGGCAGTAGTGAATTATATTACAGGATATTATAGTAACGTCAGGCCTCATCAATATAATGGCGGTTTAACTCCAAATGAATCGGAACAGAGATACTGGAAAACTTACAAAACCGTGACCAAAATTAGTTGACCACTACAGATGCATTGTGTAACCATTGACGTTGACCGTTAATGTTAATGCCTGTTTCATCAGCATGAAGCACTGATTCATTCTTCAAACTTTCCTTGATGAATTCAAGCGCATTCGTCTCATCGAGATGACTAATAAAAAGTAGCCTGTCCTTTATTTAAATAAATAAAAAATCGCCTGTCCTTTATTCCTAAACAAAATATCAACAATCAATGAGAAATTATTGCCTATCTTTTATTTCTGCTCTACAGGTTGTAGATGAATACAAACCACATTTCGATTCAGATATATATGTTCTCCCCATACTAGAAAACATTAGGACACCATTTATCAGTGAAAAAAAGACTATATTATCAAGTGGAGAATCCTCACTTTCAATATGTATTATATAACCGTCATATGCCCTACCGAGTAAAGTTATTTCTTTTGATATTGGATAAGAATATATCTTTTTATTATCCAATGAATTAACTCGAAACTCTAAATCTTTAGAAAAAAGATTATCTGGTATCGCAATAATACTTTCATTAAATTTTAAGCAATACTTAACACCATCAAAACTACAATCACTAAACTTCGAAAGTGAATCATTTATAGTTATCATTCTAGAGTTAACATTAAAAGTATGATGGTTTAGCTCTGAAGAAACATAGCTATATGTTTTACTATATAAAAGTTCAGAATTCGATATTGTTATAATAAATAAAAAAAACCTAAGCATGATCTCTAACCTTCATAATCAAAATAATTATCAGTTGTCGCTCTACGCGTGTTATTAATAGACTTCATAATAGCATCGGTCTTAATAACTGTTGCATTATTATCAGGAATAGTTCCTAAAACAGAATGAGAGAACTCATGTGCAATAATCCTAGTAATACTTACGCGTGTGATCTGATGGTTATTATTCCAGTCAAACATGAATTTCTTTGTACTCAAGTCAACAGTCATTATATTCCGTTCTCCTTTATAATAAGCAGCATTCTCGCCAATTCTATTCACTAGTATTCTTAAAGGGCTATCTTTAGTTAAAGATTTGTAACTATTCAGCCTTATCTTCAATAAATACATCTGGAAGCTGATTTTTGAATAGCAATTCAAGGGCTAGGCTTGCAGATACATATTGTTTTCTGCAAGTCGATAAATAGCTTCTGATCAAACAGAACATCTCTGCGCCTTGCATACTTCTAAAGCATCCAGATATTTTTTGATGAACTTTTGTCATCCTAATATCATTCTCGCCTTGATTATTGGTAAATGGGACAGCAGTGCTCGTCAGAAAGCGTAAGACATCATCTTGATAATCTCTTAATCGCTCTAACAATGCTCTGGATTTTGTTCGTTTTAATAAGATAGAGTTAACCAGAATTAAAAAAGAGTTTGAAGCTCAAGAAAATAAACTACTTGAAAACTTTAGTACACTGAAAAATCAAAGCGCTCAGATATTTAAACAATTTACTAAAGATGAAATTGGTGGCAGATATGAGCCAACGAAAATTGTTGATGATGGTAAACCGTTTGATTACGTTACATATAAAGAAGCATCAGGCTTATCTTGTAAAGACTATACTATCAGTAAAAATAAGTGGCGAAAAAAGCACTATCAGACATACCTTTATGCCTCACCGATAAAATTAGGTGATAAAGCATATTGTCCGATATTTAAAACGTTAGGCGGTAAAGAAGCACAACGTAATGCAATATTAGCAAAACTATCAGATACGGATAAATCTGTGTTACAGCAAGCGGCAACAGCTAATGTGACTTATAAAAAACTGAAAGGTGAGTTTAGGTCAAAACAACGTAATGTAGCACGTAACAACCCTGCTATTTATGAAGCATCAAAAAACTTCAGCTATCTCGATGAGCGTAAATTATCAAAACTCGCGCAAGCTACCGAGCAAGGAAATAAAAAGATAGCGCTACTTGCTCAAACAACTAAAGAAGATATAAAAGCAAATAAAATTAAGCAATTAACGGCCTTACTTACTCGTTCTAAGAACTATTATTTATTTGAGTCTCTACAAAACCAACTAGAAAAAGAGTCAATAATCCAACCAGACGGTACTTTTACATTAAAATCTGTGTAGTGGTACAGTGAATTTGGTCACTTAAATAGAGGTGTTATCATACGCCTCATCAACTTTAGGTGAATCAATGAATACTAGAACAAGACCAACTTATTCAGCAGAATTTAAACTCGAAACAGCTCAACTTGTTGTTGATGAAGGATACTCTGTCAGAGAAGCTTCCGAAGCCGTCGGAGTGAGTAAATCAGCCATTGATAAATGGGCACGACAATTAAAGAAAGAGCGAAACGGTATAGCAGACCAACCGACTGCATTAACACCTGAACAGATAAAAATTAAAGAACTCGAAAAACGCATAAAACGGATTGAATTAGAAAAAGAAATACTAAAAAAGGCTACAGCTCTCTTGATGTCAGACTCCCTAGACAATTTGAAATAGTCCAGGCGTTACAAGAGAGCTATGATGTAAAAACAGTCTGTGAAGTCTTTGATATTCATCGTAGTAGCTATGGTTACTGGCGTAAAAATTCAAAAAACGCCAGTCATAAGCACTTAAAAGCAGAATTAATGGTTCGCGCTATTTTCTCGGAAAGTGGTGAATCAGCAGGAGCCAGAAGCGTAGCTCAGATAGCAACGACTAGAGATATGCCATTAAGCCGCTACCGAGCAAACCGCATTATGAAAAAGCTTGGCCTAGTGAGTTGTCAGATACCTAAGCATGCTTATAAGCGAGGTGGAAATGAGCACGCAGCGATACCGAATCACTTAGACAGACAATTTGTTGTTAGCGAACCCAATCAAGTTTGGTGTGGAGATGTGACTTTTATATGGGCAGGTAATCGTTGGTGTTATTTAGCCGTTGTGATTGATTTGTTCGCCAGAAAACCTATTGGTTGGGCGATGTCTTACTCACCCGATACAGCGCTAACTAGCCAAGCATTAACAATGGCTTTTGAGTCACGAGGGAGACCAAAAGGCGTGATGTTTCATTCAGATCAAGGCTGTCATTATACGAGTAAGAAATATCGTCAATTACTTTGGCGATATCAAATCAAGCAAAGCATGAGCAGACGAGGAAACTGTTGGGATAACGCACCGATGGAAAGATTCTTTAGGAGTTTTAAAACAGAATGGATGCCCACTGTAGGTTATCAATCTTTAGTGCAAGCCAAGGCGGCAGTAGTGAATTATATTACAGGATATTATAGTAACGTCAGGCCTCATCAATATAATGGCGGTTTAACTCCAAATGAATCGGAACAGAGATACTGGAAAACTTACAAAACCGTGACCAAAATTAGTTGACCACTACACTGGTGAGGATTTTTATTTGGTAGAAATTGATTTAAGCAGCAAACGAGATCCGAGCGCAACACAATATGCACTAATTCGCATGGAGCAATTCAAAAATAAAGAATTTGCATATTAACATCCATGGAGATCACCTAATAACATCGATGGAGATCACTCAATAACATCCATCGAGATCACCTAATAACATTCATGGAGATCACTTTTAGCTCCATATGTTATTGATGAATTCACATAATGTTGTTGTTCAATTAATCAACTTTCTTCTGTTCTGTAGGTACATTTTACCGTTATTCTTTTCATTTTGATGATGAGGATAACTATGTCTACGGTACCTATTTCTATGCGTAAATTAAAAGAAATCTTACGGCTCAAATACGGCTGTTCACTTAGCCATCGTCAGGTTGCAAAAAGCTTATCTATTTCGCCCTCAGTAGTGTCTCGCTATGCAAACCGAGCTGCACAAATGGGGATCACAAGCTGGCCTTTATCCGAAATATGGACGGATGCGGCGCTTAATCGAGAGTTCTTAAAGACTAGGGTCAAACTTAAAGCATCAATACCAGTTCCCAATTGGTCGGTGATTTATAAAGAACTAAAACATAAAACGCTGACACTACAGCTCTTATGGGAGGAGCACTCACAGCGAAACCCCGGTAACCATTACAGTTACAATCATTTTTGTCGTCTGTATAAAGCGTGGTTGGGCTGCCAGAAACCATCAATGAGGCAGCATCATAAAGCCGGTGAAAAGCTATTTATTGATTACTGCGGCCCCACAATGAATATATTAGGGTCAGGTTAAAATAAAACTACACTTCATCTTTCTTCCAACCTAACGGTCGACCTCTTTTCTTTGGTTGCATTCTGCGACCCGTTAACAATTCTATTTCGCGCTTAAATTGTTCACTGCCAATTGCCATCCCTCGATTAACGCTATCTCTAATATTAGTGATGAGCTTATTATCAACATAATGTTTAAAAAGATCACGATACGCGCATTGCCTATCGTCCTCATCCTTTCCTAAACTAATATAAAGTGAATGCGGTGTACATAATGATGATTCTTTACCCAGCCCATTAATTTGGTAGCTCGACCACGCGTAATCAGCTGGATCCTCAACCATTTTCGCTCTAACTGGATTGTGTTCAATGTATCGATACAACTGTAAGAGGTACTCTTCTTCTTGCACTAAACAAGATTTATAGCGCCCTTCCCATAACGTTACCGTTCGTTTATAGCTATGATTAAAGTATCTAACATACTGGCGACCAAGGCCTTGCATCATTTGACTAATAGCATTGTGATTAAGCGGAGTACATAACAAATGAACATGATTAGTCATAAAGACCCATGCATGAATCGCTACCTCAAATTTACTTGAATAGTCCTTCAACCATCCTGCGTAAGCTGCAAAATCCTGCTCGCTAGCAAAGCACACTTGGTGATTATTTCCTCGTTTAATTATGTGCTGGGGCACACCGATTGGGCTAACTCGTGGTAATCTGGCCAATTGAATAATACCAATTGCATTAAATATTTGCCCACTTGTACTTGTTAAAATTAACTAAAATGGCGTTGCTCTCAATCCTAATAGCCAGCTATTAGTCAATCGAGCGCCTTGTTTTAGCTGATTTTCTCTACGCACAACAAGATCACTTACTTAATGCCATTGGTATAACTCCTCATAACAAATGACTACTCATGAAAGCATAGACGAGTTATTTAAATTTAACCTGACCCTTTTATTTTTTTAAATTTAACCTGACCCTTTTATTTTTTAAATTTAACCTGACCCTTTTATTTATTAACCCTTTTATTTAACCCTTTTATTTTTTAAAATTTCGCCAACTGCACCGCCTCAAAATTGCAACGATGTCCACATAGACCAGCGTGCCGACTGCCGAGATAAAGTCAAACAGCTCAACCAACACTTAGGAACATACACTAACAAAGACTAATGACATTGTGCTTCATTAGAGCACAATGGCAGCGTATACCTACTTTAATGAAGCTAGTTTCACTGAAGTCACAGCAAGCTATTTTTCCATATAATCAACGACTAGATTACTCATGGTTCGCACGCCAAGTTTTAGCCCTGCATCGTCAATCACAAAATCAGGGGTGTGGTGGCCAGCTGTTTCGGCAAGTGGTTTTGACGGTGTTTTGCCGCCAACAAATAAATACAACCCAGGAATCTTTTGCTGGAAAAACGAAAAATCTTCGGCGCCCATCACGGCATTCATGTGTTTAACATGCTCTTTACCAGCGGTTCGATGCAATGTTGGCAGCATTTTCGCCATCAAATCATGATCGTTAAACGTCACAGGATAGCGATCACCATAAGGAAGTATCACATCAGTGGTTGCTCCCATACTTTGAGCAATATTAGAGGCTTTGCGTCTCACTGACTCATGTACATGGGTTCTCATGTCATCGTTTAAGGTACGGATTGTGCCAACCAGCTCGACTTTATTTGGAATGATATTCGAGCGATTTCCACCGTGAATACTACCAACAGTTACCACCGCAGCGTTATCGTCTAGCTTAGCTTCACGACTCACGGTTGTTTGTAGCCCCATAACAATCTGCGATGCCGTTACAATAGGATCAACACTTAGCCACGGATAAGCACCATGAGATTGCTTGCCATTAACCGTTATTTTAAATGAATCAACCGCCGCCATAATGCCACCAGCACGATATTTAACAGTGCCAACATCCGTTTGAGAATTTATATGAATACCAAAAATCACATCAACTTTAGGATTATCCAGTACGCCTTCTTTTACCATCAATTCAGCGCCGCCCTCTTCGCCATAAGGCGCGCCTTCTTCGGCTGGTTGGAAAATAAACTTCACCTTACCTCGTAGCTTATTCTTCATTTTAGTTAATACAGACGCGGTTCCCATCAGCATAGCGGCATGCGTATCATGCCCACAGGCATGCATTACACCAACTTCTTTACCGTTATAGGTAGATTTAACTGTCGATGCAAACGAAACACCACTAGTTTCAACAATAGGCAACGCATCAATATCGGCACGCAGCGCTACTACAGGCCCAGGCTTTCCACTATCTAATATTGCAACAACACCAGTATGTGCAACATTAGTTTTAACCTTCAGACTCAATGAGCGAAGATGTGCTGCGATATATTTAGCCGTTTCAAATTCACGATTTGATAATTCAGGATGTTGATGAATATGATGTCGCCACGCAATGACATCTTTTTCAAACTTATTTGCCAACTTGTCCACATCATTACTTGCAATTGTTGGCGATGAGATCATCAGGGATGTTATTGCCACTGTTAAAAATTTAATCAAAATAACTACTCCATTATTTAAACGACTCAGTAACATTGCGTCAGTTTATTTATATTCGGTATATCTAGATAGCCCTGAGAAATGTAATACATAATCCAACAGTTCGCCATTTTTGATTAATCGTAATAGCAATTAGTCGCTGCGCGCTATTTACCAGTTCAAAAAAATGAATAACTGCTGTAGTGTGACGACTATGAAATGGAATCAAATTATTGTTATTAAAGTAAAGTGCCTATGTCTGACGTTAGTTCTGTCAGCATCAAATGCTTTTGCGTGTGATAAAACACTAATCTTTGGCATAAGTTACGAATCGTGGGAGCCCTATTATTCCATTAAAGGAGAGCAACACACCGGCTCCGAAATAGACTTTCTCAAACTCGTACTTGCAGATGCTAACATTTGCTATAAAACGGTTCGAGTTCCGTCCAGCGAACGCGCTCTCCTTGAATTAAAAAAGGGAAATATCGATTTACTTTTAAGTGCAAGTAACAATGAAAGTCGTGCAGGCCATGCTCACTTTTCAGAGCCATATAGAACTGAGTATATACGAATTTTTTGGCACAAATCAGCACCCTCAAAGTTAAAAAACGCAACGTTAAACGAGATACTTGAATTTGGATTCCACGGCGCCGTTAATCTAGGGAGTTATTTTGGTCCAATAAATCAACCCCTCATTGAAAAATCCTTATCAATTCGTCGAGTCGCTACATTGAGACAACGAATAGATCTTGTTTCTCATCATCGTGTCGACTTTGCAATTGAAGATGAAGCAGCTGGATTACAGTATATACATTGCCATAACATCGAGAATATCGAACTACACCCTTATATCGTTCACAGCGACCAAGTGTCTTTCATGTTCAGTAAAAAGTCAGTCCCTTATTCAATTGTAGAAAAAATTAACGCTTCAATTAAAAATAACAGAGACTCTTACCCTGATATATTAGCTAAATATTTGAAGTGATTGCCTCACCAAACTCAATTGATAACTAGCCGAAAAAGTTCACGTAAAAAGACATCATACTAGTTCCATTAATGATGTGGCCATATTAAAAAATCAACCGTGACAATTTATTAACATGACTGCATTATCAATGCGACAATCAATAACAGACACCTTTGCTATTGAAAATGACAAAGCATCAGTAATGTTAACACCGCCACAGTGACACAAATAATTTAAAACACTGATAAATATCATAAATTCATTCTATGCCAGTACAGGCTAAGTGAGGATTTATTCGGAAGGTATTTGTTAAAAATGACCCTATCCATAAATTCCAAAACGGCGTCGTCATGGAAATGTAAAAGTTGGATAATAGCCTTTCAGAGCAAGCATCGCCGACTAGCGCGGCGTAGAGCATTAATACCAACGCACTATGAAGCAAAACGAATAGAGCCATCAAGGCGGCTAATCGTTCTTTGTTGTCACTTGAGCGCGGCTGTTATCGACTAATACCTGATAAGCATCGCCGCCAAGTCCGGTATTGCATAAACATCAACCTCTTTCCCAGCCATATATGCAGAAAGGAAAACTGTAAACCATGTTTTTTGTGTCAATGGATTAAGAATCACATCGCCACTTGAGTTTACATTGCAGTTATGGGGGTTGCTAAATCTTTGTAGCTTAATTAAAGCTGTGCTCTCATTAAGTACATAAATACCAGTTATATTTGATTTCCCTGACCAACCAGCCGCAGAAAAAGCATTGAAAGACAATGCAAGGCAGGTCAATCCTACTAACGTTTTTATTCCTTTGATCATTAAAGTCATCCTCAATAAAATCTTTAATATCTGAGATTTGCTTTGCGGTTAATTCAATAGTCATGTCATTATTCCTATAATTAATTTTGCTGTGGATTCGGTGTTGTTAAGGGAGAAACATTCCAACGTTCTAGCAAACGCCATATCGCCGCATCGACTTGCCGCCACTGTTTGAGTCGACGCTTATCAATGCGATATTTAATTGCAATGCCACCGTAAATCGATTCATAAGAACTTGCATACACCCAATCGCTTCCAATAATTGAGAACACCACACCACTCGCCTTTTTATACGCAGAGATTCCGAAGCATCTGATAACTAAGACTTTACTGCCATTATTCTCTCTGTAGCAATCTAGACCATACTCACTCGATGCTCCTTCATCTCGAAGCCATGTTTTATTCACTTTGGTTTGGACAAAGGTGTCATGCATATCTTTTGTCGTCTTGCTATGATCTGCTAAAATGCCTCGGCCATTCAATTCCACCTTGATTTGATCAATATCGTCTAATGCTTGATCTGAAGTGAGCCTTAGATCGGTTGGCTTAACCTGTGCCCCATTTAACATTAGGTAGAACTCAATATGATGTATGCTCTTTCTCGCCAGGATTTTTTGGGACAGTTCCGCCTCGAAATCAAGATATTCTTGTTCCGTCAATGTCGCGTAAGGTTGCGGATCATAATCGATGGGAAATTGACCAATAAATGTTTCAAATTCAGGCTCATAAAATCGATGGTCTGTTTGAGGGTGGGTAATAACGTGCTCTCGGCGTTGCCCCAATTTCGCTTTTATTATCAATTCAGGGCGATGTTTCCACATCACCACATCACCTTCTTTCGGGATGGGTTGCCATGGTTCATCCGTGCAACTAGTTAAACATGTAAGCGCGGTGAGAATGCCAATACCTATAATTTTTGTCATAACGAAGTTCCTACATGTCTTAGATTCAAATCATAAGTGCATAACTTGAATTAGGTAGAAAAAGTAGCCAGCTGAATATAGGCTAATTGCTTTTTCTCCAGCAAGAGATGCAACAATGAAAACATATAAACAACTGACTTATGAAGTACGATGCCAGATTTACGCGTTAAATAAAAGTGGAATGAGTCAGAATCAAATGGCGAAACTAATTAAATGGAGTCTAATTAAATGGAGTCAGGTTAAAATAATTAATTAAATGGAGTCATAATTAAATGGAGTCAGGTTAAAATTAAATAAACAATCACTTAATCAGTAATTTATCGTCCACCCTCTTCAAACTTACTGATAAACCTTCCCTTGATGTTTAAGCCAACCACCAACATGGCGACCTCGGGGATCGTGATGTGTCCAATGTACGACACCACCTTTTTTGCTCCATTCATATTCACCGTGAAACTGCACAAAATTACCTTTCGCGATAGCAAAATCACCTTTCGCGATAGTATTAATTCGTGGGGCTAAATCGATGTTATGGGCGATAAGAATTGTTTGACCTGATGATAACTTGAGGATGAACTTCTGATGGCGGGAGCCTTCAAGGTCGTCACTAAAAATACGAACGACGGTTCCAGAGCCTTTAACTTGAACGTCGCTTTGTTGTTTCAAGAACGCTTGTTGAACGGTGACTGCGTGCGCTGCATTTCCTCCTAAAAGGAGAAATAAACATGCAGTAATTAAGAGGGATAATTTTTTCATGGCAGTAGCTTTCCTTCGCTTTCATTTCTAGCACACATTATATTAGGGTCAGGTTAAAATAAAACTACACTTCATCTTTCTTCCAACCTAACGGTCGACCTCTTTTCTTTGGTTGCATTCTGCGACCCGTTAACAATTCTATTTCGCGCTTAAATTGTTCACTGCCAATTGCCATCCCTCGATTAACGCTATCTCTAATATTAGTGATGAGCTTATTATCAACATGATGTTTAAAAAGATCACGATACGCTCATTGCCTATCGTCCTCATCCTTTCCTAACCTAATATAAAGTGAATGCGGTGTACATAATGATGATTCTTTACCCAGCCCATTAATTTGGTAGCTCGACCACGCGTAATCAGCTGGATCCTCAACCATTTTCGCTCTAACTGGATTGTGTTCAATGTATCGATACAACTGTAAGAGGTACTCTTCTTCTTGCACTAAACAAGATTTATAGCGCCCTTCCCATAACGTTCCCGTTCGTTTATAGCTATGATTAAAGTATCTAACATACTGGCGACCAAGGCCTTGCATCATTTGACTAATAGCATTGTGATTAAGCGGAGTACATAACAAATGAACATGATTAGTCATAAAGACCCATGCATGAATCGCTACCTCAAATTTACTTGAATAGTCCTTCAACCATCCTGCGTAAGCTGCAAAATCCTGCTCGCTAGCAAAGCACACTTGGTGATTATTTCCTCGTTGAATTATGTGCTGGGGCACACCGATTGGGCTAACTCGTGGTAATCTGGCCAATTGAATAACTCCTCATAACAAATGACTACTCATGAAAGCATAGACGAGTTATTTAAATTTAACCTGACCCTTTTATTTAGGCGATGATTAAATAACGTATTTAATTGTTCACCACCAAGCTTGTGGTTTTTAAGCCTTACAATCTCAGCTTCAGGTATTTGTTCTTCCTTCCACTTCGCCCAAAATTTATCTTGTGTACCGCACGTCGCATATAGCCCTTCATAGCCGTTTATTGCTAACAGTAATTGGCTATAAGCATATAAGTGAGGAATTTCATCTTGCCTTTGATTGCGAATATGCTGAGAAATTGCGTCAACATTGGTTGATTTACCTTCTTTATTTGAATCTGGGCGTTTTGCTTCAATCACAACAAGTGGCAAACCATTTACAAAACACACTATGTCAGGTCTGCGTGTTCCTGTACCGTCTGCATTTTGTACAACCAACTCTTCAGTATAATGAAATTGGTTATTAGCAATACTTTGCCAATCAATTAGTTTAATCGTAGGTGAGGCTTTTTTACCCTCTATAAATTCAGTAACGCTCACGCCATACATCAGCGCATTGTAAATTTTCTCATTCGCTGCTTTTAACCCTAAGTTCATAGCAGGATTCAGCTCATGCATAACCTTATCAATTGCCGCTTCTGATAAATTATGCTGCTTGCCCGCAAATGAAAATGTTTGCTTTGCTAAAAATGCACGCATTACTGGCAGTAAAATAACCTGATGAGTGCTTTTCTTTTCGCTTGCGAAGGTATTACCACGTAACGCTTCACATTCACTTGGTGAAATAAATGTATAGCCCAAATTATTTAACAGTGTTAGCGCGGGAATTTTTGCACTGAATTCTTCTTTAAAATTTACCGTTGCGTTATATTTCATCCCTGATATACCTTCTTCTTATAATTTTGGGCTTTGCACATAGTTAATAAGTATCTTTTCATCGTCAAGCGTTATCTCTAAATAACCGAGAAACGCAGGCCAATCTTGCAGAGTAAAACTATTACCACCAATTCTTGATGATAAGGTTGCTAATATCGTGTCATGCGTAACCCAAAGATGTGTGCCTGAGGGCGAATTACTTAACAATTGCTTTATTTCACTAAACACATTTTGTGAGGCAACATCTAAGTTATAAAAGCCTGCCCATTTTTCCTCACCAGATATTAAATGCTGATTGACCGCATCATGACCTTTATTAAGCCAATGCTGCCAGGCTAACTCCCCGTCTTCAATAATAAAGCCAGGATCACCAAGCAGTTTACACTGTTCAATGTACTCAGTTTTAAAATCTAATGATTGCGCAATTAGGCTAGCAGTCTGAACGCAACGACCTATTGGGCTTGATTTGACGCTAATTAGAGGTAAATCAATTAGAGAAGCAAATATTTTACTCTGTTCAATACCTCTGTCAGTTAACATTACATCATTACCCACTGTATTAGGTAAAATTTCAGGCCGCTCTGCATGTCTTACAATTATTAATTTTTTCATACTACCTTGCGTTTTAATTTCATTACCGTAACTAAACTTGAATGGTTAATTTCGGCATCGATATATAAGCCTGCTTTATCAAACAAAGCCTCAAACTGTGCCTTGGTGCGCTCTTCTCCACCGGTAACAGTGAGTAAGTGTAAATCACATAAAGAACCGCCAAATCCAGTTGTTTCTCGCACCATTTCAAAAACATAAATCGCACCTTCAGCGCACATAGAACCACACGCATTGGATAGAATATTTATCGCATCATTGTCATTCCAATCATGTAGCACTCTTGCTAACAATATTTTATTAGCTTTGAGCGGCCATTTTTTAAATAGATCAAATGAGGTTTTATTTTTGAATTTACTTAACTTAACCACTGCATCGAGGTCGCCTAAAATCACATTACAATCTGTGAACTGGTTTTGTACAAGTTGCGCTAACATACCGTCACCACCCGCTGCATCAAAAACTGTATCACCGCTTGCAATATCAAGACTCGGAATTAATTTTTTGTAATCTTCTAATGCATAACTTCTAAGCATTTTATGATGCTTTTCAGTATGTTCTTTACTGTTCGCTATTTTCTGGAAAATATCAGAGGTATTTACGTCTTGCTTCATCAATGAAACTAAGTCGTACCATCTTTGAAGTAACTCATCTCGATATTCAGTTGCAGCCGTCACAAGAGATTTAGGATGATCTGTTGTGAGATAATATGCTTTTGGAAGTAAAGACCACATATCACCTTTAAGTTCTACAAGTTCTAATTCACCCAATGCGCTTAAAAGACGAAACATACGTGATTCAATCGTACACGTTTTTTGTGAAAGTGACTCAGCCGTGGCAGGTAAATGATCAAACACATTTAGTTCTGCTGCTGCCGCAATGGTAAAAGTTCGCCAATACCCCACCATATCGGCAGATAGGCTTGCAAAATCATTCGACTGCCGCACTCTTAACTCTCGCTTAAATTGCCCTTTTTCATCAATGATATGAAGCGCACCATCAAAGGTTTCTACTCTTGCAAATCCGTTATAAAAAGGTTCAATACTAGCGTATTGTTGAGTATATATTGGCTTACCTGCTCTGTTGATATGTTGCCAACCATTCGAGTTTTTAGCTCTAGCAAAACCTTTGTGAAACACATCTAAATCTAAAAACCATTGAGAGTGAATAAACTCACCATCGCAATTAATGTGAGTGCTTAAGCCATTGCTGTCTTGAACAACCGCAATGCCTTCTCTGAAATCGCCGCAATAATGCCACTTATTTGTGTAAAGTGGTTCACCACGCTTATTTATATGAAAGTAATAGCCATTTTTATCGCACACAACCGCAACATCTTGTTGAAAGTTACCAACAAAATCATAACGCTCATTATAAGCTGGCAAACCATCAGGTGTAATATGAAACCAATTAGCGCCATCTACCACAGCAGCTCTATCACAATAAAAACCAAATGTTCTATCAAATGTAGGCGTGTAAATAGCTTTCCCGCCCTCGCCTATATGCCACGCCTTATTTCCTATTAATACAGGTGCAACTTGGTATTTATTTTCAACTAAGTGAAATGATAAAACCTCATCAAATCGCTCGGTGTAAGCTTGGGAGTTATCAGCTAAGGTATGATAGCGACCATCTTGTGATATAGATAATTTTTTAAAATTAGACATTATTATCGCCTCATTGTGCATTGCTTACACAGAGTGTTATCTTGGTAACTAGCCATTAATTCTGTGTATTTTTTACTGCTCGCCAATTTAGAAAGTGATTCATTTGAAACCGAACCAAAGTCTCCCAAAGTCTTACGTTCTTGGTCTGGTGCACAGCACACATTAAAGCGCCCAGTTGGGTCAATCCAAATTTCTTTACCTAAAAAAGGACAATGCCCATTCGGCGCAATATCATCAAGATTATCTAAATGAAGTTCAGAAAAATTATCTAATTTAAATGGCCGTAATGCAGTTTCATTATGCTTTGCAACACGCTTTTTGCAGTATTGAACAACTTGGTTCCAACGCTCAGCAAAAACAATATCGTTTCTGAGGTTTTCATTGGCAATTTCATCAAAATGCGCCCATAACTGATGGCCCTTAATACGGTCAAAACCTAACTCAATTGCTAAATCAAGCATATCGGGTATTTCGTCTAAATTACTTCTTAAAAACGTTAGTTGCATTGTCATTGAGCAATAATGTTGATCTGCCCACTCATCTCTCACTGCAATAAATCGTTGCGCATTTTCAATATGCTGAGACAACTTAGCACCCAACATAATTTGTTTATGGGTATGCTCGCTTGCTCCATTCCATGATATTTTTACATCACTTCCTATTGGCACAATGCGATTTGCCCAGTATTCAACATTTTGGTGTTTATCTGGGCTTGGAAAAGTACCATTAGTCGTCAGATTTAATGACAATTTGAGTTCATGACATAAATCTAGAAACACATCAAAATGAGGATAAAGTAATGGCTCCCCCATAGTAGAGGGGATCACTTCTTTAATGCCCATATTAGCTGCGTCTCTAATAACGCGTTCAAGCATATCCCTATCCATATTTGGGCGTAATCTTCCCTGTTTTTTTCGCACCTTAGGGCTATCTGAATAAGGAGAATGATCTTCACACATTATGCAATTTAAGTTGCATGTATCTGGGTTGGTATCAAGTGTAATACGCCAAAAGTCAGTATTATTCACTGTAACAATCCCTTATAACACGCCTCTAAATCAAGTATATGCTGATCAATACAAGGGATTTCTCCGTCGTCGCTATATGCATATCCTTTTGCACCTAATGTTTTTGCAAGTTCAGGATCATCAACCATTAACTGCATTTTTTGGGCAAGTTCGTCAGTATTGCGGTGTTCATATGTAAGGCCATTTAAACCATCAATTACATACTCTCCCATTCCTCCCGCATTGGCCGTTATTACCGGCACTCTTGACTGCTGTGCTTCATGGATTACCAAGGGTGAGTTTTCTACCCAAACAGAGGGGGTAACAATGGCATCAGCTTTGCTGAATACATCCTGAGCAATATGCTGATTTTTGTATTCTGGCATCCATTGAATACTCTTTTGTTTTTCTTCAGGCAACGTTGCTGCAATGGCACGTAATGCACGCGAATCTTGACCGCGATCACGACCCCAAATACGTAAAATGGCATCACCTTTTAATTGACCAAAAGCCTCAATTAACTGATGGATACCCTTAGCCGGAATATGAGTACCGATATACCCAAACGTAAAGGGCTCATCATCGGTACGGTCTCTGCCAGCCATACGAGACCGATCAAACCCATAATCAATATAAATACTTTTTTCCTTGGGCAAACCAAAGTCTTGCTCATACCGGTTTTTTAAATACTTGGCAGGTGAAATAAATAAATCCACCTGAGATACAACGTCTTTAACATGCCTCATACGGCGTGCAACCCAGTTCTCCCAGTATGCAATATCAAGTTCACATTCTTCATCGTCACCAGAAAAATAACGGGCATAACACTTGGTTGCACATTTTTTATTTTCTTGCCCTTCACAAGCCGCCCACAAATTATCATCAGCAGAGTGCATTTGCATAAACTGCCCTCTAGGACACATTAACCAATAATCATGGAGCGTATAAACAATAGGAATATTGCGTTTTTTGGCTTCAAAAACTAACGATGTAGAAAGGTGATTTAAATGCCCAATATGGACAATATCAGGGTTTAGCTCATCAAGGAGTGCGGCAAATTTTTCATCAATAATGCCTAAACGATATCTATCTCTATGGCGAGGGTTATTGACTAAATGTAATTTGATTTCTGGTACATCAGCATCATAACTAATACGAATATCACCATCTGGCCTAAAGGCGTCTTCCTCACGGGTAAATACGTGTACTTCATGCCCTTGTTTAACCAAACCATGACAAATTGTTTGTGAGTAAACTTCAGAACCTGCATTATAAAGCATCGGATAACCATGAATTACTTTTAATATCTTCATGCATATACCCCCAAATCTAATTGTTCTTTAAACGCGTTAACCAGTAAAGAAATCCCCTCTTGAGGTAAGATATTTGCTTGCCAACCCAATAAAGACTTGGCACGAGAAGGATCACCTATAAACTTAGCCACATCATAAGAACGCGATGCAGCTTCTATAATTGATGTGTCACTATTTGCCGCTGAAATTGCAAGCTCAGCCGCTTGTTTAAGTGTTGTGCCATGGCCAGGTAGTAAATGAATGGGGGGAAGATTGTGTTCACCTGCCGCTAATAGTTCCACTATTTTAACTATGCCACGCACAGTGTCACTAACATGAGTAAAATCAAAAAGTTGGTCAAAACCGTCGACACGTAAATCAGAGCCTAATGCTGCATTTTTCGCGAATGCAGGCAATACACGATCTTCATGGTCCAATGTACATCCATATACATTTGCAAGCCTAACTATTGCAGTATTTAATCCTGTTACTCTGGCTTTTAATGCTGCCTCTTCCATATACAGCTTTGAACGACCATAAATATTGACAGGTGATAACGGCATACTCTCTGAAACGGGTAATGATTTAGGTTCACCGTATACCTCACGACTGCTCGCTACTAAGACCCAAGGTTTTTGCACACTCTCAGAGGCTAATTTTAATAATTGTTCACTTGCAATTGCATTAGTTTGCCAGCATTTTTCAGGGTTATTTTGACCCCAAACAACTCTCGATACTGCACCTAAATGAATAACACCACAACAGTGTTTAAGTGCGTTTTTTAATTGAAATGAATTGCAGATATCACCTGAATTATTAGCAATATCAAACCCGATAACCTCATAGCCTTGTTGTGCTAAAAGTGGGGACAAATGACGGCCTACAAGTCCTAAATGACCCGTCATTAATATTTTTGGCATAAACTTTTTTTCCGTGCTAAATGTGAATTACTTGCTTATTATTTTTAACGTATGAATAGTATTAACAAAGCGCCCTTCTACTAATCATATGTCATTATTTCTATTGTATCAGACATTGATCAGAGCAAAATCAAAAATTTGGATTTAATTTAACCGATAATTTGTTACTGATTTTTCGGCTATTTGATATAATACCGCCTCAACTTTGAGGTATATATGAATTTAAAAATCAAACGGTTAGATCATCACGGCATAGTCGCAGGTGTAATTGAAGACTTACAAATAGTCCCCTTATTGGATCAATATTTACCTCAGGATGAAAAGCAAGAAATTACACCTGGTGAAGCGGTTAAAGGCATGATTATGAATGGACTTGGTTTTGCAAACCGTCCTTTATCTCTCAGTCCCCAATTTTTTACTAACTTACCGCTTGAGCATTTATTTCGAGAAGGTGTAAAAGCCGAGCACTTTAATCGTCACAAATTAGGCCGCACACTAGACCAGTGTTTTGATTTTGGCTGCGAAAGTCTATTTTCACTGGTGTCTCAGCAAGCTTGCGAGCTAGAAAGTGTAGACAAAAAATTTAACTCACTCGATACAACCAGCCATTCTTTAACGGGAGAATACGCTTTTGACGATGAAGACAGTGATGACAATGTTATTAAAATCACTCATGGTTACAGTAAGGCTCACCGCCCTGATTTAAAGCAAGTGGTACAAGAAATCATTGTCAGTCAAGATGGTGGCGTTCCTCTCGCCTGTAAAAACTGGGATGGCAATAGTGCTGATACCGCTATTTTTAAGGCAAGGAGCAAAGCACTTGTTAGCGAATTCAAAAAAAGCGCAGCGCCTAAATATCTTGTGGCCGACTGTAAGCTTTATCATAAGGCTAATGCCGAATTTTTATCTCTGGTAAAATTTCTCACGCTTATTCCTTCAACGATAGCGCTAGAGAAAGAATTAATCGCAGAATCAATAGCTGACGAACAATGGGTGAAAATAAATGCTAACTATCAATATGTTGTCAAAAAAGTCGAGCATATGGGGATCAAGCAGCGATGGATTGTGATTTACTCAAGTGCCGCTAATCATCGAGCTGCTAAAACGATCACACGGCAAGTTGAACGAGCAAAAGTTAAGGTAGAAAAAGAGCTGTTTCATCTACAAGCGCAACGCTTTGCTTGTAAAACTGATGCGCAACGAGCAGCGGATAAAATAGGAAAAAAACTGAAATATCATCAAATAAGCGACACTCAATATATAGAGCATAAAGTTTATGAAGGTAAAGGCCGCCCGAAAAAGGATGCTGAAGTTAAGCGTATAGAGTGGCAAGTAAACGCTGAAATTGAAGAAAACACGATCGCAATCAAGCAGGCTGTTGAGCAAAAATCTTGCTTCATTCTAGCAACAAATATTGATGAAGAAGAACTTTCACCTGAAGAAATATTAAAACATTACAAGGCGCAATCGGAAGTTGAAAGAGGCTTTAGATTTTTAAAAGATCCCTTGTTTTTTGTCTCTTCGTTATTTATAAAAAAGCCAAGCAGAATCGATGCTCTGTTGATGGTAATGACATTATCATTACTTGTATATTCTATTGCACAACGACGAATGCGAGCGAATATGAAAAAAGTTGAAGCGACAATTCCAAACCAAATAAATCAAGAAACGGCCGCCCCCACATTGCGCTGGGTGTTTCAGTGTTTTGATGGCATCAATTTACTTCAACAAGGTGATGATTATATTTACGATCAAACCTACTTAGATGGCCTGACCGAACTCAGGCAAAAGATAGTAAACCTTATTGGTGGGCATGCCATGCACTTATACAAAATCAAAAAAGTGACCTAGGGGTCTGATCAATGTGTGTTAATAAAATTGGAGATACCCTATCCAAGATCACTTATGAAAGGTATGTGTCTTTGGCGAGACGCTTACATTTAACCTGACCTACAAAAAAGCGAGCACTGCTTTTAATTACGCAATACTCGCTTTCATTAATTCAAATTGTAATCAGTAACTCACGTTACTGATTTTTATTTCAAATTACTCTTCAATGTACTCATCAATTGGTACACAAGAACAATGTAGGTTACGGTCGCCGTATACGTCATCGATACGGTTTACGGTAGGCCAGAACTTGTTAGCGCGTACTTCTTCTGTTGGGAATACAGCAAGTTCGCGGCTGTATGCACGGCTCCATTCTGGATCCATGATATCGTCCAATGTATGCGGTGCATTGTGCAATGGATTGTCAGTATCAGTCCACTCACCTGATTCAACTTTAGCAACTTCAGCGCGGATAGCGATTAGTGCATCAGCTAGGCGATCGATTTCAACTTTAGACTCAGATTCAGTTGGCTCAATCATTAACGTGCCCGCTACAGGGAACGACATGGTTGGCGCATGGAAACCGTAATCGTTTAAGCGTTTGGCGATGTCCATTTCTGTTACGCCAGAGCTTTCTTTAAGCGGACGTAAATCAACGATACATTCGTGAGCTACGTAACCACCACGGCCTGAGAACAAGATTGGGTAATGTTCGCTTAAACGGTTCTTCAAGTAATTAGCATTTAAGATAGCTAGCTGAGTTGATTGACGTAAACCTTCGTTACCTAACATCGCGATGTACATGTAAGTAATTGGTAGGATGCTTGCACTGCCGTATTGTGCGCCAGATACTGCACCGTTACCAGATTTAGGGCCTTCAAGGTCAACAACGCTGTGGTTAGCAACAAATGGTGCTAAGTGAGCTTTGATACCTATTGGTCCCATACCTGGGCCACCGCCACCGTGTGGGATAGCAAATGTTTTGTGCAAGTTAAGATGCGATACGTCTGCGCCAATGCTGCCCGGTGACGTTAGGCCAACTTGTGCATTCATGTTTGCGCCATCTAGGTAAACTTGACCGCCGTTGGCGTGAATGATTTCACAAATCTCACCAATGGTTTCTTCGTATACACCGTGAGTAGACGGGTAAGTGATCATGATACAAGATAGGTTTTCAGATAACTCTTCGGCTTTCGCACGTAAGTCATCCATGTCAACGTTACCTTCGTCATCACAGGCTGTAACTACAACTTTTTGACCAGCCATTTGTGCAGATGCTGGGTTAGTACCGTGAGCAGATGCTGGGATCAAACAGATGTTACGATGCGCGTCGCCGCGGCTCTCGTGGTATTTTTGAATGGCTAGTAGACCAGCGTATTCACCTTGAGCACCAGAGTTAGGTTGCATACATACAGCATCGTAACCTGTGATGTTAACTAACCATTCAGATAGTTCATCAATCATTGCCACGTAACCTTTTGCTTGGTCTTGTGGGCAGAATGGGTGCATGTTAGCGAACTCGTTCCAGCTTACTGGCAGCATTTCGCTTGCCGCGTTTAGTTTCATGGTACAAGAACCAAGGCTGATCATTGAATGATTTAGCGCTAAGTCTTTACCTTCTAAACGACGGATGTAACGCATCATTTCAGTTTCGCTGTGGTACTTGTTAAATACTGGGTGTGTTAAGTATTGTGAAGTACGAACTACGCTATCGCTGTATGAGTTGCCTGTGATTGCAGCATCTAGTGCTGCAACGTCAAGGCCGTGGCCAGCGCCTAAGATTACGTCAAATAACTGAGCTACGTCATCGCGTGTTGTTGTTTCGTCAAGTGCGATACCGATTTGACCTGTAAGGTCGCGACGGAAGTTAACGCCTGCTTCAACACCGTTTGCTAAAATAGCGTCTTTATCTTCACCCACGTTTAACGTGATAGTGTCGAACCAAGTGCTGTTAGCTAGCTCTGCGCCTTTTTCTTGAAGACCAGTCGCTAGGATAGTCGCTAAACGGTTGATGCGTGTTGCGATGTTTTTCAGGCCTTTAGGACCGTGATAAACCGCGTAGAACGACGCCATGTTTGCTAGTAATACCTGTGCAGTACAGATGTTTGAGTTAGCTTTTTCGCGGCGGATATGTTGCTCACGCGTTTGCATTGCCATACGTAGTGCTGGACGACCGCGCGTATCTTTAGATACACCGATAATACGACCCGGCATAGAACGCTTATGCTTGTCACGTGTTGCGAAGAATGCAGCGTGTGGACCACCAAAACCCATTGGAACACCAAAGCGTTGGCTGTTACCAAACACGACGTCTGCGCCCATTTCACCAGGTGACTTAAGTACTGTTAATGCCATTAAGTCTGATGCCACAGTAACAACGGCTTTCTTAGCTTGTAGATCAGCGATTAGTTGCTCGATATCGTCAACTGAACCAGTAGAACCTGGGTAGCTAAGCATCGCACCGAAGATGTCGTGGTTTAGTGCATCTTGTGCTGGACCAACAACGATGTCGAAACCGAACTTATCAGCACGAGTTTTAACAACGTCTAATGTTTGTGGGTGAATTGAATCACTAACGAAAAAGGTGTCGCATTTTTTGTTTTTAGAAACACGTTTTGCAAGCCCCATCGCTTCAGCACCAGCGGTTGCTTCATCAAGTAATGATGAGCTCGCTAGTTCTAGACCAGTTAGGTCGATAGTTAGCTGTTGGAAGTTAAGAATAGCTTCTAAACGACCTTGAGCGATTTCTGGTTGGTATGGCGTGTATGCCGTGTACCAGCCTGGATTTTCTAATACGTTACGTAAGATTACGCTTGGTACGTGTGTGTTGCTGTAACCCATACCAATGTAGCTTTTGAGTACTTGGTTTTGTTCAGCAAGACTACGTAGGTAAGCTAGCGCTTCAACTTCTGTTTTAGACTCACCAATAGTTAGGTTGTTGTCTAATAAAATTGACTCAGGCACGATCTTTTTAGTCATGTCTTCTAGTGAGTCTGCACCAATCACTTCCAGCATTGCTTGTTGCTGAGCGGCATCTGGGCCAATGTGACGAGCGATAAATTCTTGTTTGTTTTCTAATTCGGTTAACGTTGGTAAACGAGTCATGAGGCTTCTCTCAAATTTAAAACTAAATTAATCCACAATAATTTCCTAGTTAGAATTATCGGGAATTATCAAGGCTAGAAAGAACAAAGCCCCTTAGTGTTGAACTAAGAGGCCTTGAAGGGTATCAGCAATTAATCTTCTGCGATTGATGCTGCGTAACCTTCTGCATCTAGTAGGTTTTCAAGCTCAGAAGCGTCGTCCGCTTTGATTTTGAATAACCAACCGTCGTTGAATGCATCAGAGTTAACTAGCTCAGGGCTGTCTTCTAACTCTTCATTGATTGCAACAACTTCACCAGTGATTGGTGCGTAGATATCTGAAGCAGCTTTTACTGATTCACATACCGCTGCATCTTCACCAGCGTCAAACGTGTCGCCTTCATCTGGTAAATCAACAAATACCATGTCACCTAATAGGCCTTGAGCATGCTCAGTGATACCTACTGTGTAAACACCATTACCTTCATCACGAACCCATTCGTGTGAAGATGCATATTTCAACTCTGCTGGGATATTGCTCATGAGTTTATCCTTTAAATAATTTTTTTAGTTAAGCGGCGATTAGAAAATCGCCCCTATTGTAATTTAAGTCTTTCCCAATTGTCATTGAAAATGTTAACTCTTGGAAACAAATCCGACGTTAGGAAATAAAATGTTGTTCTAGATTAAAAAGTTTTCTTGCCGTTTCTGACGAAACCAGACTTAACAACTTTTACATCTACCAATTTCTTACGCATTTCAACTTGAGCCACTTCGCCAATTGAACGTGGAACACGTGCAATTGCCACTGAGTGACCAAGCGTTGGAGAGAATGTACCAGAAGTAATCACACCTTCTTGCTCAACACCGTCGCTGTCTGTAAATATAACTTTAAGGCCTGTACGTAATACGCCTTTCGCTTCTAATAATAGGCCAACTTGCTTGTGCAATTTGCCAGACGCTTTTTGCTCTACTAATGCGCTACGACCAATGAAGTCACGCTCTTCTGGATCCCAAGCGATAGTCCAAGCCATGTTTGCAGCAAGTGGAGATACTTCTTCGTCCATGTCTAGACCGTATAAGTTCATGCCCGCTTCTAAACGCAATGTATCACGCGCGCCTAAACCACAAGGACGAACGTCAACGTCTAATAGTTGTTGCCATAAATCAGCCGCTTTATCTTCGTGTACGATAATTTCGTAACCGTTTTCGCCGGTGTAACCTGTTGTTGCGATGAAGTAGTCACCAGAATCAACAGACATAAATGGCTTGATGCCTTCTAATAAAGCATTTTGTTCGCTATTAAATACTTTTGCCGCTTTTTCTTTAGCGTTAGGGCCTTGAACAGCAATCATAGATAGTTCAGGCAATTCAGTGACTGCAACGTCATAACCAGCAGACTGTTTGTTGATCCACGCCATGTCTTTAACACGCGTCGCAGAGTTAACAACCAAACGGTAGTAATCGTTAGTAATGAAGTAAGTGATCAAGTCATCAATCACGCCGCCTTCTTCATTAAGCATGCCGCCGTACATTGCTTTACCTTCAACAGTAAGTTTTGCAACGTCGTTAGCTAATAGCTTTTGTAGGAATTCTTTCGCTTGTGAACCTTTAATGTCCACAACCGTCATGTGTGATACATCAAACATACCCGCATCTTGACGTACAGCATGGTGCTCTTCAATTTGAGAACCATAGTTGATTGGCATATCCCAACCGTGAAAATCAACCATCTTAGCGCCAGCTTCGATGTGTTTATCAAATAAAACTGTTTGTTGAGCCATAATAGATCCTCAAGCTTTAAAGGTGTCGTAGCCTGTTTTTAGCCATGACAAATTATTTAGTGGCGCGATTATAGCTTTTTTGTGAGGCAGGTTACAAAATAAATTTCATATTTTTCACATTTGGAAACATACGGAAACTTTTTTCCAATTTATGGAATTCAACACTTTGTACAGAAACAACTGATAACAAAGGGTTTTAGAGCAATACAGAGTTTTCACTCTTAAATTCTTTGAGTAAAAAATTTCCTTACCCTGAGAAACATTTAACGAGTAGTTTACAGGTTGTTACATTTACTATTTGTAATAAATCAAGACAAAAAATATAGTAGCAGCATAAACTACTAATAAATTAAAATCATGTCATCACATAATCAAATATGCCAACAGCTTGAGCAAATGGGGTTTACCTCGTTAGAGGCTGAAATCTATTTAGCACTGCTTACCAAAGGGAAGCAAACAGGTTATGCCATTGCTAAACATTTACACAAACCGACAGCGAATGTTTATAAAGCCATTGATAGCCTGACAGAGAAAGGAGCGGTTGAATTTACGACAGACAAGAAGAAAAGCTATTTTGCCTGTGATTGGAAACAGTTTCTAAATCGTAAGCAGCAACAATTTAACGACATACTATCCAATTTAGAAGATAACCTCAGTCAGCTCGACAATCCAGTGGAAGACGATGAGCAGGTGTATCAAATAGCACAGGTCGATTTAGTTATTGAGCACAGCATCAAGCTCATTAATAACTCACAACACTTATTAATGGTGGAAGCCGAGCCAGATGCCCTGCCGCTGTTTAAAGATGCATTAATAGCAGCGGCTGCGCGAGGCGTCGAAGTTTGGATAAAAGCCTATGAAGAAATAACGTTGGAAAACGTAAATGTTGTAGTGCGCCAAAACGGCCACGAAATTTATCAATCAACCCATGATGTTTCTTTTAAGCTCGCTGCTGATGGCAATGCGATGCTAATTGCCAATCTCACAGCCCAGTGCCAAGGCGTCATTCAAGCCTTTCGCTCGAACAGTGCCTTAATGGCGATGAGTATTTATAGCGCGCTACTCTATGAAATTATTCTTACCGAACTCAAACAAACTATTCCAAGTGGCAACATTCAAGCGGCACAAGCGCTGTTAGAAAAAAGTGCTCACCTGCACCCTATTTCAACGAGAAATGCCGTTTTCCAACAATACAAAGACAAATATCAAGATAAAAGGGATTTAAAATGAAAATCATCAATTTACTGCTGTGCACCAGCATGTGCTTATCGCTACCCGCTTTTGCAACAGACTTTTCAGCCATTGAAAAAATAGTCAATGAAACCAAGGCTGCCGCTAAGCTCCCGTCGGGAACATCAATTGCGGTAGTAAAGGACAACAAAGTAATTTATCGGGGAAATTTCGGTTATGCTGACATCGCCACCAAGCAGCCTGCCACTTCTGATACCAGCTATTATATTGCGTCCATCACAAAGCCTTATTTCGCATTATCGATGCTATTAAAAGAACACCAAGGACAAATCAGCGAATCAACGAACATGGCAACGCTATTCCCTAATATGTCATTTTCTACCTTTGACGCGAGCAAAGTCACCATAAAGCATCTACTTGGTCATACAATGGGTATCGATAACAGCCCGTTAGCAACGGCGACAGCCCATACGGGATTACATGATGAACCAACTCGCAATAAGCTGGTGTCTGTTAGCTACCCCAATGAAAAAGCGCCACTTAATACCTTTCAATATTCAAATGTAGGCTACAACATTTTAAGTGTATGGTCTGATAATGTTCATCAAAAGAGCTGGCAACAGATCCTCGAACAAAGGGTACTTGCACCGTTGAAAACCACACGAAGTTCAACAACATTCAGTGCTATCAAGGATAAAGGTTGGCCATTACCTAACTATTATTCCATCTTAAATGGCACCAACAACCCTGTTTATCTTCAGAAAAATGACAGTACCATGCACGCTGCTGGCGGCATGATTAGCTCCACTAACGATATTGCCAACTTTATAAAGATACAATTAAACCAAGGTAAGCTCGATGGCCAACAAATCTTCCCAGCGAAAGTCATTGCCAAGTCACAACAAGCAATAGCGACATCAGGGTTTAGTTATCAAAACTATAAACGAGAACAATATGCATGGGGATGGCACATTGGCCCTTATTTGGGCGAAACGCTTTATCATCATTTCGGCGGATATGCGGGAATGCATAGCCATTTGTCATTCATGCCAGAAAAAGGCATTGGTATCGTTATTTTGAACAATGACGATTTGTTAGCCTCAAGATTAACAAACGTTGTTGCGCACGCCATTTACGCAACTCTACTCGAGGATGAAGCCGAATTAACTAAGGCAAACAACAAAGCGATTAAGTTAAAGAAAGACGCTGCTAAGTTACCGATAATGATTGAACAACACGAAGAAGAACTGGCAGCAAGACAATGGCAATTGTCACAGCCAAAGCAATCTTATGTCGGTACTTACCATCATCCACATTTCGGCAATATTGTTGTTACACTAACCAAAGACAAGCAGTTTTATCTTGAATTTGGACAGCTTCGTTCAGTTGCAACTGCCCATAAATTTTTAGACGGAATGCGGGTGAGGTTCCTCCCAAATCGTGCTCAAGTAGTGAGAATTATCGTTGATTCGAATAAAATACAGAGCCTAAAATACGATGGCGAAGTGTTTAAACGCGTTCGGTAACGCTCGAGGCTAAAATGGCCGCAAAGCGGCCATTTTATTATTCACATTTCATTAAACTATTTGATTTAACTATCTGCCTTAGAAAAAACTGATTTAGACAACTCCGGTAAATCTCCCGTCAATCCCATGGCATGTTTAATAAACACGTCTTTGGCTGGCGGCAGTTTATCGACGGCAACTAAGCCAATATCTCGCACTAATTTCTTCAGCGGATTATTACCAGCGAATAACTGCTTAAAACCTTCCATGGCAGCAATCATTTGGGTGGCGTCACTTTTACGCCAGCGTTCAAAATGACGTAAATTGGCAAGTTCGCCAATATCTTTGCCTTGTTTGTGGTTTTTTAATAACTCTTGCGCTAGTGCAGCAGCGTCTAAAAAGCCAAGGTTGACGCCTAATCCAGCCAGTGGATGAATGGTATGAGCCGCATCGCCAATCAAGGCAATACGCTCTTTAGCAAATGATTGCGCAAATCGCATAGTTAATGGGAATACACCACGCGCTGATTTAACTTGGCAATAGCCTAAACGATTATCAAAGGCTGCCGTGAGCGCGCGATTAAATGCTATTTCATCACAATCACGCAACTGCTGCGCGCTGTCTGGTGATTGTGACCAAACAATTGAGCTTAAATTAGGTTCATTAAGGGGTAAAAACGCCAATATACCGTCTGGCGAAAAAATCTGACGCGCCGTATTGTCATGTGGCATATCAGTTTCAATAGTCGCTACTAAAGCATGATGACCATAATCCCAACTCGTCATCGGAATGTCAGCTTGTTTGCGCAGCCACGAGTTTGCCCCATCAGCGCCAACAACCAATTTGCTAGTTAACGACTGAGTGACGTGTTTATTATCATCACTTGCACCCACTAATGTTAACCACGTTTCACGCTCGCCCATGGCAACACTTTGACAGTGAAATGGATGAAATAACGTGACGTTCGGCGCAGCGTCAGCGGTTTGCCACAGGGCTTGTTGAACAATGCTGTTTTCAACAATAGCACCAAGCGAGGCTTCATTGGCTGATTTAATGCTTGATGCATCAAAGGCAATTTTTCCAAAGCTATCTTTTTCCCACACACTCATATTGCTATAAGGTTGATGGCGATTTTGCGCGATATAAGGCCATGCGCCAATATTAGTCAGTAAGTTCTTACTTGCGGCAGATAACGCACTAACACGTATTTCATATTTATCGGTAATAGTCATTGATGGCGTTTTACCTTCAATAACGGCAACTTTTAGTTCGCTATTTGCTAACGCGCTTGCCAATGCTAAACCGACCATACCGCCGCCAATAATTGTCACATCAAACGATTGAATATTCATGAAATAAAATTAACCTTATTTAAACTTGGACTTGATGCTTGGCCATACGAGAAAGTTGATGACGCCAACCTAACATTTGCTCTGCTACTGGTTTCTTCAACGGTGCAACGCAATCTGAAACGGCTAATGCGATATTACGCCCTGCCACTAATGGCCAGTGATTATTTGAAAACAATGAGACTAAACTACTGGTGGCATTAATAGTTTGCGCTTGATCATTAACTCGCGCTTTTTGATATTGATTGAGGCTTTGATAACAACCAATATCAACATCCGCCATAACAGCAGTTGCAATCACATCAATCAACGCAGCAACATCTCTCAAGCCTAAATTAAAACCCTGTCCAGCAATAGGATGAAGCGCTTGGGCGGCATTCCCCACTAAGGCGGTGCGATGATGGATATGAACATTGGCAACGTTTTGATTAAGTGGATAACTAAATCGTTGCCCTGTCTTAACCATAGTGCCTAACCTAAAACCAAATGCTTGTTGTAATGCTGCCAAGAATGCTTGGTCATCAAGCGCCATTGTCGCTGCGACATCATCGGTATTCATTGACCAAACTACAGAGCTGCGCCCTTGTGACATTGGTAAAAACGCTAGCGGTCCAGACTCTGTAAAGCGCTCGAACGCTTCGCCATGATGAGCACTACTCGTTTCAACATTGGCGATAATGGCGGATTGACCAAACTGCGTCACCGTTTTATCAATATTAAGCAAGGAACGCACTTTAGAAAATGCACCGTCTGCTGCAACCATTAATTTGGCGGATAATTGCTGTCCGTCAGCCAAAGTCACATCGACATGTTCTTGATGTTGCGTTAGTGATTCGAT
The DNA here is from genome assembly GCF_051201665.1 of Psychrobium sp. nBUS_13. Lineage (GTDB taxonomy): Bacteria > Pseudomonadota > Gammaproteobacteria > Enterobacterales > Psychrobiaceae > Psychrobium. The sequence continues at coordinate 1,112,438 of NZ_CP179210.1, read as the reverse complement.
GCTATTTGGTCGATACCAAGTAACGTTTTGGGCAACTGACGCAGTGCTTAATTTATCCATCAGTAAACGCCCACTATCAGCCAATTCAACAACGTATCCGAGGTGAGGTAATTGATATTCACTTGGGTGTAAAGATGTTTGGCCAAAGTGCCCACGGTCGGTCACAGATATTTTATCAATCGGTGTTACCAGTGATTGATAACTATCCCAGAGAGCTAACTGCTCTAAAATTTGTCGTGAACCATAAGATAACGCAATGACTCGAGCGTCAAAACCAGCATGATTATGATCATCATTTGAAGCTTCAATAATAGCGATATTGAGTGCACGATCACTACCAAGAATATAATTGAGGCCCCAAGCCAACGTAGCTCCCGCCATGCCGCCGCCATTAATAATCAAATCATATACTTTGCTCACGCGATATCCTTTTGAGGTTAGTTTGCGCCACTCATGAGTGCTTCAATTTCATCAACCGTTTTAACAACATCTTTAGTCAATACTTCATTGCCATTGGCTGTTATCAAAATATCATCTTCGATACGAACACCAATGTTATGCCATTTAGCGTCAATTTCAGGTTTAGCGCTAAAATATAGCCCCGGTTCAACGGTAAGTGTCATGCCTGGTTCTAGCACGCGAGTACGTTTTTTTCCGCCATAATCACCAACATCATGCACATCTAAACCAATCCAATGGCTCAAGCCATGCATGTAAAATGCGCGATGCGCTTCATCATCAATTAACTTTCTGACATCACCATTTAAGATCTCAAGCTCCATTAAGCCTTTAATCATTATTTCAATAGCAGCGTCATTGGCCTGCTTGATGGTATTGCCCGGGACAAGCAGTTTGATAGCAGCAATTTGTGCCTTTAAAACAAGTTCATAGATCGCTTTTTGCGGCGCACTAAATTGGCCATTGATAGGGAATGTTCGAGTAATATCAGCCGCATAACCGTGAAGCTCACAACCGGCATCAATTAATACCAGCTCGCCGTCGTTTAATGTCGATTCATTTTCCGTGTAATGCAAAATACAGGCATTTTCACCGCCACCAACAATGGTGTTGTACGCAGCAAACCGAGCGCCATTCATCGCAAAGTGATGCAGTATTTCTGCTTCTAATTGATATTCATACATGCCCGCTTTACATTGCTGCATAGCGCGAGTGTGGGCAGCGCTAGAAATTTTAGCGGCCTCTCTCATCACAGCTAATTCTGGTGATTGTTTAAATAAACGCATTTCATCACTGATAACGCGTAAATCACTCAATTGACAGGTTTTTTTACAATCTGGATTAGCTTTGAGAGCCTCGAGCAAGCCATCAACGAACTCGTCATTGTCATCAAAAAAATCGTGATAGATGGTGTCACAACCCGCTATTAATTCAGGTAATTTATCAGAAAGCTCATCGACAGATAGCGCTTGATCAATGTCGAACTTTTCAAGCGCTGCCGCTTGACCTAAACGACGACCATGCCAAATTTCTTGTATCTCGTCTTTATCACGATTAAACAAAATGATTTGCAAGCCGTTGTCTTTTTTAACCAATACCAACACAGCTTCTGGCTCATTAAAGCCAGTAAAGTAATAGAAAGTGCTGTCTTGGCGAAAAAGATATTCAGTATCGTTGCTGCGCGTTTTCTCATGGGCTGAAAAAATAATCGCAGCACTGTTGTCACTTAGCTGCTCTGCCAATGATTGTCGACGGTTTGCAAAAAATGATTGGTTGATCATTAGTGTAAGTTCTTCTTATCTTTTACTGGCTCAGGCTTTTGACCAAATTCCGAGAAACATAAAATAGCACTTAAACGCACATATTCTGAGATTTCTTCAAAAGCACGTTCAGACTCTTCATCGTCTTCAATCTCAGTGTCTAGTTGACTTATTTGTCCTAAGTCACCTAGCGCTTCTGTAATTTCTTTACTTAGTTTCTTCTTAGATTCATTACCAATAGCAAAACCTGCCATGAAGCTTTCACTCCATTGAGTTAACGATAATGCAGTGTCACTTAACGTGTTGTCTTCATTTAATAATAACTTTACTTGATATTCGCCACTCACAAATTCATTCACGCTGGCATCAAACAATGTTTTAAGTAAGTTTTTAAGATCGATTGGCAAACCCATGCCATCATTCATTAAATCATTAAACGCACCAGACCATGAGTTATCTTCTACATTGATGCCACCACAAATTAGCCCGCAAATGACACCATGACATTCACTTGGTGTTACGCCTAATTCTGCCATGTTTAATGCACTGGATAGTTGTTGCCATGAAACTTTTTGATCTGTGTTTTGGCTCATGATGCCACCTTTAACGATTCGAATTGATACTCATTCTATCAGGTGGTAGAAATACATAAAATTGAAAATAAATTTTTCGTCCATAAAACCATCAGTTAGATCAATATTGATAGTGGTTGGACAAGAAAAGGACAATTTGCCATTAACAAGGACGATTTGCTGACATATACTGAATCCAATTCCTGGGGTGTTCGCCAGTGTTCTGAGTTCCCGAGCCAATATACACACCAAGGGTGTTAATTCCTTTACTATTGCGCAAGCCCGGCATGCACCGGGAAGCCTGCGGTGATAATTAACTCCCGCCTTGAACCGTCTGGTTCGAGGGCCATAGATTCACAGCGGCACTTTGGGAAGTTTAATATTGTCATTTCTATTAATTATCTAATTAACTCCCGACTCTCTATTGTAACCGTCTGGTTCGAGGACCAATGTCCACAGCGGTCTTTCTCAGAGACAAAAAGTGGGAAGTTTAATCAATTTCATTTCGTCAATTATCTAATTAACTCCCGACTCTTGCCTTAAGAATACCGTCTGGTTCTAGGCCAATGTCCACAGCGGTCTTTCTCAGAGACAAAAAGTGGGAAGTTTAATATTGTCATTTCTATTAATTATCTAATTAACTCCCGACTCTCCATTGTAACCGCCTGGTTCGAGGGCTGTAGTGGTACAGTGAATTTGGTCACTTAAATAGAGGTGTTATCATACGCCTCATCAACTTTAGGTGAATCAATGAATACTAGAACAAGACCAACTTATTCAGCAGAATTTAAACTCGAAACAGCTCAACTTGTTGTTGATGAAGGATACTCTGTCAGAGAAGCTTCCGAAGCCGTCGGAGTGAGTAAATCAGCCATTGATAAATGGGCACGACAATTAAAGAAAGAGCGAAACGGTATAGCAGACCAACCGACTGCATTAACACCTGAACAGATAAAAATTAAAGAACTCGAAAAACGCATAAAACGGATTGAATTAGAAAAAGAAATACTAAAAAAGGCTACAGCTCTCTTGATGTCAGACTCCCTAGACAATTTGAAATAGTCCAGGCGTTACAAGAGAGCTATGATGTAAAAACAGTCTGTGAAGTCTTTGATATTCATCGTAGTAGCTATGGTTACTGGCGTAAAAATTCAAAAAACGCCAGTCATAAGCACTTAAAAGCAGAATTAATGGTTCGCGCTATTTTCTCGGAAAGTGGTGAATCAGCAGGAGCCAGAAGCGTAGCTCAGATAGCAACGACTAGAGATATGCCATTAAGCCGCTACCGAGCAAACCGCATTATGAAAAAGCTTGGCCTAGTGAGTTGTCAGATACCTAAGCATGCTTATAAACGAGGTGGAAATGAGCACGCAGCGATACCGAATCACTTAGACAGACAATTTGTTGTTAGCGAACCCAATCAAGTTTGGTGTGGAGATGTGACTTTTATATGGGCAGGTAATCGTTGGTGTTATTTAGCCGTTGTGATTGATTTGTTCGCCAGAAAACCTATTGGTTGGGCGATGTCTTACTCACCTGATACAGCGCTAACTAGCCAAGCATTAACAATGGCTTTTGAGTCACGAGGGAGACCAAAAGGCGTGATGTTTCATTCAGATCAAGGCTGTCATTATACGAGTAAGAAATATCGTCAATTACTTTGGCGATATCAAATCAAGCAAAGCATGAGCAGACGAGGAAACTGTTGGGATAACGCACCGATGGAAAGATTCTTTAGGAGTTTTAAAACAGAATGGATGCCCACTGTAGGTTATCAATCTTTAGTGCAAGCCAAGGCGGCAGTAGTGAATTATATTACAGGATATTATAGTAACGTCAGGCCTCATCAATATAATGGCGGTTTAACTCCAAATGAATCGGAACAGAGATACTGGAAAACTTACAAAACCGTGACCAAAATTAGTTGACCACTACAGGCCAATGTCCGCAGCGGTCTTTCTCAGAGACAAAAAGTGGGAAGTTTAATTCTTTATATCCATTAATTGACTCCCGACTCCTGTCTTAAAGAATACCGTCTGGTTCGAGGGCCAATGTCCGCAGCGGTCTTTCTCTGAAAAAAAGAATGGGAAGTTTTAATCAAATCCAGTTCATCAATTATCCGATTAACGCCCGACTCAGACTTCGTCCCCCAAAGACCATAGAATGAATTTATACAAATAAAGCCTTGACATAATATGTCTTTGGATTATATTTTACATTCCTCAACACCTACACATTAAGGGATTAATATGTTTATCTTTGAATTATTGGCACTATTAGCATTTTTAGGCACCGCAGTTTACGGTTATAGAAAAAATGACCGCAACATTCTATTACTATCATCTTTTTGCTTAGTTATCGCATTTGCTGGCCCTGCAGCAATGTCCGGTTATACGGCAGGTCTCACAGCACCTTTATAAGTCATCCTAAACATCAACTACAAAGAAGCGTCGAATATGTTTGAATTAATTGGAATTATTGTTTTTGTTGCGTTATCAGTTATTGGGTACAAAAAAAACAATAGAAATATAATGTTAACTGGATCAATGTGTTTATTAGTAGCCCTTGCGGCCCCCGAATTTGTGGCGGGCTTTATTGAAGGCTACAACGGAAGCTTGACATAAAATGTAAAGAAAGCGATTAAAAGGTTGTTATTTGACAGCCTTTTTATTGAGGTAGCCAAATTTAAAAATTAACAAATCCGATTTGATAATCAGTTATTAGTTAAGCGGTTTAAAAGTAACGCGCTAACATATTTACATCAAATCCCAATGTTTTAGTCTTCTCTTAAAAGTAAAAGATTGCCTGCCTACCCTCTTGGCATCATGTTATTGAAAAACATTTTTAAACGTGAATTTAACGCTAACAAGCCTAGAGTTTCATCATCTATTTACCAAATTAAGCTAGAGATAAGCATTGATATTAAGAATAATATTAATCCCTACATACATTTGCCGTTTATCCCTCTCGCCAATTGTTCTACACTGGCTTTAATTGACTCAACACAATGAATTCATGGCCAACTCTCAACAATTATCTTCTGTACAAGCATTGCGAAAAACGATTCGTCAGCGTCGACAATCGCTGTCTGAAGAGCAGCAGTTAGTAGCATCTACCGCGTTATCGAAGCAACTAACTAAAAATATGCCTGATAATATAAAGCGAGTCGCCGTATATTTAGCCAGTGATGGCGAAATAAATCCACTGCCATTTATTCAAGCCTGCTGGCAACGAGATATTGACGTTTACTTGCCTGTTTTACATCCATTTAGCCGCGGAAATTTATTATTTTTACGTTATGATGAGCAGACGAAAATGAACGTTAATAAATACGGTATTAGTGAACCTGCATTAAACGTTTCGCTTGTTTTGCCAGCGAGCGAACTCGATATAATTTACACGCCACTTGTTGCCTTCGATACTCAAGGAAATCGAATGGGAATGGGCGGTGGCTATTACGATCGGACGCTGGCTGCCAATCCACATGTTGTTACCATTGGTATTGCTCATGATTGCCAGCAAGTCGATGAATTAACAGTACAACCGTGGGATATCGCTTTACAGCGTATTATAACTCCGACTCAGAATATTATGGCGTAACGCTCAGGTAATTAACTATGACAAAGAAAACTCAAGAATTTGTTGTCCTTCTCCACGGTTGGGGCCGCACTGACAAGTCAATGTTGGTATTGCAGCTTGCGTTGCAGCATGCAGGCTATCAAGTTGTTAACGTCGATTACCCGTCTAATGACAAAACTATTAAAGAGCTGGCTGAAATCGCTGTATCTCAAGGTATTTATGAGTGTGAAGCACAAGGGGCGAAAACTATCCATTTTGTTACCCACTCACTGGGCGGTATTCTAGTTCGTCAATATTTCAAAGAGCGTAAGCTTGGCAAATTGGGCCGCGTAGTGATGCTAGGAACGCCAAACAAAGGCAGTGAAGTCATTGATATGTACCGCAAGTTCTATCTATTTAGACAATTTGCAGGGCCAGCCGGACTTGCGCTAGGTACTAGCGAGAAAGATATTCCGAACAATTTGGGCGCTGTTAGTTTTGAACTAGGTGTTATTGCCGGTTCCAAAAGCATTAACCCATTATTGTCATTGATGTTACCGGGTGATGACGACGGAAAAGTCAGCGTAGAATCAACCAAGGTTGAAGGCATGAGCGATTTTATTGCCCTGCCGACAACCCACCCAACCATGCTTGCTAGTCCAAGTGTTATCAAACAAATGCTCCACTTTTTAGCACATGGTTGTTTTGAAGAACAAGCTAAGGAAAATGCGTGAGCCTGCCACCAATTGATGCCGTATTAAGTGACATAGAAAACCATTTATCATCACATGCTCAAGTTATCCTACAAGCGCCTCCTGGCGCAGGTAAGTCAACTTACCTGCCGTTAAAACTGCTATCGCACGCGAAATTCAACAATCAAAAAATATTGATGCTAGAGCCGCGCCGGCTTGCGGCAAAAAACATTGCACGCTTTGTTGCTAAACAGCTCGGTGAAAATGTTGGTGAAAGTGTTGGTTACCGTGTTAAAGGCGAGCACAAAGTTGGTAAGAACACCCGCTTAGAGATAATTACCGAAGGGATCTTAACGCGCATGTTGCAACAAGATCCTGAGTTAGATGGCGTTGGTTTAATCATATTTGATGAATACCATGAGCGTAGCATTCATGCCGATACTGCCCTCGCCTTTTGTCTTGAGATCCAAGAAGGTTATCGCGACGACTTAACATTGTTAGTGATGTCGGCGACCTTAGATGGTGAGCAGTTATTACAGTTGATGCCTGATGCCGATATTATCACCTCACAAGGACGCAGTTTTGAGGTGGCCACCAGCTATTATCCTCGAAATACTAAAACACCATTACCGCCGCAAGTGGCGAAGTTAGTAGAGCAAGCGGCTCGTGACTTTGATGATAACGTGTTGGTTTTCTTACCCAGTGCCAGCGATATCAATAAAACCGCATCATTGTTAAAGCATTTACCCGATGATATCGATGTTTTACCGCTTTATGGCCAGCTCAACAATCAACAACAAGATTTAGCGATTGCGCCAACCAAGCCCAATAAACGCAAAGTTGTGTTAGCCACTAACATCGCCGAAACTTCTATTACCATCGAAGGTATTAGCGTTGTTATTGATAGCGGGCTAGTAAATAAAGCAACTTTTAACCGTAATAATGGCGTCACAAAACTGTCGAAAGAGCAGATTTCTCAAGCGTCATCTATTCAACGTGCAGGTCGCGCTGGCCGTGTCCAAGCCGGCCATTGCTGGCGCATGTGGCCACAAGAACAGCAGGCGCGATTAGCCAAATATGATGTGCCAGAGATTGAGCAAAGTGACTTACTATCACTGGCATTAGAATTAGCGAAATGGGGGGTTGTTGATGTTAGTCAACTACAGTGGCTCAACTCCCCGCCACAGCATAATTTGCAACAAGCGCGAGATTTGCTTATTGCGATGGGCGCATTGGATAAACAATACAAACTCACCAAGCACGGTGAAGAAATCTATCAATTTGGCAGCTCGCCGCGCCTTGCTCACATGATGATATTTGCCAAGGGCCATGATTTATCAGCCACTGCAGCGCTGCTAGCAGCCATGTTGGAACAAACGAATAGCTTGGGCAATGAGTTAGATATTAGCAATCAACTTAATTATTTAGCGTACGGAAAAAATCTGTCCACGGCATTGCAACAAGTCAAAAAGAACGCGAGTAAATTTACTAAACAATTAGGCACTCACTCCACGAAGATAGAGCCGGAGCAGTGCGGAGTTTTATTAGCCCATGCATACCCAGATAGAATCGCAAAACGTCGTGGTCACTCTGAGCGCTTTCAATTGGCCAATGGCTTTGGTGCAAGCCTCGATGAAAACGCGCATCTTGCAGGTGATTACATCGTTGTCGCCGATCTAATGAGTTTTGCAGCCAATAAAAACCAAGCGCGAATATTTTTAGCAACCACTATTGATCTCAACGCCCTAGAAACGATTAGCCCTGAATTATTTACACAACATGATCAGCTTCAGTGGGATGATAAGCAAGATAAAGTCATTGCCCTAAACCAAAAGAAATTAGGCCAACTAATTATCAGCGAATCGCCGCTAACCAATATCGACGGCGATAAACTAAACCAAGCGTTATGTCACGGCTTACAAGCCAAAGGCCTGAACTACCTAGACTTCAACAACGCGCAAACTCAGTTATTACAGCGACTTAGCACAGCCCACGCGAACGAGCCTGAAACATGGCCTGACTATAGTGAACAAGCATTACTAGATTCACTAGATGATTGGTTAGTGCCCTTTTTCGATGGCGCTAAGAAGCTTGCACAATTAAAGAAAATTAATTTGAGTGACGCACTGCTTTCTCGTCTTGAATGGAGTGAACAACAGCAACTCAACGCTCTGTACCCAACACATTTAAAAGTCGCTAGCGGCTCAAATATCCGCCTAGATTACAGCGATGACGGGCAAGTAAAACTCTCGGTGCGTATTCAAGAGCTCTTTGGCACCATGACAAACCCAAGTGTTGGTAGAAAGCAACTTCCTGTACTCATTGAAATGTTATCGCCGGCACAGCGACCAATCCAACTTACCAAAGATCTTGTCGGTTTTTGGCACGGCAGTTACGCCGCGGTGCAAAAAGATATGAAAAGCCAATATCCACGCCATTTTTGGCCAGATGATCCTAGTGTTGCTATGGCAACAACGAAGACAAAGAAGAAGATGGGGATTTGATATATTTAATTGCTTAACGCGCTAGAGGGTTATAATTTAAAAATTCAAATGAGGATTTAGCATTTAACCCTCACTCTCATCAATTCAAGTGATTAGATACATCTTGAATTTTTTCGATAGCAATTAAAAACATTAACGCTAAATAAACTCAATATAAACAGTGAAATGCCAATAAATGTTGATTTTTCCCACAGTAAAACATTAAAATTCACCACGAATACTAATAACAAGCTAGACCCAATCATATAGGCAAACATTAACCAAACCGCTAAACTATCAATACGTTTTTCCATCGTCCATGCCCACAACATGATCGCTACATTAAATAAGCTCACCATCAAACTAACCACCAGTGAATTGATTAGCAACGTCGATGTAAAGTTTTCAAATATATAACTAAACATCACAAGAATTAACGACATAAACACATACAACTTTAATTGTTCTTCCAAAACATAGTTAATGAACGCTGTTGAGAAACGTTGTTTATCATTAAAACAAGGCATCACTGCTAATCGTTTAAGTAGGCTCTGTTTAGATGACACAACTTGAAAAAATGAAATGCTACTTAGGACAACAAGAACCAATGGCACTGCTAAAATTGATGTAGAAAAAAACTCACTAAAATTTTTATCTATTTGATTCCCTAATAATAAAAACAGCACAGCAGCGCCTAACCACAACAAATAAGTCAATGGACCAACACTGTATTCCCCCTGACAACTAATAGCTATTAGCTGTTTATTAGTCATAGGTTTAGCAGATTCAATTCTCTTTTTGAAATGTTGTAAATTACTCTTAGCAAACCACTGAACGAGTCTATTTTGAAACTTTAACGGTATTTTATGGCTAGGTACGATCATGCTGCTTTGCTTAGCGTTCATAATCAGTTTAACTTTTTTAAGATCTTTACTGTCCTTTGTAAAGCGCTCTAATCGTCCAAGTAGCCAGTATGCTCCAAGTGCAATAGCGGGTAATGCAAAGGCACTTAATACAGAAATATCAATATCTGGCAATTCAAAATAATTGATGAGCCAATTCCACGGTTTAACAAAAAATAAGCATATAAAAACTAAAATCAATAGAGGTCTATAAGTGATTGCCACCATAAACACAGCGAGCATTATCGATATTGCTATTAAACTTAACCAACTTTCTATATTTGGTAATACCATGAGTGTTGGCAACAGGCTAATACCTAATAAACCCAATAATGACTTTTTAAGATGATAAAAATAATTTGGGATAACTTTCGACATATCATTTTGAGTGAGCAACATTAAACGAGTTGCTATCAAATAATAAAAAAGTGCATTCCCAGTGCCAATAAAGAGTACAACATAGAAATTGTCAGTACTTGTATTTCCTCCTTTAATACCTAGATACCAATTAAACATGGCAAAAGTCCATATCAACGCGATAGCGAGTTTTATCACTTTCCCTCTAGTTAACAGTCTAAGTATCATGTGGTTATCTCCAAGAATATATCTTCAAGTCCTAATGGATTAACTGTAACATCAACACCTTGTTCTTCCATTTCAGTTAACCAATTCTGATCAAGTTTTGACACAACACACTGCAATCGCTTGTTTTGTTGCTTAACGCGCAATAAGTGTGGCACGGTTATGTCTGTATATTGTTGATTAATAGATAAGCTAACTACATTTTCCTTGGCATTATCTAAATCATCAAAATAGCGAATTTTACCTTGGTCTAAAATGGCAACTTTATTAGCGACTCGTTCGAGATCTGATGTGATATGTGTTGAAAATATAACAGTCACTTTTTCTTCACTGGCTAAAGAAATAATTTCCTTTAAAAATAATCGACGTGCAGCAGGGTCAAGTGACGCAGCGGGTTCATCAAGAACCATTAATGTCGGCATCGGTGCCAAAGCTAAGATAATTAGCAAACGTTGCATTTGTCCTGGCGATAAATCTCCGACATCTTTGTCTAAATCAATGCTCCACTGTTCAACAAGCTTATCGACTTTTTCGTCAGACCACTGCGTATAAAACTGCTTTCTAAATTTAATTAACTCTTTGACAGTTAACCAAGAAATCTCATCATTTTCTTGCGGAACGTAGCCTAACTTGCTTTTCACATCCGTTGATAAATTTAAATGGCTTTCTCCAAATAACGTGATTGAGCCATCGTCAATCTCACTTAGATTCAACATTGATTTTAATAATGTCGACTTTCCAGCGCCATTTTTACCAAGTAGCCCAACAATATCGCCTTCATTGATTTCCCAATCTAGCGCCTGTAGCACCTGTTGACTCTTATAAGATTTAGCGACATTGTTTATTTTAATAATTGCAGTCATTTACGACTCCTTTCCTTGTATATTTTGGGATTCAACATCCGTATTATCTGACGTTTGTTCTACAAACATGGCTAAAAGCTGTTGCTGGGAAACACCAATTAACTGCGCCTCTGAAATTAGATCTTTTATCATCGTGCTCAACATAGTTAACTTCTCCTTTTCAGATACTTCCTCATCACGCTTGGCGACAATCATGCCTTTGCCACGTAGACGCTCTACGTATCCTCGTTCTTCCAATAATCCATAGGCTTTCGAGACCGTCATTGGATTAATATCCAAATCGGTCGCGACTTGCCTGACCGAAGGCAAACTATCCCCTTGAGCGAAATACCCATTAAGGATCATCCGTTCAATTTGGCTAAGTAGCTGTTTATAAATGGGAACACCCGAGCTGGGTGAAATCACAAACTGATCCATAAAATCATATCGCATTAACTATAGTGTATTAACACAGTAATACACCAATACACTTAATGCAATTTATATTTTGCGAGTCATTTATTTTCGAAGTATTTACATCATAAAAAGAAAAAGTCTTTCCCTTTATATTCATTTATCACATTGCGATTAATTTTTAGGCTACTCAATCAGTCATTATTAAAACAACAAAGGAAAACTGATGAGTCATTTAAATAAATACCTAAACAATAAACTCGTACTCGCTACCTGCCTGACGGGCCTAAGTCTTAATGCAACCGCTGTTGAGATTCTTAATATCAAAAATGGTGATGAGCAAACTAAAGTCAGTCTGGGTGGCTATGCCAAGTTAGACGTTCGCCATGTCTCAGGTGATATTGCTTATCAAGATTACTGGGTTGCGAACTTTCCAGCAGGACAAGCCGTTGATACTTCACATACGGGGATGAACGTTAAAGAGTCGCGTATCAACGTTAAAGTTCAACACGGTGATATCGTAGGTTTTGTTGAGATGGATTTCTTTGGCGGTGGCGGTAATGAAGTGGTGAGTAACTCGTCAAACCCACGCTTGCGTCATTTATTTATCGATTATAAAAATTGGAAACTTGGTCAAACATGGTCGACTTTTATGCCATTACACGCATTGCCTGAAGCGCTAGATTTCGGCGGTCCACATGTCGGTGAAGTCTTTTCACGACAAGTACAAGTGCGTTACACCACAGGTAATTGGCAGTTTGCCATTGAAAACCCTGAAACCAACGGTGACGGTGATGTTGGTGCGCCATCAAGCGCAGTAGGTGTTACGGGAATCCAAGCAGATAGCGATGAAAGCACACCTGATTTAATTGCCCGTTACAATCACAAAACTGATTGGGGGTTGGTGTCTGTAGGAACGCTGTTACGCACCATTGATCAAGGTGGCATTGATGAAACGGGGATTGCTTATAACGTTGCCGCTAAAATCAAAACGGTAGGCAAGGATGATATTCGCTTTCAGTACACCGGTGGTGATGCAGGTCGTTATGTTTCAGCTGGCCTAACGCCAGATATCGTAACTCATCCTCGTACTGATAGCGTTGTGGTTGAAAGCGCAGATGCATTCACCATTGCCTATCGTCATTATTGGAATGATACGCTGCGTTCGACGGCCTATTACGGCGCTGCAGAAACTGATGTGCTTAAACGTAAGCGCAGCCATTGGGCAGTAAATCTAATCAACAGTGTTAACAATTATTTAGATGTTGGTGCTGAGTTTGGCAACTACGCTATTGACGATAAAGGATTGGAATCAATCGATTCAAATTATCTGCAATTTTCAGCAAAATTTAAATTCTGATCTCGTTTAGATAGGTCAAATAAAGGCGTGTCGCTCTCTCTCCTTGCACGCCTTTCTACGTGAATATCCATCCTAATAAAACATCTCTTTTCTATTCTGAAAACAACCTCTAAGATGCTCTACCAATAGATTTAGCTTTTTATCAGGTTGACGACTTCGTGGATATACGGCGTATACACCGAGTTTTTTACCGACGAAATTACTTAATATCGATACCAACTTTCCGTCATCTAAATCTCCGCATACCAACACGCGTGGTAAATAAGCAATACCAACACCCGCAAGTGCACCGCGGCGTAATGAGTCGAGGTTATTGGAATGAATACGTCCTTTAACTTGCATATTAAACTCGGTGTCATTCTCAATAAATCGCCATGTTTCAGCGCCTTGCCCTTCGTATTTGTAGATTAAGCAATCGTGCTCCTCAAGCTCTGTTGGGTGCGTTGGTATACCGTGCTTGTTAAGATAGGCAGGACTGGCACAAATCACCCAATCCGAATTAATCAAACGGCGAGCAATGAGCGATGAGTCTTCAAGATAAGCCGTGCGGATCGCTAAGTCATATCCTTCATCAAGAATATTCATGACTCGATTACTCACCACCAGCTCAACTTCGACTTCAGGATATTGCTGACAAAACTGCGCTATTGCATCGCTAACAATGACCTGCGCAGATACGGCAGGCGCTGTCACTTTAATCTTGCCGCGCATGGTATCACCATAGCCAGTAACGGTATCTTGAGCATCTTGTAATGCTTGTTTGGCCAAACGCGCTTTGCCATACAAAGCACGGCCTGCATCCGTTAAACTTAATTTACGTGTGGTGCGATAAAGTAACTGCACATTTAAGTCGGCTTCTAAACGGCCAATACGTTTACTTACCACAGAGTTAGTAATTTCTAACTTATTGGCTACTTTAGAAAAAGAGCCTTCTTCGACGACCTGCACGAATAAAAATACGTCATCAGCTTTAAGCATTTCACACCTTTATTATGTAAAAAAAAGAAAAAGAGAATCTCTTTTATCAATATATATCAACAGTTGAGTAAATTGTACATTGCTACAACTTGCGCTGTCTATTTTCAGTTCAAGTAAAGCGATAGCTAACGATGACCTTGCAAGTTAGGACGTGTTAAGGCCAATACATCGTCGGCGACAGCAAAATAGGAAGACTACATCCCAAATCGGATCATAAATAAAACTATAAACATAATTAGGAGTCCCGATCATGAACAAATTAACCTTAGGTGGATTAGCACTAGTACCAATAATACTAGCTGCTGTCCTGCTCGTTGGCCTTCACTGGCCAGCTAAAAAAGCCATGCCAGTCGTGTTAGCAGCTACCGCTGCATTAGCAATTTTGGTGTGGGACATGTCAACCAACAGAGTCATTGCTTCAGTGCTGCAAGGGTTAGGAATTACAGCATCTGTGTTATGGATTGTTTTTGGCGCCATATTCTTGCTCAACACGTTAAAACACACTGGTGCGATTCAAGTGATACGTCAAGGTTTTACTAATGTATCGCCAGATCGACGTATTCAAGCAATCGTTATAGCTTGGTGTTTTGGTACCTTTATCGAAGGTGCGTCCGGCTTTGGTACCCCTGCCGCAATTGCCGCTCCATTGCTGGTTGCTATTGGCTTTCCTGCTGTCGCCGCTGTGTTAATGGGGATGATGATTCAATCAACCCCCGTATCATTTGGCGCTGTTGGTACGCCAATTGTTATCGGTGTTAACAAAGGATTAGATACCACAGCAATTGAAGCCACTCTTGCGACGCAAGGCTGGACATAGGATCAATATCTACAACTGATTACCGCAGATGTTGCCATTATTCATGCCATTATTGGCACTGCAATGCCGCTGTTTATGGTGATGATGCTTACGCGCTTTTTCGGCGCTAATCGCAGCTGGAAAGAAGGTTTAGAGATTAAAACAGATGTTGCCACTGCCAATAATAAAATGTCGCCATTTGTTGCGTTATTACTCGTGTATTCGGCGATTTCAAAGCTTTACTCGCAGGAATCAACATTGGCGCCAAAGACATTTTAGGTGAGGTTGGCGTTGATGTCGCCTTTAGTCCACTTTATTTACCCGGCGGTTTGCTTATTATCAGCGCATTGGTTGCATTGTTATTACAAGGTAAATCAGGTCATCGCGGTAAAATATTTAGCAGTGCGGTCAGTGAATCAACAAAAACCATTATCAGTGCTGGTTTTGTATTAATATTCACAATTCCTATGGTGCGCTTGTTAAAAACAAACTTATGAAAAGCCGATTGCCCCATCTTTCTTCTTTTATATAATAGATCTTCAAAAGCACTTGAAAACCGCCCTCCAATTACATAGTAATCCGCCGTCTGATAACCCATAAGAGTTAGTCACAGCACGGAATCAAAAAGGTAACTCGTTTGTTGATATCGAGGCATTAAAATTATTGTCGTCTCACATTGATTGGTCGATCTATTAATTATTCATAATTGACGTTACTTTACTGTCTTTACGGTTCTTTAATTTGTCGCTATACCATCGCAGGGCGTCTTGAGGTACAGTTAATTTATACTGATTATCGAGACGTTTCTATGCACCGCATACCAATGAAAAAATCGCTAGTGTTGTCTGCATTAGCTCTAACTTTAGTGTCTGGATGTGGCGGCAGTTCGAGTAGTACAGCAGTAGAGCCTGTCACTCCGACTCCGGCTCCGACGCCAACGCCAACGCCAACGCCAAGTGTGCCGGATAATAATTTAACTAAAAACCCACAGGGTGATATTAGTTACGCTAAATTAACTAATCGCGATCCTGATTGCGCAGCTTATATCGGTAGCTATCAAGCCACTATCTACGACGCACAGCAACAGATCAATCATCAAAGTCAGTTAACAGTCACTGCAACAGCGACGCATTGCACCTTTGTCAGCAATAATATTCCCAATCACGATGTTGGCACTAACACGACAACAGGAAAAGATTTTGCATCCGTTGTAAAACAAAATGCCAACCAATACACGTTAACGGTGCCGCGATTTCCAAGTAAAATATCAACTCCAATCTATGTTGAAAAAATTGGCGGTATGTTGACTCTAAATGGCATTTTGCTCAATGGCGTTGATTTGGATATGGACTCAGCATTTTGCTATCACCCTGATATTAATGCACCACTTAATGTTGGCCTTGGGACGCGTACACAATGTGGTTTAAATGCCGATTGGTATGCCGTCCCCGCTAATAATCCAGATATCGTTACCTTAGATAATTATACTGGGCACGCTTTTGATGGTCGTTATCATTATCACGGCGACAATCAAGGTTTGTCTCATCATGAATCAGCTGTAACCTTACCATTGAACTCTCAAGACGTAGATGCCAGTGGCTCGCCTGTTATTGGATTTGCGCCAGATGGTTTCCCCATTTACGGCCATTACATTTACGACAAAGCGAGTAACAGCTTAAAGAAAGTAACGTCAAGCTGGCGTACCTCTACCAGTGAGCGAACTACGCCGACGGGATCGAACATTGAAGCACCATCAATTAATACTCATCCCCGTGGTATCTTTGTCGAAGATTGGTATTTCTTAGCAGGTAGTGGCGATCTTGATGAGTGTAATGGCATGACTGATGAGTATGGAAACTACGGCTATTACTACACCGACGATTATCCCTACGGGCCTATCTGTGGGTTTGGGACACCAAATGCGTCCTTTACGTTAGATGCATCAGCGTTTGTAGGACAATAAAAAATAGCTCAACAACATAAGACTATTGGTTGTTGAGCTATTTTTAGGTTGTGGATTTAATTATTAACAGGCACTAAACGAAATACACCACGGCCATCTATCCCTAGATAAATATGATTATCGCGACCTTGAACTACACTGCGCAGACGACCCACACTTTTAAGTACATCATGCTGCTTTATCACTTTATTTCCCGTGATACTCACCGCAATTAACTTAGCAAATTTCAATGAGCCTATTAATAAGTTACTTTTTAGTTCAGGGTATTTATCACTGGTAACAAATGACATGCCCGATGGCGCAATCGACGGCACCCAATACGTAATAGGTTGCTCCATGCCTTGCTTTTTCGTTAAATCAGTAAAACTACTGCCACTGTAATTAACGCCATAACTGATCACAGGCCAACCATAATTCTTGCCTTTACTAATTATATTGAGCTCGTCCCCCCCTTTAGGGCCATGTTCGTGAGACCATATTGCTTGCGTATGAGGATTAAAAGCCAAGCCTTGTGGATTGCGATGCCCGTAGCTAAACACTGCCGTTTTAACATTATTTTTAGCGACGAATGGATTATCTTTCGGGATGCGTCCATCATCATGCAAACGATAGATCTTGCCAGCATCACGATTTAGATCTTGTGGATTGATATCGCGCTGACCACGATCGCCAATTGAAAAATAGAGATAGTTATCTTTATCAAAGGCAATTCGGCTACCAAAGTGCGCGCCGCCGCTATTATAAGGTTCAGCCAGATACAATGTTTCTAGGTGAGTTAATTGATAATCAGCTTGTGATTTAGCTAATTTAGCGCGACTAATTGCCGTATTTATGCGCCCGTTTTCTCCCGTGCTATAGGAGAAATAGACCCAGCCGTTAGCTGAATAATCAGGGTGAAGCACAACATCAAGTAAACCCCCTTGGCCTTTGGCAACTATCTTAGGTAAACCGGTAACTTGCGTAGATGTTCCTTGGAGAGTGATTACCCGCATAGTGCCTTTTCTATCTGTCACTAATAATGAATTATCTGGTAACTGGGTAATTCCCCAAGGAACCGATACATCATCGCTAATAAGTTCCAAAGTATATTGAGCAGCGTGTAATCTTAACGATAATAAAAACAAACTTGTTACCATGACAATCGTTATTTTTAAGCTAGCTTTTACCATGACTTCCATCTCTACATTATTATGCTCTAAGGAATATATCATGTTCAACTAATCGAAATGAGAGAAACAATAAAAAAGCCTCAATGCTATCAACATCGAGGCTTTTGTTATTGAAAGAGAACCTGTTAAGTATTAATCAGCGGCTTTCTCAGCAGCCAGTTCTCGCTCGTGATGCTCACTAATTTCTTGTATCACTTCACTCTTTGGACGCTTATCTGACATCTTGCGATCTGTCAGCCAATAGAAGAACAACGGCACAAAGAAGATAGCAAGGAAAGTCGCCGCAATCATACCGCCCATAACACCTGTACCGACACTATGACGAGCGCCAGCACCAGCGCCAGAGCTTAATGCTAATGGCACAACGCCTAAGATAAAGGCTAGTGATGTCATCACAATAGATCTGAAACGCAAACGCGCAGCTTCTAATGCTGATGCACCTGTACTCCAGCCTTCTTGTTTCTTCATCAGCGCATATTCGACAATCAAGATGGCATTTTTACTCGCCAGACCTAGTAACGTTACAAGACCGATTTGAAAATAAACGTCGTTAGTTAACCCAGTTAGCCATACAGATACCAAGGCACCAAAAATACCAAAAGGTAGTGCTCCAATCACCGAAGTAATCAGGTATATCAAGTCATGGGCAGCCTGTTCGCATCCTATAAAGAATTCCCTAAAACGCTTTTCTGTGGTCACATTTTTGATAAACACGACCTGTAAAAATCATAAGATTAGATAGCTTTTTCCACTGTTCATTTGATAGCATTGTTCGCGGCATAGTTTCTTTGGTGTTTTTGTTTTTGGAGAAATTATTATACCAAGTTACTATGCTGTTCAAAAACTAGGCTTTAAAGATCAACACGCCCTAATAAAAAATAAAATAGACATCGGAATCAATTAAATCATGAGATTACAACACAAACTTCTTATCTCATCGCTTATCATTGGCATCATCCCAGCGCTAATGATTAGCTTGTACACATTAATCACATCAAGTCAGTCACTAGAAAAACAAGCCTATAAACAGCTCACATCGATAAGAGCCATTAAACAAGTAGAAATAGAAAATTATTTCAACGAGCGCCGCGCTAACTTATCCTTGTTAGCAAATTCAGCAGCGAAAAATCTTGATTTTTCTACTCAAGCATTGGCCAGCAAGTCAGCTCACCAACACCACGAGTATTTTAAGCACTTCATTGATAGTTATGGTTTTTATGATCTTTTTATTATTTCAAATGACGGGCAAATATTTTACTCCACAGAACGTGAAGCGGATTATCAAACCAACCTTGTTGACGGAAAATACAGTGATTCAAACCTTGCGACTTTGTTTAATAGAGTAAAAAGCACTCAACAATATCAACTGGAAGATTTTGATCCCTACGCACCAAGTAACAATGAACCAGCAGCATTTATTGCGCAGCCATTAATCACTAACGGAAAAATGGTAGGTACGATTGCCCTACAACTGTCATTAGAGCACATCAACAGATTAATGCAGCAACGTGACGGTATGGGGGAGACAGGTGAAAGCTACTTAGTAGGCAGTGATTTTAAAATGCGTTCTAATTCTTATCTAGATCCCAAAGGTCATAGTGTACAAGCTAGTTTTGCTGGCACCATCGAAAAAAATGGTGTGGACACTACTAGCGTTCGCGAAGGCATTGCGGGCAATGCAGGCACACAATCAATTATTGATTACAATGGAAACTCAGTATTATCCGCTTACACACCGCTGAAAATAGACAACGTTCAATGGGTATTACTCGTCGAAATTGACGAAGCAGAGGCCTTTGCTCCAATTAGTCAGCTGCAAAAAGTAATGTTTTTCGTCCTTATTATTTCGGTCATTTTCGTGATTGTTTTTGCACTGTATCTAACCAAAAGCGTTATCACACCGCTTGGCGGAGAGCCTAAGGACATGGAAACCATTGCCTGCCAGATTTCAAAAGGTGATTTAACAGGTCAATTTATTGATACAGAACATGCTAGCGGTGTCTACGGCGCCATGGCTATTATGGCTGACAATCTAAACACCATTGTTAGTGATATCAGTACTATCACTCATGAGCTTTCAACCGCAGCAGACGAAACTAGCGCAATCTCAACACAATCAATTACCAGCTTAACGCAGCAACAATCAGCCATTTCAACGGTGAGTACAGCGATGAATAATATCTCATCAACAGTCGAAAGCGTTGCTAGTAATGCGCAACAAGTAGCCTCTTTAACCAATGATGTCGAATTATTATCAACCAAAGCCAACGGATTGGTTGATACCACCATCAGCAATATCAATACCCTCGCGAATGAAGTCACCAACGCCACTAATGTTATCCAAAAAGTCGAATCAAAATCGCAAGAGATTGGGACTATTTTGGAGGTGATTCGCGGTATTGCAGATCAAACAAATTTATTGGCATTAAATGCGGCTATTGAAGCAGCACGGGCAGGAGAACAAGGTCGCGGTTTCGCTGTTGTTGCTGATGAAGTACGCCAATTAGCGCAAAAAACGCAAGAGTCGACCCTACATATCGAAGAAATGATTGCCTTACTGCAACAAGATACCAGTGATGCAGTTGTTGTCATGGGCAATGGCTCCAAACAAGCGCAACTGACTATTGATGCAGCAGCGCAAACAGCGGCTGCGATTAACAGCTCTCATCAGGGTATGACTAAAATTTCATCCACTGCGGAGCAGATAGCGGACGCCGCGCAACAACAATCGGCAGGTACCCATGAAATAGATCAATCATTAAATGAAATTAATGAAGTCGCCCAACACAATACACAGGGCATTAATAATTTAGCGAGTGCCAGTGAGCATCTCACTCAATTAAGTCATCAGTTAAAAGAAATTACTGTCCATTTTACATTACGTCGTTAACAAAAGGCCGGTACAAGGAAGTACCAAAGATTCAATTATTTATTGATTGCCAACCACCTACATCGCACTTTACACTATGACTTCATTCATTATGTCGATGGATGATTGTTGATAATTCGAGTATTGAGATATTGTTGCATGGCCTCTAAATCCCAGCCTAAAAAGTCCTTACCTAAATCACGAACATGGTTACGAAAAACAGTAATTTTCCTCAGTAAAATATTAATTGTAGTTGTTGTTCTTACGGCGGCTTATGCCATCTATCTCGATAGCAAGATAGATCAGAAATTTTCGACAGATCACTGGCAAATCCCCGCTAAAGTTTATGCCCAATCATTAACATTAAAACCAAAGCAGCGCATTGCCCGCAATCAAGTTATTAATGAATTAGAAGCACTTAACTATCGCCGTGTCAGTACCCCTAATGCCCCCGGTGAATATTCAATTTCAAAAACTAAAATTGATATTAATCGCCGTGCATTTTCATATATAGACACCACATATCCGCAACAGCGGGTCATGATGAAATTTAATGGCAACTATTTAAAATCGATGACAGATCTTAAAACGCGCCAGTCATTAGCGCAGTTTAATATTGAGCCTAAATTGCTAAAGCGTATTAGTAACTCCAGCAAAGAAGACCGTATATTTATTCCAAGAGAGCAGATCCCAGAATTACTCGTCGCAACCTTGCTTCATATCGAAGATCGTAATTTTTACCAGCATCAGGGCATTGCACCGCTGTCGATTCTTAGAGCGCTCGTTGCAAACATCAAAGCTGGCCGCACTGTTCAAGGCGGCTCTACATTAACTCAACAGCTCGTCAAAAATGTCTTTTTAACACGCGAACGGTCTGTATTACGGAAAGCGAAAGAAGCGCTGTATTCTCTACTCATTGAACTCAAATATTCAAAGGATGAATTGCTTGAGATCTATCTCAACGAAGTATTCTTAGGACAAAATGGCCCGCTTAGTGTTAATGGCTTTGGCCTTGCCAGCGAGTTCTATTTTGCCCGTCCTATTGATGAACTCATGCCAGAACAAGTAGCACTGTTAGTCGCCATTATTAAAGGGCCGAGTTATTACAGTCCTAGTCGTTATCCTGAGCGCGCATTAGAGCGACGTGATTTCATTTTACGCCAAATGGTTAACCAAGATTTTATCAGCGCACAACAATACCAACGTGCAGCTAAATCACCGCTAGGCCTTAAGAGCAGTGTTGCCAAACACGGCCAATTTCATGGTTTTATGTCATTAGTCAAAAGAGAACTCGGTACACGCTTTACCCAAGACTTTTCAAATACATCAGGAATATCTATTTATACGACACTTGACAGTAATGCGCAGAGATTCGCGCAAAAAAGTCTAACTAACCGTATAAAGACATTAGAAAAATCAAGTAAGACTAACAAACTACAGGGTGCAGTTGTTGTTGCAAATTATCGTAGTGGCCAAATCAAAGCCATTGTGGAAGGCAAAGATGCAAATTATGCAGGATTTAATCGCGCACTCAATGCACAGCGGCCAATAGGCTCCTTAATTAAACCTTTCATCGTCGCCAGTGCGTTAGAGGACATGGGGCAATATAACCTTGCTACTATGCTTGATGATCAAGCGATTAGCCTAACCAACAACGAAGGCGAAGTGTGGCAGCCACTAAATTATGATAAAAAGTTTAGAGGGCAAGCTAACATTCTAGATAGTCTGACTTATTCATATAACATTCCGATGGTTAACCTAGGAATGGACGTGGGGCTTGATACAATTTCCTATGGCCTTGAACGCGCAGGATGGCAAGGCGATTTCAAACGTCGACCTTCTATGTTACTTGGAGCTATTGAAGCAAGCCCTTGGATGGTGACGCAGCTCTATCAGTCATTAGCAAACAATGGTGAACAACGAAAACTCCATGCTGTACTTGCCGTCACAACCAAAAATGAAGAAACCTTCTACGCCTATGAAAATCTACCAGTGCAGGCAATTACTCCGCAAATGAGCTACCTGACACGCTATGCGCTAAACAAAGTAACCTCTAAAGGCACTGCAAAATCACTACGCTGGAAAAATAAAGGACTAGCATTAGCCGGTAAGACAGGGACTACTGATGATTTACGTGACAGTTGGTATGCAGGCTTTGATAATAATGAGGCGACGGTAGTCTGGCTAGGACGAGATGACAACAAATCAATTGGCCTTACTGGTAGTACGGGTGCATTAACTGTTTATAGTGATTTTGTTAAACAACGTGGCGGTGTTTCATTACCCTTAGGCAACCCGGCAAGCGTCGTTACAGGTTATTTTGATGCAACGAGTGGACTTGCAAGTGCCAAAGGCTGTCCGAATGCGCTTGCTATTCCAGCAATCGAAGCATCAGTGCAGGAAGGAAGCTGCCAAGGCACCAGTAAAACAACACAAAAGAAAGAAAAGAAACAATCGGTATTTGACGATTTCTTGGGGCTTTTCTAACGGCTGCAATAACACCCATTGGCGTCATCAATAACGGTTGGCGCTGCAAATCCTTGGCGATAATTATTCAACACGACATCGACTAAACTATTATCGGCTGAACAATCAAGCCCTGTCGCATAAGGGCCTACATATAACAGCTGTGTATTTTCACCAACAATAACAATGGCGGGCGTTGCCGGAATTAACGGGGCAATTTTGCTGTCACTAACATCAAGATCAACAACCTTGAAACCATCTTCAGTGGCAATCTTATTGATCTGTTCACGATGTTCTTCTAATAGCGACGTACAGTGGCAACTGTCGTCCACGAGGTGATAAATTCGCGGTAATTTATTATTTTCTTGCTGCACCTGAGCAACCAATTGTTGTTCAGGTACATTAAGTAATTGATGGGTTGGATCAAATTGAACCAATCGCTGGTTGACTAAATAAGCAAAGCCAATAATAACCCAAATCAACCACACGCCGACTATCCAATAATAATACGGCGCTAGTTTGTTACTTGAAGTTGGCAATTCTCGCACTCATCTTAGTCACAGAAGCATCAATACTGTCAGCGGCTTCTGATACAACGCTCACTTTATTGATATCTTCCTGAACCGATTGTCGTAAATTCTCAGAGCTATTAGCAATTTCTTGCGTCGTAACTGACTGCTCCTCAACAGCACTAGCCACATTGATAGCAAGGCCACTCGACTCAGAGACGAGTTGAGACGCCTCTTCAACATAAGATTTTGCTTGTTCGACAATAGTTAATATTTCTTCAACAACCTCAATTGAACTGGCCATTGACTGTGTTGAGCGTTGAGAATAGTTTTCTAACCGAGCTAAGGTTTCATCAACTTTATTGGTACTTTCTTTGGTGCGATTAGCCAGTGCCCTTACCTCATCAGCAACCACAGCAAATCCACGGCCCTGTTCACCTGCACGTGCTGCTTCAATCGCCGCATTTAACGCCAATAGATTAGTTTGCTCTGCAATGCCGGTAATTTCTGATAGCACATTAGAAATACTCGCGCTGGAGCTTGCAAGCTCAGAAATATCGTCGCCAGTTTGACGTAGAAGACTCGCTAATTGATTGTTTTTATCATGAACATTAAGGATTTTCTCATTTGCTGCAATCGTCTTACTGTTCGCCGTTTCAACAGACTCACTAAGTTCACCTGTATCTCGCGCAATAGATGTTACAGTCACCGCCATTTCTTCTGCAGAAGCAGCGATAGCATTTGTTTGGTCTTGCTTTATGTCAGAAGAACTTTGTAATTCACTACGAGCAACGACTAAATTTTAAGCATCGTTAGAAAACAGCAAGGATTGTTGCTTGATATCACTAATGACATTATCTAATGTCGATAATAAGCCATTAAAGTCTTTTAATAACGGGTTGTCATTATCGTCAACACGCACACTTAAATCGATAGCATTGGCATCACCAGTAATAGTACGTGTGGCCTGAGAAAGCTGCTGCCCAATGACTCGCTCATCATTAAGCGTTTTAGCAATATAACCTGCGACTAAACACTCCACCCCAAAATATACAGCGTGAATCAGCACGTTGCTAAAAACTAAACGATCTTCACTGAACACATATACGCCAACATCACTCGTTTGCATAAAATAAAATGACATGTGATGTGCACCGACGAGTACCAAAGTAGAAATATAAATTCGCCAATCATGCAGCACAATTAAAAACGCGAGTAAAATAAACAACTCAAAATGGATTTCAATAAGGCCGTTTAATTGATGGATATGTAAGCACGCAAACACCATTGTAGCTAATGCAATAGTGTGACGTGTTAAAGCAGAGTCAGGTTGTTGATTGAGCATAAACAACGCCACTAGCGCTGTTGGCAATCTGATAAGGATTAATGACAAGTAGCTGTTATAAATAAACGAAAAAGCGACTGATTCTATAAAAAGGATAATAATTAGGTAGGAAAACAATTTTTTAAAGTTATTCATAGCAACTCCAAAGTGGCAAATTAAAATTAAAAATACCTCCTTAAGTTTAGTGGGGGAGTGTTCATAATTCTGTGTCATTTCAGTAGAATATAATAAAACAGGAATGACACATGACTAACTCTTTTGATTTTGAGCAAGCATTAACAGATTTGCAAGCTGGTAAAAGCCTCACTGGTAAAGATGGCATCTTAGGCCCTTTGATTAAGCAATTAACCGAAGCGGCTCTTAATGCCGAACTAGAGCACCACTTAGCCAACGATAATCAATCTAATAGAAAGAATGGCAGAACAAGTAAAAACATCAAACACCCGTCTGGTAATTTTGAACTCGACACTCCGCGAGACCGCAATGGAACATTTGAACCTCAATTAGTGAAGAAAAATCAAACCTCACTATCAGATGAAATCGATCGCAAAATACTCTCGATGTTTAGCTTGGGAATGAGTTATCGTGATATCAATGCACATGTAGAGGAGATGTACGGTATTAACGTGGCCACAGGAACGATTAGCGCAGTCACTGACAAGCTTATTCCTGAGCTTAAAGCATGGCAACAAAGGCCATTAGATAGCCATTACCCAATTGTTTGGCTCGATGCTATTCATTATAAGGTCAAAGAAAACGGTCGCTACATCAGCAAAGCTGTCTACACGTTATTAGCACTTAATATGCAGGGTAAAAAAGAGATATTAGGGTTGCATTTATCAGAAAACGAAGGGGCTAATTATTGGCTTTCAGTGCTGACCGACCTTAATAATCGCGGTGTTAAAGATATTCTTATTGCCTGCGTAGATGGGCTAACCGGCTTTCCTGAAGCCATAGCAGCTATCTTTCCTGAGACAGAAACACAGCTTTGTATCATTCATCAAATTCGAAACTCACTTAAGTACGTCGCGTCTAAAAATCAGAAAGCCTTTATGGCCGATTTAAAACCTGTCTATCGTGCACCCACAAAGGAAGCAGCTGAATTAGCACTCGATAAACTAGAAGAGAAGTGGGGCGAAAAATATCCGCTGGTTATTAATTCCTGGCGCAGGAAGTGGCACAATCTATCTCACTATTTTAAGTACCCTGAGCACATCAGGAAGGTGATATATACCACGAACGCCGTTGAGGCGGTTCATCGTCAGTTTAGAAAGTTAACGAAGACAAAAGGCGCATTCCCGAACGAAAATAGCTTGTTGAAGCTGTTGTATGCTGGCATATTGAATGCTTCTGAGAAATGGACGATGCCAATCCATAACTGGAGCTTGTGTGTTTCTCAGTTGGCGATATATTTTGAGGGACGTTTAGATAGCGTCATTGATATTTAGAAAATTAAGCCTGACACAGAATGTTGAACGCCCTCTTTAGTGGCGGTTTATTTCATAACCATACACTAAATGCAACTCAAGTTAGACTAGTTCCTTGATGATAAAGCATTTTCCATTGCATTGAAATGTGTTCAAGCCGCCAAACAGAGGTGCGCCGAGAGTGAAGCTCACCGTTGTTGGTATAAATAATAGCGTGATAACAAAGCTGAGCAATTGATGGTGCTAACAAACGACATTCAAAATCGCTTTGTAGGCAGCGCATTGGAGACTCAATAGGTAATCGTTTGATAACGTCGTCGTAGCCAAATCGTCTGCCACTTGCACCAACCTCAATAAATTCTTTATCGATAAGTTGCTTAATCACCTCGACATTATGCCGTGTAGTTGGTGATACAAGCATGCCTTCTTGTTTAATTAAACGTGACTTTAACTCATCCATGACGATTCCTCGTGACTAAAACCGTTTCGGTTACGGCAGCAATGACTATTAAAAATCCGCCAATATACACCATCAATTCAGACCACTGCCCCAACACTATTGTTGCAAGAACAACACCATAAACGGGTTGCATACAGGATATTAAACCGGCAGTTTTTGCAGATAAATGCTTAAAACAATTTGCCAAAAATGAATGAGGCGCAGCGGTAAAAACAAGGCTCAGTAATAATAACAAGCCAAATTCACCCAACTCGCCGTCGCCCAAAAATCCCGTCATATTTAACGGGTTAAATTCCATAAACGGCAATAACATCAACGCGACGACACCCGTTTGATAGAACATCGCTTGCGTACCTTTATAATGGCTAAAATAACGCTTATGCAGTACGTTTCGGATTGCAAACAAGATGCCTGATATGACACCAATGATGACTCCCAATGTCGTTTCATTTTGCAACGTCAGTTCAGGCACTAGCAAATAAACGCCAATAAAAACTAGCATTGCACAGGCAATGTCTCGACGATGAGGGCGTGTTTTTGAAAAAAGAGGTTCTAGAAAGACGGTAACGACGGGGTAGCAAAAGAAAGACAACATACCGACGGCAACCCCAGCGAGTTGCATTGCATAAAAATAAGTCACCCAATGTAAGCCAACGCTAATACCTAATACTAGTGCGACAAGATAATCACGTCTTGATTTCAGGGCGATTGCATCCCCTTGAAATTTAATAATGAGCGCCAAAGCAACAGCGGCAATTGCTGTTCTAAACAACGTAATATCAACCGCAGACCACGGCAATAGGTGTGAAAATAATGCCGTACCACCAAACAGTAATACGGCAAAATGGAGCTGGAATAGACTTTTAGTCTGCTCCTGCATTATTGATTAAGATGTGCCATTGGCTGACCTAGACGTGTCACTGTGCCAGTTTCTAGGCCTTCTTCGAAATGACTAAGCATCTCATCACCAAATAACATAACAACGGTTGAACCAAGCTTAAAGCGGCCCATCTCGTCACCTTTTTTGAAGGTAATAGCATTGTCGCCATCTGCTGGATACTCCCAGCTATCAAGTTGACCACAAGGTGGAGTCACAGTGCCGTGCCAAGTAGTTTCAATACTTGCCACGATAGTTGCGCCAACTAACACCATGGCCATTGGGCCGTGCTCAGTATCAAAAATTGCAGCAACACGCTCATTACGGGCAAATAGACCCGGTACATTTTGCGCAGTTAACGGATTAACCGAAAATAAATCACCCGGTACATAAACCATTTCACGTAAGGTGGCGTCCATTGGCATGTGAATGCGGTGATAATCTTTTGGCGCCAAATAGATTGTTGAAAAGTGACCATTAGCAAACGGCTTAGCACGGTTTTTATCACCGCCTAACAGTGTAAACGCAGAGTAATCATGACCTTTAGCTTGAATGATACGACCTGCTGTCATCGGCCCTTGCTGTGATACACAACCATCTACCGGCAATACAAGATCAGTTTCGCTAATTGGACGCAACCCTTCCTTAAGTTCACGCGTGAAAAACTCGTTAAACGTTTTAAAGTGCTCAGGATCTTCATGCAGCGCTTCACTCATGTCGATTTTGTATTGCTTAATAAACCATTTAATAAATGAGGTCGTTGCACTACCACTTTCAGAGGCAGCAAAGCGTCCCATAATGCGTGAAATGGCGTGTTTTGGTAAAACGTATTGACCAAAAATTTTAAATCTATCTAAAACACTCACAAATAATTCCTTAATTAGCGCCGCCAGGATGACGGTTGGGTTTGTTATTTTCTAATGAATCAAGAATGCGATGATAATTATCAAAGCGTTCACTATCAATTTTTTCATCATCAACAGCTTGCGATAAAATACAGCCCGGATCGTGTTGATGTTTACAATCTCTGAATTTACAGCCACCTAAGAACTCTCTAAATTCAATGAAGCACCATGCTATACGTTCAGGATCGATATGCCACAATCCAAACTCACGCACACCTGGGCTATCAATTAAATCACCGCCATCTTCAAAATGCAGTAGTTTTGCCGTTGTTGTCGTGTGCATACCAAGGCCTGAATTATCAGAAACATCGCCAATCACTAATTCAGCATCAGGCATCAACGCATTAATAAGTGAAGACTTACCAACTCCAGACTGACCGACAAATATATTCACGTTGTCTTTTAATAGCGAATTAAGTTCATCGACACCCTCTCCGCTTTTGCTCGATAGCATAACCACTTGATAACCAATGTCGCGATAGGGCTGCAACATCTCATCAAGTAATTCGAGTCCCTCATCATCTAACAAATCAATTTTGTTCAAAACAATAATCGGTTTAATCTCAACATCTTCCGACGCCACTAAATAACGATCAACAATTTGTGTTGAAAAAGCAGGAACGACCGAAGAGACAATAAAGATTTGGTTGATATTGGCTGCAACAACTTTGACGCCATCATAGAAATCAGGACGTGTTAGTTCACTAACGCGCTCATGAACGGCTTCAATAACGCCGCTGATACCAGACAGCACCTCATTACCACGACGCCAAACGACTTTATCACCCGTCACTAATGAACCGGCGGTGCGGCGAATATTACAACGAAATGTTTCACCATCAGTTGACTCAACATCAGCATGTTGACCATAACGACTGATAATTAAACCATCTTCTTGCTGGCCTAATTGGTCAGCTTGCCATTGTACCTGCGGCTGATTTTTATCAGCGCTTGATAAACGTTTTTTACGGTTTGAACTCACACGGCGCTGTTGGCCTTTGGTAAGCTTTTTCTTCTTAGTCAAAAGGGTTCTTCTTTCCAGACTTTCAATTCAATGGCGCATCATACTATTAATTGATGAAGATTTCATAAAATCTATCTTGCACGATGCTCTTTATAACGTATTTTACTGATATACTTCACGCTAACTTATTTCTACGGCAAGACAACAATCATGCAACCACATCAGCAGACAGCAGCACAACGTGCACAAAACCTCATTTGGATCGATTTAGAAATGACGGGCTTAAATCCTGACACTGATGTAGTCATTGAGATAGCAACCATAGTTACTGATAGTGATTTAAATGTATTAGCTCAGGGCCCTGTGCTCGCTATTAGTCAACCTCAAGCAGCATTAGATGCCATGGATGAATGGAACACCACACATCACAATGCTTCAGGCCTAGTGACACGCGTACAAGCAAGTAATGTGTCAGAAAATGATGCAGTAGCGCAAACTATCGCCTTCTTGGAGCCATGGGTTGATGCTGGCGTTTCACCATTATGCGGGAATACTATCGGCCAAGACCGTCGCTTTTTAGTTCGTCATATGCCGCAACTTGATGCTTATTTCCATTATCGCAGCATTGATGTCAGCACATTAAAAGAATTAGCAAAGCGCTGGGAACCGCAAATGCTAAAAGGCTTTAAGAAGAAAGGCGCTCACTTAGCCCTTGATGATATTTTAGAGTCTATTGAAGAGTTGAAATATTACCGCCAGCACTTTATTAAAAGCAACGAGACAGCTACTGCATAAGCAATTAGGTAAAAATTAGACACTTAACAAGATTTTATTAAAAAGTACTTGCAGGGTCTGCAAATCACTCTATAATGCGCTTCACTTACTTAGCAAGCCAGCCAAGTAAGTATTAAGAATTAAAATGCGACTTTAGCTCAGCTGGTAGAGCGCGACCTTGCCAAGGTCGAGGTCACGAGTTCGAACCTCGTAAGTCGCTCCAAGTTTCTTAAAAGATTTTAAAAATCAAATGCGACTTTAGCTCAGCTGGTAGAGCGCGACCTTGCCAAGGTCGAGGTCACGAGTTCGAACCTCGTAAGTCGCTCCAATATTTATAACTGATTATTCAGATAAATTATTAGATAAGCTAAAATCTAGGTCAACTAGTTAAAAGGCCTCGAAAGACGCTCCAAATCTCTTAAAAGATTTTAAAATCAAATGCGACTTTAGCTCAGCTGGTAGAGCGCGACCTTGCCAAGGTCGAGGTCACGAGTTCGAACCTCGTAAGTCGCTCCAATCTTCATTAAAATTCCAACGTTCCTTTAACTCCAAGTTAAATAATTCATTACTCTAAAGTAATTTATTAATCTAATATCTAGATCAACATATTCTATATCTCAGTTTCTTTGCTATGACCTGCTTTACGTCTAGCTAATAATTTAAGCTTACATTTTTTAATCAAATAACCAACTGCCCCGACCTCCCAATTATCGCCACCGCCGATAGATTTGGGTATACTGCGTGCTTGTTGAAAATAAGTGCAACCTGCCTGCGTTACATTTTCTCCTTCAGTTATTTTTATTTGAGACCCATAAATGTTTGATGATATTAGACCTTTTCGCGATAGCGAAGCGCCAGCTATTGTTAAAAACCTCATGAATGAGCCAGCTTTGCAAGCGTCAATTGCGAGCTATGTCATCCCGCGAATTTACGCAATTGCGCCATCATTAAGCCGTACACTGGTAAAGCATTTTTTAAAGTGGCGTCTAAAACGCATTAATAGTGTGGAAGAGTTTCAAACAGAAGTCGCAAAGTATCTCCATCGCTTAATCAAAAAAAGTACCGATGGTTTTAGTTTTGAAGGTCTAACATCGCTAGACATGAGCAAGCCAACGTTATTTATTAGTAATCACCGTGATATCGCACTCGACCCAGCCCTGGTAAACCTTGCTCTGTATCGCAGTGGTGTTAGCACTGTAGAAATTGCCATTGGTGATAACTTATTAAGTAAGCCGTGGATATCTGATTTAATGCGTCTTAATAAGAGCTTCATTGTTAAACGCAGCGCTAGCAGTAAGCGCGAAATGCTCACTAACTCTAAAAACTTATCAGCTTATATTCACCATACCATTACTGAAAATCAGCAAAACATCTGGATTGCACAGCGTGAAGGCCGTGCTAAAGACGGTTTAGATAAAACTAATGCAGCGCTCATATCAATGTTGCTACTTAACAAACCTAAGACACAATCTATTGAAGAGTACATTAACCAACTTAATATTGTGCCAGTGTCTATTAGTTATGAATACGATCCTTGCGATAATCATAAAGCAATTGAGCTAGCGACGATTGAAGAGACCGGCGAATATACAAAAGATGCCAATGAAGATCTCAATAGCATTACCCAAGGCCTGTTGGGCTATAAAGGGCGTATTCATATTGAATTTGGACAACCACTGCAAGATGAATTTACTGACTCAAAAGCAGTAGCCACAGCCATTGACCGACAAATTATCAGTAACTACCGTCTATATGATTCAAACATCGCAGCCAAAGCTAAGCTTGAAGATAGTCAGCATGAACATAGTGTTTTAGGTGAGTTAACCGAACGTATGCATGATTTAACAGAAGCCCAACAGCGCTGGCTATTAACCATGTACGCTAACCCAGCGCTGGCAAAAGAAAGCGTAGAATAATTTAAATCGAAAGCAGCAATTTAGGTTCAACAACAAATTGCTGCTTCTTGTTAAGCAACGGGCATTCAAATGCCAGTGAATACGCGCAAAGCTGTAAATCACATTCCGTACTACCATCAGCATCACCATGTAATCTATCGCCAATAATTGCAAAACCATCATCACTCAAATGCCGTCTAATTTGATGTTTTCGACCTGTGCCAATTTCTACATCAACCAACGAATAATCAGTATCTATGTCATATCGTAATAGCGAAGCCTTTGTGTAGGCACTACGACCATCGATATCAGTCTTATACTCTCTTAAGCCATCAAAGTACCCTTGAACAACTGCTTGATATTTTTTGGTGATCTTTCGCTGTTCAAATAGACCAGTTAACTCACGAACTCCCCGCTTAGAATGTGCAACAACTATGATACCTTGTGTTGCCCTATCGAGACGATGAACTAAAAATGCAGGGCGCTGTGGCGATAGATTAAGCTCTGCAAATCGCGCAATAGTACTGTGGTCTCCCCATTTAGAGCCTTGACTCATCATGCCACTTGGTTTATACCACACACTATAAGCACCACAGTCTTCAATTAATATCGGATGCTCGAAATCATCACTTAGTGCATCGCTGTTGTAATAAAGGTGCAGCTCCTGCCCTATTTTGAGCTGAGCCTTTGCACGCCTTAAGCGTCTTGTTTTTCCATTATCAGTCAACCACACAGCCCCCTTTTGCATCACCTGTTTAAGTGCTTGCTTAGATAAGCGGCGCTCATCTCGTTCACAAGCATCAAACAACAGCTCAATAGTATTAATAGCCTGTCCAACGGGGAAATGTAATTCAAATACGCTCATAACAATCTTAGGGAATAAATAGTCACATTATTTTATCACTGTACGGACAGTAACCCTACTGTCCAGTTTACTAAACTTCGGACACTTGCGGACACTTTCAAGCGTCCGCGCGGACACTTACCAATATCGACAAACACATTTAACTCATTTAAAACAACAACTTAAATAACCTTCAAATATTGGCACACAACTCGCAGCCATAGGGTATACGCATGACAATAAAATGAGAACAACATGATTAATGGAACAGATGGACAAGACGAAGTAATCACGACAACTGCAAATGCTAAACCATGGAAAAAGATTGTAATTAGCACTGTTGTCATTATGGGCTTAGCTTGGATTAGTCTACCAACGCTTAGCCAATGGGTTAACAGCACACCGAGCGTTGAATCTCAGTCCGTGATGAAAGCAACTGCATTTACTGGCACTCTGGTACGCGATATTGCGGTCAACGGTAAGTTAGTTGCGGCAAACGCGCCTACCCTTTATAGCTCAGAAGCAGGACAAGTAACCTTACTTGCTAAACCAGGTGATATTGTTGCGCAAGACGATATTGTCGCAACAATTTTAAGCCCTGAACTACAATCACAAATCAAACAAGCCAATGCCAAGCTCGAGCGATTAAAAATTGATGCGAATCGCGGCGAGTTACGTGACAGTGAAGCACAATTAGATTTAGAACGCAGTCTAGACACTGCAAAGGTTCGTTTAAATGCAAGTAGCCGTGAGTTAAAACGCGCTGAAATTTCATTTGATAAACAAGTTATCAGTGAGCTGGATTTAGTGACTAAACGAGACTCAAAATTAGAAAATGAATTGCTTTTTAAACACGCTCAAAAACGTGTTGAGCTTGCTAAGAAACGCCTAGAGTTTGAAAATCAAACACGAGACTTCTCAGTCAAAAGCCAGCAATTAGTTGTTGATGAGTTGCAACGTCGTGCCGAATTACTGAACGTACGTGCGCCTGTTGCGGGCGTCGTTGGTAATTGGTTAGTGCAGAAGAAAGAACGTGTATCTAATACACAAGCCATCATGACTGTTGTGGATTTAACACAATACGAGGCAGAGCTTAATGTACCAGAATTTTATGCGGACGATTTAGGATTAGGTCTTGATGTTCAAATGAAAATTGCTGGCAAATCACTCATTGGAAAAGTCATATCTATATCGCCAGAAGTTAAAAATAGCCAAGTCATGGTGCGTGTATCAATTGCACATAATGAAGAGTTAAAACTTCGTCAGAATCAACGCCTAAACGCTCGAATTGAGTTTGAGAAAAAAGACAACGTGTTGATGGTCAAACGTGGTGGTTTCTTATCAACAGATGGCGGCCGCTCTGCCTATGTCGTCAATGATCAGTTTGCAACTAAACAACCGATTTCGATTGGCTCGCAAAGTGTTGAGTTTGTAGAAATAACCTCCGGTTTAAAAGCGGGTGATGAGGTTATTATCTCATCAACGCAAGAATTTGATACACACCCTACTGTTTCACTAGATTAATACCAATTAATAATAACAAATTAGGAAGAAAAATTATGCTTAACATGAACAACATCAGCCGAATTTATCGCAGCGATACCATTCAAACACATGCACTACGTGATTTTAGTTTAGACGTAAAAGCAGGCGAATTCGTCGCAGTAACAGGGCCGTCTGGCTCGGGCAAATCAACATTCTTAAATGTTGCTGGCTTGCTCGATGGATTCGACCAAGGCTCATACGAATTAGACGGCGTTAATATCCAAGGGCTCAATGATGATGAATTGTCGCGACTACGTAACGAGAAAATTGGCTTTATTTTTCAAAACTATAATCTCATTCCGGACTTTAACCTGTTTGATAATATTGATATGCCACTACGCTATCGCGGTTTTAATGCTGCCGAGCGAAAGCGCCGTATTGCTAATGCTTTAGAACAAGTCGGATTAGCAAGTCGCGCAAACTATTTACCAAGCCAACTATCTGGCGGCCAACAACAACGTGTCGCTATCGCCAGAGCACTTGCTGGTGAGCCAAAAATCCTGCTTGCCGATGAGCCAACAGGTAACCTTGATTCACTGATGGCTCGTCAAGTAATGGAGTTGTTACACACTTTAAATGAAGCTGGCAGTACCATTATTATGGTAACTCACGACCCAGAGCAAGCACGCAGTGTTGGTCGTAATGTACAGGTGATTGATGGACAAATTACTGATCACAGTGTGTACGCGCCAGAAAAAACTAACGCGCCTATCGAAGTTAACGCTTAAGGAATTATCATGGAAATGTTTAATTATTACCTCAAATTAAGCGTAAGAAATTTAAAGCGAAATCGCTTGTTTTTTATCTTAATGATTTCAACATTGGCCGTTGGTGTTGGTGTTTTTTTAGCGAATATCGCGATTATCAAATCAATGGCTAACGATCCCATCCCTCAAAAAAGTGATCGAATTTTCAATGTTACATTAAATATTTGGCCGAACGAGAATCCAGACGCCCGTTTACGTGAAACCATGCGTTATGACGATGCGATGCATATTCTAAAAAATGACATTGCGACAAATACACTAGTGCATTATCAATCAAAGGTTTATACACGTGACATAAACTCAGATAATTTGTCTCGTTACCCTGCGGTTGTTAGAGCAACCACGCCAGACTTTTTCCCAATGATGGATGCCCCTTTTGCATTTGGCGGAGCATGGAAAGAAGATCATGCTAAACAAGTTGTCATTGGTGACTCATTAAATCAGCAAGTATTTAATGGCGGTGATAGCGTAGGAAAAACCATTGAAATTGATGGAAAATCTTTTGAAGTTGTTGGGGTATTAAAACCTTGGGTTGTTAAACCAATGTTCTATCATGTTACTGGCACGCAAGCATTTAATATCAGTGATGACATATTTGCACCTATCGAAACAGCGATGGACAGCGAATGGGCAATCAACGTGCAAAGCTCTGCGACAGAGCGCATTAATAGTGTCTCTGATAATCGTGGTAAGAATGGTTTTTTTATTCAATCATTTGTACAGCTAGACACACCGCACCAAAAATTAGCAATGCAACAATACCTGGATAATTACTCACAGCATAGAAAAGAGCAAGGCGATTTCTTACGCGCTAACGACAACCGTTTATTAGACGTCAATCAATGGTTAGAACATCACAACGTTGTTGACGAGCGCATGTTGGCTTTCGCGATAGCCACGTCACTATTCTTAGCCGTGTGTATTTTTAATGCCAGTAGTTTGCTTCTTGCACGTTATCACAGCGCGCGATTTGAGACAGGTCTGCGCCGCGCAATAGGCGCTCGTATTAAGGATATTTTTTACCAAGGACTAGTAGAAAGCATGATTATTGGCTTGTGCTGTGCGGCGCTGGCGCTCGTCTTTGGCTGGGTATTCTTAAATATATCAATGAGTTTATTTCCAAAGCTTCAGTACACCAGTGATATCGATGCATCACTTATTATATTTGGTGTCATTATTGCCCTGTCAACTTCATTCATTAGCATGATTTATCCGCTAATTCGTTCATGTCAAACGTCGTTATCGACCACGTTAAAATAAGGCCTCCCCATGAATATTAAAGCGCTCCTAAAAGCATTACGCCTGAGAAAATTTGCGACGGCACTATTATTACTTCAATTAAGCCTCACTATTGGCTTAATGGTTAACACCGTTATATTAACCGCCAGTGCCATCGAAAAATTAAAACGACCATTAGGGTTTGACGTTGAACAGCTCATTACCGTTGAGTTACTGCCAACTTCAGGCGCTTTTCGCGATACTGATTATTTTCGCTCAATCGCCAAACAAGACATTGCTAAAATCACCGCGCTCGATGGCGTCATCAGCGTAGCGCATTACAACCAATTGCCTATTCAAAATGGCGGTTGGAATGGTAATATCCAACCAGCCGACTTCCCTGAAAACGCTACCTTAGCGCTTGAATTACAATACGTTCCAAAGTTCTTTAGCAGCGAAATTGGACTAGAAAACCTTGGCGTTGAAATTATTGAAGGCCGAGCCCTAACAACACTTGATGATTTTACTGATAGATTCTATTCAGATAATCGTGGCAGTAGCGACGATACCAATATTATCTTGACAGAATCACTTGCCAAAGCCGTGTTCCCAAACAAATCAGCGATTGGTGAGCTAACCAATAGCGGCCGTGTTGTTGGCATTGCAAAGGACTTCGTTATTAGCCCTAATCATACTCGGGGGAATTCAAAATACTTCGGCGTATTTTCAAGCTTCATGTATTCGCAGTCTGATTTTATTCAGAACTATGTTGTCCGTGTTGAGCCGGGTAAGGTAGCGCAAGTTCAAGCACAGCTACGTGACACGATTTTATCCGTGCAACCAGAGCGCGATATTATTAGAGTACAAAGCATGAGCACCAGACTTAAGAAGTTTTACAGTCAAGAATCAGGGCTTGCGAGTTTATTCGGATTACTATCTATTTTAATGATTGTTGTTACTGTCGTAAGCAGCTTTGCTCATGCCCATTTTCACGTAACACAACAGCGTAAGTTCATCGGTATTCGTCGCGCGCTTGGCGCTCGTAAAAAAGACATCATGTTGTATGTATTTAGTGAAAACTGGTTACTAAATTTTGGCGCGAGCTTACTCGGGATTGCAACAATGATTGGACTTAATGTTGCCTTATCACAAGTAATAACTATCGATAAGCCAGACGTAATATTGTATGCTCTAGCGGTATTTATTGTCTTTGCGGCCGGCACCTTAGCCACTTGGTTACCGGCGTATAAAACAACAAAGATTTCGCCAGTGATTGCAACTCGCACTTTATAAAATAATAACAATAATAAATGTCGCCACGTTGTCGTGGCGACAAAATAAGAACAACGGGAATTGTTAATGAAGCGGATCCTAGTGGTTGATGACAACCATGATATTTTAGACGCTCTAGATTTACTACTTAGCCTGCATGATTATCAGGTAGTAACCGCGAGTACTGTAAAAGACGCTGTTATCGCGGCAACCAATCAACAGATAGATCTAATCATTCAAGACATGAATTTTAGTCAAGGCACTACTTCTGGTGCTGAGGGAAAGTCTCTTTTCTATCAATTTAAAGACATAACGCCTGATACACCTATTATTGTTATTACCGCGTGGAGCCAATTAGAAACAGCTATTGAACTTGTAAAATCAGGCGCCGCCGATTACTTACCTAAACCGTGGAACGACACAAAATTACTGCAAACCATTAGTGAAAATGTTCAACAGAACACGCCAGCTAAATCACAAAAGATATCATCAGTAACTAACCAACTGATCATTGAAAGTGCACCAATGAAACAACTCATCGCTATGGCAGGAAAAGTAGCAGCTAGCGATATTAGCGTGTTAATTACTGGTGCCAATGGCAGTGGTAAAGAGCGTATTGCCGATTATATTCATCAGAATTCTCCGCGCAGTGCGCAGCCTTTTATTAAGGTCAATATGGGAGCACTGGCCAGTGAATTAATGGAAGCTGAATTGTTTGGCGCCGAAAAAGGCGCATACACTGGTGCTACGTCAATGCGCCTAGGGCGTTTTGAAGCTGCTGATGGCGGCACTTTATTCCTAGATGAAATTGGCAATTTGCCACTAGCAGGGCAAATGAAATTACTGCGGGTGCTACAAACAGGTCAATTCGAACGTGTTGGTTCAAGTGAAACTATTAGCGTTGATGTTCGTGTAATAAGCGCGACAAATAGTGACTTATTACAAGCCATCAAAGACAATTTGTTTCGCGAAGATTTATACTATCGACTCAATGTCGTGGAGCTTAACCTACCGCCACTTAATCAACGACAAGATGACATTTTACCGCTAACTTACCATTTTATTGGCGACGACTATCAACTAAGTGAAGACGTTAAACAGTTACTTCCAAAGCAACCATGGCATGGCAATGTACGTGAATTGGAAAATCACTGTAAACGTGCTGTTGTACTCTGTAGCGACAACTTATTGCTCAGTGAGCACTTTATGCTAGCAAACCAAGCATTCACGCCAATAAAAATCGACGATGATAAAACGCTATTAAAATCGGTATTAGATAAACATCAATGGGTTATTGCACGTGCAGCCAATGAGCTAGGCATGAGCCGACAAGCATTGTATCGCCGCATCGAAAAGCATCAAATCAGTCAAGAATCGGACAGCTAATATGTGGTTAATTATTTCATTAGGCTTACTTCACGCAGGCGTGATGGCGACGGCGTATTTTTGGGGCCCGCAGTACCCTATCGCAACGATGGTATTTTTTGCCTGCTCACTCCTCGCCACCTTTAAATTGCTTAAGCGACAATTCAAGCGTCATCAAATTATCTTACAGAGCCTTGACCATGGATTACAAAGTTTGCGAGACAATGATTTTTCTGTGAGTTTGAATCATCAAAAAGAGAAGAGCTACAATCCAATTATTGACGCCTTCAATCAGACATGTTCCAAATTACGAGATGAACGACAACGACTTTATCAACGCGAGATGATGTTAGACAAAGTGCTTAATGCGTCCCCTATGGTGACTATTTTGGTGGATCATCGCGATACAATCGTATTTACCAATAACAGCGCTCAGCAAGCATTTGAACTCAATGGCTCAATTGTCGGACGACAGTGGACAAGCTTGGTTAATTCACTTGCACCGGAGTTTCAACATGCGTTAAATCATCACGGTGAAACGATTTTTACATTAACCGACAGCCAAGGCGCACAACAAGCGTGGCACGTCACTAACTCTAGCGTCACCATCCACCAAGCGCGCCATAAACTCTTTTTACTCAAAACGATTACCCAAGAGTTATCGAAACAAGAAGTAGCGACATGGAAAAAAGTCATCAGCGTCATCAGTCATGAGCTCAATAATTCTATCGCGCCAATTAGCTCGATGTGTCACAGCGGTGAATTACTGGCTAAAAACCTTGATGAACCACGCTTAAACCGCGTTTTTAATACCATTAGTGGCCGTGTGAATCACCTCAATGATTTCATTAAGGGGTATGCCACGTTAACTAAGGTTAAGCTCCCCCACAAGCAACCAATTATGTGGCCAGAGTTGGTTGAGCAGTTACAAACACTTTATCCGTTTGAACTGCTCAGTGCCTTGCCAAGTACCTCAATTGATGGTGATCTTGCTCAACTTGAACAGGTATTTATTAACGTACTCAAAAACGCTCATGAAGCCGATGCAAGTGGCAAGATCAGCATCAATTTTGATACGACAGCTCATGGCCTTGAAATAACCATTAATGATAATGGCAGCGGAATGTCTGCCGAGGTGATTCAAAATGCGCTACTGCCCTTTTATTCAACAAAACATTCAGGCACAGGGTTAGGACTGGCACTTTGTCGTGAAATTATTGAAGCCCATGAAGGAAAGTTAATATTTAATAATCGTGATCAAGGCGGCTTAAGTGTACTAATCATTCTACCTATCATTGACTGATAATAGTTTCCATTTAGAATACTACTAAATATTAGAGTATTTAGTAGTATTATGACTGAACACACATCACTTAAAACGCTTAAAAAGCAGAGTAAATCGCAGGTAAAAGCTCTTGAAAAAGCGATCTATAAAGCTGTAAAGAAACGTTTAAAATCTCAGGCTATCGAGCAAGTTTCCTTAGATGAAATGAACCAAGTCGATATTGATGAGTTGGCGAATACTATCGCCATGCAATTATTACCCACTAAAAGCCAGCCAACTTCAAATGATACTGAGATTATCGACACCGTTAGTCCAATAAATGCAAAACCAAGCTCGATGAGCTTTGCGTTAACGCCTTATAAAAATTCTCCCTGCAAACAATGCCCTGCTAAATCAGGTGGTTTATGTGCCTGTGCGGTTAAAGCCAAAAAGCATAAAAAAGTAAGCTAATTAATGTTCAGTTTCTATTCATAGTTATTCCACTACATTACCTATCTAATTGTAATTAATACGATAAAAGAAAGGATTCAAATGTATAAAGCACTCGTCATCGCATCGATAATGCTCTCATCTTTTTCAGCTAACGCAACGCCAGAAAGTGATAACTTACCAACTCAAGAAAACGATAACTCACCATATTTTTCCTTTGGAATAGGCATTGGGTACAATTATGCGGGCCTAGGCTTTAATCTCGCCTTGGTAAGCGAAACCGATTTTAAATATATTGCTCTTGGATGCTCTAGTGTTACTAGTAACAGTCGAGATTGTGATTCCTTTGGTGTAGGTTGGATCAAAAGTGATATCTTTGACTTTGTTAATAATAAACACGGTTTAGGACTATTTCTATATTCTGAGTCTGATAACGTATTAGTGAAAAAAGACGCTGCTAACAGTCGTTATCAGAGTAATAGAATTTATGAATACGGTGTGCAGTACACCTACTATATGAACGAAATCAATAATGCAGGCTTCAACTTCGGCGTTCATTTAGGTGACTCGTATAGTAAACATCGTGACGAGGGATACAGTTTAGGATTGCAGGTCGGGTATCAATTTTAATTAGTTTTCAGCGAAGCATCGAGGCGTTTATTGCCAAGTCTTACGAACATTATGGTTTATTGTTTCATAACCATAATATTAGTAAATTCAGTTTTAATTCATCTGACTTAGCAATAATCGTTATCTCTTTATTTCACTGAAGATAGGGTCTGTTGTTCTTTGCGGTTCAAACTTTGTTCAATCTAAAAGTATTTTGTGCCGCGTTATTCGTCATTCACTGGGTAAACCCAGCATCAATCCTCATGTCTCGCCCACAGGGATGTGGGTTCTTATGCTCAGTTTGGAACAATGAACATGTGCCCACAACCCTTTTGGGCTGAATAAAATTTAAACTACAAAGTTCAGCAGACCCTAGTAACTTTTTGCTATACTGCGCCGCCTTTAATATTTGATATCACTGTTTATGCGCCTGTTAAAAACTGCAATTCACCCCGATGCTAATCCACAATCATCAACAATGTTTCATCGCCGCGCTGCTCGCGCTATCGTCCTCAATGGTGAGAATATTTTAATGCTCTATACCGAGCGTTATCATGATTACACCTTACCCGGTGGCGGCGTAGATGAAGGCGAAGATATCATTGAAGGGCTCATTCGAGAACTTAAAGAAGAGACAGGCGCTAAAGATATCGATGACATAGTACCTTTCGGACGCTATGAAGAGTTTCGTCCTTGGTATAAGAATGATTTTGATACCGTTCACATGGATTCTTACTGCTTTACATGCTCAGTTCACAACGAGCTTGGTGAAACTCAATTGGAAGATTATGAAATACACAACGGCATGCGCCCAGTGTGGCTTAATATTCACGAAGCGATTGCCCACAACGAACATACATTAGCTAACAGCGATAAAAAGGGCTTATCCATCGAACGTGAAACTTTTTTATTAAAGCTCATTACTAACGAGTTATTGTAAGTTACTCTCATTGATAACGAGTCAGTTGATAATCCTGTTCATTAATCTCTGTCTGCTGTTGCAGTATTTGGTCACACAGTAGCTTTGCAGAGCCACACGCCATTGTCCAACCCAAGGTGCCGTGACCAGTATTAGTGTAAAGGTTTTTAATCACTGTTTTACCAATGATTGGCGTGCCATCTGGCGTCATTGGGCGTAATCCACTCCAAAAACTCGCTTGTTTTATGTCGCCTGCTTGTGGAAATAAATCATTAAATACCTTAGTCAGTGTCGCTGTGCGTTTGGGTGCAACGGATAAGTCAAAACCACATAACTGCGCAGTGCCAGCAACTCTTATGCGATCGTCGAATCGCGTAAGAGCCACTTTAAATGATTCGTCCATCACCGTTGAAATTGGCGCTTTGTTTTCATTATCTAACGGCACCGTCATTGAATAACCTTTCACAGGATAAACCGGTAATTCTAACCCCAACGGCTGGAGCAATGCTGCCGAGTAACTGCCTAATGCGACGACGTAGTTATCTGCTGTTAGTAAACCATCACCGGTCATTACGCCATGGATAACGTCACTGTCATAAACAAGGTTGTTAATAGTGGTATTAAATTTAAATTCTACCCCTGCCGCTTTCGCCATTGCCGTCAATTGCTGGCTAAATAGCTCACAATCTCCCGTTTCATCATTAGGTAATAACAAACCACCAGCCATATCACAGCGACGAGACATTAACCCCGGTTCTCGTTCAAGACATTGCTGTGGCGTCAATAACGAAAATTCAGTGCCATTTTCACGTAACAGCGCCATGTCATTATCAAGCGCATCGATTTGTTGTTGCTGTCGAAATAGCTGTAATGTCCCCTGTTGACGACCTTGATATTGAATATTTGTTGCTGTGCGAAGTTCAGTCAGGCACTGACGACTGTAATTAGCTAAGGTCAGCATTCTTGCCTTGTTAGTTTGATA
This sequence comes from Psychrobium sp. nBUS_13, assembly GCF_051201665.1. Lineage (GTDB taxonomy): Bacteria > Pseudomonadota > Gammaproteobacteria > Enterobacterales > Psychrobiaceae > Psychrobium. The sequence continues at coordinate 1,068,683 of NZ_CP179210.1, read as the reverse complement.
CCGATTCACATCGCAATTAACAAACAGTTGCCACATCCATTGATACATTGACGATGATAGGTTGGGATTAATAACCAATGGAGAATGTTCAGATGCCATCCATTTGATTGCTTTCAGCGGAATACCTGGAGCTGCCCACGGAGAACTATAACCATAAGAAATCTGTCCCGCATTAGCAAAACTTGTTTCTTGAGCACTACTTGATTGACGATCAACAACACAGACCTCAAAGCCTGCTTGAGCTAAATACCATGCGCTGGTTAACCCAACAATTCCACTACCTAACACTAAAACTTTCATTGCTTTGCCCACTGCTGATTTAAATGCAGTGTGAAATAAACTATTGCTGATCACAAACCATATAAATTACTATCAGACTATAGTTAAACTACAAGCAATATAACTAAACAAACCCAATGACGATTAACGCGAATTTATTATCACAACTTTTCACCTTTGAGAAAACGGCCCATTGCACCAGTTTCACACAGGCGGTAAAGGTACTCAATGTAACGACTGGCGCAGTCAGTCAACAAATTCGCGGACTGGAATCTACAGTCGGGTTCTTACTTTTTAAGCGTCACTCTCGTGGTATAAGCATCACTAATTCAGGCATATTATTACGCGATGCAGTGAGCAGTGGTATCGCTGGCATTGAATCGACCCTGTTGGAACTAATGCGAGACGGTGAACAAAGTTCAGAAATTCACCTTAAGCTCACGCCATCCTTTGCTTATAAGTGGTTAGTGCCGCGCTTAGAGTCTTTCTATAAGCAGTATCCTCATATAACCATAACAACCTATGCAGAAGGCGGTTTAGTTAATTATCAAGAACACAATTACGACTTAGCCATCGACTATCAACAAACACCTTTTAACAATCCCAACGCTCAGCTATTACTTGCTGAACAATTACTACCTGTAATGAGCCCCGCCTATTTACAGCAATTACAATGGCCAGAAGACGCCAGTAACACGACAGAAGCACATTGGCAGCAAGCCAACTTGCTCCATGATGCCATGGTTTGGCCTAATGCAGATAACACGGCTGAATGGCAAGCATGGTTATTAACTCAACTTCAAGCTTGAATTCAACGCTAAGCTTGTTAAGCTAAAGCAAATAACCTGAGTTCAGATTAAAATCTGTTTGATTAAAAAACAATAAAGGAAAACGGAATGAATTTTGAAAAATTGCTCAACAACTTCGACATGGGTGTTTGTGTTGATCAACTACAACGTGAAGCCTTAGTTGACTTAGTATTATTATTCGTTGAAATCGACGGCGTGGTTGAAGATAAAGAAATGGAATACACCTTTGAATGGGTGAGCTCATTAAAATGGAAAGGTGAAATGTCGCCAGTTGATTACGTTAAATCAGTGAGTGTTGCAGCTCGTGATGCTATTGAAACAGACCGTATTGAAGAGTTTATTCGTCACCGTTGTAAACACATCATCGACTCACCAGCTAAATCACTCGCTATCGAGTTAGCAAAAGGTGTTTCAATGTCAGATGGTCATTTAGATCCACGAGAAGAAAAAGCCATTGAATTTTTGGAAGGTTGTTTGTAATTACTTCTTAAAAGAAAAAGTCGGCAATTTGAATTGCCGACTTTTTGTTGGCCTACTCCCGAATCAAATAATCCCCAACACCTATCCACTTATAAGTAGTTAACTCTTTCAATCCCATCGGGCCACGGGCGTGGAGTTTTTGTGTACTAACAGCTACTTCAGCGCCTAAACCAAACTGGCTACCGTCGGTAAAACGTGTACTGCTATTAACGTACACAGCCGCTGAGTTTACTTGATTCACGAACTTCTCGGCGCATTGCAGGTTATTCGTTAAAATACCATCCGAATGTTGACTTGAATGCTCTCGAATATGAGTAATCGCCTCATCAATGTCAGCAACAACTTTCACTGTTAATGTCAGCGATAACCATTCAGTATCGAAATCATCATCACCAAGCGCGTCAACATTACAATCAAGTGATTGTAATAAGCCTAGCGCCTTGTCATCAGCTTTGAGCAATACGTTATCGTCTTTTAGACGAGCAGCTAGCTTTGTTAACACGTCACTTGCAATAGCTTCGTCCACCAGCAATACATCCAACGCATTACAAACGCTTGGACGCTGTACTTTGGCGTTGTGAACAATCTCAATTGATTTGTCGATGTCACAGCTCCGCTCTGTAAATAAGTGACAAATACCAATTCCACCCGTAATCACCGGGATAGTACTTTGCTCTACACACAAACGGTGTAAGCCTTTTCCGCCACGTGGGATAATCATGTCGACGTACTTATCAAGTTTTAACAATTCACCAATGAGTGCGCGATCAGTATTTTCAATATACTGAATAGAGGCACTTGGTAATTTAGCCGCCACCAATGCTTGCTCGATAATGGTTAACAACGCCAAATTACTATTAATGGTTTCTTTACCACCACGCAATATGGCAGCATTACCTGTTTTTAGCGCCAGTGCAGCAATATCGATAGTCACATTAGGACGCGCTTCATAAATAACCCCCATCACACCAATTGGCACACGGCGTTTTGATAAGCGCAGTCCATTATCCAACACTTTAGATTCCGTTTCTTCACCAACAGGATCATCTAATTGACATAAACGTAGTACATCATCTGCCATCGCATTTAAACGTTCTTCATTTAATAACAAGCGATCGATTAACGACTCATCTAAGCCAGCCTGCTGCGCCGCTACAATATCAATGCTATTGGCGGCAAGAATAGTGGGCTGCTTTTCTTTTAATCCTCGGGCTAACAATGTTAATAACTCATTTTTTTGCTGAGTCGACGCGGTTGCTAATTGATAACTTGCTTGCTGCGCTTTTTGCCCCATTGCGATTAACGTGCTCATTTACTGCTCCTATCTAAACTGTTTAACGTGATGACTTGATCACTAAATTATTACGATGTACCACCACTTTGCCGTAAGCATAACCAAGGATTTCTTCAATATTATCTGAATGTTGCCCTTTGATTCGCATTAAATCTTGGCTGCTATAGCGCGTTAACCCACGCGCTATTTCGCTGCCTAATTCGTTATGCAAAATCACCATATCACCGCGATCAAAACGTCCTTTAATGGCGACGATGCCTTTAGCTAACAAACTGCTGCCTTTTTCAATAACCGCATTAGTGGCGCCTTTGTCCAACGAAATACTGCCAACAGGCCCAGGGCCAGCAAGCAGCCAACGTTTACGACTTTCCAGTGGATTATTAGATGGCTTAAATCGAGTACCAACCATCTTACCTTTACAGATATCATTAATTACATCAGGTTGTTGCCCAGCGGCAATAATCACAGTGGCACCACTGCGACGTGCTAATTGAGCTGCTTGTAATTTAGTTGCCATACCGCCAGTACCTAATGATGTGCCACTATCGCCAGCAATTTCACGTAATGCGTCATCAATCTCATCAACCTCTGAGATCAGCTTAGCGTCTGGGTTGGTGCGGGGATTAGCATCATAAAGGCCAGCTTGATCGGTGAGTAGTAGCAATAAATCGGCATCTGCAAGACCAACCATTAAGGCAGACAGATTATCATTATCCCCGACCTTAATTTCGTTAGTGGCGACCGCATCATTCTCATTTATGACAGGAATAATCTTGTTTTTTAGCAATGTTTCCAACATGTCACGGGCGTTGAGGTAACGTTCACGATCATCAAGATCGGCGCGCGTTAACAGCATTTGTCCAACGTGGAGGCCATAAATATTAAATAGGTTTTCCCATGTTTGAATTAACTGACTTTGCCCAACGGCGGCTAACATTTGTTTGCTCGCCATAGAGTCGTCAACTGTGGGGTATCCTAAACGCTCACGACCTGCCGCAATGGCACCTGATGTACAAAGTACAATCTCACAGCCTTTAGCTTGCAAGTTCGCCATTTGGCGCACTAGCTCTACCATTTGTGCACGATCAAGTGCATCTCCACCCGATGTTAAAACACTGGTACCTAATTTAACGACAATCCGTTGATATTTACTGGTCACTTATTTCTCTGCTGGACTAAAAAATTGATGATTATTTATACCTTGAATATATCTAATGCAGCAAGTAATAAAAACGGCTAAAAGCTAATAACACCAAGGTTTTTGGCATATAGAGAAAATAACTTAAACGTATACAATATAAATCTGTTAAGACCGTTAACTAATAGGTAGATACAACTCAAATTCTTGCTGGTGCATTGCAACTTCTGGGTACATTGCTAAACGCTTCACAAATAATGGATGCTCAGAGCACTCTTCACCGCTCTGTGGTAGCCATTGACCATACAAAAATGAGATGGCTTGTGCCATATCTTCATTACTGCCAATAAATCTTAATGTTGCACAACGACATTGCGCTAACGTTGCATTCACAACCCCGCTCTCATTTTCCGCAATTGGCGCTAATACGGAACAGGCAATATCAAAGCGATATTCATTTGCCGGCACTGTTTGTGGGTCATGATACAAAACATTAAACGTATCACTCACTTTTGGTGATAAATTTCCTTGCGCCTTACGCCATGCAATGAATGTTGACACTGTTTTCATGACTAGTGCTGGCTGACCTTGATGAGTTAGACAGGCAATTGGGGTCGCTGGAAAATCTATAATGCTAACTTGCTGGATATTAAATGAATTATTCACTGATAAAGTCCTTAAATTATACGCGCTTTGAGTCTGTTGTTTAGCATGCCACTTTCGCCACGGGGTCGATTTTCTAAAGCGAAGAGGACTTTGCCCCATATACTTTTTAAATGCCCGGCTAAAAGCTTCTTGGCTTTGAAAGTGTCCTCTAAACGCAATATTGCAAATATCACCTTGTCTAAACGCGAGCTCATAAGCGCTACGCTCTAAACGAAGTTGTTGTATATATTGAATCGGGGACACGCCCATAACAGCAGTAAATTGTCGTTGAAAATGATACTTAGAGAAATGTGCAATGTTAGCGAGAACATCTAAATTCATCGGACAATCTAAGTGTTGGTGAATATAATCCACAACTTGTTTAAACCGTGCTTGGTATCGCTGTTTGTTTTCTACATGCATCTGGTTTCCTAACGATGTAATTTTACTGCTCAAATTAGAATAGCGAGATAATTTAGCAATTTCTTGATTGAAGTTGCGCAATATTATACCCCTGATAAAAATGCCATAAAGTTGTCATATTTTCCTTTTAAGCTTTCACTGTTGCTGAGAAAGTTAATGAGATATGTATGCAAGAAATTAAGCACATAGTAGCTATTGATATTGGATCTAATAATATTCAAATGGTCATCGCTAAAGAACACGCTGGGCGATTAATTATACCAATTGCATTAAGTAAGTGATCTTGTTGTGCGTAGAGAAAATCAGCTAAAACAGGCGCTCGGTTGACTAATAGCTGGCTATTAGGATTGAGAGCAACGCCATTTTAGTTAATTTTAACAAGTACAAGTGGGCAAATATTTAATGCAATTAATGTAAATGCACACATTATTGAAGGTGAGTTATCACCATCCTTATCAGGTTTTCATGGACTACTAGCCAAGTTAAATGAAGAAAGAAAACAAATAGAAGAAACGAGGATAGCGCTAAGATTTCGTTGCCAAACGGTTGCCTGATTTAGAATATAGTTAGCAATTGCGACTTAATTTACTCATCATATTAGCTCAAATTTCTTAGGGTGTTTGTAGCCGATTTTATGATATGCTGCGCCAGCATTATCGTTTAAAGGGCTAACTAGCAATGCTTAATAAACTAATCCAAAATCTATCAATCGTTTCTCTAATCGCCATCGTGGCGGGTTGTGCCACCACTCATTCACCTCAGATTGCGGTTTATAATAAGAAAGTTGATTTTCAACTTCCACCTATTGCTGTGTTTGCCAATCAGTTATCAAAAGATTTACAAAAAAACTGTCAGGCATTTGCTGATGAATCAGCCTTAAACTACTGCCGAATAAATCAAGTTGATACATCTCATTACACGACGCAATTTACTGATTCAAAACTTTTTTCACAAGTACATGAAGCCAATGACAGCATTGAATATTCTATCGCGATAGCAACCGCTAGTTTAGATAATGAAAGCGCTGGAGAGATATCTCAGGCAGCGTTATCTGGACTGAGCTTATTATTAATTCCCATGACCAATGAAATGAATGTGCAAGCGCAAGTTTCTATTTATTGGCGTAACTTAAAAATAAAACAGTACGATTATGATTTACCATATGTCAGCCAACAATCATTGTTTACGGATCCTAAAGAGGCCAATACACAATTTTCTAAAAGCTTGGTTTCTCATATAATTAAAGATCTCCAACAAGATAATACCTTATCTAATCGCTACTTAACGCAGGTATTAAAATCGAGCAACTATGAAGAAGATTTAACGGTTCCTCAAAAAATAGCTGGCTTTGATTTTATGGGGCAATACATCTACAACGATCCACTACTTGGCAGCGTCTCTACTTACGCGAATAAAGATTATCACAGTGATAAAATTGACTTGTACGTCTATCCAATTCGCAAAGTTAATTTTGATGGCGAATCAGACTTGTTGGCACAAGAATCTAAAAATATTGAAAACGAATTTAATAGCGTAGCCAAACAATTAGAATGGACTGATGTGAGTTTTACAGCGCCAAAGGCGTTAACGGTAACTCATGAGCAGCAGAAAATATCAGGACTTTATTTTCAGGGGGAATACCAACAAAAACTTGGAGAGAAAGGGTTCACTTCTATTTATCTATTTAAATTAAAAGATAAATTTGTTAAATTTCGTGCCACTTTCCCTGAGCAATTTATTACCCAACCCATCAGCGAGGTTTTTTCAAAAATTCGCGTTCCCGATGAGTCGAACTTTATGAAAGATTTGAGAGCGCAGGGCAAGAAACAACAAAAGAATAAAGATACCTAAGGATACCTATCTGTGAAAAAAATAATAATTCCATTAATCGCGTTAACATTAACTGCCTGTCAATCTACAGCAATATCTTCAAGTCCTGAATACATTCCTAATGTATCTAGTACTTTTATTGATAAGGTTCCAACAATTTATCGTCCTTACATTAATGGTGACTATAAAACGGCGATTAAGTTAGCATCTGATATCTCGCCACAAAATTTCTCCGATCGAGCTGCGATAGATGCTTTTAAAGGAATTAGCTATTTCAAATTGTCTGACTATGACATGGCATTACCTTTGTTAGAAAAATCTGTAGATCTTCCGCCTTACTTTCTCCCATCAAATTCCTACCTTGATAGTGTTAAGGCACTAACATTGATTTATATGAAGCGTAAAAATAAAGAAAAAACAAACTACTATGCCAAAAAGCTTGCGCAGCATAGTCGAAAATTGCCGTTGGAGGCCATCGAAGAGTTAATCGCAGAACAAACAAAAGTCACACCAAAGAAGTTCTCTGGTGCTCTTTTTACCATTCCTCCTAACGATCCCGAGGGTTCTCGATTCACCGCAGGGTACGTAATTATGAAATTCGATATCACAGAAAATGGGCGAGTTGCAAATATACGTGTTGAAGAATCGGTGCCCAATGGCCTGTATACAAGTGAATCAATAAAAGCATTTAAGCAATGGATTTATTACCCTATAGCAGCCAAAGATCAAACTATTCGTTTAGATTTCTATACGCAACCAACAAAAAAATAATACTCACACAACACGAGTATTAAGAAAAGGACATTACTTTTGAAAAAAATTATAATTCCATTAATCGCGTTAGCATTGACTGCCTGTCAGACGTCCCCCAAAAAACACCAAAACAACTATATACTGAGTAAATCAGTTGGTGTACAGGTCTCTTCAATTTACGATCAGTACCAAATTGGTAACGTAAATAAAGCGATTGCAATGGCAAAAACTTTAATGCCAAAAACTGAGTTTGACAAAGCGTATATCAATCACCTTTTAGGGTCACTTCACTCAAGTTTATCTAGTGAATCAGGCAGAAAAGCCGCTATTTCTTATTTTAAAAAATCTGTTGAATCGCGATTATTGGAGCCTAGAAGTCATAATGCAGGAATCGCCGCCCTAAAGAAATTAACTTCACAGTCATTTCATGATAGTAAATCTGAAGTGATACAACCCTCTTCAGATATTAAAGGGCCAGTTGTGCATATAGCGCCTCGCTATCCAATTAACGCAGCGAGAAATGGCATCGAAGGCTATGTTGTGATGACATTTGATATTTTGGAAGATGGCGATGTAGATAACATCAATATAGTGGCATCATCTCCCAAAAATGTGTTTGATAAAGAAGCGAAAAAAGCGCTAGAACGTTGGAAATATTTACCAGCTAAATCAAAAGATAATCTTGCGAGGCGCATGAATCAAGAAGTTAGACTAGATTTTCAATTAGACTAATCTAAACAAAGAGCCCCAGTTAAACTGAGGCTCTTCTTTTTAGTACTAGTTAGCGACTCTTTCCGCACGTGCTTTGTGCAGCTTGTTATAGCTATTAAGCAAACGTTGATGTCTGTCTAAACCGTCTAAATCCATATTCGTTGGCTCTAAGCCATAAAAACGGACATCGCCATTAATGCTACCAATAACAGCTTCCATCACTTCAACACCGAACATACGATTAAGATTGTGAATAAAGTCTTCGATTTCTAAATCATCATTTAACGCTATCTCAAGAACGGTATTCATTGCTTGATAAAACAAGCCACGCTCAACACTGTTATCATTGTACTGAAGGAATGAACCCACTTGTTCTATCGCTTCTTCAAAGTCACCAAGCGCTAAATTAATTAAGATTTTTAGCTCTAGAATCGTTAATTGTCCCCAGTTAGTATTCTCGTCGAATTCAATACCAATCAATGTCTTAATATCGGTGTAGTTGTCTAACTCGCTTGCCTCTAAACGATCGAGTAAGTCACTAATTCCTTCATCGTCTAACGCATGAATATTTAAGATGTCTTCACGATAGTTAATCGCCTTATTGGTGTTATCCCAAATAAGATCGTCTACCATGTACACTTCTGAGTAGTCTGGCACTAAGATGCGACAAGCAACACCAATATCAGTATATTCAGCAACATAAGCTTCTTTGCCAAGATCAGCCAAGATAGCGAACATATTGTCACACTCTTGCTCAGTAGTACCTGAGAAATCCCAGTGGCAGAAATCATATTCGGCTTTATCGCTAAAGAAGCGCCATGAAATAACCCCAGTAGAATCAATAAAGTGGTCAACGAAGTTCTCTGGCTCACTGACTGCGGCACTTTCAAAGGTTGGCTTAGGTACGTCATTTAATCCTTCGAAACTACGTCCTTGTAGTAACTCGGTTAAACTGCGCTCTAGTGCCACTTCAAAACTTGGATGTCCGCCGAATGACGCAAAAACACCACCGGTTTTAGGATTCATTAACGTCACACACATCACTGGGAACACACCGCCTAGTGACGCATCTTTAACAACAATAGGGAAACCTTGTGCTTCTAGAGCGTCGATGCCCGCTTTGATGCTAGGGTATTGTGCGATAACGTCTTTTGGTACTTCTGGCAGGACAATTTCTTCACTGATGATTTGCTTTTTAACTGCACGCTCAAATATTTCAGACAAGCACTGTACTTTGGCTTCAGCTAGGTTATTACCTGCGCTCATGCCGTTGCTTAAAAATAAGTTTTCAACCAAATTTGACGGGAAATAAACTGTTTCGCCATCGCTATGACGTTGATACGGCAATGCACAAATACCACGTTCAACGTTGCCAGAGTTTGTATCTGTTAGATGTGAAGCGCGAAGTTCTCCCTCAGGATCGTAAATGTCACGGCTATAGTCATCTAACATGCCACATGGCAATGAATCGTCATCGCCACCTTTAAACCACTTTTCATTCGGGTAATGAACAAAATCACGATTAGCGATATCACGGCCAAAGAATTGATCATTATAAAAGAAGTTACAGTTTAAACGTTCAATGAATTCACCAAGTGCAGAACATAATGCGCTCTCTTTAGTCGCCCCTTTACCATTAGTAAAACACATGTGAGATGCCGCATCACGAATATGAAGTGACCATACATTAGGGACAATATTGCGCCATGAAGCAATTTCTATTTTCATGCCTAAATCCGCTAAGATTTTAGTCATTTGCTTAATGGTTTCTTCTAGCGGTAAATCTTTACCTTCGATAAACGTTTGTGTGCCATCATCAGGTAATTCCATCAACATCGCGTCTGATTCATCTTTAAGATTAGTCACCGCTTCAACGATAAATTCAGGCTGGTTTTGCACCACGCGCTTCACCGTACAACGGTCAATAGCGCGCAAAATACCAGTGCGATCACGTTCGCTTATGCTATCTGGCAATTGCACCTGAATTTTAAAGGTTTGTTGATATCTATTTTCAGGATCAACGATATTATTTTGCGATACCGAAATACCATCTGTCGGAATATCACGAGAGTTACAGTAAACTTTGACGAAATACGCCGCACACATGGCTGAAGACGCTAAGAAATAATCAAATGGTCCCGGCGCGCTGCCGTCTCCTTTATAACGGATCGGCTGATCAGCAATAACGGTGAAGTCATCAAATTTAGCTTCTAGTCGCAGGTTATCGAGAAAATTTACGTTGATTTCCATGAAATTATCCAGTGTGGTTAGTGCTATTTAGCAAAGGGATTTTATATGGTGGGGATTATCTTATTTTTTCACGCATTAGTCTTGGGTTAATTCACCCCAAATTGAAACAACACAGATTTAGTGAAGAATATCACTCTCTATTTAACCCGCCCTTGTACATACGAAAAATCAGATATACAATAAATCACATATTAATACTGTGGTGATTTTTATGGCAACAAGCAGTCGACAAAGCGTTTTATTTTTATGCACTGGTAATTCAGCGCGTTCGCAACTAGCTCAAGCCTTGTTGACGCATCGCGCTGGTGAATACTTTGACGTGAGTAGCGCAGGGACCAACCCAGAAACCGTTGATCCGCGAGCTTTAAAAGTACTCGATGATTTGTCCATTGATACCAGTGCTCTCTATGCCAAATCATTTAGTGAGTTAGACGGACAACGTTTTGATACCGTAATTACGCTATGTGACGATGCCCAAGCACAATGTCGTGAATATCAGAATACATCTCAACAACTTGCGTGGCATTTATCCGATCCTAAGAGTCGTCGTCAAGAGCATGCATTTGCTAAAACCTTACAAGAAATTGATGATCTGATTTCACTATTTTTAGCGGCGGAGTTTCCACAACTCAACACAACTGATGATCACGAATCAGCAATAGATATAGAACCAACAGTTTTCTATAAATGCCTCACCGACGATATCCGCTTAAAAGCCTTAATGCTGACTCATTATCACGGCGAGCTTTGTGTGTGTGAATTAATGGCAGCACTGGATGAAGACAGTCAACCCAAGTTATCTCGTAATCTGGCAGTGCTAAAAAAAGCCGACATTATTACTGGACGCAAGCACGGTCAGTGGGTGTTTTATCGCATTAATCCGCAATTGCCACAATGGGCTAAAACCGTTATTGCCCAGACAACCAGACACAACCTAGCGCTGATCAGCGATAGTATACATTCGTTAAAGTCGATGAATGATCGACCAAGTAAAAATAAATTCTGCGGTTAAGCACCGTAATTAATCGAGGTAACTATGACTATAAAAGTTGGAATTAACGGCTTTGGCCGTATGGGACGTTTAACAATGCGCGCCGCATTTGACTGGCCTGAGTTTGAAGTTGTACAAATTAATGATCCTGCCGGAGACGCTAAAACATTGGCCCATTTACTGACATTTGATTCAGTACACGGTACGTGGCATCACAATGCAACAAGCGAAGGCGATAATGTCGTTGTCGATGGTCAAAATATCCCGTGTACACAGTACACAGCAATCAATGATACAGATTGGTCAGGCTGTGACGTTGTTATTGAAGCGAGTGGTAAAATAAAAACCAAAGCCTTGTTACAAGGTTATCTTGCCCAAGGCGTTAAACGTGTTGTTGTTACTGCGCCTGTTAAAGAGGACGGGGTATTAAATGTCGTGATGGGGGTTAACGAAAACCTTTATGATAAAACTCAACATTCTATTGTTACTGCCGCATCTTGTACCACTAACTGTCTAGCGCCTGTTGTTAAAGTGCTTCATGAAAAAGTTGGTATCAAACACGGTAGCATGACCACTATTCATGACATCACCAACACGCAAACCATTTTAGATGCGCCTCATAAAGATCTACGCCGTGCTCGTGCTTGTGGTATGAGTTTGATCCCAACAACAACAGGATCAGCAACCGCCATTACTCATATTTTCCCTGAGCTAAAAGGCAAACTCAATGGCCACGCAATCCGTATCCCTTTAGCAAATGCATCGCTCACCGATTGTGTATTTGAAATGGACAGAGCAACAACGGTAGAAGAAATTAATCAACTACTTAGCGATGCAGCACAAGGCGAACTAAAAGATATTTTAGGCTATGAAGAACGTCCTTTAGTGTCTATTGATTACCGCACTGACCCTCGCTCAAGTATTATTGATGCGCCATCAACCATGATTGTTAACGATACCCAAGTAAAACTATACGTGTGGTATGACAATGAATGGGGCTATGCAAACCGCACTGCTGAACTCGTCAAACTTGTTGGTCTTAGCGATAAATAATCATGTTAAGTAAATTAGCGAACCTGCCGCAAAGCCTTAAGCAATACTTGATTATCACTGGTAATTACTGGGGCTTTACGTTAACCGACGGCGCGCTGCGCATGCTGGTGGTGCTGCATTTTCATCAGCTAGGCTACAACGCCTTAAGCATTGCGATGCTGTTTCTGTTTTACGAAATTTTCGGCGTGGTGACCAATCTTGTCGGTGGCTGGCTGGGTGCTAAATGGGGGTTAAATCGCACCATGAATATTGGTCTGGCAATGCAGGTTATTGCGTTGTTAATGCTAGCAATCCCCAATGAGTTGCTAACTATTGCTTATGTTATGGCCGCTCAAGCATTGTCAGGCATTGCCAAAGATCTCAACAAAATGAGTGCTAAGAGCTCGATTAAGTTTTTAGTCTCTGGTAATGAAAACAACAAACTTTATCAATGGATAGCCTTGCTTACTGGCTCTAAGAATGCGCTAAAAGGCATTGGTTTTTTCCTGGGTGGTGTGTTGTTAACAGTCTTAGGTTTTAGTAATGCGATGACTGCTATGGCGGCGTTCTTGTTTTGTCTGTGGTGTTTTAGTTTATTTGCACTACGCGGTGATATTGGCAAAGCCAAAAACAAACCAAAGTTTAAAGAGATGTTCTCAAAGAGTCACTCGATTAATGTGTTATCAGCGGCTCGATTGTTCCTATTCGGTGCTCGTGATGTATGGTTTGTTGTCGCACTGCCTGTCTTTTTAGCGCAAATTTTTGACTGGAACCATTGGTGGGTTGGTGGTTTTATGGCGAGCTGGGTGATTGCTTACGGCATCGTTCAGTCCATCGCGCCTAAAATTACGGGTAATGGAGAGCATAGTAAAAACGTCCCATCGAGTCGCACAGCGGTTAAATGGGCAGCTTTACTCACATTAATTCCTGCATTAATTGCGGTGGCATTAACCATGGACTTTTACATCAAAGCAAGTTTAATCGGCGGGCTTTTAGTCTTTGGGGCATTATTTGCGGTGAATTCATCATTACACAGTTATTTAATTGTTCGTTTTGCAGGTAACGATGGTGTGTCACTCGATGTTGGCTTTTACTACATGGCCAACGCGATGGGTCGTTTAATTGGCACTGTATTATCTGGATTGATATACCAAGCTTATGGTTTGACGGCTTGTTTGTGGATTTCAACCGCCTTCATCGCATTGGCAACGCTACTTTCTTTAAAGCTACCATCACAAGATAGCGATGCAAATAAGGCCTCTAGTTAGTAGCGAATGCTTACTAACGAAAATTTACTAAACTGAGATGCGGGTTTTCAATATTAACCTGCATTGAATCAAGTTGTGAGAGAACGACTAACGTACTCTCGCATTCTATATCTAATTCAATACATTCTTCATTTTCAGCATTGCGCTTAGTGTCTCTCGCTATCCCTGTTTTTAACTGGCCATCGATAAGCGTCAATGTCACTGGATAGTGAAACATACAGACAATCTCAATGGTGTCGTATAGATTACAAGAGATAGGCATGACGAAATCAAGATTAAATAAAAATCATATTATTTAATAACCTGTCTGCTTTGTACATCATTTGTCTGAAAATTAATAATAACCGCCGCGATGATAAGTAACGCTATCGACCAAATTAAGCTGCTAGACTAGACCACACCACATAGCCAAATAACGAAAGAAACATTGCTGACAATAACGGTGTCGAAAAACTCAATGACGAAATAAATGACTTATCTCCTCGTTTCAAACCAGCGTCCCATAAATAAAACGCCCCGCCAACAGGGCCAAGTCCTAGCAGTACAATGGCTAAAACGACAGACCAAGACAACTCAAACATCCAAGGCTCCGACATTGTGCTAATCGCTAACGCCCCTATTGCAACGCCCAAACATTGCCAGCTCATATCGCTAGAACTCGATTGATTATTCGATAAATACCATGAATAAAACGCCCATAACACGGCACAAGTTAATGCCAACACATAACCAATAAAATATTGTGACCCAAAGCTAAGATTATCCCAACCTAACACGACAGAAACGGCTATCAGCCCAATGCAACCACCGACAAATGATTGTAATTTTTTTCCTTTTTTCGCTACCAATAGTGCCAACAACATGGGCCACAAATAACCAATTAGACTCACCTCTATAACGGGAGCATAATCCAATGCAATAAAGTAACAAGCATGAAATCCGAGTAAACAAGTCATTCCGATGCCCCCTTCCACCCACTTGAATTGTGATTTTTCGACACTCGTTTTCCGGCAAACAATATTCAATAATGGCATGATTAACGCCGCGATAAAAAAACACATTGCTAATAGCAGAAACGGCGGAACCTCACTAGCTTCCTTCGCCAATAATGCTAATGCGCCCCCCATCAATATCGCAATGATTGCGTAGCTATTACCTAATATTCTCATGTTAACACTCCGTCCTAAAACGCTATTATCGGCTGCTTTAACATAAAATTTGTGCAGGAAGGACTGTTTTAAATGCAAAAAATCTGCAATTATTGCGTAGGAGAATGTCCGAAAAAAGATTTAAACTGACGGCTAAACGCCGAACTATCCTGATAACCGACCTGTTGAGCAACTATGGCAATGGGCGTATCAGTATGTGTAATTAGTGCTTTAGCATTTTGCATTCGATATTGACGAATATATTGCTGCACCGTCATTTCAAGGCTTTGTTTAAACACCACTTTAAATTGCGTTGCACTCAAACACGCTAATTTCGCTAACGCATCTGTGGTAAAGGTTGCAGACAGAACATCATGAATAATTGCTAAAACAGACTCCAATCGTTTATCAATTGCATATTAACATCCATGGAGATCACCTAATAACATCGATGGAGATCACTCAATAACATCCATCGAGATCACCTAATAACATTCATGGAGATCACTTTTAGCTCCATATGTTATTGATGAATTCACATAATGTTGTTGTTCAATTAATCAACTTTCTTCTGTTCTGTAGGTACATTTTACCGTTATTCTTTTCATTTTGATGATGAGGATAACTATGTCTACGGTACCTATTTCTATGCGTAAATTAAAAGAAATCTTACGGCTCAAATACGGCTGTTCACTTAGCCATCGTCAGGTTGCAAAAAGCTTATCTATTTCGCCCTCAGTAGTGTCTCGCTATGCAAACCGAGCTGCACAAATGGGGATCACAAGCTGGCCTTTATCCGAAATATGGACGGATGCGGCGCTTAATCGAGAGTTCTTAAAGACTAGGGTCAAACTTAAAGCATCAATACCAGTTCCCAATTGGTCGGTGATTTATAAAGAACTAAAACATAAAACGCTGACACTACAGCTCTTATGGGAGGAGCACTCACAGCGAAACCCCGGTAACCATTACAGTTACAATCATTTTTGTCGTCTGTATAAAGCGTGGTTGGGCTGCCAGAAACCATCAATGAGGCAGCATCATAAAGCCGGTGAAAAGCTATTTATTGATTACTGCGGCCCCACAATGAATATCATCAATAGTTCAACGGGGGAGTACCGAACAGCGCAGGTATTTGTTGCAGTGATGGGCGCTTCCAATTATACATTCGCCGAAGCAACATGGAGTCAAGGCCTTGAAGACTGGGTGATGAGTCATGCTCGCTGC
This sequence comes from Psychrobium sp. nBUS_13, assembly GCF_051201665.1. Lineage (GTDB taxonomy): Bacteria > Pseudomonadota > Gammaproteobacteria > Enterobacterales > Psychrobiaceae > Psychrobium. The sequence goes on along the minus strand of NZ_CP179210.1, from coordinate 1,052,405 downwards.
TTTGAGTTTCTCGGTGGAATGCCTGAACTACTCATCCCTGATAACTTAAGAAGTGGTGTCACCAAAGCGTGTCGTTATGAGCCAGACCTCAATCCAACGTATCAACAAATGGCAGCACATTATAATACTGTCATCGTTCCAGCTCGCCCCTATCGCCCCAAAGATAAGGCTAAGGCTGAAGTCGCAGTACAAATAGTTGAGCGCTGGATCATGGCCAAGTTACGTCATGAACCGTTTTTTAGCCTACGTCAGCTCAATGAAAGGATCTGCGAACTACTCACAGATTTAAATCAAAGGCCAATGAGAAAGCAGCCTGGGAGCCGGTTATCACAGTTTATTGAGATCGATAAACCCGCTTTAAAGCCACTGCCTATAACCCCTTACATCTACACACAGGTTAAGAAAGTAACCGTACATATTGACTACCATATTGAAGTTGAAAAACACTATTACTCTGTACCTCATTCATTGATAAAACAAAAGCTTGAAGCACATATCAGTGGAGAGTTGGTTAGGCTTTACCACCATGGTGAATGTGTCGCCTCACATCCTCGTTCATCAAAAATAGGTGCACACACGACAATTGAGGGGCACATGCCAATCGCTCATCGCAAGCATGATCAGTGGTCCCCTCATCGTTTTGAAAAGTGGGCGAAAGACATTGGTAGTAGCACTGAAGAGCTCGTCATCAAATTACTGCAATCGAAACGGCATCCAGAGCAAAGCTATCGTGTCTGTTTAGGATTACTGAATTTATCGAAGAAATATTCACCAGCAAGGTTAGAAGCCGCCAGTCACCGAGCTTTACATACAGGCATCATGCGACTCGCAGGTATCCGCTCAATCTTAGATAAGGGACTAGACCGTCAACCATTGCCGGAAGTTCAACTCGACTTACTTGGTGAAATCGAGCATAAAAATGTTCGCGGAAACAAATATTATCATTAGAGGGAAAACCAATGAAAACCATTTATAACCAATTGAATACGCTGAATCTTGGTGGCATACGTGATGCATTAACGCTCCAAACGGAGCAGCCAAATCATTACAAAGAACTCGCTTTTGAAGAGAGGTTAACCTTGTTACTCGATAATGAGATAAATCAGCGAGTCACTAGAAAAATAGAGCGATTAACTCGCCAAGCAAAATTTAGAGTGCAAGCTCAGATAGAGCAACTCGATTATCGTGCCAATCGTAACCTAGATAAGGCACAAATCCGCTCGCTAGCACAGGGCGAATGGTTACGACTTCATCAAAATATCTTAATCACAGGAGCGACAGGTTGTGGAAAAACCTACTTAGCCTGTGCGCTTGGCCAACACCACTGCCAGCAAGGCGATAGCGTGTTCTACTTTAGATTAAAAGAGCTACTGGAGAAGATGTATTTATCTCAGGCAGACGGAACTTATCGCAAGTTTATCAGCAAATTAACCAATGCCAATTTACTAATTTTAGATGACTGGGGCTTAGAGCCACTAACTGCTCAGCAGCGGAGTGATTTACTCGAGCTCATTGATGCTAGGTATGACACTAAATCAACGTTAATCGCCAGCCAATTACCGCAAGAGCACTGGTACAAAATGATCGGAGAATCTACCCATGCCGATGCCATTTTGGATCGGCTAGTTCATGGTTCAATAAAAATAAAATTAGAAGGTGAATCGATGCGAAAAATCACCAATAACTTGACTGATGGAGATCACTCAGGCTAAATTTAAAGAGGCTCTACAAAACAGAAAAAAAGCGATCTCCATGAATGTTATTGGGTGATCTTCTTCATGTTATTACGCAATCAATGCGATTATTGTCTTTTTGCTGACCTAAAAGTTGATAAAACAAATCAAAAGCACATTGTTCAACGGCTTGGTTTATTTGTGAATTGAGTTGTTGCTCTAAGAATTGTGTAAATGATAGCAACGCACTATCAATCGTAATTTTCTCTTCGCTAGCGTGTAGTATATTGTCTGGTATATTTTCCATATCAACAACAATAAACCGTGCCGCTTCATGAGCACTAAAACCATGGAATTCACCCGCGCGAATAATGACGCAATCCCCTATTCCAACTAATCCAGAGAATTTACCAACACGAATGTCAATCACCCCATGTAACGGCAACACCAACTGATGATATTCGTGGTAATGACTACGAAAGTTTTTAGAATAGGATCTGATTGAAAAATATGTATTCATTATGCTCTAACTACTATCCAATTATCTGAAATACAATTGTGTTAAATTGAAAAATCTAACGCACAGACTCCGGAATCAAATTGCTCTTCTTACGTGTAATTCTTTCTATCTCAATCTTTTTACCTAAAAAAGGAGATAATGGTAAAAACAACGACTGTTGTTTAAGGGCTTGCTCCGCCGTCACATAATCAAGTGTCGAATCTGCTATACGAGTTTGAGACATCATCGAGCCTTTGTACGCCAAAAAACGTTCCCTCAATTGTTTACAAGCTAATCCGTCGTGCTGGCTGTTTAGTTTATTAAGTAATTCTTTTGAATGTGTAATCGCAATCTCTAAGTGTTCATTTTCATGAGCTAACAGATAATCAGAATAAGACTCCCACCATAATTGAGTTTCGGGATCCAACTCATCAATATTACGCCAATGAGGAAGTGTAATTAGTGCGTCAACATCGACTTCAGGCGCATAAAATTGACATCCTTTTTCAGTCGTTATTACGCTAAATTTGGTAATGACCTCAGTCTCTAACAATGCCCACGCTTTCGAGTAATTTGCTTTAGGACCAAACTCTCGAACACTTTGAACCATTTGTTCAATACTATTTGCATCGAATTCATATGAGGTTCGTTCGACATTTAATTTTAGTTCTGCACATGATAAGAAGGGAGTACAGAAAAGCACTAATAAATAAATATTTTTCATTATAATCAATCAATTCCGTTTAGTAGATTATTAACAATATGCCACATAAGTCCTGAATTGGTTAGTAGAGATTCAAGCAATGCACATTATTCCTAACTTTTGACTATCAGTTGCAGCATATTCATCTGAAATTCGATATATAATACACAAAACACCTATAACTATGATTTATTATGCACGCCGTTCAACGCTTATTCCATTACCGTAAGAGTATTAGCACCAAACCATTTAGAGCACGAGGCTATAACGTAGAACGTTGTGATGACTGTCGAATTGCCCTTAAATTTTGCATCTGCCAATACAAACCTACATGCCACAGTAAAGCTGCATTTTTATTACTGATGTGGGACGACGAAGTTTTAAAACCCAGTAATACGGGTCGGTTAATCGCTGATTTAATCAATGATACGCATGCTTTTATTTGGCGTCGTACCGAAATCGATGAAACGCTATTAGCACTCATTAATAATCCTGACTATCAGCCTTATGTCGTTTTTCCAGCAGCTTATGCGCATGAAGAACAAACCGTCGTGCATCACGTTAACAATATTGCTGCACCAGCAAAGCAGCCATTATTTATATTACTTGATGGCAGCTGGCGTGAAGCGAAAAAAATGTTTAGAAAAAGCCCCTACCTTAGCCAATTCCCAGTGTTATCCATTAACTTAGATACACAAAGTGAACGTTATCGTTTGCGAAAAGCAACGGGGGACGATCGTTTAGCAACCGCCGAAGTTGCCGCTCATGTGTTAAGAAGCTTTGGTGAAGAAGAGAATGGAAATTTACTCGACTTATGGTTTGATACATTCAATCAGCGCTATCAAGAAGGCGCAAGTGCCCGTCATGATCGTTCGCTTGATGCATTAGCAACACTTGTTGAAAATACAAGTAAGCTAAAAACCACAACTTAACGACTAACTTTATACAAATAGACGAAAATAACGATATAAAGAGCACATATTAAACACTTGTTTAGTTACCTATTACAAGCTTGCTACATTTAAGGTATATTGCGCCACTTTTGAGCAATTGCTCTAACATTTCAATAAAGTAATAAGTATATTTATGTCGACTCCATTTTTCTCTAAAAAGTACTCACTTCTTTCAGTGGGAATTCTTAGCGCGTTTGCGGCAACAACAAACGCCGCTGGTTTCAAATTATTCGAACAATCTACCAGTGCAATGGGTAATGCCTACGCAGGTCGCGGTGCACAAATCACCGATGCTAGTATTGGCTTCACTAACCCGGCTGCGCTTTCACAACTCAAGCAAGCGCAATGGGTATTAGGTCTTAACCTAGCTAACGTAGATGGCGAGTTTAAAAATGTGAGTGCGACAAGTGCTCAGGGAATGCCTGTAGCAGGTCCTGATTCAGGCAGTTTAACGAACGTTTCACCCATTCCGCACTTCCATTACGTGCAGCCAATTAATGAAAAGTTCACGCTAGGATTTTCAGTCGCTGTGCCATTTGGTACTTCGAGCGAATACAACGATGACTTCGTTGGTCGTTATTTCGCACAAGAAACTCAATTACAAGTGCTAGCGATTCAACCATCATTGAGCTACCAAATAAACGATAAACTAAGCATTGGTGGTGCTATTGCCCTAAATTATGCCAAAGGCACGTTAAGTAAATACAAAGATCACAGTGGCTTATGTGAACTTGGTACTGGCATCAACGGTCAATATACTCAACTAAGCCGAGGCACATTTAACGATGTTGCACAGTCCGCTTATTGTGACAGCAAATATGAAGTATCTGGCGATGATCTTCAGCCAAGCTTTACCTTAGGCCTGCATTATCAATTAACAGAATCGACTAAATTGGGTATCAGCTACCACTCAGCGGTAAATTACACACTAAAAGGCGATTCAACAATTAATAACACACCCATCACTGGAGAGTTTGTTCAAGATACGCAAAACCCTGAACAATATTGGACTGCGCCAACGATTCCAGGTGTTGTAGATGGCACAAAGTTACCCGTTGTTGACCTAACGACAGGTAAATTAGCAGTATCTCCAGAGAAAGTTGAGAAATCGCAACTAGGATTGGATACGCCACAGAGCGCGGTCATTAGCCTCGATACCCAGATGACAGATCGTTTGTCACTACAATGGACGGCAACTTGGACCCAGTGGAGCAAGTTTACAGATATTTCTGTACTGTCAGACGATACACAACCAAGGATCAGCCCAAGTAGCCAACAAGCTCAAAATCTAAATGCACAAGGTTACATCGGCTACATTCCTGAACACTGGGAAGACGCTTGGGCTTATGCACTTGGCGCTACTTATCAATTAAATAATCAATGGACTGTTAAAACAGGTATTGCCCAAGATAACTCTCCTGTAAATAGCGATTATCGCAGCGCCCGTATTCCAGCCAATGATCGCACTTGGTTTACCGTTGGTGGTCATTATCAAGGCAACCAACCTTGGAGTATTGATTTAGCGGCCGGTGTGATGTTCATGAAAGACACGACTGTTATCGATCGTGAATACAATGCGCAAGATGAAGTGATTTATAACAGCGGCTACCAAGCGGATTACAACATCAACGCCTATGTTGTTTCTGTCCAGTTCAACTACCCGCTTTAACAGTGTCGAGATGGTCGATACCCATCTCCAGCTAAAAACCTGTGTTTCTATTTGCTAAATAGCAAATAGAAACTAGGGTCTGTTGATCTTTTGAGTTCATTTTTGCAGCAATTTGTTTGAGGTTTCTACAAGGCAGAGCCTATGTGGTGTAGCTGGCTACACGAATAGGCGATAACGCCGTAGAAATAACAAACAAATGCTGTCAGTTGGATTCATCTAAAAGGATTTTGTGCCGCGTTATTCGTCATTCACCTAGATAAACTAGGCATCAATCCTCATGCCTTGCCCAAAACCCTTTTAGATTGAACAAAATTTGAACCACAAAGATCAACAGACCCTAATATCAATGGTAAAGAATAAAATTTTGTGTAAGTATTCTTGCCTTCTTTTAAATATATGGACATAGATATGAAAAACACCATTCTAACCATCTCGTTACTCTCTCTTTTAACACTTTCCGGCTGTGCAACACAATCTCATCGCACTGTCGCAGTAGAACCAGTCGTCACAAATACTGCTCCATACACTGGCCCTAAAACGACCATGGTTGTTGGCGATTTTTCAAATAAATCTGATTATATGCAAGGTTTATTTTCGTCAAATACTGACAAGTTAGGCAGCCAAGCCAAGGTTATTTTAAAGACATTATTACAACAAACTAATCGTTTTAAAGTATTAGATCGTGCCAATATGGAACAAATCGCAGCTGAAGCGAAGTTACGTGGTATTAAACAAAACCTTAAAGGCGCTCGTTATACAATCACTGGTGCCGTTACCGAATTTGGTAGAAAAAATGTTGGCGACAAACAATTATTCGGCATTCTTGGTGCAGGTAAAAGCCAAATTGCATACTCTAAAGTGTCTTTAAATGTTGTTGATGTTTTAACGTCAGAAGTTATCTATTCAACACAAGGTGCAGGCGAATATGAACTCAACTCTCGTCAGGTTGCAGGCTTTGGTTCAAGTGCAGGATATGACTCAACACTAAACGGAAAAGTTTTAGACTTCGCAATTAAACAGACGATTAAAAATATGGTACGTGATTTAGAAAACGGAACATTAAAAGTAGAAGAATAATAAGGAAATAATAAAATGAAAAATACGTTAATCAAAGGATTTATAGTTGCATCAGTCATCTTTGCGTCAGGTTGTGCCAATACAAATAAACAAATGTATACGTGGGGACAGTATGAGGATCTCGTATATGAATTTCATAATACAGACAGCTCAATTGAGCCTCAAAAGCAAATAGCGATGTTACAAGAAGCTGTTGCGGAAGCTAAAAAAAATAATAAAAAAGTAGGACCTGGTGTATTTGCACATCTAGGTATGCTTTATTCGTCTGTGGGTGAAGCTGATAAAGCAAAGGCTGCGTTAGAAGAAGAGCGCACTATTTACCCAGAAGCTGAAACATTTATTAATGGAATGCTCAAGCGTTCGCAAGAAGTAAAATAAAGGACTATTACCGTGTTTAAAAGTAAACTTATCAAATTTTTACCCGCTTTTTTATTAGTTTTATCAGGTTGTGCTACTGTGCAGCCTTATGATTACACTAAACTAAGAGAAGCTGCACCTCGTTCTATTCTAGTTATTCCACCAGCGAATAACAGCATAGAAGTAAATGCACCTTACAGCTATCTTTCGACGATTACTGTGCCTTTGGCTGAAAAAGGATATTACGTTTTTCCAGTATCAGTAGTAGATACCTTTCTAAAACAAAATGGCTTACCAACACCAGCCGAAATGAACACTATTCCCCTTGATAAAGTTAAAGAACATATTGGTGCTGATGCCGTACTCTATGTCACACTTGATACGTGGGGTCAAAAGTATCAAGTAATTTCATCAACTACTGTTGTTCAAGGTTCTGTAAAGTTAGTTTCAACAACATCAGGTGATGTTTTATGGGACGCACCTTTAAACGCTCAATATAACCCTAATAGTAACAGCGGTAGCGGGTTACTTGGTGCTCTAATTAGTGCTGCAGTGAGCCAAATAGCAGGTTCAATTAGTGATAACACTCCAATGGTATCTCGTTTAGCTAATGAGCAAGCTTTTAACGCTAAAAAACGTGGATTATTACCGGGGCCTTATTATATCCCTCAAAATTAACAGCTCTATGAATTTTAAATGCCGTCTTTGACGTGACGGCATTTAAATTACAATTAACTTTTCTAAAATTTACTATTACCTAACTCATCAGCATAGCCAACGCTAATTGAAAATGCAGAATCATTGCTCGTTTTAAATTCAATACCAGTAGAGACTTTATAACTCTTTTGCAATTCATTTTGGCGCTGATTATTATGATCCAACGTCGCATTAAAAACACCCGCTTCTAAAGCAACAAAGGGTAGAACCTTATCGTTAAATCCAGCATATTTTAATGATGCACCTGCAACAACTCCATATTGCTTGATATCACCATACACCTTTGTATTCTCTTTATTTGTCACATAAAAATCTTTTTGCTGAGCACTCAAAGCAAGACTATTTGTTATACCCATTGCATTAAGTAAGTGATCTTGTTGTGCGTAGAGAAAATCAGCTAAAACAAGGCGCTCGATTGATTAATAGCTAGCTATTAGGATTGAGAGCAACGCCATTTTAGTTAATTTTAACAAGTACAAGTGGGCAAATATTTAATGCAATTGGTATTAATCATCTTCAACGTCAATTAATTCGAATTGATGTTAAAAACAACACACAACAACTCAAAAACAATAATTATTTATCGATAAACGATAAAACTAAAGATGGTAAATTTGATTAATGACATAAAAAAGCCCTACGAACAGGGCTAAATACTCAAAGAATAGACGAATCCGACTGATGGATTCTAACTAACGATATTAGGTTCTAAACTGATGAACATGCTGACGTAAGTCGCATAAACCAGATGTAATAATTTCATTCGCTTTGGATGTATTTAGGGCACCATCACTGGTTGCCGTAGCAATATTACTAATACTCGCCAAATTATTATTCACTTCGGTAGCAACTGCTGATTGCTCTTCTGCCGCTGTTGCTATTTGTGCATTGAGCGCCGAAATATTATTTACTATTTGCGATACTTCTTCAAAGGCATCCGTTGCTTCGCGGCTTTTATCTAAACATTTTTCAGTGCTCTCACTACCTTTATCCATACAGGCTACAGCGTTTTTAGCTTCTTCTTGCAGCCCTTCAACCAATGTTTGAATATCACCAGTTGAACTTTGTGTGCGCTGAGCAAGGGAGCGAACTTCATCAGCAACAACCGCAAATCCACGACCAGACTCTCCAGCACGTGCAGCTTCAATTGCTGCATTAAGTGCTAACAAATTCGTTTGTTCGGCAATTGCTCGAATGGTATCTAACACCATACCAATGCCATCAGTCTTCTCAGCTAAACTACCTATAGTCGACGATGCTGTTTCAATTTCTTCAGCGAGCTGCTGCACAATTTGATGAGATTCTTCTGCGGACTTTTGACCGTTGTTAACACTATCTCTTACATTACCAGCCATTTGAGATGCATTATTGGTATTAGTCGCTACGTCATGTGTCGTACTATTCATTTGATTAACAGATGAAGCAACCATTTCGATTTCATTCCGCTGTTTTTCAATGTTATCTAAAGTGACTAACATTTCTCCACTGGCCGTTTTAGACGTTGAATCTAACACTTCAACTGATGAGGTAATGTCATTAATAATATGGCGAAGTTTGACGATAAAAACATTGAAAGAACGTGCAATGTCACCCGTTTCATCCTGATAGCGCTCAGATAAAGACTGTGTTAAATCACCATCACCGGTCGCAATTTGCTCCATTCGTTCATTCAAGGTAACTAACGGTCGAGAAATAGACTTTGCAATATAATATGGAAATGAAATAGCGATGATAAGACTGAATATCAATAGTCCTGTAATTAATCGAATGCCCGTGATTTCATCCTGCTCTGCCTGACGTGCAGCTGTTAATGTAAACTGCTGAATAGAACCTAGAATTTCAATAAGATCATGGTCGATGTCGTCTCGCTGTTCTTCAACAAAAGCGATTGAATCGATCAGATTTTGATTGTCAATGTTAGAGAAAATCATGCCAAGCGTCTGATTAGCTTCTACTTTTAATTTATTATAGTTTTCTTCAACACGCTCAATACTCGTTAACAATTCTTTATATTCAAAAACAGCTGCTTGGGAATGAAGGTTAGGGATACCTTCTTCAATAAATGCTTCAATCTCATCAAATTCTCGCGTTGATTTCGAGACCAATTTATCAATATCGACTTTTAAAGCGTCAACATCTGCGCGTTGCTGGGAGGGGGATGAAACTCGTGACAGACCACCACGCAACGCACGTTCGAATAAAATGGCTTCTTGAAGCTGATGCTCGGTTAATCGAGTTAACATAGCTGTTAGTGGTATATCTTCCTCTGCGATATCGACAAGCTCAACACCTATTTTAGCCATTTGTGAATAACCGACACCGCCGACTAAACAAATCAAAAAAAGCTGAACGGCGCCTAAGATATAAACTTTCTGAGATATTTTGATTTTAGATAACATAACCGACTCACTAATTTAGTAATAATGCTTTGTTGAGCAAAATATTTACATTAAATCTGGGTCGATAAATCAACGAACGTTGATTGACCTAAATCACAAATATTCTAAAATGTACAAATCCAATGTACACCGAAATACACCAATATCACTACTTCAATAAGCGAAATGGCCTACAATTAAGAATAAAGGATGATAAAAATTGTTACATTTTAGTCATAAAAAAGAATAACACTCCTTTCTCACTACTAATTATCGACAGCCAATGATAAATATTGAGTTTTATTTTTAGCTGCCAAAGTCAACAAGTTACAAACAATTTAACTTACTGCGTTTATGACCGCTCATCACTAAAGTACGTTCATCATCATTAACCCACATAGGTGGTAGAGCCTTTATGATCAATTGATAGTCCTGTATTTCCGACTTCTCCTGCGCCATGGTTGCAGTTATATTTACAATATTCACATGCGGCTTAAGTTTTTTTAACTCGGCGCCAGTGCCTAGCCCATTCATAATATGAAAACGTCCTGCAATATGAAACACTCGATGATTAGGGTTGTTAGTCAAATGATTAGCAATTGATTCTGCCATGGTGGCATCCCATGCCATTTGAGCGCCAAACATTTGTCCTATGCGTTTTTCATTTAAACTCATTCCACGCATATTACTTAAAAACTTTTGACGATATGGCGAGTCAGAGATATCGATAGTGTTAGCGACTAATGCTCGCTGTTGCGTTGATAACTTAGAAAGATATTGAGGTCCTTGCCGGCCGATACATTTTACAATATCTCGCGGCGCGTTTGCGGCAATAACAGGTAGTGATTGCTCCTTGGCTATTTCGACTAAAGGTCGATAATCACTTTTATAGTTATCCCATACTTTCGTTTTTTTGGTGAGCGTTATTTCTCCCACTTCTCCAGCAACATATTGCGATAATATCCCTTGGTCTGATCGTGTAAATTGCTCCATTGATAAAGCAAGTGGGATATTTTGTGCCGCTAGATGTGCCATCAATTTAGCTTGAAATAAATGAACCCCAGGGTGAGCGTGAAACTCGCCAACCATAAAAACATTAGCGTCACTATGTTGCGAAACCAATTGCTCGATAGAAATCTCGTTGCCGTCGGGCGACAACAATTGATAATCGTAGAGACTTGATACTGACTTGATTGGGTTACTGCCACTATTTTGTGTGCTTGTGCATCCAAGCATGCTCAAACTCAACACACTAAATAGAGCTAATTTTTTAAATTGTTTCATTGGCGGGATCTCACATAAAAATTGTATTGTATGAGCAATCCTCAAAATTGTAAATGAAAACTATTATCATTAATTCATAAGTAGTTTTTAAAGTATTCAACAATTTCTTTTGCAATAATCGGTTGTGCTTTCTCATTTGGGTGAATTTGATCCGCTTGCATTAGCTCTGGCTTCACGGCAACTGATTCTATGAAAAACGGCATTAAGGTGATGTCTTCTTTTGCTGCAAGCTTTGGATACAAACCTGTAAACATTGATGTATAACGCTTTCCTAGGTTTGGCGGTATTTGAATTTGTGTAACTATGACCTTGATTCCTTTATCTTTACCCATCTTTACCATCGCGCTTAAATTGTAACGAATTGTATTAATTGGGTAACCGCGCAGACCATCATTGCCACCTAGTTCAATCCATAACACATCAACCTCATTCTTCTCCAGCAGCCTAGCCAGTCTAGCTTTCCCGCCGCCAGTTGTTTCACCGCTCGCACTAAAATTTAATAATCTAAAATCGGGATAGGTTTTTATCAATTCTTTTTCAGCAATTGAAGCCCATCCTTTGGATGCTTGCATTCCGTAGCTAGCGCTGAGACTATCCCCTAACAATAAAACATTAGTAGCGTGGACTGGCACCACGGTAGCAACCCCAAGTAAAACGCATAGGTAGGCACGGCGAATGAGTGAAGAACAAGTTTCAAGCGATATCATCATAGTAAAAAATCTTATTAAACAAGTGGCAGTAAATAACGGAACATTAGAGATACTTAAGTCTATCTCATTAAATGTCAAGCAAGGTCAATCAATTGCCATCGTTGGCGCATCTGGCTCAGGCAAATCAACCTTGCTTGGATTACTCGCCGGATTAGATAGTTCAACCAGTGGCGAAATCTGGTTAGATGATGCCCCACTTCACACACTAAATGAAGAGCAACGTACCGAACTTCGCGCTAAAAAAGTTGGCTTTATTTTCCAATCATTTTTATTACTGCCTGCACTAACAGCATTAGAAAACGTGATGTTGCCTGCACAGCTTGCTGGATTTGAAAATGCCGAACAAAAAGCCAAAGAGTTACTTGATAAGGTAGGGCTAAGTCACCGTGACGATCATTATCCTAACCAACTATCTGGTGGTGAACAGCAACGTGTTGCTATTGCACGTGCTTTTATTTGTCAGCCTAAAATATTGTTCGCCGATGAACCAACAGGTAACTTAGATGGTGCCAACGGAAAACGTATTGAAGAGTTATTATTTGAATTAAACCAACAACTTAATACCACCCTAGTATTAGTAACCCACGACCCTAAACTGGCACAAAATTGTCAGCGCATTATCACCATGGACGATGGTCAGATCAGCGAAGATATCAAAGAAGTGGAGCTATCGGATGTGGTTTAAACCAGCAACCGCACTTCTTAAACAACAGATTAAGCGCGGTGAACTGACAATATTCATCTTAGCCATTGCTCTGGCTGTCACCTCGGTGTTTTCATTGAGCGGTTTTGGCGAGCGATTAAATCAAGCCTTAGTCGCTAAGGGCAGTAATTTTTTAGCAGCAGATCGCGTGTTGTCTTCTGCTCATGCCATCGATGACAGTATCTTAAATAAAGTAAATAACTATCAAGTTAACGCAGCGCAATATCTAAGTTTCAACTCCATGGTATTTCATGGCGATGAGATGCTCCTTTCTTTTACCAAAGCAGTTAAAGGTCCTTACCCTCTGCGCGGTGAACTTAAAATTAGCGACAAAGCACTGACAAACGATCCATTGGATACCCAAGGCGTTGTCAAGTACGGCCCGCCGCCACAAGGTGAAGTATGGGTATCACCGGAGTTATTAGTACGCTTTGACGCTGTCATTGGTGATGACGTTGAAATGGGCGACACAGTCCTAAAAGTTACAGGCATTGTGACACAAGAGCCTGACGGATCATTCTCTATCTTTAACTCCAGCCCGACAATTTTCATTAACGATGTAGACGTTGCTGCAACCAACATCGTACAACCGGGTAGTCGCGTTTATTACAACTATCTCTACAGTGGCGATGATGATGCATTAAGTGATTTTTATCAGGCCATAAAACCCGATTTAAAAACCAATCAAAATTGGCAAGACATCAAAGGAGAGCAGTCTCCATTAGCTAACTCCCTCAAACGTGCTAATCAGTTTTTACTACTCTCTAGTTTACTCGGCATTATTTTGGCTGCGACGGCAATTTCTGTCACCGCATCCCGATTTAGTCAACATCAACTCGACACCGTTGCGCTTTTAAAAACGCTTGGAACCAACGATAGCACTATTCGTAAAATTTTCGTTTTTCAGTTAACTACCCTAGCCCTTATTGGTATGTCGCTTGGTTTAATCGCTGGTTATGCGTTGCAAGAAGGCGCACTTGGCCTCGTACAACATTATTTACCGCAATCGCTACCGAAAGATTTGCCTGGTTTAGGTTTTAAACCATTATTGATTGCTGTAAGTACCGGCGCAATTTGTGCGGCATTATTCTCACTAACGCCAATGTTACGTTTGTTTAGTGTTCCTGTAATGCGTGTTATCAAACGTGATATGGCGAGTGCGCCATTTGCCCTTTGGAAAAACGGATTAGTATTTGGCGGTGCCATTTTCGCGTTGCTACTCACCTATTCTCAGGACATTGTGTTATCACTTATTACGCTAACGATAGCGGCTATTATCGCGTTAGTACTCAGCGCAATGGCATGGTTTATTATTCGAATGGCTCGCGGCAAACAATTTAGTGCAGCCAGTCCGTTTAAGCTGGCAATGGCATCACTTTATCAACGAGCAAATCAAGCCAGTATGCAAATTGCCAGTATCGCAACTGCCATCATGTTGATGTTGATTGTCTTATTGCTTCGCAATGAATTAATTGATGAATGGCAAAACCAAATTCCTGAAGGCACCGCTAATCACTTCCTTGGCAACGTCACCCCAGATCAAGTTGATCAAATTGACGGCTTGATGAAAAAGTATGACGTTGAAACCAGCGATCTCTATCCAATCATTCGTGGTCGTGTATCGATGATTAACGACGATAAAGTCGGTGGTTATGATAGTGAAGGTAATGCTGAAGATGAACGTAAGCGTTCAGGGCGTCGTGGCTTTGGCCGTGAACTGAGTTTAACTTGGCGCGACGCTAAGCCGGAAGGTAACCCAATTACACAAGGCCAGTGGTGGGATGAATCTGACACGACATTACAAGTGTCAGTAGAGTCAGATGCCGCCGAACGTCTTGAAATTAAAATTGGTGACACCTTAACCACCTTAATTGGCGAAGAAGTCGTCGTCGCAACAGTAACTAGCTTCCGTGAAGTGCATTGGCGCTCAATGCGCCCTAACTTTATGTTAATTTTCAATCGCGCCGCACTAGGCGATATGCCATCTACTTATATTTCATCGTTCTACGTTGATAAAGATCAGCATCCTCTATTAAGGGATCTATTGCGGGATTACCCAACAATATCGCTGATTAAAATTGATCGCTTAATCAAACAATTACGTGAAATTATCGAACAAGTATCACTGGCCTTGTCCTACATTATGTTCTTAGTAATGTGTGCAGCAATTTTAGTGCTGTTAGTGCAAATTCAAGCCAGCTACCAACAGCGTCATCAAGACTTAGTTATCTTGCGTACTCTTGGCGCAGGTAAAAAACTACTGCAACGTTCTATTGCTATTGAGTTTCTAATTTCAGGGGCATTAGCTGGATTCATTGCCGCATTAACTACTGAGCTAGCGCTATGGCTAATTCAAACCTTTGTTATTGAAATGACTTGGAAACCGCATCCATCATTATGGTTATTAGCCACCGCTGTTGGCAGCATCTTTGTTGCGTTAATTGGTACACGAGCCTGTAAACCGCTGACCAAACTACCGCCAAATGAGTTAATTCGAAATCTGTCATAAATTTTGGTATTAATGAAAAAATTAGGGAAGAGCTGCCTATGCACTCTTCCCTTTTTTATCTATCCTCACTATTTTGATGACTTAGAGCATTTATTGATATAAATGAATAACTAAGCTGATAATGGTCGTTTTAGATTGGCGGTTCACCAACTGCACGTCATCTTAAATATGCATACATAATCGCAACAGCGCATAGCCATGCATTTAGCACTAAAACCTCTCTCGCGGTTAACTTGTAATTCCTACTACATCTGTTTTAATGACCGCTAAATTATCAGTTACTTCGGAGTTATCATGGCGAATTGGTCAGTACTTAACGACAAAATTAATCAGTATTTATGCCCGCCGGGCAATGGTGTATTTACAGTAAATACAGCAAAAGAGCGTAAAGCATCGTTACACACAGCGCTTTATGGCAGCACTGATAATGTAGAGGGCGCATGGCGCAACCAAGTTGATTCATTAGCCGATGACACCCGCCCCGTTGTACTAGGTGTATGTAGTGATACGGGCGGCGGTATCTTGCGTGGCGCCAACTGGGGGCCACTATTTTTACGCCAAACCATGTTAAGCGATGATTATGATGTCGATTACTTTGATGTGGGTGATGTGCGTGTTATTCCCCATTTACTGCATGACAAGTACCTTAACGATGCAACCATCACAAACTGTCGCAAAGCTTTATATGGCGATAGTGAGTCATCACTTCCTGTGAGTTCACTATCGATCACCGAAGATTTTTGTGATGAGTTCTACCGAGCGTTTCCAAATAAAACCTTGTTTGCTATTGGTGGCGATCACTCAGTAAGTTACCCACTAGTTCGTAGTTATTTACGCGCTAAACAAGATCAAGGGGTTAAAGCGGCGCTTATTCATTTTGATGCTCATACAGACTTATTAGTTGAACGTCTTGGTATCGATATTTGTTTTGGCTCTTGGGTTACACATATCCTTGATGATTTACCATCACGTGACATGGCATTCCAGTTTGGTATTCGTTCAAGTGGCCGCGATCGTGGTCATTGGGAAGACAGCTTTGGCGTTAACCAATTTTGGACTCATGAAATCATGGAGCGCGGCGCTCAGTCAATCGTTGATGAAACCATTGAAAAACTAAAAGCTGCGGGTATTGAAGAACTATATGTAAGCTTTGATATCGATGCGTTAGATGCACACTTCGCTGCTGCAACAGGCACGCCAGAGCCAGACGGCTTAAGCCCAGAACAAGCGCTATTGATTTTAAGTGAACTTAACAAACACTTCAAAATTACAGGTGCTGATATGGTAGAGATTGCGCCATTCTTAAATACTAACGAAGATGGCGGTAACGACCGTGAGAAAACGTTAAAAGCAGGTAGCCAAATCAGTGAGTTATTGATTAATGCACTCGCTGAAAATCATAAATAAATATTCTTAACGTTGAACGAAAAAACCGCTTACTCCATTTCTGTAGTAAGCGGTTTTTTACTTTCTAGTTACACTATTCGAATTAATGCCCTAAGAAAATAAACTTAGCAATACACAATACGGTGATAACCCATACACCATTTGAGATCTGATCAAACTTACCAGTACCTGCCTTAAGTGCCGTGTAGGTGACAAAACCAATGGCGATACCGTTGGCAATAGAGAACGTTAACGCCATCATCACTGTTGTAATAACAGCGGGAGCAACTTCCGTTAAGTCATCCCACTCAATTTTAGCCAATGCTGTCATCATCACCATGGCTACGTATATCAGTGCGCCATTTACTGCAAAGCCTGGCAGTGTTTGCGCTAATGGTAAAAAGAATACACCTAATAAAAACAACACACCAATAGTGACAGCTGTTAAGCCAGTACGGCCACCCGCTTGAACGCCAGCGGCAGATTCAACGTATGAAGTCACAGGCGGACAGCCAAAAGCTGTACCAATAACAGACGCTGTAGAGTCTGCTTTAAGTGATTTGCTTAGCCCTTCAATATGACCGTTTTCATCTTGCAGGTTAGCTTTTTGAGCAACCCCCATTAACGTACCAGCGGTATCAAAAATATTAACGAATAAGAATGTAATGATGACTGGGATCATCGCAACCTGCATTGCCCCCATAATATCGACTTTCCAGAAAATGGGTGCAATCGCGCTAAAATCGGGCAACGCAAATAGTCCGCCAGCAGGATAAGCAACAAAACCTGACTCAGGCGCAAAACTTTTCGCTGCCTCAGCAACGGTAAAGAAATCGCTAGGCATAACCATCGCCATGATAAACGCAACAAACGTGGTGATTGCGATGCCAATAAACACCGCACCAAATACACGACGGTAGCTCAAAATAGCAATCAATAAAAAGCTAAGTAAACCAAGAGCTGGCGCTTCAGGACCATAGGCACCAAAACCAAAGTGTGTTAAATCTCCTAACGCAACAACATTGTCGCCGTTTGGTACGACAATGCCGGTGAAACGCAGACCAATAAACCCAAGGAATAAACCGACACCAGCGGTCATGGCAAGACGTAAGCTCATGGGAATACTATCGAGCATCCACTCTCTTAACCTAGTAACACTCATTAATACAAAGAGCACACCCGATAAGAAAACAGCGCCAAGAGCGACTTCCCACGAATAGTTCATTTGCAAGACAACGGTAAAGGTAAAAAAGGCATTTAACCCCATACCAGGCGCTAAACCAACAGGCCAGTTGGCGTAAAGTCCCATTAAAATGGTTGCTATTGCAGCTCCCAAACAAGTCGCTAAAAACAAACCATCAAATGGCATACCTGTTTTAGACATAATGCTTGGATTTAAGAACATAATGTATGACATAGTGACAAAGGTTGTCAGGCCAGCCATTAACTCTGTTTTTACATTAGTTTTATGGGCGCTAAGTTTAAATAGTTTTTCCAGTAACGAGGATGATTGAGACTGCTGTTGGTCTGCCATTTGCCGTTCCTTTTGATGGGTTAGGTCAATAATTCGAAATCATGATTCACAAACGTTTGACCATTAACAATAATAGAAAGACGATGTCCGCCAACATGAAATACGCGGGTAGTTATTACTTTAAAAGACTGTTTGCGCTGAATATGCAGTGTGCTAGAAGCAGCATAATCACGTTCACTAATCTTAAAAACTTTAGGGGCTAATTGACCATTCTTTTTACGATAATGAATGGCATACTCCAATCGCACTTTCCGCGACGTGACATCATGGTTAGTCACATCAAACTCGAAAGCAAGCGACTCCCCGATGTGAAGCGCGTCACATTCTACCACCAAATTATCCACTGATAAATACTCACAAGACAAACTATAGAAAAATAATATCGCCGGATGCCCTTGTTTTAATAGGGTTCTACAGGCGTGCTTAACTAACTTGTCAGTATTAACTGACTCTCCGCCGTATTGATGCGCAAAATTCACCACAAAATCAGGATTATCTTTGGCAATGTCGTTAAGATTATTAGCAACACTGCGCCTAACGACTTCATCGCTATCATCACGTAATGTCGTTAAAATTGGTAATAATGGCGTTGGGCTAGCTTTGTAAGCAGGTAGCGCCATTGCCATGGTAAACGAGGACGTGATCCTTCACTGGCTAAACGCCTTACACTTGGATGAGCATGTCTACTCCATTCAATCATTTGCGCCAACATTGGCTCGGGGTATTTAACGAGGAATGGACGTACTGCAAATTCACAGCTAGTAAATTGAGTAATACGCTCAAAAGCGACAATAGCAGTCTCATATTCATCGAGTCCAAATTGTTCGATGTAATGAGGGAAAAACATATATTCAACACTCTTTTCAGCAATGCCCTTGCTTTCTAATGCATCGATAATTGCAATAATCTGTTTGGCAGCAACGTCAAAATCATCATCAAGAAAATAATGCAATACGGTGCTGGTGTGAGCCATTCTCGCTTTAAGCTCCATGTCATCAAAAGACTCATCAAAAATCTTATTGATAAAGGCGTCTTTGGAAAAGCTCTCAATTACATTTTCAACAACACCAGCAAATTGCTGATAAAACGCTTGATTATATACCCGTTGCCAGTGAAAGTGCATGATTTCAGCAAGACGAGAAGCGTGCCAAATACTAGGCATAAGATGTGTCGTTAAGTCATTCTTAACCAATATCTTATAACAACGTAGTTGGTCGCTTATCGCCTTGCCCGTAGGGACCTCGGGTAGAACACGACTACTGCGTTATGATTTATAATCAGGGAGTGACCATTAATTACAAATCATGCCTTGTATTCGAATCCTACCCGAGCTCTGAAACAAGCATCTTCAATGGTAACGGGTATAAATATCTTTAAATAGCTCACTCATTGAATAATGTTTTCCCATAAAAAAAGCCCGTTTGATTTTCACCAAACGGGCTTTTCATTGCAAGCGTCGTTATTTTATTTGTTGAACACGGGTATTGTTATCAAACAATAAACTCCCCGATAAAGAAGGTGACTCGTAATTCACACGATTTTTTTGATTAACGAAGTAATCCGTTAACAAGCGGTGATATACAGTGACACCTTTTAAGTCTTTAAGTCCTTCAACTTCCTGATAAATGAATGTTTCATTTATCCCAGGTTCAATACCGATTAACGACAATGATAAGTCTTTACCATCTTTGTCTTTCAGCATAAAACCTTGCTCAATATAATCTTGAACCATTTTTAAGTAAGCATCACTATCAGCAGCAATGCGCTGTTGATGTTTGTCACTTAACATGTTTTCCAAGTCATGACTGGTAATACGATGAATCACTTCAATACTATTGGTATGTTCATTCACTATAATTTCAGTCGAACCAACAAAAAACTTATGCGCCACAGCTTGAGACATGCCAAGCCATAGCGTCATCAATAAAATAACAACATTACGCATCATCATTAAGCCGCTTTCTTAGCTTTTTCAGCGTCTTTATTATCGTCTTTCTCTTCGTCTTTATCAGTCTTAAGCTTTTGGTTGTATTTTTCCATTAGGCTCTTAGACTTCTTACGTTTGTATAACTGCAAGCGAGACTCGATAGCACGTTGTGGCCAGTAGTTGTTATTAACATCAACATCAGCAGTTTCCCAGTATGGGTCAAGCTCAATTGACGCAATCTCTTTGTCAGTAACTAATAATTTAGAAACTTTCTCAGTATTTTTACGCCAGATTTGCGCTGATGTACGAACAACTTCATCAGTACCGTCAGTGTAAACAAGCTTTAAGATGATTGGCATAACCAAGCCACCTTTGTTGCTAAAGTCTACTGCGTACATGTTTTTGCCATTTTTCAATAGCTCTAACTGCCAGTCTTCAAGTTTCTTTTGAGAACCGTTGTACTTGTTGCGGTCGCTATTCGTTACAGTGAACTTATCGTTTTCGTTGTAGAAATCAAGTAGTTCAGGCTTGTCATGCGTACGACGTTTCATGTCTTTATTGCGCATGTCGCTGA
Organism: Psychrobium sp. nBUS_13; assembly: GCF_051201665.1. Classification (GTDB taxonomy): domain Bacteria; phylum Pseudomonadota; class Gammaproteobacteria; order Enterobacterales; family Psychrobiaceae; genus Psychrobium. The sequence goes on along the minus strand of NZ_CP179210.1, from coordinate 1,031,752 downwards.
TGTCCATTGGCTCTTTGTTGAATTGCTCACGATCCCAAGCTTTTTCAACTTCTGGATCTTGGTTGCCAACGTGCATTTTAGTAACTTTGTCTAAAGAGATATCAACGTGATCTGTTGTGTAGAACCAACCACGGAAGAACCAATCTAGATCAACAGCTGATGCATCTTCCATAGTACGGAAGAAATCTGCTGGTGTAGGACGTTTAAACTTCCAACGTTCTGCGTACTCTTTAAAGGCGTAATCGAATAACTCACGGCCCATAATAGTTTCACGAAGAATGTTTAATGCAGTAGCTGGTTTACCATAAGCATTATTACCAAACTGTAAGATAGACTCACTGTTTGTCATAATTGGCACTTGGTAAGAGCTCTTCATGTAGTTTGTGATGTTACGTGCTGGTCCACGACGTGACGGGTAGTTTTCTTCCCATGCTTGTGCCGCTAGATATTCAACGAATGAGTTCAAGCCTTCATCCATCCAAGTCCACTGACGCTCATCAGAGTTTACAATCATTGGGTAGTAGTTATGACCTACTTCATGAATGATAACGCCAATTAAACCGTATTTAGTACGACGTGAATACGTTTTCTCACCAGTCTTCTTATCCAAAGTAGGACGAGGACCATTAAAGGTGATCATTGGGTATTCCATGCCGCCAACAGGGCCATTTACCGAGATAGATACTGGGTATGGGTATTGTAGGCTGTACTTGTTGTACTCTTCGATGGTGTGAATGATCGCTTCAGTAGAATAGCGTTCCCACAACGGGTTACCTTCTTTCGGGTAGTACGACATTGCCATCGTGTCTACGCCTTTTTCGCTATAACCTTGTGCATCCCAAATGAATTTACGAGAAGAAGCCCAGGCGAAATCACGAACGTTTTCAGCTTTAAAGCGCCACGTTTTAGTTTTGTTAGTGCCTTCTTTTTCGTTCTCAATTGCTTCTTCTTCAGTCACAATGATTACAGGTTTTTTAGCCGTTTTCGCTTTATCTAAACGTTTGCGCTGTTTAGAGCTTAAAACACGGCTTGCGTTATCTAACTCACCTGTTGCTGCAACGATGTGATCAGCAGGTACAGTGATAGAAACATCGTAATCACCAAATTCTAAAGCAAACTCACCGTTGCCTAAGAATTGTTTGTTCTGCCAACCTTTAGCATCGTAGTAAGCCGCCATACGAGGGAACCATTGCGCCACTTCATATAGGTAGTTACCATCTTCTTTAAAGTACTCGTAACCAGCACGGCCACCTAATACTTTCTGTTCTTTCATGTTGTAATCCCAATCGATACTAAACTCGAAAGATTTACCAGAACGAAGAGGCTTAGGAAGGTCAATACGCATCATTGTATCGTTGATAACGAATTTTAATTTACGACCATTTTCACCTTGAACAACGCGTGTGATGTTGTAACCACCATCAAACTCTTCTGCGCGAACTAGGTTACGCATTGAACTAAATGATGTTTTAGGATTTGATTTATTTGACCAACTAGTTGTCTTCGTTTTTGACGCCGTTGAGTTACGGTTAAAACGGTTTTGATCTAACTGCAACCAAAGATACGTTAACGTATCTGGCGAGTTATTTGTGTAGTTAATTGTTTCAGAAGCGGTTAAACGCTGCTTCTCATCATCAAGCTTAACTTTAATGACATAATCAGCTTCTTGTTGCCAATATTTATGTCCCGGCGCGCCTGAACCAGTACGATAAACGTTTGGCGTTGGCAGTAGTTCGTCTAATTGACGAAACTTATCTTCAAATGGTTTGCCTTTAGCCATTAGTGGTGCAGTAACTACCACTGATAAGCTAAGTAACAAACCGCTAACTAGTTTGTTCATCTGTAGATCTCTCTCAAGTTAGAATTATTTTAATTGTATACACTTTAAAAAAAGTGGCTCTTTATACCATATAGCCACCTTTAATGCTGAAATAAAATGTTTCTAAATATGTGTTACATAGTAACAATTGAACTGACTGAATAAAATAACAACAAGAAGAGTAAGCGAGGATTCATTTTCGTAAAAATATAGTACAATCAATTCACTACAATAATCCTTGGTTTATCATGCGTAAATTATCATTACCAAACAATCTATTAGCGAAATTCAAAATAGGCTTAATGACTTCTGCTATCGCAATAATGTCTGGCTGTGCCCATCAAAACTTCATGGATGAAGGAAAAAAATACGCACAAAGCAACCAATATGAAGCCGCTGTTGAACAATTTACACTTGCCTTGAATGAAGAGCCTGATGATGCCAATACCAAGCAACAATTATCACAAGCTCAAGCACAACTAAATCAATGGGCAACAGCATTAACCCCTGCTGCAGATTATGCATATCAGAAAAAAAACCTTGGTAAAGCACTGCTTCTCTATGGAAAAAATGCTCAAATCACCAAAAACCCTCATGCAGTTAAGCGCTATAAAACAATCTATGAGCAATTGCGTAACAAGAGCATTATTAACGCAAAAATAAAATCTAACGCGCTGGGCTTTAGCGATATAATCCTAAATAGCATTGACGGTATCAAATATAGTGACTCAGCAACGTCTCTCATGGCATTCTCTCAATCAAATCCAGTGTTTGAGATCCAGCAATCGAGGCAAGATGCTGTTACGCAATATATTAGCGGCTCACAATTAATTGCCAACCCAGAGCTTGTTGAGCTTCAACATGAATTACAAGATATTCGTAATCGCCGCCGTCATTACGAACGAGATATGAGCAATTTACGTCATCAAGCACAATCTCAACGTAGTGAAGTTCAAAACATTGCAAGCCAATTGCAACGGGCTGAAATGAAAATGACTGCCAGTAACCTATCTAACAACCAACGCGCCTCATACAATCAAGAAGTTAACAGTTTAAGAAGTCAGTTAAACTCAGCCAAACAACAAGAGCGCACTTCAACCCGTGACTTTGACCATGCTAAAAGTGACTATCGCCGCTTAGGTGACAAAATGCAGCACCTAGCAACTGATATTTCGTTAACGCCTGCCGTTGTTGAAGTGCCTGTCTATTCTGATTACGTCTATCAAGAGTTTAAGCAAACCAATAGCCTCGATGGTGTGCTCTATTTAAATATCAATAACGTTGTTCGTACAGCAGGTGTTGCCGTTGCCTCAACGGATGTTAGTCATCCTGCACATCCAACAATTGATTTAGCAGCAAACCCCCTTGATGTGTTATCACAACAACAACTTACACCTCAATATTCTCAAGAACGTTATAAAATAGGTTTACGACTTATAAATGAGCTTATTGCCGAACATAAAGCTTCTTATCTATATCAAGCACAAGACTCAAGCAATTTAGAGCACAAGATGACTCTTTTAGTACAACATGGCTTGATCACACATGATGGCGCATCTTCAACCGCCGCTAATATGCTAAATCAGATGTTAGTTAATGAGTTTGGCCAAGGTGGAATTTTTAACATAAACCAACTTTTACACCTCTATTAATAGGGAAAGGTTATTTTTATTGCGATTACCGTACAAAAATTAGCGGTAGCGCTCATTTTTGACTCACTTGATAAGTTTTTAAAAATTAGTGGTTGCAAATAAAATTAAATTCTCTATTATAGCGCCCATCTCAACGGCACAGGTCGAAGAGATAGAAAATGTAATTGCGGAATTAAACAGTCTGGTATTAAAACCAGTCGGGCTCAATTTACTTTTACAAGAGAAGTCGAAGGTCGTTAGTTAAAATCTAACAATGTTCGCATTGTGTTTGCGGGATGGAGCAGTCTGGTATTAAAACCAGTCGGGCTCAACTTGCTTTTACAAGAGAAGTCGAAGGTCGTTAGTTCAAATCTAACAATGTTCGCATTGTGTTTGCGGGATGGAGCAGTCTGGTAGCTCGTCGGGCTCATAACCCGAAGGTCGTTAGTTCAAATCTAGCTCCCGCATCCAACACAATTTTTAAAGTCCAATACAAATTGGCAAGTGATTGCGGGATGGAGCAGTCTGGTAGCTCGTCGGGCTCATAACCCGAAGGTCGTTAGTTCAAATCTAGCTCCCGCATCCAATCACTACTATAAATCAGTCGCCCTCAGCAATGAGACAGGCGATTTTTTTATGTCTATAGAAAAGTGAATTAACACTTTCAAGGCAAGAATCAATACCACTCTAGCTTTAGTGGTGATTATCAAAAAGTATTTATCCATTCCAAGTTTACTAAAACGTATCATACCTTCGAGTTAAAATACCGTAAGCCCAGCTAAAAAACAGTTTTTTTGTAAGTAACGCACACACATAATTTGTCGTGCAAGAACCATAGAAAAACACGCTTGTGCCGTCCCTGTGACATTTACGCTCGCTTTGCTATTTTTCCGCTAGGAATAAACAACGAGTTTATTGCATAAACATTCACCACCGACCTTCAGGTTATTTTATGAAACATCTAATTATCCATCGGCTATTTCTGTGACGTAGTGTGTCATCGATAGCTCTTAATTGATGTTAACTTACATAAAAAATCTGATTGTTTTTCTTTAATTTTCGATAGGTTAGCTTGTAAGGCAATAAAATAAGCTACTATCTATTCATTGATTACCTGTGACATATAAGGCGATTGTTGACAACGCCATCCCTATCAAACAGCAATATCTTCATGTCAACAATAAATAACATATCAACGATTAAGCATCGTAAATAAACCATGCTGATAAATATCCTCGTCTAGCTAATTATTCCCCATTACCAGCAATTCAATCGTCACCAACGCGGTTCTTTTCTGAATGTACTTACGCAGTATTTTGAGCCCCTACCTTCCAGCAACACGTTTTTTCGACGCTGCTACTTTAACGATTAGTATACCTTTCCGCTAATTATTGAATATAAAGAGGCTATTATTTTACCTAACCAAAAAAAGAGACATATTCAATTCACCGCTGCGATGAATAAAATGACTACGACCTATAGTAAACGGTAGTTCAATATGGGCAAACTCTTCATAGTTATCGCCCCATAAGCGAATATTAAGTTCGTTGTTGAGTAATCCTTCTATCGACACTCGCACACTACGACTGCCCACCTTCGGCTTGAATAGCTGCCTAAAGCCTTTAGTTTTTAATAAGAGTTCAAGGCTAGGTCCTTGCGCTGAATCGCGCATGGTGAATTGTAAATTGATATAGTTAGTTTTCTCGCTATTTTGCAACGTATAAGAAAAAACCGCGTCGTCACCTTGTTGACTAATCATATTAAACACAAGATCCACTTTATTAGCTTCACTACTTATTGGCTGCACCATCACATTCTGTTCGCCTTTAGCCGGTGGTGACCAAAAAAATATCAAACTATCATCAGCCACACTGACACAAGGTAAAAAAAATAACGAAAACACAATAATTGACTGCACAAACCTAAACAGAGCTTTGATTAGATAACACATAAACGCCTCAATAAAATAAAAACAAAGTAACTATTCAGCCTTATCTTCAATAAATACATCTGGAAGCTGATTTTTGAATAGCAATTCAAGGGCTAGGCTTGCAGATACATATTGTTTTCTGCAAGTCGATAAATAGCTTCTGATCAAACAGAACATCTCTGCGCCTTGCATACTTCTAAAGCATCCAGATATTTTTTGATGAACTTTTGTCATCCTAATATCATTCTCGCCTTGATTATTGGTAAATGGGACAGCAGTGCTCGTCAGAAAGCGTAAGACATCATCTTGATAATCTCTTAATCGCTCTAACAATGCTCTGGATTTTGTTCGTTTTAATCGCCCTCGCTGACCTTTTATTCGGCTGTTTTCATCTGGCGCTGGACATTCAATTTCACCTGCGGCTAGTATTTTTTGATATTGCGTTAAGTATTGCCGCTTAGTGTCTTCGTCTAAGTTGGGGTTATCAATTTGATGTTTATTCATGTCCTTCAGTAAGGTTTGCAACGCCTTCGCCCATTGCATGCCATCTTGCTCCCATGCTCTTTCTAACTCTCGGATATGATGAGCATTGCATAAGGCATGTTGGCACTTGGTATATTGATAATACGGTTTCCAATGGTCATGACACAGTACACCACTAAAGTGAGGAAGAATATCGGCGTCATCCATCGCTATTTTTCCTCTTTTTTCATGAGGATAAAAATACGTCCACCATGTCGTTGACGCGCCATGAAGCCATCGCCGTTTTCCGCCGATATTAATACCTGTTTCATCAACATGTAATGTTTGATGAGGGCTTTGTAATGCCGTTTTTATGATATCTTCTGCACCTGATGACTTGACCAGTGCAGCGGCTTGCTCATTAAAGTTAAACAAACTACCCGCACTGACGGGGAGACCGAGCTGGTCGGCAAAGTATTCTTCAATACGATTATAAGGAAGTAATTGATATTGGGATAAGTAAACGGCATGCGCTTTCACACCAACGCCATACTGGATCGGACTGTTAACGCCTTCTGGAAATTCACCCACAAAACGCTTTCCTTGCGCATTTTCCAGAATTTGCGCTTGGTATTCTGTCACCACTTTACTGATGTCGATATCGACAACTTGCCGCTTTTGAAAACCCACCTCACGATAACGTCCTTGAGGTAACATGTCTCGGTCAACTAAAATGACTTCTATCTCATCGGGCGTTTCTGTTTGAGTCAGCGTTTTACCCGTTCGGCCTTTTTGTCCACCCGCTAGCTTATCTGATTTAGCTTTGGTTTGTTTTTCTCGGTTAATATCTTTTGATGGCGGGATACTACTATTTTTACTGTTAAGTCCCAATTTACTGGCAAGCATAACAACGATAACAAGAATAAGCTCGATAGACATCTTCAACGCAGGCGTGAGTGTCTTATCTTCTTGTAACTGAGCTTTAGTTTGCTCAACTATTTCAGTGATGTTGATGCTGTTTAAGTTCATTGAAGCTAGGGCGATTAAGTCATAGCCCTAGCTTGGCATACTGGCAGGATCGGTCAATAGCTAAAAAGGATCCTTAGAAAATAATTTTCCCTAGTGAATAGTTACAAAACAAATACCGAAGTGTTGATGCGGGGAATTGACAGTTATAGACAATAAATTTACAAAATACCTAACCAAGTAAATTTTTATGAAAAATCACAGCCCCTCTTAATGAGGGTAGAGAGTCGCTATGGTTTGCGCCTAATTCAAAAAACATAGCGACTACTTTCTTATAGATTTAGTAACCACCGCGCTGCGCGCGGCCAACATAAAACCTAACCACCTCCCCCTGCCCCTCCTGAGGAGGGGAGAGTCGCTTCGCTCCATAAAGGGTCAAAGGATAAAGCATAAAGGGACACCTCGCTGCGCTCAGCCCTGGACTACACGAAAACCGTAGAAGTAGTAGCGATAGCCCACCGAGTAGATGCTGCGGTTGGCTGAACGGGCGTATCGTGGTAAGTTGTCCCAAGAACCACCACGCAGCACACGACGTGTGCAATCACCGCGGAGCCATGCCTTACCGTTGATTGGCGCCCCCTTGTAACGGCTATTCCAGCAGTCTTGCGTCCACTCCCACACATTGCCGTGCATGTCATAAAGACCAAAGGCATTTGGCAGAAATGACTTAACAGAAGCCGTGCCGCGATATTCTCCATTAGGCTTGAAGTAACAATTTGAGTTCTTTCCTCCATTATATTGAGCCTTGCTGCAATCAATGGTATTACCCCAACTGTATTTAGTCGTTGTGCCCGCTCGCGCCGCATACTCCCATTGGGATTCGCTTGGGAGGCTAAATTGTTGTTGCCCTCTCAGTTTAAGCGCGTTGTTCAGCCACGGGATGAATTGTTTAGTGATGTTGTTAAAACTCACGTTCATCACGGGGCGGGTGCCTCGACCCCAACCTTTATCACTGGGCTTGTCACACTTACCCGCCTTGACGCAGCTATCCCATAGCGCAAAGGTGGTTTCTGTTTCCATCATGTAAAAAGAGGTTAAGCTGACATCGTGTGCTGGTTTTTCATCCACGCTGCAATCAGTGTCGTTGCTCAAACAGCCCATCTCAAAACGCCCTGCAGGAATGTGTTTCATCGTGAATGTAACACCATCAACCGTGTAAACCTTGTCTTTACCTTGCTTGGTAACCGTTGCGTTGAGGGCTGTTGATTCCGGCTTGGGGGTAACCTTGACGGGGACTTTGCTCAGTTGGTAACTGAACGTCTTGTTATCAGCGCTTAGTGCTATCTTGCCCGTTTTGTCATGATACCCCTTGCGCTTAATCGTAATGTCGTAATGACCTTGTTTTAGCGCCTTACCCTTTGGGTAGGGTTTGTTGTTGATGAATACCGTTGCATTACTTGGGGTGGTGGTGAAGGTTGGGCTGATTTTATTTAACACTAAGGTGTAAGTAAACTCGCTGTTTGGTTTAATGGTGATGGTTGTGCTTTGGCTTTGATAACCTGCCTTGCTTATTTCTAACTGATAGTCCCCTTGTGCCACGGGCTGATTATCATAATCTGTGCCATTTAATCGAATGCGTGCATCGCTTGGGGTGGTGGTGAAAGCAGGGGTTACTTTGTTTAGCGTTAGCGTGTAGGCAAAACGGCGCTGCGTTTTAGTCACTTCAATGTCGTGCTCTTGAGTTTGATACCCTGCCTTGCTAATGCTTAGTGTATATGTACCTGACTTGAGCATCTCTCCGGTATACGCTTGGCCATTAACCAACACCTCGGCATCACTTGGCGTGGTGCTCACTTGCAAAAAAGTATAGGGCTTGGCAATGTGAAGCTTGCCACTTTGTAGCGTTTTATTGTTTTGGCTGATTTGGTAGCTTAACTTGCCACTTTGTTCTGGCGTGCACTGGAATGTTTGACTCGTATCACTGTTCTGATTTTGGTTATTTTGGGTGTTTGAGGCTGTTGCCTTTTGAGGACAGGCTTTGCCGTTAAGCGTAAAACTCAGCGTTTGTTCAAGTGGCTCGCTGCTGGTTATCTCTACCTCTCCCTGCTGCCCTTGAAACAGTCCACTGGCACTCACCGTTAGCTTAGGGCCGCTGGCAACGTTTAGGTTAGTGGTGGACAGGGCGTAACCTGTACCGATGACAACGGCGATGAGGATGGCTAGCTTTGTTTTTGTCCTCGGTTGATGTTGCCGCCACTCCCTTTGCCAGTGCGCGGGTATTGCCTGCTCGCTGCCATTAAACGCCGTTAATTCATTAATGCATTGTGTTGTGACCTGCTCTTGCGCTCGTTGCTCGCTAAAGTGCGCCGCCAATTGTGTGATGAGTGGCGCGGTGATGTTGTCTTGCTCTACCGCTTCGCTTAATTTGCCGCTCAGGTAATGCTGTTGGTTCGCTTGCTTTTGCTCCTGCTGCTGCGCTTTATTGCCGCTTTCTATCAGCCCTCTCACATGACTTACTGTCGTCGACAATGCCGCAATGACTCCCTGCTGAGCCTCGTTACTTTGTTGTTGGCTCCCCTCTCGATACGCGCTTTGCAATGCCTCGTGATGTGTTTGGGCCTCATCAATAGCTGATGTCAGTTTGGTGTGCTGACTGAGTTCGGCTTTGTCGTCCGCCCCGTCACTGCTACTTAGGGGAGTAAGTCGCTTACCTAGCGCCGCAAATAACTCGGCCTGCTGCGCCGCAGCATCGGCTTGGCGTTGTTTGCTGTCGCTAACGATGGACTTAATGCCCGACAGCGCTATTTGCGGCGGTGTTACCTCGCTCACTTGGTTGGTTTGCTCACCACGTTTTATTTGCTCAAGTGTAACGCCAAGCCCGTCAAGTTTTCGTTGCGCCGCCTCGTCTTGCTCGCTTAAGTCTCTCACGAGCGCGCTGAGTTGCTGCTCGCTTTGCTCAAGCCCCACTAAGGTGGTTATGTGCCCCTGCTCTAGTAACTCCGCCTGATGCAATCCTTTAAACAAACGAGTTAGTGGCTGCAACTCCGCTAAACGCTCTCGCAGCGCTAACAGCTGATTTTTAAGTTGGGTTTGGTGACCAAACCACGCTTCCTTATTTTTCTCTAGCGGTAGCGCCCCCGTTATCTCTCGTTGGTGCCTTACAAATGCTCGCGAGAGCGCCGATAAGAAATCACCATGGTTGTCATACCGCCCCGCTCTATCTTCGCTTATCGCTTTGATTAACACATCACCAATCACGGCCGGCACATTGCTCTTAAATTCCCGAATCAAATCGTCACCCGGCGCAAACTCGGGCACCCTGCCCGTCAACATCGAATAAAACACGCACCCTAAGCTAAATTGGTCACTGCGGTGGTCGACGTCGGGTTGATTACGCATTACCTCTGGCGCGGCGTATTTTGGGGTGCCAGAGCCGTTGATTGTTTGTTTGTCTATTGGCTTATTTGAATTGACTGCCATGGCAAAATCAATAAGGTGTAGTTCAGGGTGTTGCTCGCTTCGACTGTCCACCAGCAAGTTGTTTGGTGAAATGTCACGATGGATGATGCCGCTTTGGGTTAGTTCGGTGATTGCTTTACGAAATGCTGGCAATAGATCGGCTGTTTTTTTGATGCGCTGCGCTTGAGCCCAAGCCATGGCATATTTATAGAGCGGCTGACTAGGGATGTATGGCAATACTATAAAGGCTTTGTTGGTAATCGGGTCTTTTTCGTAAGTGCGATTGTCTTCGCCGAGAATCATTTTATAACATTGGTTCGCGTCTTCTGCGGTGTACAGCATGGGCAGGTAACGATAGCCCCCTTGCAAGGACAGACACTCAAGCATGGCTCGCTCATTACTGAGCTGCGCCATATCTGCACTTAGTTCGACCGAAAATTTAAGGATAAATAGGCATTTTTTTATCAATTTCTCTTCGGGGATTGCGCTGTTGTGCTTCATTAATTTGAGTAGATTGCTGTCATAACCCAGCCAAACTTCGTTGCCATCTTTGTTTTTAATCAGCTCTTGCAAACAAAACCTGAAGTTGTCGGTCATGATCCATGTGCCTACTTCATTTTGTTGGTATGAGCTTTCTGACGGTAAATGCTGTTTGGCCACGAAATAATCCTTTTTAACACATTGATAATGTTAGCTCTTAACTGCGCTTAACTATAGCTGTTATTTGATAAATGTTACAACATGTTGCGGCATTAAAATTAATAATGGGTTGATGCCTCATGGTTTCGGGGTATTTGTTCGCTATTGCCAGATCTCGGGATAAGACTGCATAGATGATTCACGCGAAAGATTATAGTCAACAGTGAGCTCGTCATTGCGCTCTTTAGTCATTTCAGATAGACAATATGCCAACCCAATGGACCACCCCGAACCGATTCCAGGGTGATCTCCCATTATATATTCGCAGTTGGAGTCTCGAAATTTAATCCACGCTCGTTGCGCTTTTATTAGTCTTTTTTTGCTTGCCGCGGAAAACTCAAAACTGCCATCTATCTTTGCATCTAAATGTTTATCTAATAGTGTGTGTATCTTTCTATATATTTTGTTAAGTCCTTTGTCTTGAATTCGGTATTCTTTTTCAAGACACTCGAGTCGCTGCATGCCTGAGCCAGAAGATGAACAAGGATTATATTCATCGGCAAAAGCAGATGGTGTTGCCATTAGAGAAAGCAAGCTACTGGTTAGTAATAATTTTAATTTATTCATTTGGTATATCCTAAGTTGTTAATTTTGAATTTTGTTAGTGGCGACCAAACGTTAGCTTGTGCCACGCTATTTTTATCATTTACCAGTTAAAGTAATATCAGTTTTTGTCCAACGTAAATCTGGTTGCGCCTGACGCCATTAGTTAAGCGAAGTTTGCTTAATGAAATACGCTGTTTTTGAGCAATTTTGCCAAGGGTGTCGCCTTTTTTTACTCGGTAGTAGCGTGCTTTTTTCTTTGGGGCCGGCACTTTAATGATGCTGCCAGCAAAGAGCCCTCGTTTTAGTGATGGGTTGTAACGTCTTAACTGCGACTTGCTAACACCAAACCAATCTTTTAAATGGCTGTAGGTCATGCCCTGTTGTATTTTGATTTTGATAAACTTCGCATTGCTGCGTCGCTGTTTTTTTGCTGATGCTTTTCTTGGTTGATAGTATGCCAGCGGTGAAGCTCGATCCTCTTTTATAGCCCTGACAATATAATTATCATTGGCTTGTAGCATCAAACCGTCAAATTCAGCTTGTGCATTGACTTGTTCAAATACGATAAAGTTGTTGCGCTTGTTAAGATAACGCTGCCTTTTATATTGTGGGTTTAATTGATTGAATTCATCTGCGGATACTTCCAGTTGCTTAAGCAATGATTCAATTAAGTAACGTTTATTAACAATGATGATAACTTCGGGTTGCTGATGAAGCGCTGATTCTCGTAATTCGTCGACAATAAGTGTTGCGGCTAACCATCGTGGTACATAATTTTTAGTTTCTGTGGGTAGTTGAGGGTAAATCGAAACAAAGCTGCGTTTAAATGGGTCTTTTAGTCGTCTTAAACGTGATGATATACCACCTTCACCAACGTTATACGATGCAGCAACAAGCAAGCTATCATCTCCAAATACCCCATAACGTTTTTTAAGGTATCGAATAGCCGCCTGCGTAGATTTGACAACATCGTCACGGTGATAAGGCGACAATCCTAAGCCTTTAGCTGTTCGAGGCATAAATTGCCAAACACCTTTCGCCCCTTTATGTGATTTAGCGCTGGGTTTAAACCCAGATTCGATTAACGCTAAATATGCAAATTCCGGTGGTAAATTGGCTTGACGCAACTCCTGCAGAATGTAGGGAATATATTTGTTACCGCGCTTCAATGAACGAGCAACAAAGTTGTTTTTCTTTAACTGTTGATATTCAAGGTCAACCCAGTGTTGAAGCTGTTGGTATTCATCGGTCTCTAGTTCAACATTGAGTTTATTCAAAAGCAATTGGAGCTCAGATTGTTGATTTGAGACTGGTGAATGGTACGAATAGTCACCGTTATAGTTTGGCTGCGGTGTATATTGGCGATTGCTCGTTGTGGTTTGACATGCGCTAAGTATTAGTGCACTTAAGATCAATAATAGGTGTTTCATGCTGCCTCCTTGGTTGGTAGTGCTTGCATCATCAGTTATGCGGGTAATTGATCTATCGAGTTAGAGCGCGACAACCATTAACATAATTAAGATGTCGACGTAGAGCTGCCATAATCCCGTTTTGCTTTTTAGAAATTTGTCATGGGTATTCATTGTTAAGCCCTCACTTGTTGTGGTGCCCAATGTAAGTAGATAAGCGCCATGGCATAACACGCCATGCCAAGAAAACTGGGGCGGCACATGACCCAGCGAACATATTCAGCATCGCCACCTTTGTTCATTAACGCCCACAGGCTAGACATTAGGCCGAACACTGGCGCAATTTCAGCAACAAAGGCAACGCCGTAAAGACGGTGATTTGGCGTGATGTATTTTAACTTGGCGCAATAACAACCAAACCAGTGCAATGCAGTAACCAAATATTGATAAACTAGGTAAGTTAATATGACGACTAGGGGGTAGCTTAAGTAAAATGTTAAAAGCTTGGCTGTCACGAAGCGGCCATTATTTGGCTGTTCAATGATGGATGGGAATATTTGATATATTTCAGGATACGGCATTGAAAACATGCCATTTTTAAACACCGACTCCTGAGCCACCCATGCAAATAGTAGCAGTAGCAGATACGCCGTTGCGATTAAGGCGATGATAATTGCCAACCATGGATTTCCTTTAATTGTTTTTGTCTCATTGGACGTACTGGATGCTGTTTTTATTTGATTTGATACTGTGTTCATGTTCTCTCCCGTGGCTGATGAAGAAATGATGGCGCGAGCTGGTGCCCCCGGTTTTACAGGCACACTGATGGTTGGCGATGCAACTGCGCCCGCAGGTTGAGTGTTGGTGTTTGGCGGTGCGTTACTTCTGGCGCGCCCAGCGTAGGGGCTAAGCCATGAAAATAAGCTAAGCAGCATAACGGTTCCTTATTTAATAAGTTATACCGTTAGCTATGAGGGGAATTGTTTTTGATTGGTTGGGTTTTCGAGAAAGGACTGAGCCCATCGTAGGTTATTTTGTAGTTTCAACTACACATTTATAGTAATGCATTTTGTCTTTATCTAATGTATTTTCAATTTGAATGTTGATATCCGTGTCTGATATTTCAGCTCTTGATGTTACTACAAACTTCTCTCGCTTGGTTTTTTCAGCATTTTCGCACGTGAAAAATCTCGTGTATGTTTGGTTGTTGAGGCTATTTTGATTTAGCATTGTGCAATTACTTAGCACTGGTAATAGCAGGATTATTACTACATTTTTCATGACCATTCCTTTATGCATTCATTTCTAGTGTTGAAGTTCGTTCCATAAAATAATCACCTAACCATCTTTATCGTCTGCCACACGCAACACCAAATCTTCGATTTTGCAATCAAAGTACTCACAAAGCTTATCTAAATTATCGGTAACCGTACTATAACCTTTTTGATTGCAGATCTTAGTTAGAGTCATTCTATTCATCCCGCAAGCCTCTGCTACCTCTGCAATAGTTACTTTTCTACCTTCGTTAAACTCTTTGTCAGCAATAAGCTCTTTTACTTTAAACCGTAACACTAAACCCCCTAAACGAACAAAAATCGACCTACAATATTGACAAAACCACAAAATGATAATACATTTAATCAAAATGATTATAAAGTTAATCATAAACACCAATAAACTTAGCTTTAAGGTGGTTAACATGAGCAGCGATACACATAATACTTATCTTACAACAGATCAGCTATCAGCGCGAATCCATTACACACCAAGAACAATCCGTAATGAATTACTTGATTGTTGCTTAATCGAAGGGCGACATTACATCAGACCATTTGGCCGTAGGAAGATTCTGTTTATTTGGGCAGCGATTGAGTCTGACATGCTTAGTGCTGAGCATGATGCCCTATCATTAGCGCAGCCAGAGTAGTGGGGGTGGCGTCATGGCTAAACTCACCTCACGTAAAGACTCGGGAAAACTTTACTTTGATTTTACTTACCAAGGTAAGCGTTACCGAGAGCAAGCTAACCTAACGGACACTAAGTTGAACCGTCGCCGGTTACAAAAGAAGTTAGATACGATAAATGCTGAATTGGTAACAAACCAGTTCAATTACCTAACTCACTTTCCTGATAGTAGAGCCGCAATAAAGATAGCGACGATTGAACAAGAGAAGATTGACGTTGTTGCCAATAGTATCCCGGTCTTCGAGACTTTTTTGGACGCTTGGTTTGAAGAGAACGCGTTGAAGTGGCGCCCGTCACATCTAAAAAATATGTTGAGCATGAAAAATAAATACTTCCTGCCAGCATTCTCAGGAATGAAAATAGACAGTATTTCTCGCGCAGATTTACTTAAGTTTAGAACGAGTTTGGCCAAAGTACCGGGTCGAGGTGAAAGATCAACCATTAGCAATAACCGCATTAATAAAATTATGGATCCATTAAGGCGTATCTTTGAAGAAGCAGCGGAACGTTACGATTTTAATACCCCTTTTGTACGGATTAAGCCCCTAAAGATTGCAAAATCTGATGTGAACCCTTTCTCCCTGAAACAGGTAAATCAAATAGTATCTCAAGTTAGGGAAGATTATAGCCGTTATTACTTAGTACGATTTCTAACAGGTATGCGAACGGGTGAAATCGACGGATTAAAGTGGAAGTATATCGACTTCGATAATCGCCTGATTAAAATTCGAGAAACGATAGTTAACGGTAGAAGTGATTACACTAAAAACGATTATTCCCAACGTGAAATAACAATGAGCAAGCCTGTTTTTGAGGCACTAAAAATTCAATACAAAGCGAGTTTTCAACGCTCTAAATATGTTTTCTGTACCGTCACAGGTCAGCCAATTGATCATAACAACGTCACGAAGCGTATTTGGTATCCACTGTTAAAGCGACTCGGTTTGGAAAAGCGTCGTCCTTATCAAAGTAGGCACACGGCCGCCACTTTATGGTTAGCAAGTGGCGAATCACCAGAATGGATTGCACGGCAAATGGGCCACAGTAACACTCAAATGCTATTTCAAGTTTACTCTCGTTTCGTACCTAATCTGACTAGACAGGACGGCAGTGCGTTCGAGAAATTATTAAATGCATCATTTGGAGAGTTTCATGATTAATATTATTGATGTTTCACACCAACCGCGTTTATGTGATGGCGTCCATTTAAAACGCTTTAAAGGGTGCTATCGACTCATAGCGTTTATTGCCAAACTTGATCGTAATAACAAGCCATACTGGGTTATTAAGCTATCTGATATTCATAGTAGCGTTACTGCCTATATGTTTAGCGTTCCAGAGAAAATAATAGATCTGCATCATGGTGCGATGATCCAATGTGAAATGTGCGTAAAGCGCTACAAAAATCGAAAATATTTACACCTAATATATATCGAAAAGGCCAGCGATAAGCTCACCTTAGATAAGTGCGATTTAGATTCGCTTCCCTCGGCACTCTGCCCCAAAAAGCAATTGCTTCACGCCTTCTGTACCCTAGTTAATTGCATTAAAAGCACTGAGTTAAGAGACTTCATTGCGCAAGTATTAATACCTAGTCGTATTTGTTTAGGTTTCATTCAAGCCCCTGCAAGTTTGAATCATCATCATAACTGCCCCGGCGGATTAATAGCGCACTCGGTAGAAGTGGCTCAAATTGTATCAACAATGCCTTGGCAAGATGATGATCATCGTGACTTAGCTATTACTGCGGCGTTATTACATGACATTGGGAAAGTAAAGACACTATCAGCACAGCATAAAAGAACGAACGTTGGCCAATGGGTTAATCTATGTGACGCAGCTATGAAATCAGATGCGAGCAATATTTAGTGACTTATAATTCAGTAAATTGATAAAATAAAAATCATATAGTAGCGATAATTTGTGACAAACATTAACCCTCTCCGAAAAGAAAGGAAAATAAACATTTCACAGAAAATACTATTATAGCTATACTTAACAAACACTTATTGAAAATAGATATTAACGTACATTTAAGTTTGTTAAAGCACAGCTAAAAAATAAGCCTCATAACCCGAAGGTCGTTAGTTCAAATCTAGCTCCCGCATCCAATCACTACTCTTTTTAAAGAGAATAAATAATCGCCTCAAGGCGATTTTTTTATGCCTGAAGAAAAGTAAACTTGAAGAATAATTGCGAGATAGAGCAGTCTGACTCTTTATTTTCTGAGAAAGTCCTCGGGCTCAACTCCTCCTTCTTCGAATAAAGAGTGACAGAATGTCGAAGGTCGTTGTTAGCTTTCACTCTTCATAAATAGAAAGCAGCTCCCACATCCAATCACCACTCTATGTTTAGAAAAAAATAATCGCCCTTTAGTTTCTAAAGATAGGCGATTTTTTATGCCTGTAGAAAAACAAAACGCTGACTACAGCCCCGTTTACATCAACCAAGTCCAAATAAATCATTCACTAAATTCCCACTAATTGACCACAAAATACTGACAACGTAAACATTAGTTTACATAGTAAATCACTAATTGAGATACAGTGTTTCATAAAACAACATATCAATTATACTTTTCGACATACAATCAATATCTTAAATAACAATAACTAACTAGCAACCTCATTTTTAGCCTCAACTTTGAGTAGGCTTTTTTTAATTTATAAAATTCACTGTTTGGCAATTCCAATTACTAACACTCAACACTATAATCATTGGGTATTTCGTGCATTTGCGGCCTTTAGAGAGCAAATGACAGTTAATGATTTTTATAGATAGTTCTTGGAGTAAGTAATGGCAGCGTTTGGTACAGTTTTCATGCCTGAAATGGCAATTTCTAATTATGACGGTGAAAAATGGACTGATGCGCAACTCGTCCCAAGTGACAGCCTTACATTTCACCCTGGTGCTCATGTGCTTCACTATGCAAGTACGTGTTTTGAAGGGTTAAAAGCATTTCGTCATGCTGATGGTTCAATTAAGCTATTTCGCATGGACAAGAACATTGCTCGTTTTGCACAAAGTAGTGCTTTACTATCTTTACCAGCAATTGATACAGCAGCCACAGAAAAAATGATTAAAGATGTGGTGAATCGTTTTGCTGATGAAGTACCAGAACCACCGGGTTCAATGTACATTCGACCGACACATATCGGTACAGAAGCTGCAATCGGTAAAGCCGCTGCACCATCAATGACATCATGCCAATATGTTTTATTATCACCAGTAGGTAACTACTTCTCGAGCGACGCTGGCACACTGCGTTTATTGCTTGATGAAACAGGTATGCGCTGTGCACCGCACAACGGCATGATCAAAAGTGGTGGTAACTACGCAAGTGCGCTACGCCCTATCATGCAAGCACGTGACGAGTTTAAAGCTGACCAAGTACTATTTTGTCCAAACGGTGACGTTCAAGAAACTGGCGCTGCAAACTTCTTGTTAATCGACAACGATGAAATCATCACAAAAGCATTAGACGAGAGCTTTTTACACGGCGTAACCCGTGATTCAATTCTTACGCTAGCGCGCGATATGGGTATGAAAGTATCTGAGCGTGAGCTAACAGTAGCCGAACTACTAGAACGCGCAGCTAAGCCTGGATGTGAAGCAGCGTTATCAGGCACAGCAGCCGTACTAGCCCCTGTTGGCACCTTCATTCACAACGGCAAAGAACATATCGTTGGCGACGGTAAAGAAGGCCCTCGCACTCAAGCATTACGTAAAGCAATGAACGACATCCAATGGGGTCTTGCTGAAGATAAGCACAACTGGTTAGTTAGTATCTAAAGCTATATTTTCTAATTTAAATTTAAATTTAAAAAAGGCTCATTGATGAGTCTTTTTATTTTGTGCGTTGATTAATGTACTGGTCGTAATCAGGAATGGACTTCTCATATGGCGCATCAAATAATGACGAGTTTATCAGAAAATCTGCGGTTGATTCATTACATGCGACTGGAATATTCCATACAGAAGCTAAACGTAATAACGCCTTAACATCTGGATCATGAGGCTGCGCCTCAAGTGGATCCCAAAAGAAAATCATCATATCGATATTTTGCTCAGTGATAAGTGCACCAATTTGCTGGTCGCCTCCCAATGGGCCACTAATGAGCTTTGTAACATCAAGTTTTGCTTGCTCTGAGAGCAGGCTACCTGTAGTTCCTGTTGCGAATAACCTATGTTGATTTAACGACTCTTGATATTTACAACACCAAGCTAACAATGTCGATTTCATATTATCATGAGCAACCAATGCAATTGATTTACTTGCAGAAATAGTAACATTTTTATACAACATCTAAAATCCAGTCATCTTAATAAGTAGCTCAATGAGACTAGCGAACTTTAAAATGGATGTACAATCAATTTATTATGACGGCTTCTTTTTAAATCCACCCGCTTGTTTTCTTTTTGCCGTTCGGCGATTGGCTTTTTTATCTTTAGGGCCGCGCTTACTCTCACCTGCTGACGGTTTGTCGGTAACAGGAAAATTCTCAAGTGATTGCAGTGGTAGCTCACGTTTAGTTAGCGTGCGAATGGCTGCTAATGCCTTTGCTTCACCATGACATACTAATGAAATTGCCACACCTGATTTTCCAGCGCGCGCAGTGCGGCCAACACGGTGCACATAAACAGGCGCGTTGTCGGGTAAATCAAGATTAATTACGACTGGCAGTGAATCGATATCAATGCCGCGAGCCAATACATCTGTTGCCACCAGCACATTGAGTTTTTTATTGTGGAAATCGGCAAGAGTCTGTTGGCGCTCACTTTGCGCTTTTTCGCCATGGAGTGCCGCAACATTTAGCCCAGCTTTCTTTAATTTTTTGGCGACAGAGTCAACACTATCTTTCGCGTTAATGAATACTAGTGCTTGCTGCCAATTATTCTCGGTTAATAGTGCAATCAAGGCTTTCGCTTTACTGCCTTTATTAGTTAGATAAAGTTGTTCATTAATATTTTCAACAACGGTGTTTGCTTCATTGGCTTCAATTTTCTGAGGATGTTGTAATATTTTTTGCGCTAATTTCTCTAACTTGGGCGCCAACGTCGCTGAAAACATCATAGTTTGGCGATTTTCACGTGGTAAATGCGTAACTATCTTTTCAATGTCTTTTAAAAAGCCCATGTCTAACAAACGATCAGCTTCATCGAGTACCAAGCTCTGAAGATGATTAACAGGCAATAGCTGTTGTTCTAATAAATCGAGTAATCGTCCCGGCGTTGCAACAACAATGCGCGCGCCTTGATTAACATGAGCAACTTGAGCACTTTGATCAACTCCGCCACATAAAGTGACTATCTGCTGTCCTAACGGCTTTGCGATCTCTGCCAACGATGATGACACCTGCTGTGCCAGCTCTCGGGTTGGCACTATCACCAAAGCTTCAATGCCTTGCGCGTTATTCGTTAATGATTCAATAAGCGGTAAACCAAAAGCCAATGTTTTGCCACTGCCGGTTTGCGCTAGTGCTAATACATCGTTTTTGGAAAGTGCGACAGGAATAGCTAACGCTTGAATAGGCGTTGGGTGTTTAAGTGATGTTGGTAATGCATCGACAATTGAAGGTGATAAACCAAGCTGTGAGAACGTCATGGGAGACACTAATAAAGAGAAGAAGTGTTAAGTCTAATGAAGTGTTTTATGGAAGTAAATAAATGTCAGGTAACTTGGCAGTCTAAAGCCAAGTTTCCTGACATAGTATTCAATAAAGTTTATTTATCGAAATGAATAACGGTGCGAATACTCTTACCTTCATGCATTAAGTCAAAAGCATCGTTGATGCCTTCAAGACCCATGGTATGCGTAATAAAATCGCTAAGCTTAAATTCGCCAGCAAGGTAACGCTCAACGTAATCTGGTAATTCAGTGCGCCCTTTCACACCGCCAAATGCAGTGCCGCGCCATACGCGACCAGTTACTAGCTGGAATGGACGAGTTGAAATTTCTTGACCTGCACCAGCCACGCCAATAATCACAGATTCGCCCCAGCCTTTGTGACAACACTCTAGTGCACTACGCATCACATCAACATTACCGATACATTCGAATGAATAGTCTACGCCGCCATCAGTTAATTCAACAATGACATCTTGAATTGGCTTATCGTGATCTTTAGGGTTAATACAATCTGTCGCGCCTAATTTCTTAGCCAATTCGAATTTTGATTCATTGATATCAATAACGATAATGCGTGACGCTTTGGCCATAGCAGCACCAATAACGGCTGATAGTCCAATGCCACCCATACCGAAAATAGCAACGGTATCGCCCTCTTCAACTTTCGCTGTGTTCATCACTGCGCCCATGCCGGTAGTTACACCACAACCTAATAGACAGACTTCTTCAAGTGGTGCTTCAGGGTTCACTTTCGCTAGTGAAATTTCTGGCAGTACAGTGTATTCAGAAAATGTAGAACAACCCATGTAATGGAAAATCGGCTCACCGTCTTTATAAAAACGCGTAGTGCCATCTGGCATTAAACCTTTACCTTGTGTTTCACGGATCTGCTGACACAGATTAGTTTTACCAGAAGTACAGAACTTACACACGCCACACTCAGGTGTGTAAAGTGGGATCACGTGATCGCCAACACTAACACTAGTGACGCCTTCACCCACTTGCTCAACGATACCGCCACCTTCATGACCTAATACCGCAGGGAAAATACCTTCAGGATCTTCACCTGATAGCGTAAATGCATCGGTGTGACATACACCAGAAGCGATAATTTTTACTAGCACCTCGCCTTTTTTAGGCAACATGACATCGATTTCTTCAATGCTTAGCGGCTGTTTAGGCCCCCACGCAACGGCGGCTTTAGATTTAATAAATTGGTCTGACATTTCTATCTTCCTTTTTAGGGAGTGTTTTACTATTAGGCTTATTATAAATATTTCTCAATCAATGATAATATCACCAAATTACAAAACACCTTTACCAGAGAGTAATAATGGAATGGCAAGGTATCAGCGAATTTGTCGCTGTCGCACAAACACAAAGCTTCACCCAAGCAGCGCAAAAACTTAATGTGTCGACGGCTCACGTCTCAAGACATATCAATGCACTAGAGTCTCGCCTCAATATTAAGCTTTTCTATCGCACCACGCGCAATGTGTCGCTAACTCAAGAAGGTGAGATTTTTTATCATCGGTGCCATCATATTCTTAACGAATTACAAGACGCGCAATTGGCTCTAACTAACCTACAAAGCAAGCCGCAGGGTCACATAAAGCTCACTGCACCTATTACCTTTGGCGAACAAATCATCTTGCCGCTCGTCAATGATTTTTCTGTCTGCTATCCCGATGTGACCGTGCAAGCTCACCTGACTAACAAACGCATCGACATTATTGAAGAAGGTTTTGATTTAGCTATTCGCATCGGTGCATTAGAAGACTCTTCGTTAATTGCCACCAAATTATCGAGTCGTCAAAACTATCTTTGCGCTTCCCCTGCTTATATAGAGCAACATGGTCAACCTCAAACCATTAACGAATTACAACACCATAACTGTTTATTAGGCTCGCAGAATTATTGGCGCTTAAAAAACGGTAATAAAGTCAAACAAATTCAAGTAAAAGGTACTCATCAATATAACAATGGTTATGCTTTGTTAGATGCCGTAAAAAAAGATTTAGGCATTGCTCAATTGCCGCAATATTATGTTGACCGCTATTTAGAACAAAACGAATTGATAGTGGTGTTAGAAAATCATCAAGAACCACAAGAGCATATTTGGGCAGTAAGACCCCATAATCGTCAGCTGTCACCGAAGATAAAATCGCTGATTGACTACCTGCAACAACAAATAAATTCACCTGACAAATAGAAACCGAATCATTAATTGATTAAGTGTTTATTTTTATACGGGAGGATAATTCCCTCATCAGATAACACACTACAAATTCAAGAAAATTTCGGAGATAACTCATGAAAAAAACATTAACTAATATTGCAATCGTAGCGGCACTAGCGGCAACTTCTTCAGTAGCAATGGCTAACAAAGCTGGTGACATGATCGCTCGTGTTGGCGCAGTTAACGTAACGCCATCAAGCGACAAAGCAACTATCTATGCTGGTGGTAATAAAGTTGATTTAGGCGCAGGTGCATTAACAGCTTCTGTAGAAAGCGAAACTCAACTTGGTCTTAACTTTGTCTACTTCGCAACAGACAAAATCGCCGTTGAATTACTAGGGTCTGTTGATCTTTTGAGTTCATTTTTGCAGCAATTTGTTTGGGGTTTCTACAAGGCAGAGCCTATGTGGTGTAGCTGGCTACACGAATAGGCGATAACGCCGTAGAAATAACAAACAAATGCTGTCCGTAGGATTCACCTAAAAGTATTTTGTGCGGCGTTATTCGTCATTCACTGGGGTAAACCCAGCATCAATCCTCATGCCTTGCCCAAAACCCTTTTAGATTGAACAAAATTTGAACCACAAAGATCAACAGACCCTAGCAGCAACACCTTTTTCTCATGACCTAAAAGTTCACAGTGGTAGCACTGAATTAGATCTTGGTAAAACAAAGCACTTACCACCAACATTAAGCGCTTTATACTACCTAAACGCGCCAAGTGATAACTTCCAACCATATGTTGGTCTTGGCCTTAACTATACAGTATTCTTCGAAGAAGAGTTTGCACCAGGTGTCACAGGCGCTGGTTCAGTAGGCGGCCTAAACCTAACTGACTTAAAACTTAAGAACTCTTGGGGCCTAAGCGCACAAGTTGGTTTTGATTACCACTTAGACGAAAAATGGCTAGTGAACGCTTCAGCGCGTTACATTGACATCGATACTACGGCTACATTTAAGGCTATCGACGGTAGCGTACCAGGTAAAGTTGAAGTATCAATCGACCCTATGGTTTACATGGTATCTGTTGGTTACAAATTCTAATTACAGGATTTAAACACGTTACATAAATAACGATTTACTCAGGGCGCTAATACCCATTACCATTGAAGATGCTTGTTTCAGAGCTCGGGTAAGATTCGAATACAAGGCATGATTTGTAATTAATGGCTATTCCCTAATTATGAATCATAACGCAGTAGTCGTGTTCTACCCGAGCTTCCTACGGACAAGGCGATAAGCGACCAACTACGTTGTTATAAGATATTGGTTAAGAATGACTTAACGACACATCTTATGCCTAGTATTTGGCACGCTTCTCGTCTTGCTGAAATCATGCACTTTCACTGGCAATGGGTATAAACATAGCGCCCTTTTTTGCGCGCTCTACTTTTTCATTTCTTATTTTAAATCAACTTAACACCCCTAAATAAAAATAACTCTCATTAACACTTGATCTAACAAATGATAAGGATTATCATTTGTGCGTTTTTTTATCATATGTAATACGCAGCGTGTCTTTGAAAATGAAAACAGCATTTCTAAAGACATCGTTGAAAATACTAATTTTTATGCACCATGAAAGGAATTGCTCAAATGAATTTTAAAGATTTAACTAAAGTAAGCGCAGCCGTTGTTTTAGGCTTAAGCCTTGCCGCTTGTAGTGGCGACGACGGAAAAAATGGAACAAACGGTACTGATGGAACTAACGGTACAAATGGTGCTGACGGCAAGACAACATTTGTTGCCCGTGCTGACGTCATCAAAACAAATGCAAACATTGCTTACTCAGCTTATTCAGATTCATTGATCACAGCGGTTGCTTTAAAAGAATCACTAGACGCGTTAGTGGCTAACCCAACAGCTCAAAACTTTACCGATGCGAAACAAGCTTGGTTAGACGCACGCGAACCATACGGTCAAACTGAAGTTTATCGTTTCCGTGAAGGTCCAATCGATTTTGAAAACGCTGATGGCACAACAGGCCCTGAAGGCGCAATCAATGCTTGGCCACTAGGTGAAGCATTAATCGATTACATCTCAACGTCACCAGCAGTTAACGGTAACGCATTCCAAGAAGATGACAGCCGCGCAATTAGCAGCAACATCATTGCAGACACAACAGCTTACCCAACCATCAATAAAGCCACTGTTACTGGTTTATTCGAAACCAATGAAGATGAGCGTAATGTAACAACGGGTTACCACGCGATTGAATTTTTATTATGGGGCCAAGATTTAAATGCTGATTTAGGTTCGTCACAAACAACTCGTGATGCAACTGCGGGTAACCGTCCACTAACCGACTTTAATACAACTGGTGGTTGTACATCAGGCACTGGTAATGCAATGGCAGATAACATCTGTGAGCGCCGTGGCCAATACCTACAAGTTGCAGCTGATATCTTGATTGAAGATTTAACAACGGTTGTTAACGCATGGGAGCCAGCAACTGGTGAACATTACAAAACGTTTGTTGCTGGTGGCGACGCATCGTTAGCACTTATCTTAGAAGGCATGGGACGTTTAAGCTACGGTGAACTAGCAGGTGAGCGTATCAACGTTGCTTTAATTAATAACTCTCAAGAAGACGAGCACTCTTGTTTCTCAGATAACACACACCGTGATATCTACCTGAATGCAAAAGGCGTACAAAACAGCTTCAACGCTTCTTACACGCGTGTAAACGGTGAAGAAATTAGCGGCGCTTCTATCTACGACTTACTATTGACAGAAGGTCATCCTGAACTTGCTAACAAACTTCGCGGTTCTCTAGAAGCAACAATGGCTGCAGCCTCTGTTATCGATACTAAAGCGAAAACAGGTATGCCATTTGATTTACTGATTCAATCAGGTATCGATCAAGAAAACGTAATTGCCGTAATCAAAGCGCTAGTAGCTCAAACTGATGACATCGAAGAAGCGATCAAAGCACTTAATGTTACAACTAATGATTTACGTCAAGATACTGAAGAAAAAATCTAACGACAACGCTAACCATTATCGTTACCATACTCAGTATTGGTTAGCGATGTTCAAAGGGTTCACATTGTGAGCCCTTTTGTCGTATCTATTCATGGATGAAATATAAGGTTTTATACCAATTGCATTAAGTAAGTGATCTTGTTGTGCGTAGAGAAAATCAGCTAAAACAAGGCGCTCGATTGACTAATAGCTGGCTATTAGGATTGAGAGCAACGCCATTTTAGTTAATTTTAACAAGTACAAGTGGGCAAATATTTAATGCAATTGGTATTACTATTAAATTCATTACCTTATTAACAACATAAAAATACTAGAGACAATTTTTTCACAATCAATCATTTGCACTAATGAGAATCACAAGCAATTGCAGTGTTATTTTAATTATTTGAATAACCATATTACTGCGTGATCAGAAAAATTTTGAATAACCATTAGCATGCTCGTTAAAGAAAGCTTGCTCAATGTAGGAATGTAGCAATGAACAAACTGAGTACTATCACAGCCTCAATCGGCTTAGCTTTAGCATTATCAGCCTGTGGTGGTGGAGGCAGTTCATCGGCTCCAACTCCCACGCCTACGCCAGTTCCTACTCCTACACCGACTCCGGTACCGACTGTTGATCACAGTGGTTTAACGCCATTATCTAGTGACGTGCCAGCCGTTGGAGAACACTTAACCGGTGGCCAAATCACTACAACAGTGCATACACATGATGCCTTTAGCCAGCGCCCAGCTCCGGTAAAGCAAGACTTTCAATCTGATGGATTTTTTACTTCAGGTGATCATTTATTTAGAACTCCCCATCAAGGTCGCGGCCCTGTCATTAATGCAGGAAGCTGCCAAGGCTGTCATATCAACGACGGCAAAGGCGTTGTGCCAGCATCACCAGATGAAGCCATGAAGAGTATGTTCCTAAAGATTAGCGATGCCCAAGGTAATCCAGATCCGATTTATGGCGATCAAATTCAAACCTTTGCGCTACAAGAAGAAAATAACGATGACGGCGCCTTAGTACTATCCCAACATGATGGCTCACTCAATGGCGACAAACTCTTTGGCGAAGC
Source organism: Psychrobium sp. nBUS_13 (assembly GCF_051201665.1). Lineage (GTDB taxonomy): Bacteria > Pseudomonadota > Gammaproteobacteria > Enterobacterales > Psychrobiaceae > Psychrobium. Next base: position 1,004,949 of record NZ_CP179210.1, on the reverse strand, counting down.
TTATGCCTTTGTTGAATACGAGACAGTCACTGGCCAATATAGCGATGGCACGAGTTACGAATTACGCAAACCAATCTACAAAGTAAAAGACTTAAGTTACGGTGACTTTAACGACACTGTTGCATTTTCAGCACGCGTATCGCCTGCCGTATTTGGCTCGGGTTTATTAGAAGGTATTCCTAGCGAGAACCTCATTGCACTAGCAGATCCAGATGACAGTAACAACGACGGTATTTCAGGCCGCGCTCATATGGTCACTAACGTAATGACAGGCGAGAAAGAAATAGGCCGTTTTGCCTATAAAGCGCAAAACCCGCACGTTCTTCAACAAGCATCTGGCGCTTACCGTGGCGACATGGGAGTCACCAATTCATTATTTATTGGCGAGCCTTGTACTGATAAACAAATAGCCTGTGTTGCTGCCGCAGAGCGAGAACAAACACAAGGTGCTACTCCCGATATTGCTGATCGCCAACTTGCATTTGTTGAATTTTATAACAAGGTGTTAGGCGTGCCCGTACGCCGTGGTTACGACTCAACTACCGAGATCTGGGACAACAATATCGTTGCAGGCCGTAAGTTATTCTTTGATACAGGTTGTGTCGATTGCCATACGCCGCGTCACGTTACAGGGGACGTCGTCGACAGTCGCCTTGGCGGTATAGCATTGACAGAATTGTTACCAGAGCCAAATAAGGTTGATTACTTATCAGAGCAAACCTTTTATCCGTACACTGACCTTTTACTACATGACATGGGTGGCAGCTGTAAAGTTACCCGTGAACTTGAAGACGGTGCGAGCTGTGACGGCGGTGCAATGTGCTACTACGTGCAACGTTGTGATGGCCTAGCCGATGACATGCCGATGGGCGAAGCGAGCGGTAGTGAATGGAAAACCCCTGCACTTTGGGGCACAGGCCTAGTACAAACCGTTAATGAAAATGCCACCTTCTTACACGATGGTCGCGCTCGCAATCACGCCGAAGCCATTCTATGGCATGGTGGTGAAGGTGAAGCAGCTAAAAACAAATTTATCCAATTATCTCAAAGTGAACGTGAACAACTACTTGCGTTCTTAGGCTCACTCTAATGAGTAAAAAAGCATTAATGCTGATTGCTGTATTCGTTGGGGCGGTTGCTATAACCGCTTTTGAATATCAGCGTAGCAAAGTTCCTGCTTTTGATATCAGTGAATTACAACCCGGTGGTGAGATGACAGTTAAACGGTTATCTCATAACACTTTTGTTGCTATTGGCGGCAATGTTGACCGCATGAAAGAGCTAGAGTTTTGGAGCGGTTTCTCATTCTTTCGTGACCCTTGGGTTGTTGCACCAGCCAGTACTACTGGTCGCGACGGTGTTGGCCCACTGTTTAACACCCGCTCGTGTATCACCTGTCATCACGACGGTGGCCGCGGTCCAATGTCACCAGTTGGCCTCCACAAACCTTCATCATTGCTGATCCGCATTGGTAGCACGGTTGACGGTGTTAATGCTGTTGATCCTAACTACGGCGGTCAAATTCAGCCACGTTCTATCACCTTACTTAATAAATCAGTGACAGAGCAGCCGCAAGGTGAAGCCATGCTCGACTTACAATATCAAACCATCAAAGGCCAATATGCCGATGGTTCAAGCTATGAGCTAATTAAACCAAGTTACACGCTTAGTCATTTTAGTCATGGTCCGCTTGCCAAAGATCTCGGCCTATCGCCGCGTTATGCGCCAAGTATTTACGGCATGGGTTTACTAGACGCCATTAGCGATGCTGATTTAATTGCCCAAGAAGATATCAACGACAAAAATGACGACGGCATATCTGCGCGTTATAACCGTGTGCTCGACCGCATTACAAACGAGCCTAACGCCATTGGACGATTTGGTTTTAAAGCCCTACACCCATCGCTCGACCAACAGGTTGCCGCCGCATTTGTTGGTGATATTGGTATCACTAATCCAATTTTTCCTGATGAGAACTGCACCGAAATACAAGTTGGTTGTAAGCAAGTCGCCAAAATTGGTCATCCAACAGATCTTGAAGCACCAGAGCGCGTGATGCGCCGAGTTAATGATTTTAGTGCCTATATCGGTGTCCAACCAGCTCGTAATTTGACCGACAAAAATGTCCAACAAGGCCGAACATTATTTTACCAAGCCGGCTGTAACGGCTGTCATACACCAAGTTACACCACAGACAAAAACTATCGTCTACCGGAGTTAGCCAACCAAAAAATCTGGCCATACACCGACCTTGCGCTACACGACATGGGCGAAGGACTAAGCGACGGTATTACTGAATTCGACGCCAATGGCCGTGAATGGCGCACCGCGCCGTTATGGGGTATCGGTATGCAAAAAGAATTATCGACAACGGCGCGCTTTCTTCACGACGGCCGCGCTCGTTCAATCGAAGAAGCCATTTTATGGCACGGCGGTGAAGCTACCACTTCACAACAACAATTTATTCAAATGACCAAAGCACAGCGAGATTCTTTGCTGAGCTTTATCAAAGCAATTTAGGAACGACAGCATGAAAAATTTACGCATTATCAGTACCTCAATCGCCCTTGCCTTAACACTTGCGGCGTGTGGTGGCGGTGGCTCAAGTAGCACACCAACACCAACCCCGACACCAACTCCAACGCCGACTCCGACCCCCACTGGTACGATCGACGATCAATATGCGAGTTACCTAAGCGATCTTACGCAAAATCACATTTTGCCAGGATATGAAGACTTCCAAACTGAAAGTGCTAAGTTTGTACTCGCAACTAGCGCATTTTGTATTCTGACCAATACCACAGAAACAGATCTTAACTTAGTAAGAGCATCATGGCTTGAAACAAACCTTAGCTGGCAGAATATTCAGTGGGTTAAAGTTGGTCCTGTGGTTAATGATTTTGTTTCGTTTAGAATTCAAAACTGGCCCGACAGCAACAATGCCGTTGAGCGTGGTGTCGCTGAATTATTAGAAACCTCTGAAGAAGTTACCATCGAGCTTGTTGCCAAAAAACAAACAGGTGCCCAAGGCATTCCAGCGGCTGAAATGTTGCTCTACCCTGAAGACGCTAACGACAGCATCTTAACAAGTAGCAACAAAGCTAAACGCTGTGAAACCCTAACGGCGATTAGCGCCAACATTGCGAAAATGGCCAACGACGTATACAACGAATGGTCACCCACTGGCGGAAATTACGTGCAAAGCGTGAATGAAGGCACGGGTGAATTCACTGGTCAAAAAGATGCGGTTGAAGAGCTAGTTACCAACTGGTTAGAGCAAGTTGAACGCGTTAAAGACGAAAAAATCTTAAAACCTGTTGGCTCAGAAAAACCCGGTTTACCAAACATCGCAGAGCATGCGTTAAGCGACAAATCTCTTAACAGTATTAAAGTTAATTTAGACACATTTGAAGCTATCTATACCGCTGGCCAAGGTCACGGTTTTGATAACATCTTAACTGATTTTTTAGATCAACAAGCTACCGCAACGTCAATGACTGACAAAATCGACGCAGCGCAGGCAGCTATCGCCGCGTTAGAAGGGTCGTATAAAGACGCACTCAACGATGACACTAAGCGTGCAGCACTAGAAGACACCATCGCTAAAATTCGTGATGTACGAGACACGCTAACAGGTGAGTTCGTACAAATGCTTGATTTAAGCATTGGCTTTAACTCAAACGACGGTGACTAATGCTTAATCGTCGTCAGTTTCTATTAGGCGCTGGTGGTGCTGTGGCTTTAGCCAGTTTGCCGTTAGTGTTTAATGGTCAATCACAGCAATGGCTCGTAAGTGCATTCTCCAAAGGACAAAAGGGCAATGGACAGCGACACTTTGCTGGCGCATTTAACCAAAATGGTCAGCTAATTAACGCTGTTGAATTACCAGCGCGCGGCCATGGCAGCGCAGCTCACCCAACAAAGCCCGGGCATGCCATTATGTTTGCACGTCGCCCCGGGACCTTCTTGCTTGAAGTCGATTTTACTAACGGCGCTATTACGCAGCACATTACAGCATCCCAAGGACACCACTTCTTTGGTCACGGTGTGTTTAGTCAAGACGGCAAGCAGCTATTTTCAATTGAAAACAACTTTGAGCTAGGTCGTGGTGAAGTCGTTGTTCGCGACAGTAACAACTATCAAATTATTGACCGTTACGACTGTGGCGGTGTAGGCCCACACGAATGCCGTCTAATGCCTGATGGCAACACCTTAGTCATTGCTAACGGCGGTATAAAGACACATCCTGATTGGCCGCGTAAAAAACTTAACTTAGACACCATGTCACCCGCCCTCACCTACCTCGATTTAACATCAGGTCAGGTTATCGACCAATTCAGACTCGACAACCACCAGCTAAGTATTCGTCATTTAGACGTTAGCGCACAAGGCAAGGTCGTTGCAGGTTTGCAATATCAAGGGCCTAAAAGTGACAACGTACCATTAGCCATTAGTCATCACGGCCAAGAGAGCTTGCAGTTTTTGCAAGCGGATGATGTGGTATGGCGCTCACTCAATCACTACACCGCCAGCGTGTGTGTTGATAGCAGTACTCAACAAGTGGCAATTAGCTGCCCTCGCGGCGATGTAATTACCCTGTGGGATTTAAACAGCGATCAATATATTCGCAGCATTAAAATGCGCGATGTTGCTGGCCTTGGCCTCGCCAATAGCCAAGTAGTTGCCACCAATGGCAAAGGTCAGGTGCTCAACCTGAATCAAGCTAATCAACCATTTCTCAAATTCAACGATATTCGTTGGGACAACCACCTAACGACTATTCAATCTTAATTTCAGCGGAATAATACGCAATGACAACAGCTTCAAAACTATTACTCGCTCTTACTGGCTTAACCGCGCTTCAAGCCAATGCTAACGAAGCCAAGAGCGATAAAACCGACAAACAAATTGAAATCATCAGCATCATCGGTCAAAAACAGCAGCTCAAACAGGAAACTGGCTCAGCTTATGCCCTTACCAAAGAGCAACTAGAGCAATTTGAATTTGATGATATTCACCGTGTTCTGCAAAGTGTTCCCGGCGTTTATATTCGTGAAGAAGACGGTTACGGTTTGCGCCCTAACATCGGGATTCGCGGCGCGACAACAGAGCGCAGCAGCAAGATTACCATTATGGAAGACGGTGTACTTATCGCCCCAGCGCCATACGCAGCGCCAGCCGCCTATTACTTTCCAAATTCAGCGCGCATGACTGGCATCGAAGTACTTAAAGGGCCATCAGCCATTAGCTACGGCCCAAACACCGTCGGCGGCGCTATCAACATGCAGTCACGTGCAATTGAAGATGAAACTAAAGGCAATCTAGAGCTCGCCTACGGCACTGATAATTATCAAAAAGCCCATGCATATTACAATTACAGTAAAGATAACTTAGGCATGCTTATCGAAGGAATTCGTTTGTCATCAGACGGTTTTAAAGAGCTTGATAACGGCGGTGATACAGGCTTTGTTAAAAACGAATTGCTATTCAAACTCAACTACGAGCTCAACGATGATGGCATTTATCAACTGTGGCAGTTGAAAGCAGGTTACGGCGACGAAGAATCTAACGAAACCTACCTTGGCCTTTCTGAAGCCGATTTTAAAGCCAAACCTAATCGCCGTTATTTAGCGAGCCAAGATGATTTAATGACGTGGGATCACACCCAACTTCAAATCGGTCATTACATCGAATTTAGCGACGAATTAAGCATTCACACCCAAGCGTATCGTCGTGACTTTGATCGTGACTGGGGCAAGCTAAATCGCCTTAACACCAATCGCTCAATTCAAACGGTTTTACAATCACCAGACACAGGTCTTAATCAAATTTACTATGACGTATTAACAGGTGCTCGTGATTCACAAATTGGCACTGACACCCTGCTTTACGGACACAACGATCGTCAATACTATTCACAAGGCATCCAATCTAAACTGGTGTGGCAAAGCAATCACTTTGGCAGCGACAGTGAATTAGAAGTCGGCATTCGTTTTCATCAAGATCAGGTAGAGCGCAACCACTTTGAAGATCCTTACTTGATGCAACAAGGCCAACTGGTTGCCACCAATGGCGACACCATTACCACGATCAAAAATAAAGATAGCGTAGATGCACTAGCGACGCACCTCAACTACAAGTTAGCATTTGAACAGCTGACGTTAACAGGTGGTGTACGCATCGAGAATATCGACGGTAAGCATCAAGACTTATTAGATCCAACACTTAACACCACCAACAGCGATACCTTAGTATCACCGGGTTTAGGCGCATTCTACCGCCTAACTGACGAGTTTGGTGTGCTAGCAGGCGTAAACAAAGGTTATGTACCCAATGGTCCAGGTCAAAGCGATGACATCGATGCTGAAGAAAGCTGGAACTACGAGTTTGGTTTCCGCTACGGCGACGACGTCACTCAAGGTGAAATCGTCGGCTTCTTTACTGATTACAGCAACCTAAAAGGTAACTGCACCTTCTCAAGTGGTTGTCTAAGCAATATCGACGAAGAATTTAACGGCGGCGCTGTTGAAGTTAAAGGTATCGAAGCAAGCTATTCAAGCCAGTGGCAATTAAGCGATAGCATTTCAATTCCGCTAAGCATCAATTACACCTACACAAAATCAGAATTCCAAAGCGATTTCTTGTCTACGTTTGTGCAATGGGGCGACGTAAGCAAAGGGGATTCATTACCTTACATGCCAGAAAGCCAGTGGAGTATTGAAACAGGCCTGCAAGGTGAGACATGGAAGGTGGCATTAATCGCCAAGCATGTTGATAAAATGCAAGAAGCGGCCGGCGAGCGAACTGAGCTATCAGGTTACTGGACCGACGCCATCGACCAAATCGATGTGTCGGCTTACAAAGAGTTAAGTGAGGGTTTACGTGTGTACGGGAAAATCGATAACTTAACTGACCAGCAGGATGTTGTATCTCGCCGTCCATTTGGGGCGCGTGCGGGTAAACCGAGGCAGTTTACTGTTGGGGTTAAATACGACTTCTAATTGCTGTCGCGATTACAATCACCCCACTGGATACTCAGTATGCTTGGTGTGCTAAATAGATTGCGTGTCTAATTAACTTCTACGATTGCACACCAGTTACTTTTCTTTGCTTCGCCAAAGAAAAGTAACCAAAAGACAAAATGATCGGGAATGATTCTAGGCAGCGTTAGCTGGTTCGAAGAACAAATAACAAGGATGTTATTTGCAAAGGCGACCCGTAAATTTATCGCTTTTCTTAAATGATAAATTGCCTATTCAATACCGTATTTGATCCGCGTTTCGGCAACTGCTCCTGCGTTGCTCTACCTCCTGCATCCATGCAGTCGCCTGCGGCAAATACTAAAAAGTTTGTCTGGAACAAACTTTAACAGCTTTAGCTGGCCTCGTAGAGGTGAGTACATGGAATGTACGAATAAAAATCATCCATGATTTTCTTACTGCGCTATTTTCAAATGAAGGCGATAAAAAACGGGAACGATCCGCGCTGAATGTTTTCCAATAACCATCTCTGATAACAAGTTTAATTATACCAATTGCATTAAATATTTGCCCACTTGTACTTGTTAAAATTAACTAAAATGGCGTTGCTCTCAATCCTAATAGCCAGCTATTAGTCAATCGAGCGCCTTGTTTTAGCTGATTTTCTCTACGCACAACAAGATCACAAACTTAATCAAATTAATGGTATTACTTAAAAACTATTCAAAGTTTTCATAGCTATTGCTTTTTATTGAAGCCTACAGAATGAAGACATGTCGTATTATGCCCATATAATTACAAGAAACTGACATGAAATTGCAATTTCATAACTAAATCAATGGTGCAATCCAGTGATTTAGCTAACATCACGGAAAACCTAACAAGTGCGTTAATTGGCGGTAGCTGCGTTCGCGTTTAGCGTATCAATAACCCATTGTGTAAGTTTTTTACCGTCTTTTTGCGCCTCTTTAACCCACATGGCTTTAACGCTTGGATTAACGCGGCAAACTAGCGTACTGGTCGCTTTTTCTAGGTCAGATTTGGCGGCGTTCTGATTGCCTTTATTTGCATGTGTCATAGTCCGATCACCTCAAAAACAATTATGGCGAGTATCACGCCAACTGTGCCATAAATGGCAATTTCTTTTAATGTGTTACGTGTTTTATTTTGCATGTTAACCCCGTATTGGTTAGGTGAGGGAGCTTTCGCTCCCTGCTAGTTATTATTTAAAAAGTTTAAGTAATAACCCTGTCCCTGTGAAAAACAGCGCAATGATTAACCCTTTGCGCTTTAGCCTTGTAAGCTTCAAATCTTCTTCAAGATTTTCAATCTCTAGGGCTAGTTTTTGTTCTTCTAATTCATTCATGAATTTGTCCTTTCTTAGTTGCTAAGTTCCGCTTAGTCGGATGAGTTACCTCAACTCATGAAACCACTATATAGAATTCGTTTTGTATATACAATACATTTATTGAAATAGTTTGACGTTTCTGTGTGGTCTTTTCATTGAAACAAAAAAGCCCCAGATTAACGCAACACCATTCAGTTAAGCATGTTTTTTCTGAATGGTATAACTAGTTTTAGAGATTCTAACGGTCCTTGGTTTGGGCCGTTTTCTTTTTTTAGGTAGCACAAACTTTTTCACTTTAGCTCGCATCGCTTTGAGTTTACTGGGGATTGTTCCTGGCTTAGCTATCGCACACCACAGTAACTCATCTTGGATATAACGCAATGCCATGATGAAACTGATACGCAGAGGTGGTACTTTAGCTTCTTTCGCTATTTGACTTATCTCAACTCGCACAAGATTATACGCAATCAATATCCCCCAAAGCTCTTGATAAACCCCTGTTACCGTTTGGCTACGTAACATCATTGAGTTTTCAAGCTGTTGACATTTTATTTCACCATAACCATTCTCGATTTCCCATCGCTCCCAATAGACATGAAGTAAGTCGTCCTTTGGATATAATTCACTATCAAGCAATGAGGTGATAAATCCTTTAATTTGACCTTTGGGCTCCTTGTAAGTCACCATTCTAGCTTGCCAAGTCTCTGGCAAACTGGGATCTTGTTTCCTCGCATGCGCGGAAACATTCATTTCAATGAGACAATCTCCACTACTGTATTCTTCAATAATTTGAAATCGTGTATTAGACTTTATCGGGGTTAACCAATGGCTATCTATATGCGCTCTTTGCCAATTAATCATCAACTCTGCTGACAAATAGCAGCGGTCAAATAGCGTAAGGCTTTGATTAGGAATACTGAGGGTTTTGGTGTGTGTGATTTCTCCTTTAACGCAAGGACCAAAGGCGACATCATGAATTAATCGACTGCGTAATGACATTAACGCGCATAAGCGAAGCATTGGATATTCAGTATGGCGGTCTTTGCGATGTTTTATATAGCCAAAGTGTTCAGCAAGCTCTGGTGAGTCGGGGGTGCGAAAGCAAGTACCATCTACAGCAAAGAGTTGCAGCCCGTGCCAAGTGTCTTCTGTATCTTCTTGTTTTACCCAATGCGCGGCCGTTAAATTAAACAATGCTTCTAATGGTTCTTTTCCGAGCCTTAAACGCGCTTGCGGAACGGCACTTGGTGCAACTGTTTCACCTAACTCATCTGTTAATGATAAATCTAGTTTATTCACGACATCATTAATTGAACGATCCCGATACAAGCCCATACCAACAATTAACCAAACAACAAGCTCTGCGGGTAATTTCCTGCGTCTGATACTCGCTTTGTTCGTTGTTTTTAGTACGGATTCAATCCACTCAAGCGGTAAACTTTTTTGAAAAATGTTTACGCTCTCTGGCTCTGCAAGAGTGTGGACATCATCCAACCACATAGATAACATAAAAAATAGCCCCATCCAAAAGATGAGGCTATTGTCGTATGATCGTTGTTTCTGTCAACTGATCGATTTCTTAACTGATCAGTGTTGCCAGATTAACGGGGCTTATAAAACAACGGAAAACCTAACAGTAATAAAAATTACCAATTAGTAATATTATTTACAGTACGCCACAACCTTAATTATATGCTGTGGTGTTCGGCCAGTGGCAACAAGCATTCTTTGCCATAATTCAAACGGCACCTTGTATTTACCTTGGATATATTCACGCAACCGCCTAGCGTTAATGCCTAATATTTCACGGGCTATTTCGGCTTGTGTGTACCGGGTATCAAATTGTTTTAATTGATCACAATACGCTTTTACAATATCAGCGTGGGGTGATTCAAAGCCCGCGTGTTTATCTAACAGGTGATCAGCACTGAATAGCGACTCATCAAAGCCCAGTAACGGCTCAATAACGGGCGCATTGGCGTTAACCTCTAATTGTTTTACGGCCTCTTTATTGGCTAAATCAAACACCATGCGGCGCTGCTCGTCGAGCGGTATCATGGGGATACTAAAATCATTCATTATTAATCACCTGTTTTGTGGGAATTAGGGAGGCTTTCGCCTCCCTGCAGTCTATCCCAGCTTTATTTTCTCTACATCGCTAACCCTGATGTGTTGTAACTTTAACGTCCCGTGGCAGCGGCGTCTAAAGTAACCAACGTTATGAAAATACATCATTACGTAATAAAGATAATCAGGAATGATTAAGTCTAAACGTTCAACCTTTACCCGATATTCTCAGGCTTATAAGTCTTTGTTGGCTTTCCGACATCAAACTCACCCCCTTTACGGACTAACCAGAAATCAGCCTCCGGGAAGTTTGTTTTGATTTTAGCGATGTTAAAGAGCGTTGCCATCAATGGCTCCTTGCTGAGTGGCTACTTAGCCCCCTCAAGGGTGAGTGGCTTTCAAGCTCCACCCGCAAAGCCACAGTAGGCGGAAACCGCCTATTGTGCAAGTATTGATTTAAAATAGAGTGAAAAAAGTTTTAAGACGATAATAAAAACGTGTGTGCGGTCTTTTCCTATAAATATTCGCGCGATAAAGCCTTTCGGTACTAAAAACCAAAAAGCCAGCTAATTCTCATTAGCTGGCTTCGAATAAATTACTAACTTAAAAATGACTAAATTGTCGTATCAACGTTTCGTAATCCATTTTCTCATGACAAAAGATTAATAAGTAAATAATGAATTGATTGCCTTTGGGGCGTATCTCGTAAACAAAGCGATAATCACCAATACTAAGCTCTCGAAACTCATCAGAATCAAAGAATTGGCATGTTTTTCCACTTTCAGGAAACGTTTCCAGCAATTCCTTCCAATCTACTATTGTTGACTTAATGCTATTTCTTGCAGTGTCGGGAGCTTCATGATGAGCTCTCCACTTAATAGCATCTTTAATTTGTCGCTGAGCATGTTCAGTGATTTCAATAGCTACATTACTCATGAATTACCTAGTGATTAGAGCGAGTTTAAGAAGTCATCGACAGGAACTGTCTTCCCTTCTTCAATGTCTTTTCTCGATTGCAATAGTAGCGTCATGAATGCCATTTTTTCTTGCTGATATTGGAATGCTTCGTGTGTTTGAACAACTAATGATTCTTTGCCATTTTGTGTTACAAATAACGGACTAAATCCCAATTCATCAGGTAAGTTGGCCGCATTGGCTTTCATTTGACTAATTGTTGCCATTTTCATATGCCTATCCCACTTTTTGTTTTACTGACTTTTTTGCTTTATTGATAAAGTAGTCCATATTTAGACCACTCAAAAAGTCTAAGTTTTTTTAGTTCAAAAAGCAATCATCTAACCAAATTTATACCAATTGCATTAAGTAAGTGATCTTGTTGTGCGTAGAGAAAATCAGCTAAAACAAGGCGCTCGATTGACTAATAGCTGGCTATTAGGATTGAGAGCAACGCCATTTTAGTTAATTTTAACAAGTACAAGTGGGCAAATATTTAATGCAATTAATGGTATTAGTCCGATTAGATCTCACGATAAAAAACAAAAAAGCCAGCTAACTTTCATTAGCTGGCTTTCTCATTTTTAACGCTTAAACACTTATTTCGCTGGTAGCACTAGCGAGTAACACTCACCGAAACCGATGCGTTTAGCGCCGTCTTTTTCACAGAAGCCGCGCATTACGATAGCATCGCCGTCTTCAACAAAACCGCGGGTTTCACCGTTGCCTAAGTCGAGACGGTTTTTACCGGCGCCTGTAAGCTCTAATAATGAACCTGCTTCTTCTGCGTTTGGACCTGATTGGGTGCCGCTACCGAAAAAGTCACCTGCTACTAGGTTACAACCGTTTACTGTGTGATGGGCAACCATTTGCGCTGTTGTCCAGTATGAGTGACGGAAGCTTGAGTTGGTTAGCTTAGCGGCTGGCTCGCCTGCGTCACGCATTTTAGGCGTTTCTAAGAATACTTCTACTTGTACATCGTAGGCACCTAGTTCGCTATTGCGAGCTGATGATAGGTATTCCATTGGTTGTGGATCATTTTCATCACGTGTCCAGCCCATTCTAAATGGTGCTAGTGCTTCGTTAGTTACAATCCAAGGTGATACTGTTGAGGCGAAGTTTTTAGCAAGGAATGGTCCTAGTGGTTGGTACTCCCAGCCTTGAATGTCGCGTGCTGACCAATCGTTAAATAGACACATACCGAATACGTGCTCGTCGGTATCGTCAAGGGCAATTGAATCGCCTAATTCGTTACCGCCACCGATGTAAATACCCATTTCCATTTCGTAATCTAAACGCTTACAAGGGCCGAAGCTTGGCGCGTCAGCATCTGGCGCTTTGGTTTGGCCTTTGGGACGCGGGAACGCTTGACCTGACACACCTATTGACGATGAACGGCCATGGTAACCAATTGGGATCCATTTGTAGTTTGGCAGCAACGGGTTATCTGGACGGAAGAATGAACCAACCGTTGTTGCGTGGTGAATTGATGTGTAGAAATCCGTGTAGTCACCAATGCGACAAGGCAAGTCATAGTCAACATCGCTTTGGGCAACTAAACAAGCAGCCATTTCGATCTCAAATTCACTGTCCTCAGCAAGTGCGTTCGATAACGCGGCGCGCAGTGCAGACCATACGCTTGATGGCTGAGCCATGAATTCATTTAACGTAGGTTGTGAACATAGCGCTAGTGCGTCAGCAACAACGCCGTCGAATAATTTAGCATTAGCTAGCGCCGCTAAATCAACAACTTGGTCGCCGATAGCTACACCGCCACGGAAGTTTTCGTTGCTGTCTTTGCGTTTAAAAATCGCAAAAGGAAGGTTCTGAATTGGAAAGTCTGTCGTGCTTTCGTTCGCAGATTCTACCCAGCTTGTTAGTGCTGGATTATGAGTTTCATTTAATAAGTTCGACATGATGTGCCCTTTTATAATTCGTTGTGTGGCGAAACGCGATTACGCGTCTTCACTAAATTCTGTTTCATGCAACCACGCAGCGTGCTGCGGCGCTTTTTTGGTAATTGACCATTCTTCAATCATCGCTGGCGCTACGCGAGCCAGCTCTGCCATTTGCTCCGGCGTGCCACTGCGATACGTCAGCTCTAGGCGATGTCCATTGGGATCAAAGAAATAAATTGAATGGATAATGCCATGATTTGTAATGCCAAGTACATCAATGCCTTTACTTTCTAACTCTTTCTTGGCGGCCGTTAACTCTTCACGGTTAGCCACTTCGAATGCGATGTGTTGCACCCACTCTGGCGTATTACCATCGCGTCCCATTTTAGGGCTATTTGGTAATTCAAAGAATGCGAGAATGTTACCCATGCCAGCATCTAAGAAGATATGCATGTAAGGATCTGGCGCTTTTGTTGATGGCACGCGATCTTCACTGATCGCCACTTGCAAGTCCATGTTGAGCATTTCTTTGTACCACAACGTTGTTTCTTTTGCGCAATTACAGCGATAGGCAACGTGATGCATTTGTTGGATATTAATCATGATGACTCCCCAATCAATTATCTTTAAATTTAAGTATCGAATTAGTAACAAATGATACTAGTTTCAATCGATAGTAGTATCATTTGTTACTAAAGTCAATTATGGTTAGAATGTATTAAGCACCTTTTAAATGGCATTTATTGATGAAACATAACTTAGATCTTGAGAACTTTTTCCCTTATCAATTCTCAATTTTGGCGCAGCAGATGAGTGAATATATTGCGCAAATTTATCGCCATGAATATGGTTTGTCTCGTTTTGAGTGGCGTGCATTGGCGGCGATTGCTCAAAAAGAGCATATTACGGCGAAAGACATCATGCAGATTACGAGACTTGATAAAATGCAGGTAAGCCGTGCGATAACTAAATTGACCGATAGTGGATATTTAGCTCAACAAGCAAACCCAGATGATCGTCGTTCAACGACCTTATCGTTAAGCAAAAGTGGCCAAAATATCTACCAAGAGATCGTACCTAAAGTATTAGAACAAGAGAAAGCACTACTCGATAATCTGACTCCAGAGCAAAGAAAGTGCTTTAAAGAGGCAACAAAAGTACTAAGTACGAGGCTTGATTCAAACTAACTCACTATATCAATACCAACTAACTATCCGCTATCATTAAATAAGCGTTATTACTTAAGTTGATAGGAAATGACAACGGAATGTGTGGATTAGGGGATATAAGTGATAAATCTAAAACAAAATAAAAGTAATACCCCAAATTTTTTTGCTGGCGAGCTTACCGTTCTTTACATCATCAATTTCATTACGTGTCTTTTCTTTATTGGTTTTGCTATTCGAAACTTTTACCTAGGAAATTATTGGTTTTCCGCCTCATTAGCTGCTTATGTTGTTTGCTCTGCGATACCTCTTACTATTTAAATTCTGATCGTTCACGCCAGTTATCAATATCCATATGCATCGTTCTACTATTGTTTTCGTTACTTTTGATGATGCTGACTTGGGGGATTACGGCTGTATATTGGTTTTTTCCGGTTGTTATAGGTTTGATATTCATTTTGCCAACAACGACTTCTGCAGCGGTGAATACATTAATAACATTAGGTATTGGCTGGATGTCATTTGACGCGCTGCCATTCATTGAGGCATTTAGATTGGTGAGCTCGCTATCGTTAACAATTATACTGAGTTATTTAATTGCAGCGCACATGATTAAGCTTCATCGCACTATTGAGAAGGAATCAATTAGCGATCCATTGACAGGTGCCTTTAATAGAAGACAGCTCGATTTTCACCTTACATCTTGCAGCACGGATTTTCATGAACACCGAGTTCCATCATGCATATTGATGATAGACATCGATAATTTTAAGGCGATTAATGATACCTATGGCCATAACGCTGGCGACCAAGTCATTATTGGAGTTACGCAACTTATTCAATCCCATTGTCGTGCTCAAGATAAACTGTTTAGAGTGGGCGGTGAGGAGTTTGTGTTATTGCTCCCCAAAACGGTTCAACATGATGCAATCAACGTGGCAAATAAACTTAAAGGATTGATAAAATCAGCCCGATTCGTAGACAACAAAGCCATTACTGCAAGCATCGGTATTGCAGAAACGAGTGACGAACTTGATAATGCACAACGGTGGTTAAAATCAGCCGACGATTTTATGTATCAAGCTAAAACAGCTGGACGAGATCGTATTTGTTATCCTCAGTAAGACCTCGCTATTTTTGCGGTTTAACCGTTAGATAAACACCGAGTAAGCTAAGCAACATTCCACCAATAGCCAATGGCGGAAACTGCTCATCAAAATAAAGCCATGCTTGAATAGCTGTAATTCCTGGCACCAAATAAAAATATGATGCGACCTTTTCACTGGCACCGTTTTTAATCATGTAGAGCAGTAATAATATAGCCAGTACAGACATGCCAAACACTAGCCACAATAGGCTCGCTATTAAAGGCCACTGCCAATCAACTTGTTGATGCTCAAAGCTATAAGTAAGTACAGCCATTAATAGTGCGGTTACAATGTATTGCGCCGTCGATGCACTGAGTAAATTAACACCTTGGCCAAAACGCTTTTGATAAAGCGAGCCAATGGTAATACCCAATAAGGCGACTAATGCACCTATCATCATCGGCCAATTAAAGGTGAAATCAGCGATAGCGCCCTTGCTAAACAATACAACCACTACACCAATAAAACCTAGCGCAAGCCCCAACCACTGCAGGGTTTTAATGGGCTTGGTACGAAACAGGATTAATGCGGTAAGCAACGGTTGGATAGAAACTAATAACGCAATCACACCGGCAGGCATTGAATACGCAACCGCGCTAAATACGCCGCCTAGATAAGCACCATGAATAAGCAATCCACTCACTGCCTGATGGCCAAATTGCCGTTTACTCATCCATGGCGCTTTGTACCACCACATTAACAGTCCAAAAACGACTACCGTCAGTGCTAAACGCAGAAACAACAAGTAGAAGGGTTCAATGTAAGGCAGCGCGAATTTAGCGCCAATAAATCCTGTACTCCAAAGAAATACAAATATTGCTGGAATGAATTTAGTCCACGGATTTGCCGATGGTGACATGATAATGGGTCGTCTTATACAAATTGATGGGGTATGCTAACACGCAAAAAACACTTTCGGTATATCAATGATTTGTCAGAATAATGAACAATCGGCGTTACTTGAACGCGCTCTAGCCCACCTTAAACCACAATCAACCATTCTCGACTTAGCCTGTGGCAACGGCCGAAATGGATTGTATTTAGCAGGCTTAGGCCACAACGTAACTTACCTTGATAGGAACGAACAAAGCCTAATTGATATTGTTAAACAAGATAAGAACGCAAAGTGTATAACCGCAGATTTAGAAACCACACCAGTGTATCAACTCCCCGTTGCACAATTTGACGCGATTATTGTGTTTAGATACTTACACCGTCCGCTATTCCCGTCGATAGTCAATGCATTAAAGCCCGGCGGCGTTATTGTTTACGAAACCTTTAACCATCAACAAGCTGCTATTGGCCGCCCAAAGAACCCTAATTTTCTACTGCAAAATAATGAACTATCGACGCTGTTGTCAGGCTTTAAACCTCTTTATCAATTTGATGGTTTCGATGAACAACAGCAAGCCTATATTAGTCAGTTTATTGGCCGTAATTAATCACTAAACTCGGTCAATCATCGACATTGTATTTAAGATGCAGTGCGCAATAATCAATGGCCACAAATTGCGTTTAAAGACTAGATAGCCGACTCCCATTCCAAATCCAATTAAGCCGACGGTAATTGAGCGTGATGAAAAATCATTTGAATGTCGAAAACCAAATATCATCGTCTGGGTGAATAATGCAATGACAGTCGCAAACCAAGTACATGAAAATATTCGTTCTATCCAGTTCATCAAAAAGCCACGATCAAGTAACTCTTCAAGCATCGACTCTAACCAAATAAAGGGAATAATCATCAAAAACAGCAGCCAATTACCCGCTAAATCACCGAACTTACTACTGGCTTGTTGATGCGATTTATCAGGCGCTATATCTAACCCTAATTGGTCTTTAAAGATTTGGAAGACCATAATGGAGCCAATAGAAAAGACTAATATAAACGCCGTTCAGTAGATTAGTTGTTTGTAATTCTCAGAACTGACTAGCCCTAAATCTCACCACGTGATACCGCGAAATCGCATGATTATCGTCGCAAGTATTAATGTTGTAAATGACCAAAACAGACCATTGGTAATGAAGTTATAATCAGGGAAATAAATTTCTCTGACCAGAAACATCACTGCTAAATAGATAATTAAATCAATGCCTAATAGCCAACCTGTTGACGTTTTTTTCGCTTGTCTAGAAAACAATAGTTCTGTGCTCACTTGAATGGCCTCAATGTTTTTCTATTAAACTAGCATAGAAGGACGAGGAGCCTTTACAAAAATAGTCGTCAGCAGCCAGTGTTTGACTAATCATTTGTAACCTAATATTCAGTAACCAAACTAAATATTTCCTGTTTAATATGAAATTTGGGGGCTCTTATCAGTTCGCGCGGTGTTCCAGTAATAAAACTCGGTGAATAATCAGCGCCCATTTTTATGAGCTCTAATACCATTAATTGCATTAAGTAAGTGATCTTGTTGTGCGTAAAGAAAATCAGCTAAAACAAGGCGCTCGATTGACTAATAGCTGGCTATTAGGATTGAGAGCAACGCCATTTTAGTTAATTTTAACAAGTACAAGTGGGCAAATATTTAATGCAATTGGTATAAGACAAGAACTAAAAGTACAAGATGCTTATTTCCCTGATCTTAAATATAAGCCAGGTCAAGAGCCTACAGCACGGTGGGTATTTTTATGTTTCCAAGGGAACGATGTGTTGACGATAGAGGGTGAGCGGCAGTTAGTACTCAATGTGAAGGAGAGGAACCGCACCATCATTGACTGTTTAGGCTCAGCGTATCAATTAATTTATTATTAAAACTAGTGCGGAATGACGGTTTTATTATTCTTGTATGCAGCGTTACAAATATATCCTTATTTGTTAATTCATCTTAAGCCTATATGATGAATTTAGTAAAGTGATCAATTTATCATCAACGTAATTTAAACCACTTCAAATGTAATCACGTCAACGTTTGTTATTCATGAAACAACGACTTAACTAGCAGAACTATTGACTGCTATTACCTTAAATTAATTTGCCATAAATAGATTCGTCAAAAAAGACACCGTTTTTGCATGAAGCGTTATTCAGGGTGCCTTCTAGTTCAAAGTAATTGTTAGCTAATACCTTAGGGTCTGTTGATCTTTGTGGTTCAAATTTTGTTCAATCTAAAAGGAGTTTGGGCAAGGCATGAGGATTGATGCTGGGTTTACCCCAGTGAATGACGAATAACGCAGCACAAAATACTTTTAGGTGAATCCTACGGACAGCATTTGTTTGTTATTTCTACGGCGTTATCGCCTATTCGTGTATTGCTACATGGATGTAGCTCATTAGGATAATGCAGGAGCTATTATCGAGCCAGCTACACCACATAGGCTCTGCCTTGTAGAAACCCCAAACAAATTGCTGCAAAAATGAACTCAAAAGATCAACAGACCCTAATAGAACGAGTATTCCTTGTCACAACAGAGACATAAACACGGGATAATGACGTCACACTTTTGAGGTAGTCAATAAACAGCTGTACAGCTTGCGTACCTATCCCCTGCTCCCAATATTCTCGCCCTAACCAATAGCCTAATTCAGCACTGTGGCTGTATTCGAATCTGCCAGCGGTAGCAGAGATACAGCCAACAAATGCTCCGTTGCACTCAATGGCTCTAATTAATGGATTGTTGTCACTAAATTCGATCCAACTTTGAGCATCAGATGATGTATAAGGATGAGCAATGGTAGCTGTAATATATTGAGTTACTTCACTGTCATTTAAGTAGTTAACGATATGCGGCGCGTCGTCAACAGTAAATTCCCTAAGCGTTATCATGATTAATTGCGGTTTAAAAAGGATACTAGCAGTGTCGGTTACCTAGCGCTCAAAAACAAGTGATTAATGGCTTGCCAGTGTATCTTTTACTTTATGAAAGGTTGGTGCAAACCACGGAGTGAACAGCTCTGGCGTTAGCTTAAGATCTCGCTCGATATCATTTACAGATTGCCATTTTAACGCCTCAATTTCTTGGGGGTTAAAATGATTTAATGCAGGATTTTCTCGCGCAACAAATAAGTGATCATACTCGTGTTCGATTAGCTGGTTTGGCATCACCGCTTTATAAGTGAGGCTGCCTACCCAAGTGATTTTTTTTAGATGAATACCAAGCTCTTCAACAACGCGTGCTAACGCCGACGCTTCGACATCTTCATTAGGTTGTGGATGTGAGCAACAACTATTACTCCACAGCAAAGCACCATGATATTTGCACGCCGCACGCTGTTGCAACAACAGTTGCGTCACGCCTTCATGTTGACGAGTAATAAATACTGAAAATGCGCGGTGTAACAGTCCCTGTTGGTGAGCTAGTAGTTTTTCCTCACTACCAATTTCTTGATCATTTTCATCAACCAAAACGACACTATTACGGTGCATGGTATTTCTCTTCATTAAAAACGCGCGTAGTATACACTAAAAAAATAACAAGAGATCTCGCTAATAATGAGCAATATCGAAGATTTAATCATTGAACCTATATTGACGCCGCAACAACAAGATGTTGAAGAATTATTAGCCGGTCTACGTGCTTATAATATTTCTCGAGCTGTGGAAAAACGAAAAGCGCCCTGTAGCCAGTATGATACGTCACCTCGATGGTTCAATTGCCGGTGGTATTTTTGGTTATATCAGTTGGGGGTGGTGCTCAATTGAGATGTTGTGGGTAGATGAGCAATATCGCGGTAATGATTTAGCGACTCAATTAATGAACAAAATGGAACAGTTTGCCATTGGTGAAGGTATTAGCCATATCAAATTAGAAACAGGTAGCTTTCAAGCGTTAGACTTTTATAAAAAACAAGGCTACGAAGTGTATGCTGAACTTGAAGACTACCCTATTGGTCAAACCAATTACTATTTAAGAAAGTTACTGTAGTTGCCGACAATTGATGGCACTACACCGTAATAGTGCGATTAAGATAATGAACTGCATGACCAGAAATAAGCACTCGCTCTTCAGTTACCTGGCAAAACAAAACCCCACCACGTTTAGAGGCTTGATAGGCGGTTAAAGAATTAATACCTAATTCCTGAGCCCAATAAGGCCCTAACCCAGTATGAATAGATCCCGTCACAGGATCTTCATCACCGCCATTAGCGGGCCAAAAATAACGAGAAATGAAATCATATTCTTGCCCACTATCAGGCGCTGACACCACCACATCATAGGGTGCTAATTGCTTTAGCAATTCACTATTCGTTTCAAGTGATTTCACCGTACTTACATCGTTAAAAATAGCAAAATATGCTTGGTCATTACGAAGCACTTTGGCGGGTTGAGCAGACAATCCCTCAAGTAAGGTAACTGGTATTTGCGCAACGGGCGAGGGCATTCGATTTGGAAAGTCCATTTGAATACTACCGTCTGCTTTTTTAATTATTGTTAGCGCTCCAACAGCTTCTGCGAAGATCGTAAGTTTTGAAATCGCTGGTACTTGTTTAAATAATACTGAGCTTGCTGCCAAAGTTGCGTGGCCACAAAAATCAATTTCAGTTAATGGTGAAAACCAACGGATATGATAATCAGCTACTCTTTGCACGACAAAAGCAGTTTCAGAGAGATTGTTTTCCATCGCAATAGATTGCATTAAATCTGTGCTTAGCCATTCATCAAGTAAGATAACCGCGGCAGAATTCCCTTTGAATTGACGGCATGTAAACGCATCAACTATGTCCATTGATAATTTCATTATCTTTCCTTCATGGGCCGAATATTTAACGGCCTTGCTTTAATTGAGACAGACAGCGAATGGAATAGACCGGTTCAATGCCTGTGTTTATTCGCCCATTAGCATTAAACCAAATTGGTTTAATGCCTGCTGCCAATGCAGGATAAATATCCTTATCCAAGCTATCACCAACCATATAACATTGCTTAGGATTAACATCTAATTTCTTGACTATGCGAGGCAGAAAGTCACTATCGCCTTTATTTACGCCGATATTGTCACAGCAAAAATAACCATCAATATAGCAGTCTAAATTGACGCGTGAAAACGCCGCACGTATATCGCTCTCTTTTGATTCTGCTGCGCCAGTGGCAATATAAAGCTTAGCGTTTTGTGATAAATACTTTAACGTTTCTTGCGCGCAATCAATAGCGATAACTGTTTCCCAATCACGCATTTTTCCTGATGAATTTTTGATATCAACCATCAGAGTATCGCCCCAATCAAACAAATACACACTTTTCATCACTGAGCTCCTGCACAATATCTAAACGCAATAATTTTTCTCATCTGTCAGTGAATTTAACTCATTTGCTGTCAACACGCCATCAACCTATGATGAACTTGTTTTAAAGATTCCCCAACGTTTCTTTTAGACACTTAGACTCCCATTGGGAAAGCCAACTTGGCTTCTTATTTTTGCTCCATTTAAGGCACCGTTTGTTCGGTGCTTTTTTTCATCTATCCATTACTTACTAATTTAGTATAAGTGCTCTAAACAAGGAATGACTGCACCAAAAAGGTGCAATACCTCGCTGTAAATGACCACAAAAACACTAATAATCAATTACTTAAAATATGGAACATCGCTTGCTGTGTAAAGATTGTTATTATCAATTAAGTCTACTTTATGTCTATTCAAACGCCTATTAGAGGCTTGCGTTCTTTTTGTGTTGCCGCTAAATGTCTTAGTTTTAAACACGCCGCATCCCAGCTTTATCTCACGCCGTCAGCGGTAAGTCATCAAATTAAACAGCTGGAGGAGCAATTAGGAACAGAGCTGTTTATTCGCGGTACGCGCGCTATTACCTTAAGTGCGATGGGAAAACAGTTTTATCAATCTGTATCACCAATTATCCATGAGTTGGAATCAACTATCAGTGAATTCACCCAGCGCACTTCAAACAAGACCATTGTCATTGCGTTGCCTGAATTTTTCGCCAGTGAATTATTTATTCCCAAGCTCAAGCAATGGTCAGAAAAATATCCTGACATTAATTTACAACTCGAAATGATGAGTGTTGGAGAACAAGCATCGCCTTTGGCGGATTTATCCATCGTATTATCGAGCGGTCAACCTAATGCTAGCATCGTTAACGAGCTATTTCCGATGCGTTATGTCCCCGCTTGCAATCCTCAGGTGTTCGAACAATTTAATCAATCGCCACAATCCCTTAATCAATTTCCTTTGATTTTGCATCGCAGCCGGCCATGGGCATGGCATCAATGGGCAGAGCTTGCCAGTATCGACGATTTCGATCCTCAACAAATCATTCAACTTGATAGCATGTATGGTATTGCACGAGCCGCTCAGCAAGGTATGGGCGTTGCGTTAATTCCATTACCAATCAGTCAAGCGTGGTTTGATGACAATTCTCTGGTGCCTCTATTTGATTGCGTGCTAGATACAAACGATCGTTATTTTTTAATTCAGCACGAAAACCTCAATAATCGTCCTGAATTGACGTTGTTTTCACAATGGGTAAATCAAACATTTCGTACTAATTAATCACATTCACCTCTAAGTGAATTTTTTTCGTTTGTAGCAATTATGCTCACTGGATAAAGTGAAATAGTAAAGCAATGAGGCTTTACTTATTTCACTAGGAACTTGTTATGCTGAACTACATGAAAGAATCATTTGAACGGGTAAACGACTTAATCTATTTCATTAATCACATTGACGTAACACAATGGGATGATGGATGTGAGCGGGATGATTGATAATGATCGATTCAATTGAGTTAGTAATCTCCGACTAACTCAATTAATTTAACATTAGGAACCAAAGAGTGTTTCATATCGTATGAATTAGCGTTATTCCGGTGTTAGTTAACCGGAACGTCACCAATATTCAGGTGATTAACGACAGCCACACCATTTAATCGCCCTTAGGTACAATTTATTACCAAACGTAATAGGCTAAGTAGTATCATAAACCGTGAATAGTCCCTCTCCTCTATCAAAGGGTTTTTCTTAATTTTATCACGGTGATACCGAACGAATGCCGTTACTATTGTCTTTCCATAATCATTAAAAACAAGCGAATTCGTTGTTGCCAGATTCTTAATCTTCTAATAATGACTCAACAAATTTGGTCAATCGATTAGTAACTTAAGCATCTACTTTCTTAAATACCTCATTAGTATCTTCGGTATTGTCTTTTTCTAGATACTTAATTACGGTTCTGCTAAATCGACACTCTGAGTTTTCTAAATTTGAAAAATACAGTTCTAAATTTTTTCTAACACTGTTATTTTTTACATGCTTTGATACTAATAACAGGTCTAGAGCCGACGTGCAAAGTGGTTCCTTACTTGATAACGATCTGTTAAGGAAAAAACTATAAGCCAAATCAAGGTCATTATTCTCTAGTAAAGCTTGATACATTTTCTGTTGTTTTGAAGAACTTGAAGATGCAATGGCCAACTGCAATAGCTTTGTATTTTTTTCACCATTCAACATATGAATTACATAGTCAGAAAAATGGTCTTCAGGACTAAACCCACAATACTTCTGTCTGAAATTATTTCCCATTTGTTTTTTAAGTTCATTTTTCCTTTTCAACCACTCTTTCCAATTTTCATCAGAGAGTTCAGGAAAAAGAAAGGTAATATGTACGAGGCTACTCGAAGAATAAATGCCAGCACATCCATAGTTCAACTGCGTTCTATAAGCTCTAGTATGCCAATATATAGATTCCTTTATATTAACAGGCACTTCAAAACTCCCGTCAAAAAAACCATGTGCAATTACATTTTGGCAGGAGCCTTCATCTAGTTCAGCGCATTTGGCGTAATAATAAAATGCCAAAGCTTTATTATCTGTTAAATGACGAATAATTTGCCCAGCATCACGATAAAAACGTTTCGCTTTATAAGGGTCTCTATTATTTTTTACGACAAATTTAATATCTCCAACTGCAATGTCGTCCTGCTCAGCATTCACTTCTTCCTCATTTAAAAAGTGTACCGTATTAACGGCATAAATCGCTTTAGCTCTTGCATGACGTAATGACACTTCATCCTTTGGGCTTATGGGGTGCTTTTCCAAAAAAGAAGTGAGAATATCTATATGCTGCTCCGCTCTGGAGACATCAATCTCATCATATTCTTCATAATTAACATTATCAGAGAGATACTGGTAACTCTTATTCACTTTCTTTACATCATATTGAAAATCTGATTGTGTAGCACAGCCATACGTAAAATATATAGATATTACTAACGCTAGCTTTAGATAAATTTTTTTCACAGAGCAAAGATCCTTTTAATTGCAATTGAAGCTTTATTATAAATAGTAAAACTACTATTTGTATTCTTATCGACCCTATTAATCACTGAAGGCATTTTAACGCGATTAACTTAGTATTTGGCTGATAACAAAAAAGCCCCGCAGTAGCGAGGCTTTATTAACACATTCTTTTAATCAGTGATTAAGCGAATGGGTTAGTTAGTACGATAGTCTCAACACGATCTGGACCGGTAGAGATAATATCGATTGGCACTTCTAGAATTTCTTCAATACGCGCAATGTAATCTAATGCAGCTTGTGGCAATTTACTGTGATCAGTTTGACCAACAGTAACATCAGACCAACCAGGCATAGTTTCGTAAACTGGCGTTACTTTCTCAAAGTCATCAGCTGACATTGGTGCAACGTTAGTTACTGTACCATCTTCTAGTTTGTAACCAGTACATAGGTTAAGTTCTTCAATACCATCTAATACGTCTAATTTAGTTAGACATAAACCAGTGATACTGTTTAGTTGGATAGCGCGGCGCATTGCCACTAAATCTAACCAACCACAACGACGACCACGACCAGTAGTTGCACCAACTTCATGACCTTTGTCAGCTAAGTATTGACCAATATCGTTGAATTGTTCAGTAGGGAAAGGACCTGAACCAACACGTGTTGTGTAAGCTTTGATAATACCTAACACATACTCAACGTGACATGGACCAAAACCAGTACCAGTAGCAACGCCGCCAGCAGTAGTGTTTGATGATGTTACGTATGGGTAAGTACCGTGGTCAATATCTAACAATGTACCTTGTGCACCTTCAAACATGATTTTTTCGCCAGTCTTACGAGCGTTATCAAGTAATTCAGTAACATCAACAACCATAGATTTTAGTAAGTCAGCAACTTCTAAAGTCTCATCGAGTGTCTTTTGGTAATCAACGCCATCTACTTTGTAGTAGTTAGTTAATACGAAGTTGTGGTATTCCATGACTTCTTTTAACTTAGCTGCAAATTTTTCTGTATCAAACAAATCACCAACACGTAATGCACGGCGGCTAGCTTTGTCTTCATACGCAGGACCGATACCACGACCTGTAGTACCAATTGCTTTGTTACCACGGGCAACTTCACGCGCTTGGTCAAGTGCAATGTGATAAGGAAGAATTAATGGACATGCTTCACTGATGCGAAGACGATCGCGAACTGGCACACCGCGCGCTTCAAGCATTTTCATTTCTTCAAGCAGTGCAGCTGGAGATAAAACTACGCCATTACCAATGATGCTCATTAAGTCATCACGCAAAATGCCAGAAGGAATAAGGTGAAGAACAGTTTTTTCACCATCAATTACTAGTGTATGACCAGCATTGTGACCACCTTGATAACGAACTGCGTATTTAGCGCTGTCAGTTAATAGATCAACAATCTTACCTTTACCCTCGTCGCCCCATTGGGTGCCGAGCACAACTACATTATTTGCCATTGTTTTGTTCACGGTTTGAAATTAAAGCGGAATTCTAACAGATTTTTGCGCCAGATCTAGCAATAAGTTCACATTTATCAGCTTAATAAAATATGCACCAATCAAGGGCAGTTAGCCCTTGAATTGACTTGCTTAAAATTAACTTTTAACTGGCTAATTTTTATTGTTTTTTTAATTTGAATGTTGAAACAGATGCATTTAGTTGCGACACCAGTTGACTCGCACTATGTGAATTTGACGCCCCAGAGGATGTTTCAACCGACATATCACTAATCTTGGTAATACTAATTTCTATTTCATTTGTTACGTCAGACTGTTGTGCAATCGCTTCTGCCATTTCACCGTTCATGGTACTAATTTTATTTATGCCATCGATGATGCCATTAAGTATCTTATCAGTATTTTTCGCATTATCAGACGTATCGCCAGCCAATGTTAATGTCACTTCCATTTGCTTGGCCGACTCTTCGGCATCAACTTGAAGTTTAGTAATCATGTTTTGAATGTCTTGCGTTGAATCGTTGGTTCGCTGTGCAAGAAGCCTTACTTTATCGGCGACCACCGCAAAACCACGCCCTTGTTCGCCTGCGCGAGCGGCTTCAATAGCTGCATTAAGCGCTAACAAATTTGTTTGCTCTGAAATACCTTTAATCACATCAACGACCGTGCCAATACTATTGCTGTAATTAACAAGTTCACGAATATTTGCCGTTGTACTGTCAACTTGTTGCTGCATTGTCATAATTGAATCGACAGTTTTGGCGACTACTTGCTGTCCGCTTAACGCTTCATCCGACACTTCTCTAGCTGCCGATGCCGTCGCCTGTGCAGAATTTACAACATGATCTACATTGGCGCTCATTTGCGTAATCGCCGAGGCAACGAGTTCAGTTTGTTGACGTTCGTCATTAATCGTTGAGCTGGTTTGCTGTGATATCTGTGCAACCTGTTGAGCTTGAGACTCTAGTGACTGAGTCGCGTTAAACACATCACTGAGCAAACTATTTAATCGTTCTTGCATTTGGGCCATCGCCAAATAAATTCCTGAACGTTTAGTTTCTCGAAATGAAGACGTTAAATCGCCGCCAGCAATTGCGTTTGAAATTTCGCTTAGTCGACTTGGCTCTCCTCCTAAAGGAACAACAATACGTCGTGTAATCACAAGTCCGATAATAGATACAACGATTAGAACCATTAAGACGAAAATACCAAAACCAATTTCTGTGGTGACAAATTGCATTAAGTAAGTGATCTTGTTGTGCGTAGAGAAAATCAGCTAAAACAAGGCGCTCGATTGACTAATAGCTGGCTATTAGGATTGAGAGCAACGCCATTTTAGTTAATTTTAACAAGTACAAGTGGGCAAATATTTAATGCAATTGGTATTACTCATTAGTAATAGATTGATTTAAAACAAAAAAACCCAGCATTAAGCTGGGTTTTGTTATCAGTCATAATGCTTTATTTAGCGTTAGGATTCTTCATATACTTAAAGAAATCATTGTCTGGTTTAACAACCATCACATCGGATGAATTACCAAACGATTTCTTATACGCATCCATTGAACGCAAGAAGCTGAAAAATTCAGGATCTTTACCGTAAGAATTGGCGTAAATTCCTGCAGCTTCCGCGTCACCTTCACCACGTGTAATACGGGCTTGTGAATCGGCGTTGGCTATCATGATTGCAACTTTAGCATCGATATCTGCACGAATGATTTCAGATTGCTCTTTACCTTTCGAGCGATGCTCTTTAGCTACAGCTAAGCGCTCTGCGCGCATACGCTGATAAATACTGCTTCGAACCGCTTGTGGTAGCTCGATTTGCTTAACACGCATATCAACTAATTCAACACCGATATCTTGCGCTTTAACAGCCGCTTCTTTTAATGCTTCATCCATTAGCTCACTACGTTCACCCGAAACAATTTGTGAGATAGTACGAGTACCAAATGAACTACGTAAACCATCACTGATTTTTTGCTTCAAGATATTTTCAGCGTTAAATTTGTTACCACCACCAGTACGTAGATAGTAAGTAGCAAAGTCTTTAATGCGCCATTTCACATAAGAATCAACGATTAAATCTTTCTTTTCAGAAGTAACGAAGCGGTCAGGATCACCATCAAGTGTTTGGATACGTGCATCTAATACACGAACCGAATCAAACAGTGGTAACTTCATGTGAAGACCAGGTTTAACAACTTCAGTTTGATCGTTAGCATCTTTTAACACAGCAGAGAAACGAACGATAATACCGCGTTGACCTTCATAAATGACGTATAGTGATGAATAGGCAAAAATAACTGCCGCACTAAGTAAGATTATAATAATACGAACCATGACTTAGTTTCTCCCTTGACGTGATGAGTCACGTGAATAACCACGTTGAGAATCGTTTACAGATGAAGTAGTTGTTTTAGGAATAACTACATTATCAACCATGTTACGCGTTGGCGCTGGCGCTTTATGTTGCTTAAGAATTTGGTCAAGTGGTAGGTAAATCATGTTATTACCACCTTCAACATCAAGCATTACTTTATTCGTATTACTGTAAACTTCTTCAATAGTATCAAGGTAGATACGTTCGCGAGTAACGACTTTAGCATTTTGATAAGCAGGTAATAGCTTTTCAAAACGTGCGACTTCACCTTTCGCTTGTAACACCTGTTGCTCTTTATACGCCTTAGCTTCTTGCTCTAGACGACGTACTTGACCACGCGCGCGCGGTTCAATACTTAACGCATAAGCTTCTGCTTCACGAATGTAACGCTCTTCATCTTCTTGTGCAGAAATAGCATCATCAAATGAGCCTTTCACTTCTTCCGGCGGACGCGCTGGTAAGAAGTTAACATCAACAATCGTTAGACCTAAATTATATGATTCAATAATCTTTTTCAGTTCAACTTCAGTTTGTTGACGCACAAGTTCACGACCTGTGGTTAACAAATTATCCATCGTTGTATGGCCCACTACATAACGCAGCGCACTGTCAGTTGCGTGACTTAGCGAGTTAGCCGGATCGACGGCACTGAATAAATAGCTTTCAGGGTTTATTACACGGTATTGCACGTCCATTTCAACGCGAACAACATTTTCATCACGTGTCAGCATAAAACCAGCCGCTGGTAACGAACGAATTGCTTCAATATCAACAGGAACGACAGTATCAACAAAGGTTGGTTTCCAGTGGAGACCTGGTTCAACTTCGCCAGCTACCTCACCAAAACGCAATACTACGCCACGCTCAGCTTCTTTAATGGTGTAAAAACCACTAACACCCCACACAACAACAGCAAGGGCAAGAATAAGCATAAGGCCGGCGCCCGACAAACCGCCACCATTGCTAGACTTTCCAGATTTACCACCAAAAATTCCACCGAATTTTTTGTTTAAATCATTAAAGACGTCACCAAGATCAGGTGGACCTTGATCTTTACCACCTTTATTGCCCCAAGGATCTTTGTCCTTATTTCCAGGCTCATTCCAGGCCATAATCACTCCAGTTTCTATAAGTAAATTTATTATTGAGGTGTCACTTTGATGTATTGTGACAACTCGTTATCAGTTCTTTTTAAGAATTTGTTCCAGTCTACCAGTGGTAGCCGGACAGCCAAAATCATATTTCCTTCTTCGTCATAATCTTCTGATATGACAAAGTCAGATTTATAGAACATGCCTTTGAATTTTCCAGCAACATGAGCAGGTAATTGCAACTGATGTTGGACAATTTTCCCAGCCAGTAATTCAGTCAAGGCAATAGGTAATAGCTCCATACCTAAACCTTGCTGCGCTGAAATCCAAACGCGAATCGGTGTTCCTTCATTGTCACGGTCAATACGCGGCGTTAATGGCTCATCCAATGCATCGATTTTATTACACACCAGTAACTGCGGAATTTCATCAGCATCTATTTGTGATAAAACGCTAGTAACTTGCTCTATATTATCTAGTTTTCGAGGATCAGCAACATCAATTACATGCAGCAACAAATCAGCTTCTTGGGTTTCCTGCAAAGTTGCCTGAAACGCCGCCACTAAATCATGAGGTAAGTGACGAATAAAACCAACGGTATCCGCCAATATAACATCGCCAACATCATCTATTTCAATTTTACGCAGCGTAGGATCTAGCGTTGCAAATAGCTGATCAGCAGCATATACCGAGGCATCAGTTATACGATTAAAGAGTGTCGATTTTCCTGCATTGGTATACCCAACGAGTGATACCGTAGGCACCTCAGCTCGAGAACGGGAACGTCTGCCCTGCTCTCGCTGCTTAGATACTTTATCTAAACGTCCGAGAATATTCTTAATTCTGCCACGTAATAAACGCCTATCCGTTTCTAACTGAGTTTCACCGGGACCACGTAAACCAATACCACCTTTTTGCCGTTCAAGGTGAGTCCAACCACGGATCAATCGCGTAGAAATATGTCGCAACTGCGCTAACTCAACTTGAAGTTTACCTTCATGAGTTCTCGCTCGTTGAGCAAAGATATCTAAAATAAGAGAGGTACGATCTAACACTCGGCATTGACACAATGCTTCGAGGTTTCTTTCTTGTGACGGTGTTAATGCATGATTAAAAATAACAACATCGGCTTTTAATGCAGCCACTGTATCTGCTATTTCCTGTGCTTTACCACTGCCCACGAAAAACTTAGCTTGTGCAAATTGACGACTGCCCGTCACCGTTCCGCAGGTTGTAACCCCTGCGGACGATACAAGCAGATCTAATTCTTCTAAGTCTTCGCGATCGTCTTCTGATGAAAAATCTATATGGACAAGGACCGCCTGTTCGCCGGTCTCAAAACGATCAAACAAAAATGATTCCTTAGCTTTCGCTACTTTCAGCTGACTCATCTAATTGAGGTTGCTGATGCGCGTTAAACGGCCTAGCTGGCACAACTGTTGAAATTGCGTGTTTATAAACCATTTGGCTCACGGTATTGCGCAGTAAAATAACAAACTGGTCAAATGACTCAATTTGACCTTGAAGTTTAATGCCATTTACCAAGTAAATCGCTACCGGGCAACGTTCACGGCGAAGTGCATTTAGAAATGGGTCTTGTAACGATTGTCCCTTAGCCATAGCTAATCCTTTTTTATGTTGTTGTAATTTATGTTTTTATTATTCTTAACAAACTAATCTAAAACTCAATACTTCAGAGCTTTTTCTGCTAATTAGTTCAACGAATCTAATATCACTTTCATGTTCGACGCTAACGTTTTCTCAGCATTGTCGCCCATAGGTGTTTGTAATGTATTAAGCTTATCCCATCCGCGCAGCCAAGTCATCTGACGTTTCGCTAATTGACGTGTTGCAACTATTCCACGGTAGACCATTTCATCATAATCTATATTGCCTTCAATATAGTCCCACATTTGACGATAACCTACACAGCGAATAGATGGCATGTCAACATGCAAATCTTCACGTTGGTGCAACTTTCTTACTTCTTGCTCAAACCCTAAATCAAGCATTTGCTTATAACGAAGTTCAATGCGTTCGTGCAACTGTGAACGCTCTGGAGGATAAATCGCAAATTGTACAATATCAAATGGCAAATCATTATCAACTGTTTGTGTCAATTGTGTCATAGACTTTCCGCTAATACGATACACCTCTAACGCGCGTGATAATCGCTGTGGATCATTAGGGTGTATACGTTTAGCGGCTTCTGAATCAACCTCTTCCAGCTGCTGATGGATCCATTGCCATCCATGTTTATCGGCCTGCTCTTCAATTTCTTGACGAATATTAGGATCCGCCTTTGGCAATGGCGATAAACCATCTAATAATGCTTTAAAGTACATCATGGTGCCGCCAACTAGCAATGGCGTCTTTCCACGTTTTGTAATGTCGTCCATTAATGCCAATGCATCACGCCTAAAATCAGCAGCAGAATACGCAATGCTTGGATCTAAAATATCAATTAATGCATGCGGTGCACGTGCCTGTTCTTCTTGAGTAGGCTTTGCACTGCCAATATCAAATCCCTTATAAATAAGCGCCGAATCAACAGAAATAATCTCACAATTGTGCTGTTCACTTAATCGAATAGCTAATTCGGTTTTTCCACTAGCCGTCGGTCCCATTAAAAAGATGGCCTTAGGTAGCGTTTGTTGACAATTGCTCATTAAAAATTAATCGCTTTTCGTTAGTGTCTGAATAGTCGCGCTAAAATCAATTGGTGCTACAAATAAGTTACGTGATTCAACTAACTCATCGTAAAACTCTATTCCCTTACCCAGCAATGCACGTGCCGCCGGTAAATCAAAATTGATCTTGGTAACACTTGCAAGCCAATCACAAATGAGTGGTGTTAATTCATCATCAGGTAAGTATTGTTGCTTGTCTAACAACTCAAGCAGCTGTGGAACTAACTGCGCAATATCCTGATTTCTTAACTGGGCCGGTACTTGCTTTACAATAATCTGGGGACGACGAACTGAAATATCAATACCTAAGCGGCGGAAAAGTTGTTCGTCATTTGCTAGTTGGTCAAGAAGCGAGCTTTCTAGCTTAATAGAAACGGGTAGTAATAATGGTTGTGATGTCAGTCCCTGTTGCCATCTTGCCTGTAAATATCTGCTTTCTATCCATTGAGTAAGTTTAGGTAGGTTAACTAATTCGACAATACCTTCGTTACTCACGAGTAGATAATCACCTGCTACGACATCAATCAATTTACCAAATACTTTGTCAGGCGCATCGTCAATTCTTTGTGGTTTATTAGCATCAACATGACTAATTGTATTGGGAAATGGCGCTTCAAACTCCACCGCATCTGCCAATAAATTGCCATAGGCACTTGCCCCTTGACGAATATCACCAGCGCTGTGTTCTGGCGTATATTGTGGCTGATAATTAGGCATTGGCATTGGCGTTGGCGTTGGCGTTGGTGATTGAGATGGTGCAGAAACAGATTCAGTCAAGTCATCAAAAGAGATAGGCGCAACTGTATCTGAATTATCATGAGC
The DNA here is from genome assembly GCF_051201665.1 of Psychrobium sp. nBUS_13. Classification (GTDB taxonomy): domain Bacteria; phylum Pseudomonadota; class Gammaproteobacteria; order Enterobacterales; family Psychrobiaceae; genus Psychrobium. The sequence continues at coordinate 971,732 of NZ_CP179210.1, read as the reverse complement.
AGGCGTATATTGATGAGCCGGTGCGTTAACTTGCGCTGGTTGAGATAATGAATTCGGTACCTGTGATGCACTATTATTCAAGGTCATTGCCTGTGACAAGCCACTACTGAGCACCTGATGAATCAAATCATGAATCATCCGGGATTGATGAAAACGTACTTCATGTTTTGCGGGATGCACATTAACATCAACTTGAGTTGGTTCTAAATCAATATAGAGAACATAGCTTGGCACCATACCGTCTGGTAACCAATCTTGATAAGCCTGACGAATAGCATGATTGATAAGCTTATCTCGCATCATACGGCCATTAACATAACAAAATTGCGTATCATTGGTGGTGCGACAAGCTTGAGGTAGACCAAGCCAGCCTGATATCTTTATATCGTTGTGGTTGTTATCAATGGCAATAGCGTTATCAATAAATCGATTGCCACATATTGCTGCAACGCGTCGTTCTTTTTGAGCCGTTGTTGACGCTATTTTTAAGTTTCGCAGCATTTTCTGATTGTGTTTAAGTACAAACTCGACATCAAATCGGCTTAAGGCAAAACGCTTAATGAGTTCATCAATATGATTAAACTCCGTTTTTTCAGTACGTAAAAATCGGCGACGTGCTGGCGTATTAAAAAACAGATCATTGACTTCAACACTCGTCCCCACAGGGTGAGCTGCCGGCGTAATTTCAACCCCCATTTCTCGCCCTTGCGCAAATGCTTGCCATGCTTCGTTTTGCTGCGCCGTTTTAGAAGTGAATGTTAAACGACTCACTGAGCTAATACTGGCGAGTGCTTCACCACGAAAACCTAGCGAAACAATTGAGTGTAAATCGTCTAAATGGGCGATTTTACTAGTCGCATGACGAGACAGTGCGAGCGTTAATTGTGATTTTTCAACACCACATCCATTATCGCGAATACGGATCTGCTTGCTTCCGCCCTTTTCAATATCAATAATAATTTGCGTTGCCCCCGCGTCTAACGCGTTTTCAACGAGCTCTTTGACAACAGACGCCGGTCGTTCAACAACTTCACCCGCCGCAATTTGATTCGCCAAACGAGGCGATAATAATTCGATAGCCATATTAACTTTGAGGGATCTTTAGCACTTGCCCAATACGCAATACATTTGAGCGCATCGCATTGTGCTTTTTAATTTTGGATATCGATGTTTTATAGCGTTTTGCCAACATCGATAGCGAATCTCCGCGCACAACTTTATGCTGCTTCGGACGATAGTTTGCGAAATAAGTACCTTCTAATGCCTTACTCTTAAAATAACTTACAACGGAGCGATAAATGGCATCTACCATTTTTTCGCGATGCTTTTTGCTGAATAGCTTTTTCTCTTCTTGAACATTAGAAATGAAGCCAGTTTCAACCAGGAGTGATGGAAAGTCAGGTGACTTTAGCACGCCTAAGCTTGCTAAAGCAGGCTTCTTCTTATGCAGGTGAGTGACACGGCTAAGGTTCTTTAGAATATCTGTAGCAATACTATAGCTCTCAACTTTAGCATGCTCCATCGACATGTCTATTAGCGTGCGCGCCAAATATTTACTATTTTCATTCGACTCAATAATCTCGCCAACACCACCAAGTAACTCAGAATGACGCTCATTATTTTCTAATACTCGACCAACTTCTGTATCCGCTCTTTTATTCGATTGTAATAGTACTGATGCACCATGGGGTTTTCGCGAGGTAAAAGCATCAGCGTGAATTGACACTAACAAATCAGATGATGCTTTACGGGCAATCGCAGACCGCTTATTTAAACCAACATAATAATCGCCACTTCGTGTCAATACCGCTTTAATTCCCTTTGTTGCATTGAGTCGCTTAGCCAGCATTTTTGATATGGCTAACGTAACAGTTTTTTCATATCGCCCACTTGGACCAATAGAACCAGGATCTTCACCACCGTGCCCCGCATCAATTGCAATCACGATATCGCGCTTTTGTTTTGCCCTGTCTTTACTGGTTTTTACTGCCGTTGCAATTTTTTTAGTAGGTGTTTTTACAGCCGCTTTTTTAGGGAGGTCAACGACTAGACGATCACCATAGGGCCCTGTCGGTGGCAGAGAAAAAATGCGCGGCTTAATCCCGCGTTTTAAATCGATAACCAAGCGCAGCATTCCCTTTTTAGGTGCTCGACTCGTTCGAATGCGCGTCACTAAGTCGCTGCTGATTTTTAGCTTTTTTAAATTTGCGGTTAACGACGTTTTTTTGAAATCAATGACTAAACGATGGCCATTGGTGAGATTAAAATGACTAAACTCTGGTTTCTCAGTCAGATCAAATACCACTCGAAACTTGTCTGGCGACGGCCATACACGTACATCTTGCAGCTTATTGGCTGCACTGACACTCAGTGAAAAACAAACTAAAACTAATAACAGCAGCGTTCTCAAAGTACTAGATTCTCCGTTGTTTTAATGCACTAAGCACAGCTTGGCCATTTTGTGTGTTGGCCTCAAATTTTACTTCTCGCTCATTATCGACATACGTTAACCACAGTTCGACATCGGCTTGTGGCAACAAGCCAAAACCTCGTTGTGGCCACTCAATTAAACATAAACTCTTGTCTGAAAAATAATCCCGGATCCCCATAAACTCAAGCTCTTCAGGATCCGCCAAGCGATAGAGATCAAAATGATAAATTTGCCAATCAGCAACATCATAGGGCTCAACTAAGGTATAAGTGGGACTCTTAACGTTACCTTGATGCCCAAGTGCCTGTACAAAGCCGCGCGTAAATGTCGTCTTGCCTGCTCCCAAATCACCGTGTAAAAACACCGTTGTCGCTTGAGTCATACACAACGCTAAATCGCGCCCAATATTTACAGTTTGGTCGCTATCGGATAAATGGGTATGGTAGGAATTTAAAATATCTTTGCTATTCACGTTGTTATTCAATAATTACGGCAGTTCAGAGTCATAATGGCAATATATCATTGACTGACGATTTGACACAACTGGCAGCGCTTTTTAGAATAATTAAAATAGCAGCAATGACGAAAACTGTGATTGCCTAACAATTATATACCCGTTGTGCTTATTTCAGAGCTCAGGTATCAACTAAGACTGGACAGTTATGGATCATAGTGTACGTTCCCCATGTATTGCCAACTGCAAACTAGATGATGAAGAAATTTGCCAAGGATGCTTTAGAACCCTTGACGAAATCATCAGCTGGTCGACATCTTCTAACGTTCAAAAGCAAGCGATTGTTGATCGCGTCAGCCCATTACAAATAAAACACCGCGCATTAAAATCTAATAAACATTAGCTTTATCAAAAAAAATCCAAAAAAAAACACCTAGAAAACCGCCAGGTTTCTAGGTGCTGAGTAGTTCTTTTACTAACAACCATAAAGGTACAGCTAATCGAATAACACTCACGAGCAAGGCCCGCTTAGAACATGCGTTGATAATCAACTAAAACACAACATTTAACAAGCATTCAAAATATTATTATCTAAAATAACTGAATTCATTTACCATAAACGCAGTTTTAGTGAATATCATCTAATTAATGTGACTTTTTATGAACAAACAGTATCAAATCGATAATCTTGATAAAAACATTCTGAGTGCTCTTAAAGACAATGCAAGAATTCCTTACGCGGAATTAGGTAAGAAATTAGCAGTAAGTCCAGCCACGGTTCATGTTCGAATTGAGAAGATGCGCCAAGCAGGCATCATTGCGCGTACCAAAGTTGAGCTCAATGAAAAAGCGTTGGGTTACGATGTGTGTTGTTTTATTGGTATTAATTTAAAAACAGCCGGCGACTACAAACCAACTATCAACAAACTCAGTGAAATTGAAGAAGTGCTTGAAGCGTATTACACCACCGGACACTACAATATTTTTGTCAAGATTATGGCCAAGTCTATCGATCATCTACAACGGGTATTGATTGATAAAATTCAGGCGATTAATGAAATTCAGTCTACCGAGACATTAATATCTCTCGATAACCCGATTAATAGAGAGGTTCGACCATAATTAGCTCACCAGAGCATTGGTGTTTTCTCAAAAAACTGCCATGATAACCAATCCATGGCAAGGACAACCTAAGGACCCAAAATGTTTACCCGATTTTTCTCGCTAGCCTTCTTCTCATATTCGCTAGCAATTTCCGTATCGGCTAATCCAGTAAAGCACCTTGAAACACAGCGCGCTGAGTTTGATGAAGTAAGACAAGAACTGGACAAGTTATCTTCGCGTAAAGCAGTTCCTAAACAGCTGCGTCAGCAAATCAATGATCTTACAGATTATCCACTATATCCGTATCTTCAATTGTCGTTATTTAAACGGCAACTAGAAAAACGTTCCGTTGAAGACATTAATGCCTTTCTAACTACTTATAAAAAGTTGCCCTTTAAACACAGTTTGCGTGTATTGGCCCTGAAAAAGAAATTTAAAAAGCGCCACTGGCAAGACGTCATTGCGTTATATCGTCCGGGAGATAGAACCTCTTATCGATGCATGCAATTAACAGCACTCTATAAGTCAAAGCAACAACAAGAAGCATTGGCGCAAGTTGATTCATTATGGTTAACAGGAAGCTCTTTGCCTAAGCAATGTGATTATATTATTAAGCGCTGGCAAAAAGCCGGTAAACAAACCAGTCAGCTAACATTGCAACGTATTGAACTCACGTTGAAGAAGCGCAAAGGAAAACTAGCAAAGTACCTAGCAAAATCGCTAAACGCCAAAGACAAAGCTACCTATCTATACTGGAAAAAACTCTATAACAAACCACAAATGGTCTCAAAATTCCATTATTGGAAGAAACGTGGGCATTTTGCCAATGTCGCACTGAAAATAGCGATTGAGCGTATAACTTATCGTGACATTGATAAGGCTATTACCCTCATCGAAAAAATTAAAAAACATATTGGTTTTACTGAAAAAACGCGTCATCAACTAATAAACAACATTGCTCTACGGGCTATGTTAAAAGAAAAAGAATCAGCGCAGTTCACACTCTCGCATATCACTTGGAGTGCGCTAAATGCTGCTAAACAAGAACAAATCTTGCGACATTTAGTGACTATTGGCCAATGGGCAACCATCAGTGAACTGTACATGGCTCATTACCAAGTTATTGATGCGCCGTTAGAATGGCAATATTGGTACGCAAGCTCACTTGAAGAGCTAGGAAGTAAAGAGAAAGCGAAGACCTTATATAGTGAGATTGCTAAAAAACGTCGATATTATGGTTTCTTAGCCAGTGACAAGCTTGGTCAAAGTTACAGTTTAAATCACCAAAAACTCGCCAAGGATAACGCCATTATTTCGGCGCTTAAAAACAATGATTATCTGCGCCGCGCAAATGAGTTTTATTTATTGGGCGATGATTTACCGGCGCGACGTGAGTGGTATCAACTCGTAAAACCGCTAAATGAAGAGCAACGAATTGCTGCGGCACACATAGCCAACGACTGGCAGTGGCACAACCGCGCGATCATAACGCTGACCATGACGGAGCAACGTAACGATTTAGATTTAAGATTTCCAATGCCCCATCAACGCGATTTTATCGATCAGGCTAAGGCACAAGACATGACACTAAGCTGGCCGTTAGCGATTGCTCGTCAAGAGAGTGCATTCTTAAAAGATGCCACATCAAGTGCTGGCGCACGTGGCTTAATGCAATTAATGCCGGGAACAGCAAAGCTACAGGCTAAAAAAGACGGAGTTTTATATTATTCACGCAAACAACTGCATGAGCCATCATTAAATATTAAATTGGGCACAGCATACCTTAGCGATATGTTGTCACGGTTTGATAATAATCTAGCTGTCGCAGCCGCAGCCTATAATGCAGGCCCACATCGTGTAAAACATTGGGTGAAGAAAGAGTTAGCACAAGATCAATGGGTTGAAAGTATTCCCTACCGTGAAACACGATCTTATGTCAAAAATGTGCTGGCGTACGCTGTTATCTATCAGCACCATTTATCACAAACTAAAAAATTACCTAGCGCTGCGATTAATCCAGCGCGTATGGGGATTTCAAACAAATAAATGCAGCAGATTGGGTAAGTTATACCAATCTAGGTAAGTAGATGGTCTACTTTTTTACGAGAATAAATTGATTAGAACAAGGCATTTATTCTCGTATGTAGTTATTCTACATAGAGAATAAATAACGCAGTTATCATCTATTTAGGCCGTTAAAAATGATCAGATATTTTCCTAGGTTGGTATTAATCCGCATCAACTAATGCGCGTAATTGAGACATAAAGGTGTGCTCATTATCATCATTAGCCAATACCACTTGCTCAGCTAGAATATCCGCTAAGATATCATCGCTTGTTAACGGATTAGCTAACACAACACGAAACACAATAATTGATTGGTATTGGTAATAAGATGGCGTCAACTTGGTACGTGATACAAATGCTTTACCATGCCCACGTTGAATTTTTTGTAAGTACTTAGTAAAGCGATTTAATAGTTCATTAATCGCAATTCTAGACGCTTCATCACACGTTTTTAAATGTTCAGTCACCCATTGTGGGCAGTAACGATAGGTTAAGATGTTAAGCGTTGGCTCATTACACAATTCAAATTCAGAATGGTTTTTAATCATTGCTGCAAATCGATGAGTTTTGTTAATACCTTCCTCAATGAGCAGTTCATAACCACTTCGGCCAAGAATCTTGAGTCCAGAGTGCACAAGCATTGCCATACCAGGGCGTGAACCTTCGAGTGTTTTACTGCCTAAATCTTTAGAGCCTTTACGAATAATATAATTAGCGTGATGCTCTACACCGCTCAATACTGATGGTGATTTAAAGACAACAATTCCCGCCCCCATTGGCACATAAAGTTGTTTATGAGCGTCAATAGTTACTGAATCTGCACGTTCAATACCTGCGAGCAGTGGCGCATATTTCTTAGAAAATAATGTTGGCGCGCCCCACGCCCCATCAACATGAAAATGACAATTATATTGCTCAGCAATATCGGCCATGTCATTAAGGGGATCAACGGTTCCTGTTTCTGTCGTACCAGCAACACCAACCAAGGCTAGGATCTTAATTTTATTATCAACAAGCTCTTGGCATTTCTCACCAAGCGACGTCAAACAAATTTGGTTATTGTCATTGGTTGGCACGGCAATAATATTATCAGTCCCTAACCCCAATACATCGGCAGTCTTCTTCAAAGAATAATGACCGCGCTCACTCACTAAAATAGCAGCGCCGCGATAACCATAATGAAGTAAGCCCCCCATTAATCCCGTCTTTTGGATGCCTGGATAATCTTCAGTAGGTGCAAACGCATTATTACGCGCAGCCCACAGTGCGGTGATATTAGCGACTGTACCACCAGAACAAAATGCCCCTAGTGCATGGTTTTGGTCGTGCATAAAGGTGTCATAAAAACCATCATCACTGTTATAAACAAGACGATGTAACATACCAATAACTTGGCGCTCTAGCGGCGTGAATGATTTTGAAGTTTCGGTTTTTACCAAATTCTGATTTAACGCAATCATAATTTTTGATAACGGCAACATAAAATAAGGTAACGCCGATGTCATGTGCCCAACAAAACTTGGAGAGGCGGTATGAACAGAGTGCGCTACTAACTTTTCTAATAGAAAATCAGCTTGTTGTGACACAAAAATAGGATCACTAGGAATAGTTGCATCGGCGAAGTCTTTTTCAACTTCGGCAAGATCTTTTTCGACTGCCACAATATGAGATTGTAAAAAACCTTCGAGGTTTTCAGAAATCTCTTGCTCAACTCTACTTAACGTCGATTCCTTCTCTTCTGGGACAGTGAAGACCCGAAGTAGGCTATCTTGGGTAGCGCTAGCTTGACGTGTAGTTAGACTCATTACTCATTATTCTCAATATTATTATGTTGCGAATTTAGCTCGCAAATTTTTCACAATCTATCATTTACCCAAATTTGTTACCAGTCTGCAATGTTAATCTTTGAACTCAACCCATCAGCCTGAACAAAAAACAACCAACAAAAGTAAAAAAACACCACGATATTTAAATTGTTGTCTACTATTAATCAATAAGTGAAGCATCTATTGGAGGGGCACATGCCAGAACAAGATTGTCGTCGTGAAGGTGTTCGCGTTGCGGTTCGAAATGCCGATCATATCGAAGCCATAGTTTATACAGAACAGGGCGTACCCGAATTTTGCGATGAGTATGAAATAAATTTAGGAGGTATTAAAGTTAATAGTAACTTTAGTGAGCTAAAAAATAATCGGGTGAGAGTCAGCCTTTTTAACAGCAAAGATCAACGAGTGGAAATCCAAAGCACAATTATGAGCTCAAGTTTGCGCAATTCAGTCATCAAATTTGATCCGCTAAATCAAGAACAATATACCGTTTTATGCAATATGTTGACATTACAACAACCCATTGACGAATAACAAAACGCCGCTATAACTTCACAGTCATAGCGGCGTTTTTAATTTAGCTTCCGTATCGCATTTCTTTGTAATAATTGATGAGATTAGTCGTTGATGAATCATGTTCACCCACTTCGCCATCCTGCGCTAATTCTGCTTGGATCTTAACAGCTAAGCCTTTTCCCAATTCGACGCCCCATTGGTCAAATGAACAAATTTGCAAAATAATACCTTGCACAAAAATCTTATGTTCATATAACGCAATTAGCGATCCCATGCTTTTAGGATCAATTCTGTCGAGCAAAATGGTATTAGTAGGACGGTTACCTTGATGTACCTTATGCGGCGCCAGTTTGTCGATATAAGCTTGAGTACGCCCTTTCGCTTTTAAATCTTCACGAACCTGCTGTTCATTCACACCACACATCAATGCTTCCGTTTGAGCGAAAAAGTTACTCATTAACGTTTCATGATGCCCTTTCACTGGCGTTGTACTTTCAATTGAACCGATAAAATCTGCTGGAATAACGTTCTTACTTTGATGCAAATATTGATAGAACGCATGTTGTCCATTAATACCAACACCGCCCCAAATTGAAGGCACGGTTTGATATTCAATATCTTCACCCATCCAGCTTACAGACTTACCATTAGATTCCATTTCTGCCTGTTGCAAATACGCCGCCAGCATATGAAGGGTTTGATCATACGGTAAAATAGCTTGCGATTGGCAACCTAAGAAGGTGGTATTCCATAGGCTAATTAGCGCTAAAATCACTGGCGTATTTTGCTCGAGCGGCGTTTCAATGAAATGCTGATCCATTTCATGAGCGCCTTCTAGCAACTGCATGAATTTTTCAAAGCCCATATCTAACGCGATTGGCAAACCAATCGCCGACCACAATGAGAAACGTCCACCAACCCAATCCCACATAGAGAATAAGTTATCAGGGTGAATTCCAAATGCCGTAGCATTTTCAAGGTTAGACGTTACGGCGACAAAATGATGCTTCACCGCTTCATCATCAAACGAAGACGACGTTAACCAAGCGCGTGCAGTCTTCGCATTGGTAATTGTCTCAGTGGTGGTAAAAGTTTTGCTAGAAACAATGAATAGCACGTTTTCAGGGTTCAACGGACGTAATACTTCGGCAATTTGCGCACCATCGACATTTGAAATGTAGTGAACATTAACCGTGCTGTCATTGTGATGCTTTAATGCTTCGGTCACCATTTGTGGACCAAGGTTTGAACCACCAACCCCAATATTTACAACGTCAGTGATACGTTTACCGCTATAACCTTTCCAATCGCCTTGACGTACTTTTCTTACAAAGGCTTCCATTTTCTCAAGCTCAACATTAATTGTCTGTGTAACATTCTCACCATCAACAATTAAATCGTTTCCGCTGCGATCACGTAGCGCCGTATGTAACACAGCACGTTGCTCTGTTTGGTTTATTTTTTCCCCACTTAGCATACGTTCGCGCCAATCTTCAATATCGCATTCTTTCGCTAAGTTAATTAATCTCGCCATGGTTTCGTCAGTCACCAAATTCTTTGAATAATCGAACAATAGGTGTGGCAGCTTGATTGAAAATTTATCAAAGCGCTGCTTGTCTCCTGCAAAAAGGTTATTAAGATGTTTTGACTTCATCTCAACAGCATGTTGTGTAAGAAACTTCCAGCTAGGTAACGCTTGACGATTTTTCATGGGGTTGTATTCTCCTGTCAACGCACAGTTTGACTAAATGGCTTTCACTGAGCCTGTTTTTTACGATTATGGTAACTTTATAACGGATAATCCAGTAAAAAGCTGTGATTTATGTAATAAAATTACTAATTTAAGGAATTCACATGCAGCAATTTACTATCACTTTATTACGTCATGGTGAAACAGTTGCCCCTAAAAACCTTAATGGTGCAACAGATGTTGCCTTATCTAGACTTGGTAAACAGCAAATGCTGAATGCTGCGAGCAAGTTAAGCGATATAGATTGCACAGTGACTTCTCCGTTACAGCGTTGTTTTATCATGGCACAAACTATTGCATCACAATGGCAAGTGCCACTGTCAATTGAGCAACAAATTGCAGAAATGAATTTTGGTGATTGGGATGGACACCCCTTTGACGAACTTTATCAACAATCCCCCAACACAAATGGATAAGTTTTGGCGTACCCCCTGGGATGTCACCGTGCCAAACGGTGAACAATTAAGTGACTTCCAGCAACGAATAGATAAGGCTTGGCGGCGTCTATTAATACCAATTGCATTAAGTAAGTGATCTTGTTGTGCGTAGAGAAAATCAGCTAAAACAAGGCGCTCGATTGACTAATAGCTGGCTATTAGGATTGAGAGCAACGCCATTTTAGTTAATTTTAACAAGTACAAGTGGGCAAATATTTAATGCAATTGGTATTACTGCCCTTAAAATAGATTTCGCTGCTGTCGTGAAAATTCAAACAACCGTTGATAATAATAAGTATTATCCGATGTTGCTTTGGCCTTCGTGAATTTGAGTAAACCTCAACGAAGGATAAAAGCTTGCATAGGCATGAAAATCGCCGATAATGGCGGTGATTGATGTTTGGGAACAAGGTGATACTCCTTGGCTGTACCCGCAACTGTGACGTTAGCTGCTCAATAATATGAGCACGTTATCCCAAGCCAGATACCAACATTGATTTACTATTTACCTTATTTCAAGCGGAGTACTTGTGTGAGCGACTCTCTGCCGCATCAACAAGGCAGATTCTGCTTACGCGTCTAAATCACTATGTCATCAATCATCGACGTCCATCAGCTTAGCTGGCACATCAACAATAAAATCATACTTGATGACATCTCTTTTAGTATTGAAAAGGGAGAATTCGTCGGTGTCATTGGCGTTAATGGCAGTGGAAAAACCAGTTTATTACGCAGTTTATATCGCGTTATCACGCCAAGTACTGGCAGCGTAACACTTAATGGTTGTGACATTTGGCAACAATCGGCAATCGATGTCGCAAAACAAGTTGCTGTTGTGAGTCAATCTAATGCCCCCATGCCTTATCAAGTGAAAGACGTCGTTGCTATGGGGCTTATTCCTCATAAAAAGCTCTTTGAAAATACCAAGGCCAGCGATCATGCACTTATTCATTCAGCCATTGAGCAATTAGATTTAACGGATTTGCAAAATAATGATTTTGAAACATTATCAGGTGGTGAACAGCAACGAGTATTAATAGCCCGTGCTATTGTTCAATTAGGCTATAAAAATAGTCTAGCCAATCAATTATTAATCATGGACGAGCCAACTAATCATTTAGACATTCATTATCAACTAGATTTACTAAAGCGCGTTCAGCAACTTGGTTGTAGCGTTATTGTATCCTTGCATGATTTAAATATGGCCAGTGCATGCTGTGATGAGATTATATTGGTCGACAACGGTAAAGTCGTTATTCAAGGATCGCCTCAGGAGGTTCTCACACCAGCGCGGATCAGTGACATTTATCAAGTCAACGTTGATGTCATTGAACACCCGAAGCATAAACGCCCACATTTATTGTTTAGCGAGTCTTCAAACCATGACTAAAACGCTACTTATCATTGCATTACTCGCTTTTTCTTGCATCACTTCTATTATCGTCGCCTTAAGTTTTGGTGCGATTTCAGTCTCGTTTTCGGATGTGGTTTACGCATTATTTCCTTCATTGAGTGAACAGACAGTTGATCCTATTATCGCTCAAATCATCGTAGAACTTCGATTGCCACGGATATTGCTGGCACTACTCTCTGGTGCTGGTTTAGCCATCGCCGGAGCGACATTGCAGCAGGTGACACGAAATCCGTTAGCCGATCCCTTCTTATTTGGCATTTCTGCCGGCGCTTCATTTGGCGCCGTCGTTGTGCTCAGTGTATTAACCAACATTGCCATTGTGTGGCTGCCAATTGGCGCATTTATCGGTGGATTATTATCCATCACCATGGTGTTATTTATTGCCGGGCGCAGTACTTATCAGCAAATTGAACGCATGCTGCTAGCTGGTGTTGCTTGCTCATTCATGTTTAGCGCAGCTACTAGTGCGATTTTATATCAAAGCGATCCACAAGCCGCTGCATCAATTTTGTTTTGGACACTCGGCAGCTTCTCTCAAGCACAATGGGATCAATTATTGTGGCCAGCAATTATTATTGGCACTAGCATCATCGCTTTTTTCGCTTACTCAAGACAAGTGCTCGCTATCTCTGGTGGCGATGAGAATGCGACAACATTGGGTGTATCAGTATCGAAAGTTCGTTTGCTGATGCTAATTTTGAGCTCACTAATTTGCGCAGTCATCGTTGCAAATGCAGGCGGGATTGCCTTCGTTGGACTCTTAATTCCGCATGTCGTACGCTTAACATTAGGCCAGCGGATGTTAAATAACTACGTAATTGTTGCCCTGCTTGGTGCAACCTTTATGATTTTAATCGACTTGGCAGCGCGAACGCTTATCACCAATCAGGAAGTACCGTTAGGCATTATTACCAGTGCCATCGGCAGTGTTTTCTTTCTGCTAATTCTTAAACAACGTCGTCAATATTAATGAGATTTATCATGGACTTTATCGCACCGCTAGATAAAACACAGCAAAGCCTGATTGAGCATCGAATCAATAATAAAACGAAGCCCTTGGGATCATTAGGACAACTGGAAACACTGGCGATTCAATTAGCACTGATTTTAGGTGCTGAAAAGCCATTGATTAATCAGCCAATCCAATTGGTATTTGCAGGTGATCATGGCGTTAGTAAATTAGGTGTTTCAATCGCTGGTCCTGAAGTTACCGGACAAATGGTGGCTAACTTTTGTCATGGCGGCGCAGCAATTAATGCATTTTGTAGTCAAAATAATATGAATCTCTATGTGGTTGATTGCGGCACTGTTATTGAACACCCTGACCATCCAATGCTCATCAAACAGCGTATTGCACCGACAACGCAAGCATTTAACCTAGCGCCAGCAATGTCTCAGGAGCAACTGCAACAAGGTCTTGATTTTGGTAAACAAGCTGCTGTAAAAGCCATTGCTACTGGCGCAAATGTCATTGGCATTGGAGAAATGGGCATCGGTAACACAACGTCAGCAGCTGCGATTATGCATCTTATTACAAAACACGACATTGACCTCTGTGTTGGTCGTGGCACCGGTGTTGATGAAGATACTGTTGCTAAGAAAAAGAAAATAATTTCAGATGCCATGCAACTTCACCACGGCGATATCAGTGCCCCAGCAAGTATATTAAGACGAGTCGGCGGCTTCGAAATCACTCAGATGGTTGGTGCCATGCTCGCGATTGCCGAAGCGGGTAAAGTCATTTTAGTCGATGGTTTTATCTCAAGTGCTGCGGCGCTCCTTGCTTGCAAAATGTCAGACAATGTTCGTGACTATATGATTTTCAGCCATTGCTCGAAAGAGCTTGGCCACCAGCTTTTATTAACAGAGCTAAGCGCCTACCCTATTTTAGATCTTAACCTACGTCTTGGTGAAGGTAGCGGCTGCCCGCTGGCTTTACCACTGCTGCGCAGCGCATTGGCTTTTTATAATGAAATGGCGAGTTTTGAACAAGCGAATATTAGCGTTGAGCAATCTTAATGTCTAAAGAAACTGGGTTACGACATCAATGGCGTTTATGGTGCATTGCCTTAGGCTTTTTTACGCGTGTGCCGATTAAAGATATTCCCGATTTTAAACAGCATTGGCTTAATCAAGCTAGCCGTTATTACGGTGTTGTTGGTTTGTTGGTAGGCGTTGTTGCAGCACTGACTTGGCAAGTATCTAGCTTACTATGGCCTGTTAGCATTGCTGTTATTTTATCGATGATGGCCAGTGCGTTACTTACTGGCGGGTTTCATGAAGACGGCTTGGCAGACACTTGGGATGGTTTTGGTGGCGGTTGGAGTGTCGAAAAAAAGCTAACTATCATGAAAGACTCTCGCTTAGGAACCTATGGCGCGTTGGCTTTGATATTTGCGATTTTGTTAAAATTTCAATTGTTAGTATGCTTGGCACAACTATCAATTGAACCAATACTAGGCCTAAATATCATCGTTATTGCGTTGGTATCGAGTCATTGTTTGAGCCGAGTGTTGGCGGTGAGCCTTATTTTCAATCAAACCTACGTCCGAGATATTGACTCAAGTAAAGTCAAACCAATGACTGAGCAACAAAGCCCAACAGAAATTATCATTTTATTATTGAGTGGGTTACTACCACTCACCTTGTTACCACTCACGTTATCATTAAGTTTCATTGCTGTGCTGATTGTCAGTCGCTGCTTAATTGTGATGTGGTACAACAAACAACTTGGTGGTTATACAGGTGATTTGTTAGGCCAAGCCCAGCAAATCAGTGAGTTGACTATTTATCTCACTTTCCTCACGTATTTTACCCATTAAACCAATTTCACATGTAAGGATTTAGCCATGAGCGATAATGACGAATTAAAAAAACAAAAGCACCAACAGCGCCAACAAAAATTGAAAGAGAGTATCGATGCCAAAGTTGCAAAAGCGACTAAAGAGCAAGGCATATTCATGGTTATAACAGGTAACGGGAAAGGCAAAAGTACTGCTGGTTTTGGCACTGTATTACGCGCTGTTGGTCATGGTCAAACAGCAAGTGTTGTGCAATTTGTTAAAGGCCAATGGCCATGTGGAGAACGCAATGTTCTTGAGAAACTTGGCGTTGAATTTTGCGTGATGGGCACCGGGTTTACTTGGAACACACAAGATAAAGAATTGGATACCAAGGCCGCGCAAGCGGCATGGCAGGAAGCAAAAAAAATGCTCGCTGATGAGAGCCAAGATATCGTCTTGTTAGATGAATTAACCTACATGGTTAGTTATCACTACATTGACGTTGAAGAAGTTATTCAAGCGATAAAAAATCGCCCGCCAATGCAACATGTCATCATCACAGGCCGTGCTTGTCATCGTGCTTTGTTAGATATTGCTGATACCATCAGTGAAGTAAAGCCTACCCGTCACGCCTTTGAAAATGGTGTAAAAGCAAGGATTGGTTTTGATTATTAAGAATCTTAAACGTCTTATCGTTGCAACCTTATCGCTGATCGTTATCACAGTTAATGTTGCCGCAGAAGATGCGCATCCTAAACGAATCATCGCGCTTTCTCCTCATGCCGTCGAAATGCTCTATGCCATTGGCGCTGGCGAGCATATCGTTGCAACGATAACTCACGCCGATTATCCAGAGCAGGAAAAATCGATCGAAGTGATTGGTGATTATCGAGGTATAACGTTAGAAAAACTTATCAGTTTAAAGCCGGATCTCGTCGTAACTTGGCCAAGTGGCAATAAATTTAATCAAATCGAACAAATCAAAAAATTGGGTTTTAACGTGGTTGCTTCTGATCCCACAACCCTTGATGAAATTGCTAGCGATATTCGTCATCTGGGCAGAGTGACTGGCTATGAAAAACAAGCGGCGCAAGTTGCTAACAACTTTGAGCAAGAGCTCGCAGCAATCACAACGCAATATCAATCACGCAAACCGGTTAAGGTATTTTATCAGCTATGGTCAAAACCATTAATGACGGTTAGCAAAGACAGTTGGATCAATCAGTTCATTACTCGCTGCGGCGGAGTTAATGTCTTTAATGATGCGGATAGTCCTTACCCTAAAGTGAGCACTGAAAATGTATTACTTACTGGCGCGCAAGTGATTTTAGTCCCTGAGGACAAAGAAACGCGAGGCCATGAACTTTACAATTGGCAGCAGTGGCAATTATTACCGGCGGTAAAAAACAAGCAAATATATCATCCTGATGCCAAGGTACTTCACCGACCAACGCCTAGAGTATTAACGCCGATGAAGCAAGTGTGCGAATTTATTGATAAAGCTCGGTAATCTCTTTAATAGATCGACGTAATGCTCTATTATTAAGCTTTCAAGCATGGAGCATTACAATGAAACTACTCGCAAAACTCTTACAGCAGTATGGTGAAGATGCTCAACTCAAGAATAATCATGTGCATGTTCACTTCTCACGTTTTGTCTCGAAACTAACAATAAAGAAAGATATTGCTACAAACCGCTTAGTATATTCTTACAACCAATTTGGAGATTTTATAGGCATAATTATGTTTTGTGTAATGGCTGGCACCTATATGAACAAAGGCGATTTTACCTACGCAATGTTTTGTACTGGTCTTGCATTGGCACTCGCTACAAGTTGTATTATCAAAGAAATTAAAGTTACAGCAATAAAACAACAAGTTAACACCTTACTCGAAAAGTATCCTGAAATTCTGACAACAAAACTACAACGATTGACTCCCTATTCAGTATCATCACGCTAACGTTTACTTCATTATCCAATTAACATTTGAAGCGCTGGCACGTACAATAATGGTCAATATTTTTAAGTAATTTAACTGACCATCATTGTGTTTAAACTCAGCCATCGTCTTTTGACCTTACAACACCTCATTGAAAACGAATACGAACACATTTGGGATTGTTGCTGTGATCACGGCCATCTTGGCATGAGCTTGTTGTCAAAGTTCGCCAAGGTTCAATCGCCACCAACTATTCATTTTATTGATATAGTGCCAGCCTTGATGGATGAAGTTGACGCTAAATTAACGCGCTTTTATCCTCAACAGGATTTTAATTGGCAGGTGCATTGCGGGGATGTCAGTCAACTGCCCTTAGAGCTCGCATCAAAAAAGCAATTGGTTATCATCGCAGGAGTCGGTGGTGAATTAATTCAAGAATTTGTCACGCAAATCCTTAAACAACACCAGCACCAAACTATCGATTTTTTATTATGCCCTGTAAACGAGCCGTATCACTTACGACAAGGTTTAATCGCATTAGATTTATCACTCAAATCAGAGCAAATTATCAACGATAATAAACGCTATTATGAAGCATTATTAGTGACTAATGACACGCAGTATTCAGCGCCAATGTCTGCCGTTGGTGAACAAATGTGGCAAGTAATAAGTGAACCACAACAGGCGATTAATCAAGCCTATTTAGCAAAAACAATTGCGCATTATCAACGGGTAAAACATAAATCACATGACTGCGATATTGCCTCACGCTATATCCGTATTAAAGCAATTACTTCACTCTAAAAAGGACGTAAATCATGACATCTCAAGTACGCGTTGGTGTTGCAGTGCTCATTATCAATCAAGAAAAAGTCTTATACCAATTGCATTAAGTAAGTGATCTTGTTGTGCGTAGAGAAAATCAGCTAAAACAAGGCGCTCGATTGACTAATAGCTGGCTATTAGGATTGAGAGCAACGCCATTTTAGTTAATTTTAACAAGTACAAGTGGGCAAATATTTAATGCAATTGGTATTATTAGGCGAACGCATTGGCTCCCATGGTGCCAATACTTGGGCAACACCTGGCGGCCACTTAGAAATGGGAGAATCGATAGAAAGCTGTGCAGCGCGTGAAGTATTGGAAGAAACAGGACTAGAGATAAGCGCCATTACACAACTTGGATACACCAATGATATCTTTGATGCTACTAAACATTACATCACACTCTATGTCACCGCTGAGTCTGCCAGCCAAGATGCGACAATAATGGAAGTGGATAAATGTACACAATGGCAATGGTTTGATATGACCAAGCTGCCATCCCCTTTATTTAAACCAATGAACAACCTACTCAGCAACCACGATCTCATGAGCAAACTCCATAACTTAATTAACAAGAACTAAATGATAATAAATATCATTTAGTTCTTGATTGCAAAATTGTTACGATATAACATTACTCAAAATATATTATGTTATAGGCAAACCATGAAACCAAATATTCACCCAGAATACCGCAAAGTACTATTCCACGACGTATCTGTAGATTCATACTTTTTAGTAGGCTCAACCATCAAGACTGATAAAGAAAAAGTATGGAATGAAGATGGTAATACCTACCCTTATGTAACACTCGATGTATCAAGCGATTCACATCCGTTTTACACTGGCCAACAGAAACAAACGAACACCGATGGCCGCGCAGCAAGCTTTAGTCTTCGTTTTGGCAAGTTATTTTCTAAAACTAAAGGGAAATAGAAATGAAAGTACTATCTTCTCTTAAGTCTGCAAAAAGCCGACATCCCAAATGTCAGATAGTAAAACGTCGCGGCAAGCTGTATGTTATCTGTAAAGAAAACCCACGATTAAAAGCGCGCCAACGATAAGAGAAATGTTGTGTTTTTGATACGCGAAAGCGCTGAAACCTTGTGTTCTCAGCGCTTTTTTTTCATTCAATCTAAAAATCATCAAATCTCTTCTGATTGTTTATGTTTCTTGTTGAAGTAATCCTTGTACCACTTGCCAAGTATT
The DNA here is from genome assembly GCF_051201665.1 of Psychrobium sp. nBUS_13. Lineage (GTDB taxonomy): Bacteria > Pseudomonadota > Gammaproteobacteria > Enterobacterales > Psychrobiaceae > Psychrobium. Next base: position 952,975 of record NZ_CP179210.1, on the reverse strand, counting down.
TTCACTATTTATTACTCGACCGTGGCCATGTCCTTGGGTTGGATAAAGCGTGATATGTGGGTGTGTCTCGCTCATTGTTTGACTCGCTGCAAAGGGCGCAAAACGATCTTGCTCATCATGAACGATATGTAGCGGCTGCTCTACCAAACCAATATGTTGTTCAGATACAGCATCTTTAAACTGAATTTGGTGCGTCCCTTCTATATCTTTCAACAATCGTTCAAATAATACAGGTGACATGCCGCTATCAAACACACTCTTTCGCAGCGAATCATAGAAACCAAAAATGGGCGCAATTAAAACATGCGGAATATCTTTTGGTAAATTAAGCGCCGACACAGTCCCCATCGAATGACTGACAATACAGCGAATATTATCTTTACCATGTATGTTCACAACATCGTTAATGCCTTTAATAAATAGCGGTAAGTTGGCAATTTTCCCACTACTTTTACCGTGTCCGTAGTGATCAAAGGCAATAGCTCTATAACCCGCTTTCGCAATTTTTTCCATCAGCGGAAAAAACTGGCTCGCGCTACCTGACCAACCATGCGTTAAAATCACAATATCACCTTCACCAAGACTATATTGCTGCAGATGACCAGCAACACCACTAATTTTTTCTATCGCCATTCTCTCTGGCACCGTAGCTTGCTTACGCCCTTTAGCAGGCGTTAACAGAATTTTCTCCGCCTGTTTTAAGGCAAACTTAGGGGCTGTTTTGTTTAGCACGCTAGAAATAACTCGGACCACATGAAAGCCCATCGAGCGTTTTTTACTGTCTGAAAAATAAATTTTACTACTCATATCTTAACTCCTATAACGAGCGATAAGATCACTAAGTGCTCGCTTAAATCTGCTGTGCTGATTGTCTTCAACCCCAACCCACACCATGCTTTGCGTGCCTAAATACAACGAATAAAGCTCGTAAACAAATTGCTGCGAATCAGTGCCTTCTTTAAACTGTTTGGCAGCAATCACTTGCTCAACGGTGTAATTCAAATGATCGAGCCAAAGAGCCAAATCACGGCAAATCTTGTCGTGAACCGCCCCATCTTGATCGTCAAACTCTACCGCCGCAGAAATGAAGATGCAGGTCTTCGCCTGACGCTCATACCAGTCGAGCCAACAATCACACATGCTCATTAGTCGTGTTAGAGGATCTTCAATTGCCATCGTCGGCTCAATAATAGTTTTTCTAAACAAACCATGTGCATGACGCAACACTTCTAACTGCAAATTTTCTTTCGACTTAAAATGCGCAAAGAGTCCCGACTTAGACATCCCCGTTGCAACCGCCAATCCGCCAATTGTTAGATCATTTAAGCTCGTCTCAGTCGCCATTAACAAAGCTGTTTCTAGAATCTGCTGCTTTGTTTTCTTACCTTTATCAACCATGTTATTCCATCGTCATCATTCAACCTCACAACAAAATAGCACGAACGTTCGTATTAGATCAATTACTATCTGACTTGTCCTCCATGACCTCGCCCGATACCGTTCATTGCAAACATAAAAGCCAGCCTGTTTCACAGGCTGGCTTTTTGGGGTGTTACTAGGGTCTGTTGATCTTTTGAGTTCATTTTTGCAGCAATTTGTTTGAGGTTTCTGCAAGGCAGAGCCTATGTGGTGTAGCTGGCTCGATAATAGCTCCTGCATTATCCTAATGAGCTACATCCATGTAGCAATACACGAATAGGCGATAACGCCGTAGAAATAACAAACAAATGCTGTCAGTTGGATTCATCTAAAAGGATTTTGTGCCGCGTTATTCGTCATTCACCTAGATAAACTAGGCATCAATCCTCATGCCTTGCCCAAAACCCTTTTAGATTGAACAAAATTTGAACCACAAAGTTCAACAGACCCTAATTAACTATTTTAAGAAACGAATAACACTCGGATTTAATTCAGTCAGTAAACGATCGCCTTCTTTTTCGTTAGTATTAGTATTAATAACGTCAATACCCGGCGTCGATGGGTTAATAGTACTTACCCATAGGAAACTTGAATCATCAACACTAATGAATGAAATTTGTTCGCTACCAGTATCAGCAATATTGCTATTTACAATAGCGCCAGTGGTTGGATTAAACTCAAAAAGACCAGATGTTGTTGTCCATACACCATCGTCATTAAAGCCGGCTTTGCTCGCCACAAAATAACCTTTGGTCGTCGACACTATTTCACTGCTCGTAATAAACGCTTCCGTGTTATCAGCAATATCGGCCGCACTCACTAACGTTGACGTTGAATAATCAGATGTTTCAATTTTTTCAATCATGCTAAGGCTAAGATCAGTGTTGCCATAAGCACTACGAGAAGTCACATATACATCACCAAACGCAGCTTTGATATTATGCTCTAATGGATTTTGACCATTTAGCTTAATACCTTTAACTTCATCATCAGCAGTGTGGTTAGTTTCAATCTCGGTATCAGTAGCCACATCATAAACCGCAACATAAGCAGTGTTTGGTGCAAAACTGTCAGATAAACGCTGCATCGTAATATATAACTTACCGTCAACAATGACGCCAGCAGATGGAGAAGGCGTCGTACTGTTATTTTCCGGTACGTAAGCCGCTAAATCTAATTCACCAATTTTAAAGTCAGATTCATTAGCTGCATTTGGGTTAATGATCCACACTTTAGATGAAGCATAACGAATTAAGTACGCTTTATTAGCGTTAGCAAAAACCAAGTTATATGGGTTTGAAGAGCCAGTCTCGCCTTCTGCTTTAGTACTGTGAGAATACACTTGTGCATCAGGCGTTTCACTGTTGTATTTTGCAATAGTATCAATAAAGAAACGTCCAATATGATAAACGTCAGTACCGTAACTCGTTAACGTATAATCAGACTTATCTTTCACATAGTAATCACCCGCTACCGATTGAGCATTAATGTCTAAATAAGCGACTTCAGAGCTTGAATAGTCAGGGGCAATGGTTTGAACCACTGCTTTTTTAGGGATAATAGGAACGATATCTGTTTTAGTATCACTACTTCCACCACAACCAGCGAGTAAACTCACACTAGCAGCGAGTGCCAGTGACAACGAAGTACGCTTAGCATTAGCTGTGCTTAAAAAATGACTCATAGTAATTATTCCTCGAATGAAAACTTAATAAATAGATTACGCCCTTGGGCAGGACGGTTTGCGAGATCTTGGTAACTCTCGTCAAATACATTGTTGACGCCAACATTGACGACAAACCCACGTTGTTGCCAACGTAAATTGATATTACTAAGCAAGCGATCACTTGGATTACCGTTCCCTTGAGTATGCTGCTCAACCTTATTGCCTAAATTAAAATAAAGCCCTTTGCTATATTGTGTCGCGACATCTAATGACCAATCTTGTGATAAATCAATGCTCACTTTAGCGCTATATTCTTGATGATAAATGCCGGGCAGTTTCTTATTGTTAAAAGCGAAAAATGGCGACTTGCTCTTACTGTCCACCAAGTTCATTTGCCCCTGAAAAGAAATTGCTGCTGACAACTGATAATCAGCTTGAAGTTCAACCCCATGGATTTGCGCATCATTAACATTGCCATAGCTGCCAATGCCCGAAGAGTTAAACGTGGCGACAATCGCATCAGAGATTTGTTTTACATACAAGGCCGAAGACAATGACCAATGCGCAGCATCATAATCAGCACTGAGCGACAGAGCATCTGACTGTTCAGGTCGAATACTGCCATTACCTTTAAATAAGCCTCGGTCACCGTAACGTTCAAACATCGTTGGCATTCTGACACCACGACTTAATACCGCGCCCAAATTAATAGTGCGCCAACGATATTGGGTGCCAAATTCAGCAGAGAAAAAGTCACTATCGTTGTTCTCTTTGGTTCCGTTTTGCTGATTGAGTGCAACATTGCTACTGTCATCAAATAACTGACTAATTAACAAATGAGCAGATGCCACTTTGTCAGTGCTTTGCCAATCGGCTCTGCTTCCCACTAACCATTGCGTTGTCTTAGCGCGAATGTCGCAGGCACTGATACCATTACAACTTATCGTTGCGCCATTAATAAAGCTTCGTGAAGTAAACTGTTGCTGATTAACATCTAAAAACGGCGTTAACGTCCATTGTTCAACAAGAAAAGTTGGCTTCAATGACACACTGTATTTTTCAGTATTGTACCGCCCATCACGTCGTACTAATTGCGGAATGCTATCAATGTAATGCTCGTCCCGCGAATCAACGTAACCTTCCAACTCAAACTGTGACAACACACTATCAATACGCTTAACCAAATATGTAAGCGCTAACCTCGATTGCTCTAAATCTAAGCTAGACTCGTTGCTACGCACATTAATTTGGTAATGTGGCAGTGCTTTTTCTTGGTTAATATACTGACCATTGAGGCGAACTTGTTGTTGCTCACCAACCCATACTCCATTGCCTGATAAGCTTACTTTTTCAAAGTCATTATTTAAAAGCGGTTCAACAATAGATTTATTCGGATGGGCAACAGGTTGAGGAACCAGATAATCATAATCGTTATCACTGGCCACATAACTCGCGCTTATTGCGCCTTGAAACTGCTCAAAACTGCTATTTTTTACAACGTTTAACTCTTGATAACCAAAAGATCCCAGACCAGCACTTAAGCGCAAAGAGTCCTGCTCCGGGTTATAGGTATTAATGCGAATTACACCGCCAATTGGCGTAGCACCTGTGCCAATTGCCTGCTCTTTACTTACTTCAATTGATTGGATGTTTTCGACAGGTAATTGGTTTAAATCAAACCCACCAAATTGCCCATCGTTAACTAACTGACCGTCAATATACAATTGCACCTGTTTCGACGAAGAGCCGCGAATAGAAACGGCTGCAGGATTACCGACACCGCTAATTTGGCGTACTTGAATACCGTTTATTTGATTGAGTACATCATTGAGGTTTTGCGCACTATCAACAAAATCATCACGGCTAAGCACAAGATAATTAGCACTGTGCTTAAGTTGCTGACCGCTTACCTTAATACGTTCAACATCATCAATATCGGCAGCAGTCACTGGCGTTATAAAAAGTGTTAAAAAAACAAAAGCTGTCGTCCATTTTACAGACATAGCACCCTCAATATTCAAAATAGAGGACACTAAAAGATGAAACAAACACAAGGAAATCTGACATGGCGCCAAAAGTGTTTATTTAATCTCCTATCGCCCTCCGCAATAGTAATACCTATTTGGTATAGAAAAAGTAACTAAGGCCGGTATCGGACTATTAAATGCAGCGCACTTAAATCACCGTTGCGGGGGCAGCGTAGGATTGTCACCTAACTTCCCGTTTACCCTAAGCACTATCAATATAATACGCATTTAATACAATGCGCATTATCAATACACAATGTATTGCTATAGCCTTAGGCACCTCAATTTATCGCTGCACTTTAAAGGCAATCATGACGATGGTCAACAACTAAATAGACGTCTATACGTCTTTGTGATTTGTATTTATTGTACGAGTGTTAAGAAATGTTTTATAACAACTAGTTACAATCATCAATGTGGCTATGGGTATATAATATTTAAAATCATCATATAATATCAAAACGTATTTCATACTAGCTAGGACGTATGAGTAACTCAGCAATCAGACAAATTGAGACCAGTAATATCGACGCACCAAACGTATGTAACTGAAATTATTTAAAATCAAGCGCAAATAATGACGACCCCCTCAACATTGGCACTCGTATTGAAGCAGCACTAGTAGATTGTTTTTTACCTTTTGCTGTCGTCCAACTAAAAAGTTGACGCATCCTAGCAAACCGCCAATTTATGATACCAATTGCATTAAGTAAGTGATCTTGTTGTGCGTAGAGAAAATCAGCTAAAACAAGGCGCTCGATTGACTAATAGCTGGCTATTAGGATTGAGAGCAACGCCATTTTAGTTAATTTTAACAAGTACAAGTGGGCAAATATTTAATGCAATTGGTATTAAACCAATTGCATTAAGTAAGTGATCTTGTTGTGCGTAGAGAAAATCAGCTAAAACAAGGCGCTCGATTGACTAATAGCTGGCTATTAGGATTGAGAGCAACGCCATTTTAGTTAATTTTAACAAGTACAAGTGGGCAAATATTTAATGCCATTGGTATTACGCCAGCGATTGGGGCGGTAATAAAATAAAGATCACCAAAAACAGCAAAGTTCGCTGTGAGACACTGCATTGGTATTGGGATGACTGTGTTTTAAGTCGCCAAAATAATAGTTTTGAGCAATGGATAGCACTATTAACACCGAACACAACAGCGCAATCAGTCAAGAAATGGAGCAAGAAAAACCCATGGTTGTGGGCAGACGAATCTTATCAAGTCGTCACGTCCCCAACGTTTATGTACTGTGTAAAGAATCGCAACATTTGCCAAATCCCATTAGGCAATAAAGTGACCCTAGCTGGTGATTATCAGGAAAGATTTGCGCCGATAATCAATCAACGCATGGTGCTAGCAAGTAAACGTTTAGCAACAGTTTTAACTGCGTCGCTTAACGTTCAATAACACGAGTATAACTCATCCTATCGCCGGCAATACCTTCTTCATTGCCAACTATCCAGTGAATTAAGAAGGTGATTTTGCTGGTAAAAATCAGTAGCCAAATAACAATAGAGCGCCACAATGAATGAAATATATTGAGGCGTTTTCCTTGTTTATTAACCACCTTAATTTTGAGTAATGACTTGCCAATTGTCGCTTGTAACGGCGATGCTTCAAGAATAGGAAACAGTAATAAGAACACTCCTAATGAGCTCCATAACTTAGTTTTCGACTCATGTTCTTCAGAAAGGCTTAAAACCTCTATCAATGAAAGCACAGAGATTAAGCACAACCCAAATACAATCAAATCAATAATTATGGCGCCAAATCGTTTTCCAAAAGTTGCAATATAAAAATCGCCTTTATGCTCCCTATCACAAATATAATTGTGCCTAAATTTTTCCATAGGTGATTTAATCTGATACAAAAACAGTCGTATCTCTCTATCATTAAGATGGCGCTCTAGGAAGTTTAGGTCAGCGCACCACATCATTTTGCTATCAATAAGAGATAAGGCAGTATAACGAAACGGTTTCGTTCGATAATTACTCATGTCGTTAATAAGCAGTCGAAGCAATTGACGCCGAAAGATTTGTCCTTGCTCAAAAAATAAGTCATTACTTTTGAGCAACAATGGACTCCATACTGCAATAGAGTTCTTATTCTTTGAATCAGCAATAATCTCTTTTGCTTCATCCAAGTATTCATTGATATCGATAACGTCGTTGACATCGTCAAAAGATTGATTCTCATCATCAATTGACCAGTCATCATCTGCAGGGTCATTCCACACAGCAAGCTCTTTGACGTTTTCTTTGTTAGTCTGTTGTTCAATGTCGAACTTCGTATCGTTAGCTAAAATAGCATCATCGTTTGCCGCAACTGGTGCCTCAAAGCTAGTATCAACAATGTTTTCAGAAAATAGTAATGCACGTTGATCGTCTGTCGATTCATCATCGTTAGAACTAACTTGCGGTTCAGTGGGCCATTCATCCTCCTGATTACAATCAGGGATGTCCTCAACAATTAGCGTCTGTTCATTAGTCACTTCTGATTCATACTGGTCGTGCGACTCAGGAAAGCCAATCCTATCATAATCATCTTTTATGGTGATTATTGGCTCACTTACTCTAACCGCCTGAAATTCGTTAAGACCATCGTTTTTCACATCTTTTATATGTTTAGATAACGATAATGCCTCTTTATAAGCACTGTGCAGTTGTTTAAATCCTTCAGGGTCAACGTCGGGTTTCTTTTGCTTTAGTTGCACCGCATAAGCTTTTTTTATGCGCTTCTTATCACTTGTTGGCTCAACACCTAAAAACGTCCAGCAATTCATCAAAACAGCCTACTTTCTTCTAATCCATCAAGCTGATGCTCAAACGTCGCTCTCGCTTGTATTATTTCGGTTACATTTTGCCCCTCAAGTGCTTGCTCAAAATTAGATATTATTTGCGTAATGTAATCACGGCGTTCACCTAATGATGATTCAAATAATCGGTCGCCTTTTGTCAGCAGTAATCTATTTTCTTCTTGCTCACGAGGATGAAACTTCAATAGGGCCAATCGCTCTTTAGCCTTAAAAATATCTGCGTCACTTAACGAAATTTGGGCGTTAACAATCGCTTTATGATAAGTCATCCCTGTGGACGGAACGCTAATATCAACTTCTAATAAACCATTCATATCATAAGAATAGCGAACATCAATTGATTCTTGTCCAGCCGGAGCACGCGGCACTTTAGCTTCTAACTTGCCAAGGAAAACATTATTCTTAACTAAACGGCTCTCACCTTGAAAAACACTAACTACTAGAAATTCTTGATTATCACTAACAGTGCAAAGGCTTTTAACAATACTATTAGGCACCGTGGTGTTACGCTCTATAATCGGTAAGAAAATGCCGCCATCACAACTACTTCCTTCATTGTGATTGACAATTTCCACACCTAAACTATAAGGGCTCACGTCCGTTAACACTACATCATCTAAATCGCTATGATTATCTCTCAATCCAGCTTGAACACCAGCTCCCAATCCGACCACAATATCGGGATCAATATTGCACAAAGGAATACGACGAAACATTTTAGAAACTAAGGTTCTAAACGGCTGCATTCGTGTTGCACCGCCAACCAAGATAACCTCATCAATATCAGACAGCTCAACATCAGCATCTAAGATGGTGCGCTCAATTGGCAACCTTAATCTACTGAGTAAATCTTGGGTTATTTCGCCAAATCGTTCACGGGTAATTTTCCAAGGTGCTGTTTGTTTTGATAACACGTTTTCTAAAACACATTGCCCTTCTTTACTGAGCTCGCATTTCACTTCTTCGATTGCATGCATTAACTGACGTAATTCATTTGCACTTAAACTAGATTTTTTAATGCCCGTAAATGTTAGGTAATCATTCACCAACAACATCAAGAAATCTTCGCCACCAAGATTGTTGTCACCTGCTGACGCATGTACTTCGATAACGCCATCAAAATATTCGACAAGGGATACATCAAATGTACCACCACCCAAATCTAAAATGAGAAACTGTGCACCATCACTGCGATCATGCAACCCATAAACAATCGATGCCGCTGTTGGCTCATTAATGAGTCGTTCAACGTTTAATCCAGCAATTTCTCCAGCAACCTTAGTTGCTTTTCGTTGTAGATCATTAAAATAAGCAGGCACACTTATCACCGCATCGGTAATGCTTTCACCTAGAAACGCTTCGGCATCTTCTTTGAGGGATTTAAGCACCAAAGACGACAATTCAATGGCGCTAAACGTTTTATTGCCTAATTTAGTTGAGTATTGTGTCCCCATGTAGCGCTTAAATAACGAAGTTGTTTTTTTGGGATGACTGACTAATCTGTTTTTCGCGGTTTCACCAATTAGCAATTCACCATCATCGTCAAGACCAACGACAGATGGCGTTATTGATTGTCCTAACCTGTTGGGCACCAATATCGCTTTTCCATCCTTCCAAATGCTGCATGCACTATTGGTTGTTCCCAAGTCTATCCCTAACGTCGCCATCTGTTGTGCCTTCAAATAATAGTAATATTTACAAATACTAACCTATTTAAATCAAATCTTTAATTATTTTTAGTCCCTCAATGAGGCATATTATTTAGTTCGGCTTTTCTCCATAGACAATAAACAACGGGTAAAACAAACAAGGTAAGTACCATTGCACTCACCATGCCGCCGACCATAGGTGCGGCTATTCGGCTCATCAACTCGCTGCCTGTTCCAGTGCCATAGAGCACAGGTAGCAAACCGATAATAATGGACAATGCTGTCATCATCACGGGGCGGATTCGTCTACCAGCGCCATCAATAATAGCTTTTTGCAGTGCAGCCACCGTTATTTCTTGATGGCTAACACGCAGCGCTTGATAGGCTTGATTAAGGTAGACCAACATAATGACGCCTATCTCTACCGCCACACCAGCCAGCGCAATGAATCCGACCCCAACGGCAACTGAAAAATTAAAGTCCAATAGATGTAACAGCCAAACACTGCCTACTAAACTAAGTGGTAAGGTCAACATGATCATCGCCACCATTGCGATATTCTTGAAGCTTAAAAACAGCAAAAAGATAATAATCACAATGGTTAAAGGCACTACATAACTTAACTTATCCTTTGCTCGCTCCATGTATTGATACTGCCCAGCCCAACTTATTGAATAGCCAGCTGGAATGGTTAGTTGCTCTGACACTATTGTTTTGGCCTTGGCAACATAACTACCAATATCAACATTCTTAATATCAATGTAAACCCAGCCATTGGGACGAGCATTCTCACTTTTGATGCCAGTTGGACCATTCGTAATATCAACATTAGCCACATCGCTCAAGCGAATATAATGTCCTTGCGGTGTTAAAATTGGTAGTTGTCTCAACTGATGAGGAGAATTTCGAAAGTCTTGCTGATAGCGAATATTGACGTTATAACGCGCTAAGCCTTCCACCGTTTGCGTCACATTTTTTCCGCCAATAGCCGCGCCGATAACTTGCTGGATGTCAGCAATGTTTAATCCATATCGCGCCGCATTTGCGCGGTCGATGTCGATATCTAAATATCGTCCACCAACAACACGTTCCGCATAAACAGAGGCAGTGCCATCGACAGTATTCAATATTTCTTCAATCTGCTTTCCAATGTTTTCAATAACCGCTAAATCAGTCCCAGCTATCTTGATACCAACAGGAGTTTTTATTCCCGTCGCTAACATATCGATACGCGTTTTTATTGGCATAACCCAAGCGTTGGTTAAGCCAGGTAAAGATACGACACTATCTAATTCACGCTGAATTTTTTCACTGGTCATTCCCGGACGCCATTCAGTCTTTGGTTTTAACTGAATAAAAGATTCAATCATCGTAAGCGGTGCGGGATCCGTTGCTGTTTCCGCGCGACCAATTTTACCAAAAACAGATTTGACCTCCGGCACCGTCATTATTAACTTGTCAGTTTGTTGAAGAATTTCCCGCGCCTTACCCACTGATAAACTAGGATAAGTTGTCGGCATATACATCATTGAACCTTCATCTAACGGCGGCATAAACTCACTGCCAATTTTGCCTAAAGGCCAAAGACTTGATGCTAAAATTGCAATAGCGAGCAGTAGCGTAATGACTGGAAAGTTCATCGCCTTTTTCAGCAATGGCATATAACAAGCCATCAACAATCGATTGATGGGATTTTTCTCTTCGCTCACGACTTTGCCGCGAATAAAGTAACCCATTAATACAGGCACTAACGTGACAGCCAATGCAGCAGCTGCTGCCATTGCATAGGTTTTTGTAAACGCTAAAGGTGAGAACATTCGCCCTTCTTGTGCTTCTAAGGTAAAAACAGGCAGAAAACTGACGGTAATAATCAACAAACTAAAAAATAGCGCCGGGCCGACTTCTGTCGCGGCCTTAGTCACTATTTGCCAGCGATTCTCATCAGTCAGTGGCGTTTTTTCCATATGCTTATGAAAGTTTTCCACCATCACAATGGCTCCATCAATCATGGCGCCAATGGCAATGGCGATGCCTCCTAATGACATGATGTTAGCGTTAAGCCCTTGCCAATGCATAACAATAAAAGCAGTCAAAATCCCCACAGGTAGACTAATGATTGCCACAAGAGATGAGCGAAGATGAAATAAAAAAATTGCACAAACGGCAATGACCACCACAAATTCTTCAAGCAACTTATGCCATAAGTTATCAACCGCGCTTTCAATAAGCTCACTGCGATCATAAACTGGCACCACTTCAACCCCAGCCGGTAAGCCTTTGTTTAATTGGTCAAGTTTGTCTTTGATGCCATCAATCGTATGCTGCGCATTTTCACCAAAACGCATAACAACAATACCGCCTACCACTTCTCCTTCACCGTTGAGTTCAGCAATACCACGGCGCATTTGCGGGCCTTCAACAACCTGAGCAACATGCTTTATCAATAAAGGCGTCCCGCTATCACTAGCGCCTAAAGGGATATTTTCAATATCTTCGATGGATTTAAGATACCCGGTGGCGCGGATCATATACTCAGCTTCAGCCATCTCGATAACTGACGCGCCCTGTTCTTGATTTCCTTTTTCAATCGCCGTTGCCACAACAGATAAAGGCACTTGATAAGATCGGAGCTTATGCGGATCAACTTGCACCTGATACAGTTTAACCATGCCCCCTAAAGCCGCAACTTCCGACACACCAGCTACTGTTTGTAACTCATATTTCAAGAAATAATCTTGGATGCTTCGCAACTGGGCAAGATTGTGCTGCCCTGTTCTATCGACCAATGCATAAAGGTAGACCCAACCAACGCCTGTTGCATCAGGTCCCAATTGTGGTTTAGCAGCGCTAGGTAATTGTGGCGTTACTTGAGATAGATATTCAAGTACCCGCGAGCGCGCCCAGTACATATCCGTGTCATCATCAAAAATGACATAAACGTAAGAGTCACCAAAAAATGAAAAACCGCGCACCGTATGCGCCCCCGGCACAGATAACATGGCGGTAGTCAGCGGATAAGTAACCTGCTCTTCAACAACTTGCGGCGCTTGCCCTGCATAGCTAGTTTTAATAATAACTTGGACATCAGATAAGTCAGGAATAGCATCAACAGGTGTTTTCTTAACACTGTATAGCCCTGCGCCAACGAGCAATACACAGGCTAATAATACAAGAACACGATTGTTGATAGACCATTTAATAACAGCGTTAATCATGGGCATGCTCCTTCATTTGCACGCCAATGATGATGTAATCACCGTCCTCATCTTTAATAATCTCTATCGCCAACTGTTGATCAACAACAAAGCTCTTTAAATCAATCGATTCATCAACATAAAAATTCATGCTCATTTCAGGCCAGTTCCACTGCGCAATTGGTGCATGAGTGACATTGACCATCTCATGATTCTCCATCACGCGATTAACCATTGCCTGTGTCCATACACTGCCATTGCTTGCTAATTCAGATGCTGAATCAGCAGGTTGGTAGCGCATTAAATCTGATGCTATATTTGACTCTGAATCAATCAAGAACTGTGCTGACGTGACCACGCTATCTTGTGCCATGAGGCCGTCGGTAATTTCTATCCAATGCTGGTTTTCACGCCCTAAACTGACCGCGACAGATTTAAACTTACCATCACCTAACGCCATCACCACTCTATTATTCAGACCACTTCTAATAACTGCATCACGAGGAACCATCAAACTTTGTTTGATACTTTCAAAATGAATGTTGACGCTTGCAAACATATTTGCTTTTAGAGATTGGTCATCATTATCGAGACTAAGTCGCAGTGTCGCAGTGCGAGATTGAGCATTAAGCATCGGATAAATTTTATCGACTATCCCTTCTACATTGCCACGACCAATGCCATTAATCGCAATCGTCGCTTTAGCGCCTAAGGTAATCATAGGTAATTGCGACTCAAAAACATCCACTTTAAGCCACATTTCGTTTAACGAAATCACCGTCATCAGGACATGAGATGGAGTAACAAAGGCGCCTGTCTTAATCATTAAAGATTCTATAACACCACTATTGTGAGCATGAACCGTGAAGATGCGCTTCACTTGTCGTGTTTTATTAAGTTGCTCGATGTCATGTAATGACATTGCTAAATACACTAAGCGCTTATGAGCCGCTGCGACTAGTCGATTATTATCTTGCGACAAAGCAAGAACATACTCTTCTTGTGCATTCACTAATTCCGGAGAGTAAATGTCATAAAGAGGCTGTCCTGCTTTTATCGTGTCGCCGTGTTCAGCAACATATAATTTTTCCACCCAGCCACTAACGCGTGGCGAAATATCCATGCGTTCGTCTTGGCTATACTCCAGCACGCCAGTTGCATCAATCGTTTGGGAAAAATAATCACTGACAACGTCTGTGGTTTTAACGCCGAGGTTATTAACAATTTGCGGAGCTATGGTGACAACGCCAGCATCTTGTCCCGACGGTTCATTATAAACGGGCACTAGCGCCATACCCATCGGCGACAGCCCTGGTTCGTCGCGCCGAAAATTAGCATCCATAGGTGCGACCCAATAGATTGGTTTTTCAGAGGAGGCGCTAGGCTCATCAGCAACACTCGGCCAATTCAATAAGGGAGTTAAAAAAGGACTGATATAAATACCAGCAACAAAAAAGATTAAGACGATGATTAAATTACGCATAACAATAAGTCCATGCACAAATCAAATGTTTATACCAGTTGCCAATGAAAGTGCTTGATTTCAGCAAGACGAGAAGCGCGCCAAATACAAGGCATAAGATGTGTCGTTAAGTCATTCTCAACAAATATCTTATAACGACGTAGTTGGTCGCTTATCGCCTTGCCCGTAGGGAGTTCGGGTAGAACACGACTACTGCGTTATGATTTATAATCAGGGAGTGACCATTAATTACAAATCATGCCTTGTATTCGAATCCTACCCGAGCTCTGAAACAAGCATCTTCACTGGTAACTGGTATATAAATTCCAAACATAAGTGTGCTTTGATAAAAACAATAAAACAGGGGTAAATCTTGGGGCTGTTAAACGTTTATCGGCGGACGATAGAGAGAAGAAATAGTCGCGATAGGATGACTAGGACTATGAATCAACACGTTACTCGAACTATTATTTAGTCCGTAAGAAAAGGAAAAATTAATAAATAACGAAGATACAGGGCAAGCACCACTGCAACAATCGCATTCATTACTGCACTCAGCCGCCATTTGATGATCTTGCATCATTTCCTGACAGTGAGCCATGTCATCTGCACTCATGGTGTGCGATGTCATCATTGCATGATTATTATTTTCACCAAAGGTCACTGCCGCTGTTGTTTGCAAAGTGCTAACAACCAACAATAAAATACAGATGACTTTCGAGAATAATGACAAACAGATTTTCCAGCGTTAAATGAGTCGTCATCATAATCAATGGCTGCTTTGAAATCAATCGCAAACTCATTAACAATACTTACAATCGAGGCTAAACAATTGTTTGAATTAACGGTAGACTATCCTTTTAATGAAAAAAGGCGAGCACCTTATGTCACAAGTTCTTAGTCAGCTTCTCGATTTACTCAGCTTAGAAACCATTGAACAAGGCATATATCGTGGCAACAGCCAAGACTTAGGATTTGGTCGCGTGTTTGGTGGACAAGTTATTGGTCAGGCACTCTTTGCAGCAAAACAAACAGTCGACAGCAGCTTTTCGCTTAACTCGTTTCATTGCTATTTTTTACGCATGGCAGATTCCGCCAAGCCTATTGTTTATGATGTAGAAACCATTCGCACAGGGCGCTCTATTGCAACACGTCGTATTAAAGCGATTCAAGGTGGGCAGCCTATTTTTTATCTCACTAGTTCTTTTCACGTTCAAGAAGAAGCCTTTGACCATCAAGCAAGCATGCCGCAAGTTGCAGGACCAGCTGGATTACAATCTGAAGTTGAGCGTGCGCGTTTAGTACAAGAGTTTATTCCGGAATCTATTCGCCAACAATTTATTTGTGATAAAGCGATTGAAATTAGGCCTGTAGAAGACAATAACCCCATCAAACCAACTGTTGGTCCTGCTAAAGGTCATTTCTGGATGAAAGCAAATGGTATATTGCCAGACGATCTTCGCGTTCATAAATATCTACTAGGTTATGCGTCAGACTTTTCATTTTTACCTGTCGCTGGTCATCCACACGGTGTTTCATTTATGACGCCTAAATTACAAATGGCGACGATTGATCACTCTATGTGGTTCCATCGTGATTTCCGTTTTGATGATTGGCTACTCTACGAAGTTGAAAGCCCATCAGCAAGTGGCGGCCGTGGCTTTGTAACAGGAAAGTTCTTTGACCGACAAGGCCGATTGGTTGCTAGTACGGCACAAGAAGGTGTTATGCGTTGGAGTAAAAAATAATCACTAACACTTGATAAATATCATTTTTATAAGCATTTACTCACATCAACTATAATTATAACAATTATACTTATTGCTAAGTTCAATTACGTGCTTAGCAACGTCCTACCACGTACACTAATTACCGAGAGCAATCTAATAAACATATCTGCAGTTTTACATTTTATTTCCTAAGCTTAATAAACGGCTTAACCGGAGACAATCCATCATGAATAAACTACGCAAGCTCACCATCAAGCAACGTATGGCCATTATGGTAAGCATAATCATTATTGGCTTATTTTTTTCAAAGCGGGATAAGCCTCTATCATCAAGATAAATCACTAAATCAACAGCAAAGAGAAAAAGTTCAGCATCTTGTTGAGAGTGCCCATAGCATTATTAAACATTATTACCAGCGCTCACAAGATGGCACCCTGACGAAAGCACAAGCGCAAAAGTCCGCATTAGAAGCCGTTAAAGCAATGCGTTATGCTGGTAATGACTATTTTTGGTTGAATGATTTTACGCCAACCATGATCATGCATACCGTTGCTCCGAGACTAAATAATCAAAATGTGTCCGATATCAAAGATGCTGATGGCGTTCAAATTTTCATAGAAATGCTCAAGATTGTTCGTAGCAAGTAAGAAGGTTTCTTACCTTATAAATGGCCAAAACCCGGTGAAGACGATCCCGCCGATAAGATTTCGTTTGTTAAAGAATTCGCGCCATGGCAGTGGATTGTTGGCTCTGGTGTTTATATCGATGATATCCAAGAAACCTTTACAGCACAGTGAAACTCCGTGCTCATTAATACCTTTATCGTGATTGCGTTAGTTGTTTTTCTCAACTATGTCATTGGCAACAGTATTTTATTACCTGCAAGAGCGGCAAGCGATTTAATGAAAAATATTGCACAAGGTGAAGGCGATTTAACGCGCAAGCTTAACGCAGATGCCAATGATGAAATATCGCGATTATCTTATTACTTCAATTTATTTACCGAGAAAATGCGTCAATCCCTTAAAGAAGTTTCAGTTAATTCAGAACAAGTCATGATGCAAGCTGATATGCTCTCTCATACCCGTCAGCGCAGCAATGATTCTATTCAAGTGTAAAACGACAACGCAACACAAATTGCCACGGCAATGGAGCAGATGACCTCCAACATTCGTGAAATAAGTAGCAATGCAGAAGCCGCAAATCAAGCAGCAAACGATGCAACAACTAATACAACTGACGGTAAACAAGTTGTGTCATCAGCGATTGCGCAAATCGATTCATTATCAAGCAACATCGATAATGTCAGTCAGGTTATTTCTAAGCTCGCTAATGAAACAGATAGCATAGGTGCCGTGCTTGATGTGATCAGAGGTATTGCCGATCAAACTAATTTACTCGCACTAAACGCAGCAATTGAAGCCGCTCGCGCTGGTGAACAAGGACGTGGTTTTGCGGTTGTTGCTGATGAAGTTCGAACACTAGCTAGCAGAACCAGTTAAAGTACCGATGAAATCCACGGCATGATCCAACGATTACAATCTGGTGCTCAAGAAGCCGTTAGTGCCGTAAATATTAACAAAGAGACATCAGATAGAACCGTAGAACAAGCTGCACAAGCTGAAACATCGCTTGACGAAATTGAGCGTCTCATTGACGTTATTTCTCAAATGAGCGATCACATTGCAGAAGCAACTGAGCAGCAAACTCAAGCGGCATAAGAAGTTAATGTTCGCATTAGCGAGCTTTCACAGATGACCGTAGATGCCGCAGGTGATACAGAAGAAATAGCCAGTGCGAGTCAAGATCTTAAAACCAGCAGCAGCCAAATGTCTGAAGTTGTTCGCTCATTTAAGCTCGACTAACCTAAACTCGAACCTCAACTTAGCCGCTCCTAAAGCGGCTTTTCTATTTCTAACCTTCATTTCGAACCTAGCCCTTCTCTCTTATGCCTAATAAATAGGCAAACGCGTCATTTTAGGCTAATTGGTAATATAAATTTAGTTACTAAGACTATAGTTTTTTGTTAATAGCTTGTAACATCGAGCCAACTTGATAAACAAATTAGATTTGAAGGATCAAAATAAATGATTAAGAGTTTTAAGGCGAGTACGCTCTCCGTTGCCATAACACTCGCTTTAGGTTCTGCCACAGCAGCAGCCAACGCGGCCCAAACACCAGCAAAAGACACAGCGAAAGATGTCGAGAAAATTTCAGTATTAGGTTCTCGTGTATCAAGTCGCACAGCGACTGAGTCTACAGCGCCAGTAGATATCATCGATGCGAGTTCACTCACCAAAGGTGGTTTTACTGAATTAGGTCAAAGCCTACAAGCAACAGCGCCTTCATTTAACTTCTCGAGAACACAGGTTTCAGACGGCTCAGATTTATTCCGCCCAGCGACACTGCGTGGTCTTCAGCCAGATCAAACCTTGGTATTAGTTAACGGTAAACGCCGCCATAACCAAGCAATATTTGGCTTAAACGGCACTGTAGGTGCAGGCGCGGCAGGCACCGACATGAATGCGATTCCGCTAACCGCATTATCTGACGTACAGGTATTGCGTGACGGCGCGGCGGCGCAATATGGCTCCGACGCCATTGCAGGCGTTATCAATTTATCTCTCAAGAGTTCGACGGGTGAAACCACTGGTTTTATTCAAGCGGGCTCAACCAGCGAAGGTGACGGCGATGACATCACCATTGGCTTAAATCGCGGTTTTGATTTAGGCGATGACGGCGGTTTCATTAACCTCTCACTAGAAGCACGTGATTACAGCGGTACAAACCGCGCTCAACCAGACACTGGCGGTTCATCAACTATTGCCAAAGGCACATTATCTGACACAGTTCGCTGGGGACAAGGTAATGCAGAATCTGAATTTACCACTGTGTTCTACAATGCCATGCTACCAATGGGTGACAGTGAACTTTATTCATTTGGCGGTATTTCAAATCGCACAGCACTAGGTAATGGCTTCTTCCGTAACTTTGATGAAGCTGCTAAAAACGTACAACAAGTTTACGCCGATGGCTTCTTACCGCGCATCGACAATGAAGCGCAAGATATTTCAGTATCACTTGGTCTTCGCGGTGACATCAACAGCGATTGGACTTACGATGTATCAGCCGTTTACGGTGAAAATGAATACGACTTCACCTCACGCAACACCATCAATGCCTCATATGCTGCTGAATATGTTGCTAACAATCCAGCAGCGTCAGATAGTGATATCGCTGCCAACGCAGGTCCAACATCGGGATATTCTGGTGGCTTTAGATTCGACCAATTCACCGTTAACACCGACATTGCAGGCTCTATTGAACTAAGCAACGACTTGGAATTGTTTGTGTCATACGGCGCTGAATATCGCAAAGAAAACTATCAAATAGTGGCGGGTGAAGTGGCTTCATACGCTTGTGGATTATCAAATAGCTCAAGTTCATTTCCATCGGTAATCGACCCAGACACCTTTGCAGGTTGTGGTTTCCAAGCCTACCCTGGCCTACGTCCTGATGCGGCGAATAAACAAGATCGCGACAGCGTTGCGGTTTATATCGATTTAGAAACTCAACTAACAGAAAAATGGTTAGTTGGCGCAGCTGCCCGTTATGAAGACTTCTCTGACGCTGGTGACGACATCATCGGTAAATTATCAAGTCGTTATGAAGTAACCGATGACTTCTCTATTCGCGGCGCCATCTCTAGTGGCTTTAGAGCACCGTCGCTACAACAAAGTGCCTACACAGCCTTTACCACCAACTTAGGCCCTGGCGGCGTATTATCACCATCATTTACAGCTACGGCTGGCGCTGATTTCCCATCAGCACTTGGTGTAGATGGCTTGAAACTAGAAACCTCTGAAAACCTCAGCCTAGGTTTTGTGTTTGATGCCACTGACGATTTAACCATTACGCTAGACGCTTATCGCATTGCTATGAAAGACCGCATCACCTTGGGCAGCTTATTGTCTCCAGACGATGTTGCATTCAGCCCAGCCGCTGTTGCTGCCCTTAATGCAACAGGTGCCGATCAAGCCAATTACTTCTCTAACTCAGTTGATTTAACCACCACTGGCGTTGACTTAATTGTCACTTACAGCACCGATGTTGGTGAAGGAAAACTAGATGTGACATTCGCAGGCAATGTTAATGACACCGACATCGATCGCGTGAACTCACCACAAGGCATCCCATCAACCGTGGCGTTAGATGACCTTCAACGTAGCTTCTTAACCGACGGGCAACCACACGAGCGTGCAACCTTGACCTTTGATTATTCACAAAATAATTGGAGCGCTATGGTGAAGGCGAATTACTTTGGCGAAACCGACATTACTTATTTTGGTAATGATCACATCGGTTTACCAGATTTCCTATCGCCAACAGGTTCATTCAAGCCAACAAGCGTTGTTGAGTCAGCCGTGTTAATCGATGTAAACGTAGATTACACCCTGTCTGAAAACTTCACGTTATCGGTAGGCATCAATAACCTATTCGATGAAACACCCGACGAGCTAGGTAGCGATGAAGCGCTTGATTTTATTACCAATCAAGCCTTCCAATACCCAGTTCGCGCCGTACCTTATGGCTTTGATGGCATGAGCTACTATGCGCGTTTAGGTTTTAAATTCTAAGCGTTAACCACAAAAAAGGGAGGCCGTTGCAGCATGCAGCGACCTCCCTTATTTATTTGACTGATTTATAGTTCGCGTTTCATAACACCCGAAAACTCAGTTCCACCTTCCAGCTCTCTAAAGTCAGCATTAACAAGCTCCCAACCCTGTGCGCCTAACTGGTTAAGGTAAGCCTCAATATCTTCAATCGCTCTGCCCTTAAACAGTCCCGCTGAAGCCACATCCTGTGAATCGATCATCTTGTATTCAAATTTTTTCATCATTTACTCCTTGAATTAAAATTTATGCTATTTCTAAACTGGTTATGCGGCAGCTGACAATAGTTAGCGGCACAAACAACGCTCATTAATTTTCTTAGCTGCGTGTGCGGCAGCAAGCAAACGGTGCTTCAATGGCTAGCCACTAAACCGGAATTTTCTAAGCTGCGTGTACGGCAGCAAACTTACGAATATCATGCAGAGCATTTTACAGCATTTTCTAAGCTGCGTGTGCGGCAGTGAACACGTAATCACTGACAGCGGCACAATCTCAATCTTTCTAAGCTGCCTGTGCGGCAGTGAACGCTTTTGCCGATTATGTTTTTTAGCATTAATTTTCTAAGCTGCCTGTGCGGCAGTGAACCTATGAATATTCTTGTAGCGGTAATCCTGTTTTTTCTAAGCTGCCTGTGCGGCAGTGAACTAAGAAATTGTAAGCATCAAATGTTTATTAATTTTCTAAGCTGCCTGTGCGGCAGTGAACCGGAGCCTAAGACTCCTGAAATTGATAACCGTTTTCTAAGCTGCCTGTGCGGCAGTGAACGCATTGGAGCCTTAAATGGGACTTTTCGACTGTTTCTAAGCTGCCTGTGCGGCAGTGAACTGCTTCGGTAAGCATTAACAGATCCAATAGCATTTCTAAGCTGCCTGTGCGGCAGTGAACGAGAAAGATCCATTATCAGTAAATATTAAAATTTTCTAAGCTGCCTGTGCGGCAGTGAACTTATTCAGTCCTTTGTTATAGGTTTGTCGATTTTTCTAAGCTGCCTGTGCGGCAGTGAACTTCATTTCGCGGCGCATTTTCTCTAGCTGAACTTTCTAAGCTGCCTGTGCGGCAGTGAACTTGACAATATGACACGCTTTTTTTAAGCTAAATTTCTAAGCTGCCTGTGCGGCAGTGAACACGTAATTCGTGACTAATGCTTCTGATACCTGTTTCTAAGCTGCCTGTGCGGCAGTGAACTCTTTTGTTTTCATGGGTTATAATGTAACTTATTTCTAAGCTGCCTGTGCGGCAGTGAACAGTGTTGCAGAAATCACTGGGCGTAGTGTTATTTTCTAAGCTGCCTGTGCGGCAGTGAACATTTAGTCGCAAGATAAGCGGCTTGCTGTTTTTTTCTAAGCTGCCTGTGCGGCAGTGAACCGTTTATTAAATTTGCCAGCGGCAAGCATAGCTTTCTAAGCTGCCTGTGCGGCAGTGAACTAAAAATTGGGTATTTGCGCGCGAGTTTATCATTTCTAAGCTGCCTGTGCGGCAGTGAACGAGGGCTCAAGCACCAAGGCGGCTAAGTCAATTTTCTAAGCTGCCTGTGCGGCAGTGAACTAAAAAACCCGCCAAAGTGACGGGTTGTTAAATTTCTAAGCTGCCTGTGCGGCAGTGAACGGGCTATTAGCTGGGAGCAAACAACCCGCATATTTCTAAGCTGCCTGTGCGGCAGTGAACCGTCGGCGGCGCTTGGGATAGCGTATCTAATTTTTCTAAGCTGCCTGTGCGGCAGTGAACTAACTTTCGAGCCTTTGGCCAAAGCGCCACAATTTCTAAGCTGCCTGTGCGGCAGTGAACATTAAAAGGCCTCGACTCGTCACTAATTAACTTTTCTAAGCTGCCTGTGCGGCAGTGAACTACTTTTATTCCCGATTGTTCGTGAGCTAAAATTTCTAAGCTGCCTGTGCGGCAGTGAACAAAACATGACAATCTAACCTTTCGCTATAAGTTTTCTAAGCTGCCTGTGCGGCAGTGAACTCAAGCACGTTGTATCAAATGGCGCTGATACTTTTCTAAGCTGCCTGTGCGGCAGTGAACTTTATTAAGATATGAGCATAAAGATTCATCATTTTCTAAGCTGCCTGTGCGGCAGTGAACTAGAAATACTTTCGTGTTGCTGCTCGACAACTTTTCTAAGCTGCCTGTGCGGCAGTGAACAACGTTTACTAAGAGAGTTTATCAATGATTCATTTCTAAGCTGCCTGTGCGGCAGTGAACTTTAGTGATGAAAGCAAAACAACGCTTAAAAATTTCTAAGCTGCCTGTGCGGCAGTGAACTAATAATGGTGTAGGTTGGACAGAATCTACATTTTCTAAGCTGCCTGTGCGGCAGTGAACCAATGGCAGGTGCTGATATAGCAGGCGCTGCATTTCTAAGCTGCCTGTGCGGCAGTGAACTAACTACCACACTACAAATCAATCATCGGCCATTTCTAAGCTGCCTGTGCGGCAGTGAACTTCTTTCACGATACGCTTTCTGTTTTTGAGCATTTCTAAGCTGCCTGTGCGGCAGTGAACAGAACGTTAGACGCAGTGCCATTGCAATTACATTTCTAAGCTGCCTGTGCGGCAGTGAACTGCACCGACTACCGTTGTTGCTATCATTGATATTTCTAAGCTGCCTGTGCGGCAGTGAACGAATCTTCATATTCATTGGTCACTGAGTTATCTTTCTAAGCTGCCTGTGCGGCAGTGAACTCAGTGCCGCAGTTATCGCAAATTAGATAACGTTTCTAAGCTGCCTGTGCGGCAGTGAACTTTTAATTACTCTTGAATAATCCCAGGTAACATTTCTAAGCTGCCTGTGCGGCAGTGAACGTAATACAGCGTGACCGTGGTTATTACGTTCGTTTCTAAGCTGCCTGTGCGGCAGTGAACAAATCACAGCACCGATAAAAAAGTTCACAGGTTTTCTAAGCTGCCTGTGCGGCAGTGAACTTGGCTTAGGCGCGTTAACAGGTGTATTGCTATTTCTAAGCTGCCTGTGCGGCAGTGAACATAAGTCTAGTTGCAGCGTCATGCTTGTTTATTTTCTAAGCTGCCTGTGCGGCAGTGAACCTTTTTCCGCTTTCCAATCATCTATGTTTTTTTTTCTAAGCTGCCTGTGCGGCAGTGAACTATCATAACGATAAAGATTAATTGTATTAAGTTTTCTAAGCTGCCTGTGCGGCAGTG
This sequence comes from Psychrobium sp. nBUS_13, assembly GCF_051201665.1. GTDB lineage: Bacteria > Pseudomonadota > Gammaproteobacteria > Enterobacterales > Psychrobiaceae > Psychrobium. The sequence goes on along the minus strand of NZ_CP179210.1, from coordinate 929,171 downwards.
AACGCTTAAAAAGTGTTTTCACTGTTAATGTGTCTTTTCTAAGCTGCCTGTGCGGCAGTGAACGGAATATCGCGATCATACGTCAACGCCATTATTTTCTAAGCTGCCTGTGCGGCAGTGAACGGGCGTCATGGAGCTGATGGAGCAGATGGAAATTTCTAAGCTGCCTGTGCGGCAGTGAACTCGTGCGTCCGTCATCATTAACAGCTTTTACATTTCTAAGCTGCCTGTGCGGCAGTGAACACAAAGTTCACTATTATATATTTCAAGGGTTATTTCTAAGCTGCCTGTGCGGCAGTGAACGTCTGCCCAATCGAACGGTAATTCACCCGTTTTTTCTAAGCTGCCTGTGCGGCAGTGAACGCTGGCGTTGCTGGTTATCCCAATAAAGCAAATTTCTAAGCTGCCTGTGCGGCAGTGAACATACAGATGTTCTTCTCGCACGTTATTAAGATTTTCTAAGCTGCCTGTGCGGCAGTGAACTACATGACCGTGATTTCTTTTTCGTCGCCATCTTTCTAAGCTGCCTGTGCGGCAGTGAACGCGGTATACGTACAAGCGAAAGTGCCGATGTTTTTCTAAGCTGCCTGTGCGGCAGTGAACGGCGGCTTCTGGCTGTACACCAAGCAACAATATTTCTAAGCTGCCTGTGCGGCAGTGAACGGCGCTAGATAAGCGCCGTAACAGTTCGTTAATTTCTAAGCTGCCTGTGCGGCAGTGAACTACGCTGGTAAGTGGCAATGGCAAAAATTAACTTTCTAAGCTGCCTGTGCGGCAGTGAACGTTCCATCTTTTTTTGGAGATGGATTCATCAATTTCTAAGCTGCCTGTGCGGCAGTGAACACGTCGCCAGTGATATCGACAATGAACTAGCATTTCTAAGCTGCCTGTGCGGCAGTGAACTCTAAATCAAATAACTGCGAAAAGCCTTTTTTTTTCTAAGCTGCCTGTGCGGCAGTGAACCTGAGGCGCTAGAAGCAAAAGTTGACCTTGAATTTCTAAGCTGCCTGTGCGGCAGTGAACACTCAACAGAAGCACATTTACCAATTATAAAATTTCTAAGCTGCCTGTGCGGCAGTGAACTTGCCAGCAGATAAGGCCCGAAAGATCGCAAATTTCTAAGCTGCCTGTGCGGCAGTGAACAACCCTTTCTTAGAGCTAGCTCGATGATAAGCTTTCTAAGCTGCCTGTGCGGCAGTGAACGGTTCTTCTCGCGTTTACATCGTTGATCCTGCTTTCTAAGCTGCCTGTGCGGCAGTGAACGCAATAAGAACGGTTAGCCGTCAAAAGTTAATTTTCTAAGCTGCCTGTGCGGCAGTGAACGCTTGTCGCAAGAAGCCGAAGAATACAAAACATTTCTAAGCTGCCTGTGCGGCAGTGAACCGTTAGGTTTAAAGTTGACCGCGCTTGGTGGCTTTCTAAGCTGCCTGTGCGGCAGTGAACCGCGTAAATGATGCCTCGCGTTCTGTCATGCTTTTCTAAGCTGCCTGTGCGGCAGTGAACGGCTAGACATTCAAACCCCAAAAGCAACTAACTTTCTAAGCTGCCTGTGCGGCAGTGAACCTATATCTTATACAACAAATAGCCCCTATAAATTTCTAAGCTGCCTGTGCGGCAGTGAACTTGACCTAGAAAACAAATAAGGGGGGCAGTATTTTCTAAGCTGCCTGTGCGGCAGTGAACGTGGCACTGCCAGCAGCGGCAACAGTTAACCATTTCTAAGCTGCCTGTGCGGCAGTGAACGATACGGCTGCTGTTGAAACATCTATCAAAGCTTTCTAAGCTGCCTGTGCGGCAGTGAACTTTATTATTCAAGTGTCCGGTAACGAAGAAGATTTCTAAGCTGCCTGTGCGGCAGTGAACCCAAAGCAGCGCTAAACAAGGAATAACATTATTTTCTAAGCTGCCTGTGCGGCAGTGAACTTTAGTGAGTCATTCAAACAATCAGTGAATGTTTTCTAAGCTGCCTGTGCGGCAGTGAACGGCAATCGCAATACCTTGATTGACTTGGCTTATTTCTAAGCTGCCTGTGCGGCAGTGAACTTAGCAAAGAACCATGGCTGGCGCATTCTAATTTTCTAAGCTGCCTGTGCGGCAGTGAACAAAAAGCTGGATGAATTAAAAGAGTTTTGTAATTTCTAAGCTGCCTGTGCGGCAGTGAACTGAATAATATCAGACAAAAAAATAGCTACAACAATAATTTACCTAAAATTTAAAGGATTTACCCTTTATTTTAGGGCTGTTGTAGCTATTTGTTTTATATCAAGTTTTTAAAGAGCAGAAATTAATGGTTAAAACCAAGGGATTGTTGCTGTTTTACTCAACCCGAAAAAATCAAAATTTCCAGACGTTGAGCTATCCTGTATATCTCCAGTTTCAATATAACGGCGATGATGCTTTCCATTCGATACACTATCCAACTCGACATAAGGTAATGTTGTCATTTGAGCCGCAAACATTTTAGCTTTATATGCTTTCACTTCATCATCCTTGATAGTTCCCCGTTTCTTTAAACGCCTAAGATGGGATTCACTCATGTTACTTTGCCAGCGAGATATGTTTCTATATTTAACATCACTAGGTATTTCTAATATTTCAGTGCATTGGCAATATCCAATAAGCCCGCCAATCCATTGAATATTCATTAGTTCATTTAGTTTTTCAGCCGAACCATGAATACGTATTTTCGATCCTAATAACACTTTTACCTCAGGAAAACTTACGCCTAAATCTGTCGCTTTTAAGTCAAAAAGTGCTTTATGAAACTTAGTATAAACTTTATCTAATAGCACATTTAAGCGCATTTCAGCATCAGGTAACAATTTAATATCGATATAATATTCCATCACTCACACTCCTTAAATACGAATATTTGATACATAAGCTAATCCTTTCTTCCCTAGATAAAATGTTGCGACTCCAGCATTATCTATCAACTCTTTAAGCTCTAGCGCCTGATTTCTTTCTATATTTATATTTATATCTAATGTTCCACCAGCCTTTTCCATTAAAGAAGTCACTTCCCCTATTCCTTTTATTCTTTCTTTACGGATATACGGATTCCCCCATATTTTCTTCTTTTCACCTGACGTGTAACTACTCATAAAGTCTTTTTTCGTGAAACCATTATTGGAAATACCACTTAAACCACCCGCTTTTGTCTTTGCTGTTGACACATCATATTTATCAGATAATCGTTTTAACTGTAAATATAATGATGAGCAGTACACACTTATCAGTGTTATTTGTTCTTTATTGTTTAGTCCGTTGAATTTATCAAACTCTTTCTTTAAATAATCGAAAGCATTAGCTATTCGCCCTTCTTTTTCTATAGGCTTTAATTTGAATAATTCTTCGAGCCTTCCAATAATGACTAATGGATTATGTTCTATTTCAGATTCAACAGGCTTATTATCAAGAATAAAATCACACAGCTCTTGCTCATTAAGTGCCAACACACCCCAAAGCTGTTTAGAATAGTCAGATAAAAATATTGGAGCATCCACACTCACCATTCCCGTGTATGAATTTTGATCTGTACTACCGGTAATATTACGAATATAAGTTAGCTCTTGGTTTATATATGAGGGGCGATCTTTCCATGAAATATTAGTCTCCATATTTTTAAAGTAGTATTCTTCCTGATTTTTAGCCTGATATAGCTTTCGCTGATCACCAATCAACCTATTCAAAATACCCATGACAGTATTTAAAGTAACCTCCCTTGGCATATAATTTTCAGGCTTTCTTAGACTAGTCATAGAACCTACAAATTTACGACCAGTTTTAGGAAGTGGTTCATCATTTGAACCATCTAGAAAAGAATTCCGCCAACTAGATTCATAGCTAATTTCTATTTTCATAAATCACCTACTTTGCGTAAAAATATGTGGCATATTCGCTGTCAGGTTGAGGTGAAATACTGCCTGCATCACGCTTTATTCTCATCATCTTATTGCTATCGTTATAGTCAATAACAACATCATCAACATACATGTAAGACTTTGCTTGTCGAATTGACAGCTCACTAATTAATTCAATCGTATATTCTATTAATATTTGAATAGCATCATTATTGAGTAGTATTCCTACTTCTCCCTCTTCAAAAATAGTACCGTTACGCACATAGTTTTCATGAAAAGTGGCAATAGGTTTAAGTGAAGAATTCAATGATTGAATATAATCTTGCACGGCTTGTGCAACGCCTTCTCCTTGCCCTGATTTAATACTCATGGCTTCGCGGTCATATTTTTTATCTAATGATATAAATTGTAACTGTTCGATATTAATAGACCCATACGCCGTATATTTTGTATCTCCGAAGGTCGTTTTTGAATAAAAAGATGAATTGTCGCGTTCACCTGCTTGGCCAAATTGTTCAAAGTTACCATTACCTAATTGATCAACAAAATCTTCTAGCAATAATGGGCTTGTTCGCTTATTTTGACTCGATGGCACTACATATCCACGAACGAGTCCTGTAATGGATGCCAACATACTGGTCAAGTCTTCTATTTTGCTCTTATTAGCATAATGTACATCAAAAGCTTGGCTTCTGAATAAATGATGACGAATACAGTTTTGGCTGATATAAAGTGGATTTTCTTTAAAATCAATATCATTCGCTTCTTTTCGGTACTTGTAACCCGTTTCTTCTTTTACCTTACCCGATAAATTTGTATAACCACGTAACTTAGGTAGTGAATGATTATCTACCGTTTTCCCACCATCACCGACAAGTGATGTAGGCCCATTCCAATTCACCACACCATGCCCTAATGCTGTAATTTTAAAATCTACGCTTTTAATACCTGTTACTTTTTTCATTATTAGTCCTTTTTTTGAGTTAAGTTGTTGATAGAGATTGAACCAATGGCTTGTTTTTCGCATTCGCCATAATAAATTGCAGAACGATGTCTGGCAGATTCGCCGCCAACAGCCAATAAATCATTCGGGGTATAGCTTAAATACACTGGAAATTCGGGGTCTTTGGCATCATTTAATAAGATAAAATCTTTAAATGCTTTCTTTTCACCCATAATATTGTGATGCTTCTTCATCATGTGTGTGAGTAAATTATTATTACTATCGCCATAGCCTTGAATGACATCACAAGAGGCCGTTAAATTATCAACTTGCTCTCTTTCTAAAGTTGGTACTGCATAGGCATATTTTTCTATAAATTCGGGGCTGTTTTTATTGTCGAGCTTACATACTGCTAATTGAACAAAACGGCTATCTCCTCGCAGAGATTTTGCACTTATTTTAGCCCGCTCTTTGACTTGTTTTTTACGTGTTACTATGGTGCTTGGTTCACTCACTTTATGAGTAATAACACCAACGCTTTGCTTTAAAGATGCAAGCATATCTTGTTCAATAAATTTAATCGCTGACGAATCTTGCGCATAAAATGATTTATAGAGTTGATATAAGTCTGGGATTTTTTGAACCGTTTGACCATTATCAGTTTTATCAATTAACAGCTCATTCCATGCTTTGGCTGAACAAAAACCATGTGAACGTGATAAGAAGCGTGCAACAGCGCCACTTCCCTTTCCTTTATTAAAAGTTTCAGGCACAGCAATGGTATATTGATTAATCGAATTATTTTCACCGAACCTGTCCAATCGCCCCATTCGTTGTAAACAATTCTCAGGCGTGGTGACCTCAGATGTCATCGCATTACAACTGATGTTTAGCGATGCTTGCACTATTGGCCCACTTCTTAGTAAATCAAATTCATGATTTCCTTCTCGTTTGAACGACTCAAACACTTTATTAAATAGAGATTTCTTGTCACTCTTTTTATATTTTGAGTGCAACAAAATAGCATTTTCATCCTGCAAGTTATTAATGAAGCTCTTTTGTGCTGTGGTCGCGGTATTACTAATAATGAATGCTGTCTCATTATTTAGCGCATAAAGTGGATTGGTTTCATCTTCTTTACTTTCATCATAAGTGACAAAATTAAACTGATAATCACTGTCATTAAATGATGCCATTTCAATGACATCACAATCAGTATCAATGCCTAATAGATTTTTAACATAATAAGGATGTGGGGTTGCCGATACCAATAACGCATTGCATCCGTTATTCAATGACTTTCTCGATGCAATTAATTCAGCAAATAATAAATTAAACGCTGGCATATTGATGTATTCATGATATTCATCAAATACAACATGCGCACTTAAATAGTTAAGTAATCGATCTGCTTTGGTATGGCTAATAACGCTGCTTAATAGCTGGTCAATGGTGGTAACAACAATATCTGCCGTTAAATATTGATCCTCTGATGTCTGCGTCGAAAAGTCATTAGTATATTTATATTCACCCGTAAATATCTCTACAGTGGCGTTGGTTAAATAAGGTTCTTCTGAGGCTTTCAGTTCCGTAAACATTCCCTGACAAATTTGCACTCTTGGACAAACCCATATAATTTGTTGCGCCCCACGTATACCAGCCCATTCCAAAGCTATTTTTGTTTTCCCGCAACCCGCAGCACCCGCTAACACTTTGACATGCTCACTATCGTTAGCTAATTGCTTAGCCACCTTTGACTGCTTTTGACTACGCTCACTATCAGGAAAATTTCCAATGCATTCGTTAATATGAGTCTCTAAATCGCTTTCAACAAATACATCGTTATTAAGCTTGTCTGTAATAAAACTATCTAGCGTCTTTTGCTTAATATGCATTGAAAGCTCATTGGCTGACAATGAAGATATCCATCTGTCTGCCGTGATCACACATGAGCGAACTTCATTAAATTCTGCATTTTCACGTGTCTTATTTTCATACTCACTAACACCCTCATACTGTTTATAATCTTTATAATTAGGCAACGGTGTGTCGTCATAGTTTTCTAGCACTTCATCGTCTATGTCTTGTTTAAATGCTTTCGTAAGACAACTAGACTCCTCTTCTTTATATTTGCGATCTAATTCAACCACGTTTGCTAACATAGCTAATGATTTTTCGGTAATTAATGACCACGCTCCATCCTTTAAGTGGGACTTTAATTTACTGTAAATTTTTCCGTAAGTGTCGAAGTCACTTTTAGATTTAGGGCGAAAAGGTTTAGCATGATGCCAGTAAACAGCATGTTTTATCGCTTTTTTACATCGTTTATTAACGACTTTACACTGATCACTCAAGCACTGAATAATGAGTGCAGATATTTCATTGTGCCGTGGGTATTTTTCAAAGCTAAATTTTGCTTCGTCAATGTGCTGCCCATCTTCCACTTGATATGATTTATTTTTTGGTTTAACGACCCAGCTTTGAAATGATGGGTCGAGCTTTCCAATATCATGAAAACAACCAGCAATAAACGAAGCCTCAGCAAGGTTTTTCTTATTCTCATTATAAAACTTACGATGTAAAAACTCAGCCGCATAACCAACAGCAAACAAATGATGATCAAGCCGCTGTAAATGCGTATTTGCATAAATAACGCCTTTAATTGGCTTGTTTTTTTGTATATCCATTGGCACTTCTTTCTCTGTAATGTTCACTGGCACAATTCCTTGAAAATCAAATTTACTTTTACTACCCACCACCCACACCAACTCACTGCGTGCCCGTGTTCTTATCCAATGGCAGCTTACCGCTGTGTTTTTGGTCGCCGTTTTTCGCAGCAGCTTTTTAACGGCACTAAGCCCTTCATTGGTGATAACCGTTTGCCACGTGTTATCGCCAATGCGATTGGCGAAGGCGTCTAACACGCGGCGGGTTTTCTTAAGCGCGTTTTTCTCACACTGACTAATAAACGTGACCATCATGTGTTGATGATCCTTTTTACTTCATCGGCTACCTTGCCCTCAATCCTCTTAACGGGGCTAAGAACAGTTCCGATAATTTCAATGGGGAGTCTAGATTCAAAGTCAGAAGTCGCTTGTTCAAATTGAACCATAGGGTTGCAGTTATCAATTAAGGTAAAGGTTACAGGTGTGTTTAATGGCACTTGGGATTTAGTAGATGTTAGCCAAAAAGACACATGTACTGGCTTTTCTTCATGATATTCACTCTTTTCACCAACCATGATCATACCGTCAATAAGATAGGCTTTATTGGGACGCTTAATTTTAACTCCGATGGTGAGTCCTCTTATTAATTCAAGTTGTTCAGCTGTTGGAGTTATTTGAGCCTGATAGTCAGGTACACGCCAGCTAGTCATTAGCGTTGATCCAATCTAGCATCGCAATGTTTTTGACTTGCTCAAACATAAAATCAAGGGCTTTATGCTGGGTAAAGCTTTGCAGGCATTGCTGTCTAAATTCTTGCTCTGTTGCGCCTTCATTAGCGCATACAAACGCCCACGGGAGAATGATGGCGTCTTTAATTAAATCTGCTACGTCAAACACCAAGGCTCCCCTTCGAGTCTTCCCGTGCATCACAGCGAACCCGTGTGGGATACCTAGCACCCACAATGTAGTGGCGGCCAGTCCATAGGCGAGGTAGTTGCCATGATTTAAAAACGCATTGGCGTTATCTGTTGATTCACGCTCACGTGTGAAGTCGCCGTGTTTAGTCACATTGGCGGCGAGTCTATAGAGTTGCTTAGTCAGCGTTGCTTCAGTTTGTAACAATTCGGTCACTTTAAGTGCATTTTGTGTCTTGTATTCAAATCGTTCTAGCGATTTGATGAAAGATTCATTGGAGGTGTCAAACCCTTCATTTTTTAAGTCGGTGTCTTTTTTCCACACCCGTTTTAAATAATCGAGTCGGGCTAATTGGAATATTTTGGCGGCTTCAAGGCGTTTTTGATCGTCGAACCAAAATTGCATCCATCCTTGCACATATTCAGTTGGGCGATATTCACTTTGTGGGCTAAGCCATTCAATTTCATTAGCCATTAATAATGGCGTGCCACCACCACCGCAAAATCCCACTAATACGCCTGCTTGTGCCAGCATGCGCATGGCGGCTTGGGTAATTGATGTGCCAGTACCTAATAAAATACAAGTGGTATTAGCAATGGGGATATTCCAATATTGGTTTTGTTTTTTAGCTTCGGTGAGGTAAAGCACGCGACCATCTTTTTGCATCACGCGGCAATACTCTAGGTAGTAAATGTTGGCGCGCTTTGAGTGTAATATTGCTTTTAAATCAGTGAGCTGTTCCATGCTTGATTCTCTTACTATTTGATATCAGTTTACGTGAGTTGACGGCGTTTATTTTGACTTGGCGCATTAAAACAATTTTATAACTGCCTAACAATACTGTGTTTTTTAGCGTGTATCGCAATCACTCACGTCAATAGGTATAAGGCGCTATTTGCTGACGGGAATGCTCACTTAACACTATTTGCTGGGCTAACGGATTGGTAGCATAGGTGTCTAGTCGTAGGCGTTTAAGTAAGTAGTTAATCAATGGAACCCGTGTGGTTATCACACACTTAGCGTTTTTCATTTGATAATCAAGAGCAATAACATCTTGTTGGGCTTGGGTAAGACGAGGGTCGGGAATGATTTCAATATCAAGAAATTGATGCCATTTTTCATCATCAGCTATGCAATGAGTCGCCTTGGCTTCGTCACTGGCTTCACCGTTAAAGCGTGACAATACAAAGTCACGATAATCACCATTTTGTTGGCAATAGGCTCGTACGTGCCAGCGCATGCCATCAAAAATTAGGCTGTGTGGCTCAATAATGCGATCGCTATATTGTGGATTGCTTAGTGATGTATAACCAATGTCGATGGCGCGCGTGTCTTCAATAGCTCTTAAGATGGGCTGGGCTAACTTAGGATTAGGGTTTCGAGTGGGCAGTGGAATATCTATGATGCCTGCCATGGCAAGTGGTGTCTGTTTTTTGGTGAGTAGTTGATATTCGCTAAATTGTTGCGCGCTGTAGCGGCATTTAAAGTGACTGTCTGGAACAAATCCTTTAACCGATTCGTCATAGAGAATAGCACTGGGATGCTGTTTTTTATAGTTACCAAATGTACGACTGGCTGCTTGTCGTTGTATGTTAAAAAATCGTGTTAGGTGCGTGGTGTTAACATAACCATGCCATGTAATCATTACTTCTATAAAGTGAAATCGCTGTAAAGAAGGTGACATTAAATTTCCATATTATGCCTAGATAAAACAGTAATTTATAGGATATTCATGGCTCTGTCCAGCAGTAAAAAAGGCAACCGAAGTTGCCTTTTAAAAAAATGTTTAATCAAACCTAAAACGTATGGTCTTGTTGCTCTTTCTTGCTGTGGCTTAATTTAAACACCACCACAAAGAACACAGGCACGAAGATAACCGCGAGTACTGTCGCTGATAACATGCCACCAAATACACCTGTACCAATCGCATTTTGGCTGCCAGAGCCAGCGCCCGTTGCGATTACAAGCGGTGTCACACCTAACATAAATGCCATTGATGTCATGATGATTGGACGTAAGCGTAATTTAGCCGCTTGCAACGTTGCATCCACTAAGCTATGCCCCTGTAGGTACAAGGAGCGAGCAAATTCGACAATCAATATTGCGTTTTTAGAGGCGAGTCCAATGGTGGTTAACAAGCCTACTTGGAAGTACACATCGTTAGACAATTCACGCGCTAGCGCAAAGCTCACCGCGCCCATCACGCCCAGTGGAACAACCAACATCACCGCAAAGGGAACACTCCAACTTTCATAAAGCGCCGCTAAACACAAGAACACAACTAACATCGATAACGCATAAAGCAGCGGTGCTTGTGAGCCAGATTGTTTTTCTTGCAGCGACATGCCAGACCATTCAAAACCAAAGCCAGCAGGCAGTTGTTTCACGTGCTCACTCATCGCCGCCATGGCGTCACCAGAGCTAAGTCCCGGCGCAGCTTGACCGAATATTTGAGCCGAAGACGCGCCGTTATAACGCTCTAATTTTGGCGGACCAAACACCCAACGTGCGCTCGCGAATGCCGTAAATGGCACCATTTCGCCTTTATTATTTTTGACATACCAATATTTAATATCATCCGGCATCATGCGATATGGCGCATCAGCCTGCACATAAACACGTTTTACACGGCCACGCTCAATGAAGTCATTAACATAGGTTGGTGCCCAAGCACTTGAGAACGTATTGTTTACATCTTCAATTGATAAACCAAGCGCCATGGCTTTTTGTTGGTCAATATCAATCTTAAATTGTGGGGTGTCTTCTAGACCATTAGGGCGAACACCCATCAAGCGAGGATCTTGCGCCGCAAGTCCCAACAATTGATTACGCGCTGCGGTGAGTTTTTCATGACCATGACCACCTAAGTCTTGCAGTTGGAAATCAAAGCCTGACGCGGTGCCTAATTCCATGATTGATGGCGGCACAAACGCAAAGGCAAAGGCTTCTTTGATGGTCATGAAATAGCCCATCGCACGACCTGCCACCGCGGTGACATGTTGATCGTCACGGGTTCGTGTATCCCAGCCTTTGAGCTTCACAAACGCCATCCCATTGTTTTGACCGTTACCGCTGAAACTAAAACCAATCACAGAGAACACAGACGAGACATTTTCTTTCTCATTTTCTAAGAAGAATTTCTCAACTTTATCCATCTCTTTGATTGAACGTTCAGTTGACGCACCTTGCGGCAGCACTACCTGAGTAAACATGGTGCCTTGGTCTTCGTCAGGTAAAAACGACGTTGGTAAACGTTGAAACATCACCACGAGCACCGCGACTAGAATTCCATAAACCACCATGGTGCGGCCACTGCGATTAACAGTCTTAGATAGGAATGATTGATAACCGTTGCTGGTGCGATCAAAGTGACGATTAAACCATGCGAAGAACCCGCGTTGTGGCTTTTTATGTTGATCAGGTGACTTAAGCAACGTGGCACATAATGCGGGCGTTAATGTGAGTGCCACGATCACTGATAGCACCATTGAAGAGACTACGGTAATAGAGAATTGACGGTAAATTACCCCTGTTGAACCGCCAAAGAATGCCATTGGCACAAACACGGCTGACAGCACCATCGCGATACCGATTAGGGCGCTGGTGATTTGCTTCATTGATTTTTTGGTGGCTTCTTTTGGCGACAATCCCTCTTCGTGCATTACCCGTTCGACGTTTTCCACCACCACGATGGCATCGTCCACCAGCAAGCCAATGGCCAGTACCATGCCAAACATCGTTAGTGTGTTAATGGAGTAACCAAATATCGATAGCACAGCAAAGGTCCCTAACAATACAACAGGTACGGCAATGGTTGGGATGAGTGTTGCTCTGAAGTTTTGCAAGAATAAATACATCACTAAGAACACTAGCAATATGGCTTCGAGCAAGGTTTGAATAACGGATTTTATCGACAGTTTTACAAACGGGGTAATGTCATAAGGAAATACCACTTCCATGCCCTGCGGGAAGTTAGGCTGTAGTTGTTTAATTTTATCACGCAGCGCTTGCGCCGTTTCAAGGGCATTAGCACCTGCGGCTAAGTTAATACCAAAACCCGTGGCTGGGTTGTCGTTAAATTCAGCCACCATTTGATAGTTGTCACTACCAAGCTCAATGCGCGCGACGTCTTTGAGTTTAATAGTCGCGCCGCTTTCTTCAACACGTAGCAAGATATTGCCAAACTGCTCTGGGGTCTCTAATCCCGTTTGTACGATGATGCTGGCATTAATTTGTTGACCCGGCACACTCGGCGAGCCACCAAGTTCACCTGCCGCTACTTGCGAATTTTGCGCGCGAATAGCCGACATGACATCAATGGCTGACAACTTGTATTGATTGAGTTTTTCAGGGTTCATCCATACGCGCATGGCGTATTTACTACCAAAAAACTGCACCTGACCAACACCATTAATACGGCTGATTTGATCTTGAATATTGGATGCCATGTAATCGCCAATATCCACGCTATCAAGTTGATCATTAGTCGAGTAAAAACCAATAACCATCAAGAAAGCACTTGATGATTTAGTCACCTGAACGCCATTTTGTTGCACTTTTTGCGGCAATAATGGCATGGCGGTTTGCAGTTTGTTTTGCACCTGAACCTGTGCGATATCAGGGTCAGTTCCCGCATTAAAGGTAACTGTAATAGCCGCCCCGCCCGATGAATCACTGCTGGCAGAGATATATTTTACATTATCAATACCACTGAGGTTTTGCTCTATCACCTGCACGACGGTGTCTTGCACTACTTGTGCTGACGCACCAGAATAAAATGCACTGATGGTTACTGACGGCGGCGCGACATCTGGATATTGTGAAATAGGCAGACGAAATATGGATAATATGCCCACCAACATGATCATGATGGCGATAACCCACGCGAGGATTGGCCTTTCTATAAAACTTTTAGCCATGAGTTATCCTTCTTGCGCTTTATTTGCTTGCGGAGCAACAGGTACGACAGTCATTCCCGGGCCAATTTTTTGTAGCCCCGTCGTAATGACTTTATCACCACTTTCAAGCCCTGTTAGCGCTAACCAATCTTGACCAACGGAACGGCCAACAGTGAGTTGTTTAATGCCTACCGTATTATCTTTTAATAGAACAAAAACGTTGGCCTGCCCTTGTTTGTCAAACGAAACAGCACTTTGCGGCACTAAAATTGAATTATCGCGAGTCGCTTGCGTAAGATCTATTTGAGCAAACATTCCCGGTAATAATTCATGTTTTGGATTATTAAACTGAGCACGTAACGTGACGGTATCGGTACTAACATTGGTTCGTACTTCGTTGAAATTGAGTTGTCCCAGCTGTGAATAGTTGTCGTTTTTACTAAAACTCAATTGAGCCGTTTGCTCAACATTATTTAATTCACCGCTCGCTAATCGTCTATTGATATTGCGTAGTTCTGTATTGCTTTGCACCATATCAAAGTAAATAGGATCGAGCTGCGTAATGGTCGTTAACATTTGCGATTGCGCTGCGGTGACTAATGCGCCAACAGTAATGTTAGATTTACTAATCTGTCCACTAATCGGCGCTTTCACCTTGGTGTATGCAATATCGACTTGCGCCTTGTGAATAGCCGCTTTTCGAACATCTATTTCAGCAACCATTGCTAGGTAGTTTGCGTTGGCTTGATCATATTGCTGCTGGCTAGCCGCTTTGTCTTTCAATAGCTGAGTGTAACGTGACACTTCAGCTTTTAACGAACGTAAATTTGCTTGGCTACGCACTAACTCAGCTTTCGCCGATGTTAAATTAGCTTGATAAATAGTGTCGTCGATTTGATATAACGCTTGGCCAGCCTTAACGACTGAACCTTCTTCAAATAAACGTGCTTTGATGATGCCAGTCACCTGTGGGCGCACGTCTGCAATAGCTGACGCAACAGCGCGGGCAGGCAAATGTTGACTGAAAGTAATGGTTTGTGTGTCCATAACAACATAATCGACCGATTGTGGCGGCATTTGAAAAGCAGGCGCAGCATCATCAGAGCCACAACCACTCAGCAATAAGGTGACAGAGCTGGCGATGGTTAACGCTAGTAATTTAAATTTCATAATTTCCTCAAATAACACAAGGTTGCCTATGTGTAGGCAGTGATAGGAGATTAGCTATTAACGTTATAAAAACGGGGAAAGACAACTGTAGGATGAGCTTATGTGAAATGAAGCGCAATCTACAATTGTCTGCTCACTAATCTATATTGATTACTAGGGTCTGTTGATCTTTGTGGTTCAAATTTTGTTCAATCTAAAAGGATTTTGGGCAAGACATGAGGATTGATGCTGGGTTTACCCCAGTGAATGACGAATAACGCCGCGCAAAAGCCTTTTAGGTGAATCCTACGGACAGCATTTGTTTGTTATTTCTACGGCGTTATCGCCTATTCGTGTAGCCAGCTACACCACATAGGCTCTGCCTTGTAGAAACCCCAAACAAATTGCTGCAAAAATGAACTCAAAAGATCAACAGACCCTAATCATTTGATTTTGTATTGCTAGGTATAAATACGTATAACAATAGCGGCATAATCAAATTTTTAGCCGCATTATTTTAATAGCTTCGTTAATTTTTGTACAACCTTTCAATACATTATGTGGTCTACTTAGTTGTAACTAAATACGTCACTATCATAAAACACCTGATTAATTCACCTGTTTAAAAAAAACATTAAGTATGGTAAAAATGCGACACTACCGACTAATTATTGACGAGATTTACTTGTGACTATTCGTATTGTATTGATGACTTTTTTAACTCTATTTCTCGCTAATGTGGCGCAAGCTACCGATAAGATTGAATTACGTGATGTTATCGTCGTTGGAAACAACTGGGATGGCACCATTGATATTTACGATCCCCATACGTTTACTCGCATCAAAAAGCTTAACGCGGTGCCAGATAAAGAAGAGCGATTAGATGAAATCTATTCAGGTGTTATTCGCCGTATAAAATCGACTTTCATTCGAGAAGTCATTGGCGAAGGAAACAACCAGATGGTCGATGATATGTTTCCGTCAAATGACGGTAAATATCTCTTTATTTCGCGGCCAAGTTTCGCCGATGCCATCGCCCTTGATGTGAATACTGGCGAGATAAAATGGCGTACGCCCGTAGAAGGTTCACGCTCTGATCACGCTGCCATTTCACCTGATGGTAAGATTTTTTTGGTCTCAGCCTCAACCGCTCGCAAGGTTCATGCTATCGATACCGCAACAGGTAAGATTGTTGCCAACTTTGAATCAGGCGATCAGCCTCATGAGAGTAATTACACCAAAGATGGTACTAAAATATTACATGCGAGCATTGGCAAGGTATTTGTCCCGTTCTCGTCAGGCTGGTTAGACTGGATGAAAGGTGATCGTTACTTTCAAGTCGTTGATGCAAAAACCTATGAAGTATTAGAGCGGGTTGATATTGGCGAAAAATTAGAAGAATTTGGCTATCCGTGGGTCGACAATGCTGTTAGGCCAATGGCTATTGCACCAGATGGGCGCTTTGTGTATTTGCAGGTATCATTTTTTCATGGCTTTTTTGAGTATGATTTAGAAACACAAAAAATTACACGCAAGATGCATTTACCAGTGCCTGAACTTATTGTCCAAATGAGCTTGCGAGATTACCAACTTAATTCAGCCCATCATGGTCTTGCAATTAATCATGACGGCACTAAGTTGTGTGTTGCAGGCACAATGTCGGGCTATGCAGCCATCGTCGACCGCGTTACTTTTAGCTACAAAACAGCTCAATTGTCTGAGCACCCGTTAGGTGCAAAACCTTATTGGGCCACAGAAAGTGCTGATGGTAAAAATTGTTATGTATCAGTGAGCCAGCAAGATCGTGTTGCGGTCATTTCATTTGCAACCGGCAAAGAAATTGCCAGCTTTGAGGTAGGCGATCATCCACAGCGTATTCGCACGGGTAAGTTGCTAATCAAATAAAAATTGGAAAGCGTGCTGTAATTGATAAAACATTAATAGTTGCAGCACATTTATGTCTAATTTATAGTCAGTTCCTCTTTGTGTTAAAACAGCGTAGTGCTCGTTCAGGAGATGATTGCAGTATTTTAATGATCGACCTTGATCATTTTAAATCCCTTAATGATATTTTTGGACGAATTGGGGGAGAATAGTTCGCTGTATTATACCAATTGCATTAAGTAAGTGATCTTGTTGTGCGTAGAGAAAATCAGCTAAAACAAGGCGCTCGATTGACTAATAGCAGGCTATTAGGATTGAGAGCAACGCCATTTTAGTTAATTTTAACAAGTACAAGTGGGCAAATATTTAATGCAATTGGTATTATTACCAAATACAGATCTAAGCAGTGCCTTTGATATTGGCCAGCGAATTTGCAATGCAATAGAGAAACAAATCGTTGATTACCTAACACAAAAAATCAAAATTACTGCATCGATTGGCGCTGCAAACTCTAAAGAGAATAAACAGTCTTTAGAGTTACTAATGTCACGAGCAGATAAGAATCTGTATAGAGCTAAAAATCAGGGGCGCCATAAGGTCCTCGCAGATTCAGAATAAGCATTTCTGATAGCTCTTGGTGATTTAGAAAACCAACGCTGGCAAGACGCACTAAACGTAGCCTGTTCTTGATAACCTAATAAATCTGAAATATGTGAAAACTGTAACTGGCTTTGCGTTAAATAATGCCAGGCAAGCTGTGAACGTACCTTATTTTTAATCTTCACAAAACTTGTACTTTCATTTGATAGTAAGCGATGTAATTGTCGTGTGTGAACCCCTAATATATGAGCAATAGTATCGTTGTCGCATTGATGGATTGCCATCAAAGGCTTTATAAGCTGGCCCACTTTATCTTCCAAACTTACAACCTGCTCTCCTTGCGCTTTAAGATAGCTAAGTGATGTTTCGAACTGCGGTGTATCACGAGTGTTAATAAAAAGATTAAGATCTTCTTCGTCAAAGACGATGCCTGATAAGTTTTTAAATTCAGCGATGTAACATCCAAAATGTTTTTGATAGGCACGTTGGTTTCCTGCAATCTTTTGCGGAAAATACACTTCATTGGGCGACCACTTCTCATGAGTTAATTCACGTATAACGCCCACCATTAACCCAATACTTAGCTCAGTTACCTGTGCAATATTAGGAAGAGGCTGCAACAAAATATCAAAAGAGAGCAATACACCGTTCGCATTTTCTGCCGGCGTTTGCTTGATACTTATCGCTGGACTATGAACATGCAAATACTGAACAACCCAAGCTAACACGTCGCCTAAGGTTGTACTTGATTGTGCCACTAATGCAATCGGACCAAGAATATCAAAGCGCTGACGTGCTGCTAATTGCAAGCCAAAATCAGAACAATTGAGTTGCTGCGCGCAATGGTTAAGTAAACTGATGTAATCTCGGTATTCAAGGAATTGTGATTCTAAATTGCTAAATTCTACTGAGATATCGCAGTGACTCAGCAACGTCGTCACGTCGCCACCTAACTCATTGATAAGTGAATCGATACCTTGCAGAGATGTTGCTCTAATATAGTTTTTCATTGAGTAGTATCAACATCGGAATTGAAGATCTGTCTAAAAATATCAAGTTTTTCACAAACAATCCATGCATTATGGTTACAGTTAATACAAAGTGATCATAAAAATGAACAAAAAGTACGACTACATTGTTATTGGAGCTGGTAGTGCCGGTTGTGTACTTGCTGCACGTTTAAGTGAAGACCCTGCAGTCAATGTGTGTCTTATTGAGGCAGGCGGAAAAGACAGTAGCGCATTAGTGCAAATGCCCGCTGCTCTTGCAGTAAGCGTTCCTTATGGCGTTAATAGCTGGCACTATCAAACAACACCTCAAGCTCAGCTAAACAATCGTTGTGGTTTCGTTCCTCGTGGCAAGGTATTAGGCGGAAGCAGCTCTATCAATGCCATGGTCTATATTCGAGGCAATCGCTGGGACTATGATCATTGGGCAGCGCAAGGTAATGAAGGTTGGGATTATCAAAGTCTCTTACCTTATTTTATCAAAGCAGAAAACAATCATGCCATTGCTAGTGATTATCATGGTAATAGCGGTCCGCTCCATGTTAACGAACTGCAATGCCCAAGCCCTGTTAATAATTTATTTTTAGAGGGTTGTGTAGAACAAGGTATTGCGATTAATCAAGATATCAATGGTAAAGAACAAGAAGGTGCACGACTATCGCAAGTTACTCAGCATAATGGTGAACGATGCAGCGCAGCAAAAGCATACCTAACACCCAATTTAACACGCCCTAATTTAACCGTATTAACTAAAGTACACGTACAACGATTAGTCATTGAGAATGGACGTGTTGACGGTGTGATAATTAAACATAAAAAAGACATCTCAGTGTTATCTGCAACCAAAGAAGTGTTGCTCAGCGCAGGTGCTATCAACTCGCCGCAACTTTTGATGCTATCAGGTATTGGCGATGAGTCAGCATTACAAAAAGTTGATATCCCATTAAGTATTCATTTACCTGGCGTTGGTCAGAACTTGCAGGATCATATAACCGTTGTACCACTTTATTGCGCTAAAACTTCTGCTGGAACTTTCGGGATTAGTGTTTCAGGCGGCGCTAATATTCTTAGCCAAAGTTATCAATGGTTTAGACATCGTAGAGGTAAATTAACTAGCAATTTCGCCGAATCTCATGCGTTTGTCACTATTAATGAAGGTTCTCCTGCACCGGATATTCAAATGGAGTTTGTAATAGGACTTGTTGATGATCACAGCAGAAAATTACATTGGGGCCACGGCTATAGTGTTCACGCGAGTTTAATGCGCCCTAAGAGTCGAGGAACTATTACACTGCGCGATAATAACCCTAATTCAGCACCGCTCATAGATCCCAATTATCTTGCTCACCCTGACGACTTAGACACCTTATTAGCTGGGCTTAAGAAAACGTTACAGGTACTAGAAAGTTCGAGTTTTTATGATATAAAAGGTCAAATGATTTATCCCCTAGATAGCCATAATGATCAACAACTTATCGAATTTATTCGCCAAACCGCCGACACGGAATATCACCCTGTTGGAACCTGTAAAATGGGCATCAAAGATGATGAATTCAGCGTTGTGGATAACAAACTCAAGGTTCATGGTATCGATAATCTGCGAGTGGTTGATGCGTCAATAATGCCAACGATAATCACCGGTAATACCAATGCTGGTGTGATAGCCATCGCTGAAAAAGCGGCTGATATGATAAAGCTTGGTGATTAGATAAGTTGTCGCTACAATGTGTAACTCATTAATAACTCAAGATTAACGTTATGGAAAACACAATTGAACCAAGCACTAAAAGTACCTCAAGTGTCAAAGCGGTATATATTCTTTATTTAGTCAGCATCTTATTTCCAGTGGCTGGCCTGGTAGGTATAGTTCTCGCGTATTTAGAACAAGATAAAGCCCCAGAGTGGTTACGAACCCATTTTAGATATCAGATCAGAACCTTTTGGATTGGCCTACTCTATTTTGTCATTGGTTTTGCTTTGCTAATTATCATTGTAGGTTGGTTTATCTTACTATTTAACGTGATTTGGCTAATCATTCGTATGATAAAAGGACTCCAAGCAATTGACGCCAAAGAACCCATTGCAAACCCAACTAGCTGGATGTTTTAGTTAGCCTCACCTCGCTAAATTTTGCCCTTCAATCGTTCTAAAAGTAAGGTTGATACGCGGCGTGGTGACAGATTTAGTTGGCGGGAGTCGGTGCAACCAGTGAGATTGTGTGCTCCCCTTCATGACTAACAGGCTGCCGTGTTGCAGATAAAGTGAAATAGTTTCCTGTGTTTGCTTATGTTTAAATGCAAATTTTCGCTCAGCACCAAAACTTAACGATGCGATCGCGCCATTTTTCTTTAAATCTTTTTCGCCATCGCTGTGCCAAGCCATTCCCTCACTGCCATCATGATAAAGGTTTAATAAGCAGGCGTTATAACTCTCGCCTGTTTCTCGCTGTGCAATTGATTTCAATTGTTGAAGAAGCGGCGTAAATGACTGGGCAATTTTAGTATTATTTGAATACGTGTAATGAAATGGTTGCTCACCGACCCAGGCAATTTTACGTGCCGTTTCAATTGTTTTTCCAAACATAGATGACCGATCTGGCTGCCAATCTATATCAGTCAATAATTGTTGATAATAGAAATCGGCATCATGTTGATTGACGACAGGCCCATAATAATTCACAACGCCGTCGCGATGTAACAGATTGGCTGGCGCTGGAGATTCACTAAAGAGATCGAACATAAGGGAATATTAAAGAAAAAAGCATGGCGTTATCTTACTCCTTGTCAGGAGAAATAACACCATGCTTTGGAAATTGCGATATTACATCACTGATTGTAAATAATTAGGTAAGCTAATTTTATCAATCAGTCGAAGCTGCTGCTCTAACCAATAAATATGGTCTTGTTCCGTATCTTCCAACAGTGGCATTAATACATTACGAGTTTGAAAATCTTGCTTTTTCTCACACAACGCAACCACTTTACGTAAGTCATCCTGTACGCGATATTCGACATCTAAGTCGTTTTGCAACATCTCAGGTACTGTTTTACCAATAGCGAGCGCATCACGTTTGCTAGCGTCAGGGTGTCCTTCTAAAAACAATATACGCTCAATGAGCGCTTCAGCATGTTGCTTTTCATCTTCAAATTCATGAGCGATACGCTCATGAAGCTTACTAAACCCCCAATCTTCATACATCTTTGCGTGAACTAAATATTGATCCATCGCCGTTAATTCATGAGTTAATAATCGGTTTAAATTGTCGATAATTTCTTGATCGCCTTTCATCATAAGCTCCTATTCGCTATCAATCATTGATTGCTGATAATTTTCTATACCAATATTTTCAATTAGCGACAATTGCGCCTCTAACCAATCGATATATTCTTGTTCGTAATCCATAATTTCCACCAGCAAATCACGACTGACATAATCGCCAGCATCTTCACAACGCTGAATAACATCAGTAAGTAAGGTGTTTTGCTCCAACTGCACACTTAAATCACATTCGAGCATTTCTAAGGTATGCTCACCGATTTTAAGTCGCCCAAGTTGCTGTAAATTAGGTAACCCTTCTAGTAATAAAATGCGCTCTATCAATTTGTCACTTTGCTTCATATCTTTGATAGATTTTTTGTACGCTTTACTATTAAGCGCTTCTAATCCCCAGTTTTTAAATATTCGAGCATGTAAAAAGAACTGATTAATAGATGTCAGTTCAGCGGTAAGAACACGATTAAGCTGATTAACGATATCACTTTGAGGTTTCATGACCCACTCCATTGCATTAACAAGGTAACTGTTGGTTTATTATGCACACAAATACACTAAAAATCAAAATATTCTTTATTATCAATAAATTAAAAGAAAAACTAAATCACATCGATTATCATGTTCACGACGATTAGCTCTTCTGTAGTTATATCAATATTGTGCCTTTGCTTACATGGATGTAGCCCATTAGGATAATGCAGGAGCTATTATCGAGCCAGCTACACCACATAGGCTCTGCCTTAGTAGAAACCCCAAACAAATTGCTGCAAAAACACACTCAAAAGAGCAACAGACCCTAATGCTTCGAGTCTTTTTTATTTACATTTAGCAGGCCTAGCACTGATTGGTGTTGGGCTCTACCTATTGCTATTGACAGAGCAAACACAGCAAGTTTCAGGGATGGTTGCTGTTAGCAGTGCGTTAGGCTTGGGTGGCGTGCTTATATCACCTTACCCCGTGGTAAAATTTATAACTTGGTCACAACAACAAGACTAGATTTCACTGGCCTAAACCGTCGAAAAATCGGATAATCGCCGCCATTCCAATCCCTCTAGAATTTAGCAATAGTGTTGATGTGATTATGTCTGAGCAATTTGATTTACGATTTGGCGGTACTAAACGACTTTATGGCAATGAAGCTGTTGAAAAACTTGCGTCATCTCATGTGTGTGTTGTTGGTATTGGCGGTGTCGGCTCTTGGGCTGCTGAAGCGCTTGCTCGCAGTGGTGTTGGCGAAATTACCCTGATTGATTTAGATGATATTTGTACAACTAATATTAACCGTCAAATTCATGCATTGACTGATACTGTTGGACAATCAAAAGTCGAAGTAATGGCGCAGCGCGTTCGCGGCATCAATCCTGATTGTAAAATTAATGAAGTCGAAGACTTTGTCGATGCTGATAATCTAAGTGAATTAATCACAAAAGATATGGATTATGTCATTGATGCTATTGATAGCATTAAAGCAAAAGTCGCGTTAATTGCTTATTGTAAACGGTATAAAATTAAAATTATCACCGTTGGCGGTGCAGGTGGTCAACAAGATCCTACTCAGGTTCAAATTGCAGATTTAGCAAAAACAGTTCAAGATCCGTTAGCCGCCAAAGTACGCAGTGAATTGCGCCGCTTTCATAATTTTTCGAAGAATCCCAAACGTCGTTTTCAAGTAGAATGTGTTTTCTCAACCGAACATTTAATGTACCCAACGAGTGACGGCAGTGTATGTGCACAGAAATCACAAGCAGATGGTCCAATGAAAATGGATTGTGCTAGCGGTTTTGGGGCCGCAACTGTTGTTACGGCAAGCTTTGGTTTTGTCGCTGTCGCGCGAGTGATTAAAAAACTAACCACAGTGGCCAAATAACTAACGTGTTTGAGCTACTTTTGCTATTTGCTCAATAATGGCACGGATGCCGTTACCACGCGATGGGCTAAGATGAGAGAGCAATCCAAGTTCCTCTAAGAATTGAGCGCAATCAAAGGTGACAACCTTATCTAAGGCCAAGCCTTGAAAAGACTCGCAAATAATAGCAATGAGCCCACGCACAATTTTTGCGTCACTGTAAATGTTTAGTTGTAATCTATCGTCAACAACTTCACCGTAGAACCAGACATTGCTTTCACAACCATTAAGTAAAACATCGTCAACCTTTAACACATCATCCATCGCAGGTACCGATTTGCCCAGCCTTAGAATAAATCGATATTTATCTTCCCAGCTTTTTAATAATGAAAATTGCTCAACAAGTTGCTGTTGATTAATACTTAAACTCATTATTTTTTCTTAGCATTAAAAGCATCTAATTGCGCTTGGGTTGCAGGCTGTTGATGATTAGTTTTCCATTCACTATATGGCATACCATAAACACGTTCGCGAGCCTGATCGTCTGTCATTTCAACGCCGTGATCGTCAGCCGCTGTTTTATACCATTTACCAAGACAATTACGACAAAAGTCAGCCAAAATCATCAGATCAATGTTCTGAACATCTTTATTATTATCTAAGTGTGATAGTAAACGGCGAAATGTAGCGGCATCTAGTGCATCTTGCGTTGATTTATCTAATTGGCTCATGTGTTATTTTATTATTGGATTAAAGAAGTCGTCATTTTAACAGGCCAAGTCCATCCCCGCTATCACTGGTTGTTAACTATGAGATATTCAATTTCCGGTAAGCTTAAATCAAGAGACGAACCAATCGTATTAAGTCTCACGCGATCGTGATGCTCCATTAAGCATGAACCATCAGCAAAGCTGAAAGCTGCTACGACTATCTGATGCTTTTTTTCCAAACTTAATAAATGCTTATATTGCGTTAAAAAGGGTAATGTTGGCGCTGATCCTGAATTGATTATTGATTGCTCATTATCAATATCAATATTCGACTTTTCGTTGCTGGTTGTTTCTTGATAAATTTGCTGTAAGCGCTGACGAGAATGAATCGTATCGCCATAACCGCTCAGCAGGTAGTTAAGAACTCGAAATAAAACCATATGGTCAAGTGCTTGTGAATGTTGTGATGGCTTATCAAGAATTTGCGGATCAAAGCAACAATGGCATTGCTGACAGATTACATAATTCGCTAGTGAATTCAGTTTAGCGACGGATATTCCAAACACTGTGAAATACGCTGTTGATTGATGATGAGCATATGTTTGTTGGCTTTTACATGTTGGGCAGTCAAAATTTCCTTGCTCAACCGGAGCAACTTTTTCGGTTTCGCCCATCAAAATAAACATAATTTCTCCCTGCGTATTGGTAATGTATTTACTCTATCAGTGGTAAAATTAATAATCAATTATCAGTATGTTAGAACGTAATTTTATTGATTTCACTTTAGACTTTACCTTCCTGTTACTAGAAGCTTTAAAGTGGTGAAATAAATAGGGAAACGGTTTCGTAAATAGAGGCTCTTATGTCTGAAAATCTCACTGTTAAATATTCACTATCAATTGGCGGGCTTCGTTGTAACAACTGTGTCAATGGACTTAATAAAAAGCTCAATCAGCTTGCCGATGTGCATGCCAATGTGAGTTTTACTAATGAACAAGCCCAATTTGAATGTCAGCCTTCAAAACTCTATGAGGTTATCGATACCATTGTCGGCGCAGGCTACCAATTGATACATACGCAAGAGACTTATTCGATTACAGGTTGGCGTTGTGGTGGCTGTGCGAATAAAACTAAAGAGAAACTCAGTAAGATAACAGGGCTTACCAATGTCAGTGCCAATAGCACGCTTAATCAGTTATCACTTGAGCGCAACAATGATCTTGTTTCTCAATCACAAGTTATTCAAGCACTGAGTGACCAAGGCTATCAAGCCCAATTGAAAAGTGATTTACAATCATCACCTAAGCGAACGGAACAACCATGGCGATTAATCGCCGCAACCTTGCTAACTCTTCCATTAATAACACCGATGTTCGCAATGCTTTTTAGCATCGAATTTATGCTTATAGGTTGGCTGGAATTTGTTTTAGGAACGCTAGTTCAGTTTGTTATTGGCGCGCCGTTTTATCGTGGTGCATTACAAAGCCTCAAAAACAAAGCCGCCAATATGGATACCTTAGTTGTACTAGGAACCAGTGCTGCCTATTTCTATAGTTGCTATCTCTTATTCTGGTTGGGTCGTGAAGGGGGACTTTATTTCGAATCCTCTGCTGTCATTATTACTTTTATTTCAATAGGTAAATGGCTTGAAGATCGTGCAAAGAAATCGGCTGGTGACGCGATGGTGTCGCTTATTGCGTTAAAAGCTCAAACTGCCAATGTTGTGGCCAATGGTGCTATCACTCGAATTGCTATTGAGGATGTTCAAGAAGGCGCTATAGTCCGTGTCATGGCTGGTGCAAAAGTACCTGTAGATGGCACTATTATCAATGGTAAAAGTGAATTTAATGAATCCTTTATCAGCGGCGAACATTTACCCGTTGCAAAAACTATTGGCGATGAAGTCTTTGCTGGTGCTGTTAATGGACATGCTGTGATTGAGCTCAAAGTTAGTGCTATAGGCAGCGCAAGTAATCTAGGACAGATTATTGCGATGGTAGAGCAAGCGCAGAGTACTAAGGCGCCGATTGAACGCTTAGTCGACAAAGTGGCAGCATGGTTTGTACCTATCGTTTTAATGATTGCAGCAGCTACTTTTATCAGTTGGCTTATTGCTGGCGTAAGTTTTGAAATCGCGCTGATTAATAGCGTTGCGGTATTGGTGGTTGCATGTCCTTGCGCATTAGGATTAGCGACACCTGCTGCTATTGTTGTTGGAACCGGATTGGCAGCAAAGCAAGGCATAGTGCTCCGCGATCCCAAAGCATTGCAAATTGCTGGCACCATACAAAAAGTTGTTTTTGATAAAACTGGCACGTTAACAATAGGTCAGCCTCAAGTGACGGATTATCATTGGTTTACTAAAACACCGATGCTTAATGAATTAAAGGCACTCATTAGCAATAGTGATCATCCGCTATCATTGTCAATTGCTCGCCAGCCCTGGTTAGAAGATGCTTCAGTCATAGAAAGTTCTTCAATTGAGGTCATTGCTGGCCAAGGAATAATTGCAGATATAGGCGAACAGCGTTTCTTTTTGGGTAATCGTCAATTACTTGAAAAGCACGGTGTAACACTTTCTATGCTTACTGAAATACCCAATGGCAGTGAAGTGTTATTTGCTAATAGTGAAGGGGTGTTAGCTCAATTCATTCTTGAAGATTCATTACGTGCCCAAAGTAACGAAGCCGTCGTACAATTAGCTAAGCTTGATATATCAAGCGTGTTATTAAGTGGTGATAATCAACAAAGCGTAGATTTAGTTGCCCAATCTTTATCAATTACTGAACATTATGCTCAACAGACGCCATTTCAAAAACAACACTACCTCACTAAAAATCAAGAAGTTGGTGTAAGAATTGCTATGGTAGGCGATGGGATTAACGACGCGCCCGCGCTTGCACAAGCCGATTTAGGTATTGCGATGGGGGGCGGCACCCAAACTGCAATTAGTAGTGCGCAAATAACGCTAATGCAGGATAATCCAAGGCTTGTGGCAACCGCTATTGATATCGCAAGAAAGACATGGCAAACGGTAAAGCAAAATTTATGGTTAGCATTTATGTTTAATACTGTTGCAATACCTGCAGCTGCTCTGGGCTATTTATCTCCGCAATTAGCAGGATTAGCAATGGCATTGTCGAGTGTGACAGTACTTGGCAATGCTTTATATTTAAAATATCAAGGTTAAAGCTATGAAGAGCATTACACAAGTCAGTCGCCTGCTAGCGATGCCTGTAAAAACAATTCGATATTATGATGATATTGGACTGCTCGGCTCAGTTAGTCGTGCGAACAATGGATATCGTCAGTTCAATGAGACTAATATCGCGCAGCTTCGCCTAATTCAAAGTGCGAGATTTGCCGGATTTAGCATCGACGAATCGAAAGAGTTGATAGCGTTATTTAACGATAATAATAGAGCAAGCAAAGAAGTAAAAGCACTTACGAGTGAAAAAATCCGTGCATTAAAAGAAAAAATAAATGAGCTCAATAATGTAGTAAAGAACCTTGAATCCCTGCATGATGCCTGTGCTGGCGACGAACAAAGTCAGTGTTCTATATTAGATGGATTATCTAAAAAAACGTAATAAATAGAAAGTAGCCCTTGAAAGTATAAATATCGTCCATATTAAGTAATTAGTGACAGGAAAACTTGTCACAACCGTTAACAGTCACTTAGTGATGTTAATAATCAAGGTGCAGCAAGAGCTGGCCTTTTACAACTGTAGCCACCGAAATGCTTTCGGCAAAGAGCTACCATATTGCTTCTTAGGAGAATATATTATGCGTACTATCGACTTATCACCACTATACCGCAGTGCTATTGGCTTTGACCGTTTAGCGTCAATGATTGAAACAGGTAACAAGAGTAATAACCAAGGTTACCCTCCTTATAATATCGAACAGTTTTCTGAAGATGAATATCGCATTACATTAGCTGTTGCGGGATTTGACGAACCTGAGCTCGAAATCACCAGTCATCAAAATACATTGTTAGTCAAAGGCACTAAACAGCCGCAAGAAAATTCTGAGAGTAAATTTTTATATCAAGGCATTGCAGAGCGCGGCTTTGAAAGAAAATATCAGTTGGCAGATTATGTAACAGTGCAAGCTGCTGATCTCAATAATGGTTTATTACATATTGATTTAAAAAGAGAAGTACCTGAAGCGATGAAACCACGCTCGATAGCTATTTCGGGAAATAAACGACTCGAAGAATAGCCCCTCCTCTCTCATTATTGCTCTCATTAAAGAACGGCCATTGGCCGTTCTTTTTTTTCGCGTAAAGAAAATAACTGTATAAATATTAATTGAATTAATTGTGGTTAAAAAAACCAAATAATGGTTTTTATTGCCTTGTGAGTTGTATTTTAAATTAATGTTTACTTTGTTTTTTATGTTTAAATTGTTGTTTTTAAATTGTTTTTCTGTTTTGGCACGCAGGGTGCAATAAGTAAATCAAGAAACGGCACAATAAACGCCAACCATTAATTTAATTTGAAAACATGGAGTCCATCATGACTAAGTTACAAAACACATTACGCAATATCGCTTTAGCTTCTACATTGGTTATCGCTGGATTAGGAAGTAGCGTTAACGCGGTAGAGTTATCTGAAAAAGCAAAGCAACACTTAATGGCAACACTTGGTAATGCATTCTCAAACCAAGTTAGCGAAGTGGTTACTCAGGTTAATTGGGACATGGAACAAAACATTCAACAGTCATTGATTAACTTAGGCGTTACTGACAATGCACCAAAAACAAAGGTCACAGTAACGGTTAAACAACCTGAGAAAAAAGAAGTTTCAACTAAGTAACTAGCAATAAACAACGAATTACATTTTTATATAGTGGAGAATTATTATGGGTATTTTTAGCAGATTCAGTGACATCATTAACGCAAACATCAACACAATGTTAGATAAAGCAGAAGATCCAAAAAAATTAGTACGACTGCTGATTCAAGAAATGGAAGAAACATTAGTAGAGCTGCGCGCTAATGCTGCAAAACATATTGCAGAGCGCAAAACGTT
Source organism: Psychrobium sp. nBUS_13 (assembly GCF_051201665.1). Taxonomy (GTDB): domain Bacteria; phylum Pseudomonadota; class Gammaproteobacteria; order Enterobacterales; family Psychrobiaceae; genus Psychrobium. The sequence continues at coordinate 900,381 of NZ_CP179210.1, read as the reverse complement.
AGAAGCAAGCCTTGCTAAAGCCAAAGCTAATGTGAAAGATTGGGCAGCCAAAGCTGAATTAGCACTAAGTAAAGGCCGAGAAGACCTAGCACGCAGTGCACTGCTTCAAAAGCAGCAATCGACTGAACAGGTTGACGCACTAGAAGAAGAGTTAGTTCGATACAATGATGCTCTGTCAACAACAGATGCCGATGCTTCGCGACTTGAACAAAAGATGGTTGAAGCACGCACAAGACAGCAATCGTTACTTGCTCGTAAGCAACAAGCTCAAACGCGTTTGAAGGTGAAGAAGCAGCTAAATAGCAATAAAGTTGAAGATGCGCTTATACGTTTTGAACATTTTGAAAAGAAAATCGAAGCTATTGAATCAGAAGTTGAAAGCTATGATGTTGGCAATGGCGAAGCACGATCTGTAGAAGCTCAGTTTAAGCAGATGGAACGTGAAGAGTCTATCGACAAAGAGCTAGCACAATTAAAGCAAAAGCTGGCGTCGTAAATTATGTTGATGTCTAGCACCATTTTATGGATATACCTTTTGCCAGTGGTCGGCATGATAGTGAGTGCTGGCATCATATCCATAGTTAACGAGATTTCTTAGGAGAACATTATGAGTATTTGGCATCGTATTACAGTAGACAAAAAACATAACAAATTGTTTGGCGTTTGTGCTGGCATTGCAAATGCGTTTGGCTACAGCAGAATGGCGGTGAGAGTTACGACTGTTATCGGACTGTTATTTGCTCCCATCATTACATTAACAGTCTATGCGACGGCAGCCGTGTTACTGCCCACAAGACAACAAGTCGTCGCTTGAACGCTCTCAATTCAATCAAAGCCCCGAACTTAAAATTCGGGGCTTTTTTATGTTCAGAATGAACGGTATCGGGCGATGCCATGGACGGCAAGGAGCCGATATGTTTACGGCTAAATGGATTTAGGAGGTAGAGCGAAGCAGGAGCCAGAGCCGAGGATGAACGGTCAGGTTCTTGTTCCCGACAAAACCTAAGTACTTACATATATGGACCCACTCCGTTTGCAAGACATTTAATCAATGATGTAAGAGAAAAATCTCTTGCTCTCATATATCCGGCCTATTTTTGGATAATTTTTGCCATCTCCCGCAGCGGCATAGGTTGCGCTCGCTATTATTGGACCAATACCGAGTATCCCATCTAGCCGTTGGCACACCTCATACCAATTGCATTAAGTAAGTGATCTTGTTGTGCGTAGAGAAAATCAGCTAAAACAAGGCGCTCGATTGACTAATAGCTGGCTATTAGGATTGAGAGCAACGCCATTTTAGTTAATTTTAACAAGTACAAGTGGGCAAATATTGGGAGTGTTCATAATTCTGTGTCATTTCAGTAGAATATAATAAAACAGGAATGACACATGACTAACTCTTTTGATTTTGAGCAAGCATTAACAGATTTGCAAGCTGGTAAAAGCCTCACTGGTAAAGATGGCATCTTAGGCCCTTTGATTAAGCAATTAACCGAAGCGGCTCTTAATGCCGAACTAGAGCACCACTTAGCCAACGATAATCAATCTAATAGAAAGAATGGCAGAACAAGTAAAAACATCAAACACCCGTCTGGTAATTTTGAACTCGACACTCCGCGAGACCGCAATGGAACATTTGAACCTCAATTAGTGAAGAAAAATCAAACCTCACTATCAGATGAAATCGATCGCAAAATACTCTCGATGTTTAGCTTGGGAATGAGTTATCGTGATATCAATGCACATGTAGAGGAGATGTACGGTATTAACGTGGCCACAGGAACGATTAGCGCAGTCACTGACAAGCTTATTCCTGAGCTTAAAGCATGGCAACAAAGGCCATTAGATAGCCATTACCCAATTGTTTGGCTCGATGCTATTCATTATAAGGTCAAAGAAAACGGTCGCTACATCAGCAAAGCTGTCTACACGTTATTAGCACTTAATATGCAGGGTAAAAAAGAGATATTAGGGTTGCATTTATCAGAAAACGAAGGGGCTAATTATTGGCTTTCAGTGCTGACCGACCTTAATAATCGCGGTGTTAAAGATATTCTTATTGCCTGCGTAGATGGGCTAACCGGCTTTCCTGAAGCCATAGCAGCTATCTTTCCTGAGACAGAAACACAGCTTTGTATCATTCATCAAATTCGAAACTCACTTAAGTACGTCGCGTCTAAAAATCAGAAAGCCTTTATGGCCGATTTAAAACCTGTCTATCGTGCACCCACAAAGGAAGCAGCTGAATTAGCACTCGATAAACTAGAAGAGAAGTGGGGCGAAAAATATCCGCTGGTTATTAATTCCTGGCGCAGGAAGTGGCACAATCTATCTCACTATTTTAAGTACCCTGAGCACATCAGGAAGGTGATATATACCACGAACGCCGTTGAGGCGGTTCATCGTCAGTTTAGAAAGTTAACGAAGACAAAAGGCGCATTCCCGAACGAAAATAGCTTGTTGAAGCTGTTGTATGCTGGCATATTGAATGCTTCTGAGAAATGGACGATGCCAATCCATAACTGGAGCTTGTGTGTTTCTCAGTTGGCGATATATTTTGAGGGACGTTTAGATAGCGTCATTGATATTTAGAAAATTAAGCCTGACACAGAATGTTGAACGCCCTCCAAATATTTAATGCAATTGGTATAATTATCCTTATTAAGCGTTATTATCCGTTTCTCACAACCACGAAACCTCTGCTCTATCACTTTTAGTTCCTCAAGTAATTGAGCAAACAAATCCCGCGTTAGACATGTTAAATTGTTTTCAAAGTCTTCCAGTATTTCAGGAAGCGCTTCTCGTACCGCTTTTAGACCTTTATCAATGACAATGCCATATTCGGCAAGTAGACCACGAATTTGGCTCACTAACGCTTTTCTCTGTTTCTTTATACGCTCACGTTGGCGGTGAAAATTCTGAATATCTTGTTGCTCAATGCATCTGATCGGCACAAATCGCATATTTGGTCGTTGAGCCGCTTCAGTAATGCCTTCAGCATCGTTGAAATCGTTTTTATTGCCTTTTACGAAAGGTGTGTATTCTCATGAAGATGATCACTCATTCTCACCGAAGCTGATCAGTTGTTCTCATCCATACTGATCACTCTTCGGTGCCATTTTGCGGCTCGGTAACATTGTTAATTGATCACGACGTCTCCGTCAAGTTCATTTCTAATTTTCGCATTGATTCTCCCTGTAACTCAAAACGCTGTGAACGATGAATAAGCCGATCCATAATGGCATCTGCATAGGTGGCTTCACCGATCAGTTCATGCCACTTAGCCACAGGCAGCTGACTCATTATGATCATTGAACCTTGTTCGTGTCGTGCGTCTATTATGTCTAGAAGATCGCTGCGCTGCTGACTCGTCAACATTTCCATTCCCCAATCATCCAAGATCAAGATCGGTGTCTTATTGAGCTGGGCAAGGAACCGAGGATAACTTCCCTCGCCGTGAACTTGCCGTAGCTGCTCTTGCAGCCCTTTGATTCGGTAATAGCGTGCTGGTATGCCCTGTTGGCAAAAGTAATGCCCAATAGCACAGCCTAAAAAGGTTTTGCCGCAGCCTGTCGCGCCGGTAAAAATAAGGTTCTGATGGTGCTCAAGCCAATGTCCTTCAAGCAAGCTGCTAATTTGTGATTTAACAATGCCACGGCTCGCTCGGTAATCGATTTGACTTGGATGAGCAGCCAATCGAAATTTAGCATACTTGACTAGGCGCTCTATCTTACGTTGCTCCCTGGTTGCAATTTCTTCTCCCAGCAATAGTGATAACCGATCATGAAAACTTAAGTCACTATATAAATGTGGCTGCTCTTCTTGGCGCGTTAGGCTGCTGAGAATGACGCTTAAACGTAAATTACTAAGCTGTTGAGTTAATTCGATATTCATCATATTTCCCTTAATGGTAGTAGTTTTGTCCACGGACATTGTCATGCTTGATATCTGCCAATAGATCGATTTGCTTAGGTTCACGTTTTTCTTGGTCTAAGTTCTTTTTCAGTATGATTTTTACGTTTGCTAGTCGGTAACCTCCAGTGTCTAGGGCCCGTTGACATGCCGCGTTTAGGCGCTCTTTTGAATAGACCTTGTTTAAGCTCAGTAAGCCAAAGCAGACTTTATAGCTTTGTTGTGGATGAGCTTTACTGTGCAATTGATAGTCGACCCACTGCGAGACATACTCACCGAGCGTACTCGCCCATTGTTTTAAGCGATCTGGCGTCCATTTAGCGTAATCTTGATGCGCCTTAGGCATATGCTCCACTTGAGTGCTGTAACCTCCGATGCGGATTGAACGAAGATGCTGGGCAATACATTGATTTTGATAATAAAGTTTTACAGTCTTATCACTGACATGCGCCTCGACTTGCTTTTTAAGTAGCCCATACGGCACTGAGTAATAGTGCTTATTCACTTCAATATGGTAATCAACATTTACTTTGACCTTTTTTATGTAGGTGTACTGGTAAGCGTGTCTCGGAAGAGGCCTCATGGCGGGCAGCTCATGGGTATTAAACTCTGTTGTTCTGTTTCCTGGCAGTTTCTGGAAAGGCTTGGTGTTTAACTTCACAAGTAATTGGCTGACCCGCTGATTGAGCTGCGTTAAGCTATAGAATGTTTCATGGCGTAATACCGCCATTATCCAGCGTTCGACGATCAGCACACCATTTTCAGCTTTAGCCTTGTCTTTGGGCCGCAACGGTCTTGCTGGAATGATTGCTACATTATAATGTGCAGCAAGCTGCTGATATGTTGGGTTTAAGTCAGGGTCATATTTACATGCTCTTGTTGTCGCTGAACGCAAATTGTCAGGCACAATAATATCGGGAATGGCACCTAAAAACTCGAATGCTCGAACATGGCTCATTACCCAATCTTCAAGCTGTTGGGATAGCGTCGCTTCAGCAAAGGTAAAATTAGTACCACCCATCACAGCAACGAATATTTGTGCGCCGCGAAATTCACCAGTTTGTGGGTTAACAATGGGGATTGTTGGGCCACAGTAATCAATAAACAACTTCTCACCGTACTTATGAATCTGTCGCATCGACGGTTGTTGACGTGACAGCCAGTCTTTGTAAATACGGCACATCTGCGGATAGCTATAATGATTAGTGGCATTTCGCTCGACATACTCTTGCCACAGCAACTGTTTAGTAACGCCTTTACCCTTTAATTGACTATTGAATTGTGACCAGTTTGGCAGCGGGATCGCAGTCCTAGGTTGGATTTTGGTTTGCAAAAAGCACTTATTGAGTTTGATGTCGTCCCAAATTGGTGGCAACGGCCATTCCTCTATACCCATGAGCTTAGCGCGGTTGACATAGGTCGATACAGTACCTGGTGAGATAGACAAGCTTGTACCGATTTTACGGTGTGATAACTTGGCTTCATATTTTAATCGAAGTATTTCTTTAAGTTTTCGCATTGATATTGACTCTGCTGGCATAACGACTCCTTGATAAAAATGGAGTAAACATTATGCGGTTATAACAATGCAAAATGGCAGTATTGAAAGCAGTCATTTGAAATTAGCCTAGCTAAAATCAGTGATCAACATCAATGAGAAAAGGTGATCAGCTTGAATGAGAATGTGTGATCAGTTTCGATGAGAACAGGTGATCAACATCCATAAGAATATGCAAAAGGCTTAACATACTGTGGAGCGATGAGTTTTACCTCGTGACCCAAAGCAATTAACTCTCGAGCCCAGTAGTTAGCACCACCGCACGCTTCCATTGCTATTAAGCAAGGCTCTAATTTTGCGAAGTAAGCCAATACTTGTTTTCTTTTTAACTGTTTTTTCTTAATCAACCTTCCCATTTTATTCACGGCAAATAGATGGAAGGTAGATTTTGTTATATCAAGGCCAATTGTTGTCATCTTCATGTTGATCCACTCCGCTTCATAATAGTTTAATAACATATCTATTATGGCCTAAATAGGCTGATTAGTAGGTGGAGTGGGTCCATACCATCATCCATCTAGCAATACACGAATAGGCGATAACGCCGTAGAAATAACAAACAAATGCTGTCCGTAGGATTCACCTAAAAGTATTTTGTGCCGCGTTATTCGTCATTCACTGGGGTAAACCCAGCATCAATCCTCATGCCTCGCCCACAGGGATGTGGGTGCTTATGCTCAGTCTGGAACAATGAACATGTGCCCAAAACGCTTTTAGATTGAACAAAATTCAAACCATAAAGTCCAACAGACCCTATAATTCGCTATAGGTAGTTAGTGTTATTTTTTCAAGCAATGACATAGCTAAATTATTGTCATAATACGCCGCTTCATTAATAAAAGAGGCGTAGACTGACTTTTCTCCTTGATAACAGATAACTTCATCATCAAAGGTCCTAAATAACGGCTGACCTGGTTTAATCTCGGTAAAGTCTTTGTCTTGGATGTCTTTATGAATCATGCCATTACGTTGACCATCTTCGGTGAGTGGTAACGTAATTGATTCCATAAAACGATAAGCAGTAACGGTTTCAGGTAATTTAGGCACGTCGTTTAGATTATACAATTCAACAAAATCAAGGATGTGAAATGTCATTTCCTCACTGGCGTCATAAACATCTTGGCGAATTACGGATTGCGGAACAGGGCCTACTTCAACCATGACACTGTCTTGAGCGATGCTAGATAAGAAATGATGCTCACTATTGTCTTTATGATCTTCATCGCACGATACAATAACTTGTGGCATTTTCATGGTGATATAAGCCGCTAATTTGTTATAGAAGTCACCTTTTTTAGTGATTAATAAGGTCGGTCCCATATTTGATGTCGTGGTGTGTAGGTCAATAATAAAATCAACTCGAGGTTTGCCTTTAGGCCCAAGTAATTGATTAATTTCTTTAGCTCGCACCTGTTCTGTACTCACCAGTCTGGCATCTTCTAATTGGCTTTGTTCAAAACAACGGTTTAAATCATGATCGACATAACGTTTGTTCTGTGTAAAGGCATTAGGATTAGCAAATAGCATTTCGGTTTCAAAGCTTGAGCGCTGAATTAGCGCTACTTGCTTTTCCCATTTTTTAACTAAATAAATCCCTGTAAACTCATTACCATGAGTACCGCCAACAATTGCTAACTTAGATATCACTACACTACCTTTTATCGTCAAAATTTCTAGTGACATTATCCTACTGCATATTGACGAAAATGACTGTTATTTTTTGTCATACTTTAGACATAAAAAAACCGCAGCCATTTTCATGACTACGGTTTTATTATAAACAGCTAATTATTATTTATAACGACGTGTAAGATCTAACTCCACTGGTCGTTCAACAGTAATTTCACCGCCTTTAGCAGACACTCGTTGTTGCTTAGGAGCACTTGATGTAAAACCATCAGTTAATGCTTTAGACCAAGTTACGCCAGTTGTTAGTGGTTTAACTGCCGGCAAAGCTGCATAGATTGCGTCGCTATCTAATTCAGGAAAAATCAAATCAAACACAAATTTTGAACGCGGCATTACCGCGGCGTCAGTTACACGACCGCGCTGTCCCCAACTCAGTAGATAAGATAGAGACGAATCAGTTGCATGACGAGGAGATGAAACGGCTTCATCACGTTGAATACCATAACGAGCACTCATCATTGCTGCATCAAATAATGTTGCAACATCTTCTGCTTCACTACTGTAGGCATATTGTGTAGGCGCATTATCACCACTGAAGAAGCCAGCAATATCATCAGGTGTATAAGCTTTTTGAGCATCAGTAGGCGCTTGACCATGATAGTAGACCTGACCCAACGCCTTCATTTCTTCACTTGCTTTAGGATGAGCGTCAGTTAACTTATCAGAGATCGTATTACCTCTTCTTTTTTGCTGAAAAGCATTGTAAATACTAGTCCCTGTAACCGAATCTAACGTTGAAGATGGAAATGTATCATTCGCGTGAGCTAGTTCATGATAAAGCAATGACCCCAAATCGGGTACTAAATCAGAAACACTTCTTGATAGTCGGTACTCTCGTGGATAATAACTACTTGCATAATCATTGTCCTTAACATAACGCCAAGGCATTACATACTGCAACTCTTGACCAAATGAACTACGGTAATCAGGGGCAACATCAATAACATCGCGTTGCTCAGGCGTTAACCATAAATCTTGAGGATCTAAATGAATAGCCCCTGTCGCAACCCAGTAGTATGAAGGGCGGATATCGTAAGAAATAACAATGGCACTCACTGAACGAAGTAACTTCTTAAAATCGCCATGTGGATCTTCTTCAGTTAAGAATTTTCTGAAATTTTCGGCCATCCAAGGATGTGAAGTAATTACACGATCCATAATATTATCAACGGTCGGATCAGGATAATCTTGTCCAATTAAGTTTATTTGCCCTAGTGAACAAGGTGCCGCAAAATAATTAGAGTAAATACATTTTTCTAACCCCTCAACTTTATTCGCCGAAGCGTTTGCAGGGAATATTTTTGCAACCACTGAGTCATAAATTGAATTAGATGGAATATCAATAATATCTTGGACTAATAAATGCACTTCATCTGAAACAGTCGACCCATCAGGATGTGTCGCATTAACGCTAAAGGTAGCAACTGTATCCGCTGTTACTGCAGGTGCCTTAAAAATAGCAAGGTAATCATTAGTATTTTTGTCATCAAAAGTAACAGTTGGACCAGACACTTGGCTCCATTTAACATTACTAAATGTTGCCGCGATCTGATTACCGGACGTAGGGCTTGTTACCGTCACTATTTTGCCATCACTATCAACAGGTGCAGATAGTTTAAAGGAAACTTTGTTCCCTTCTCGAGAGGCAAAGTCTCTGCGAGCACTAAGAATATTAGACTTAGTTGTCGTTGTGAAATTGACTGTTTCACTTAATTTATCGCCAGTCACTGTTGTAAAGTCAACTTTAAATTCATAATCACCAGCTTTTTTTACATCAAAAGCCAATACAGCAGAATTTGTTGCAACGAGGTTAAGCGGCTCACCACTCACTTGAGTCCAAACGATATTTGCTAGATCTGAACGTTCGCCCTCAACAGTCGCGATTAATGCGACAGATTCGCCAACAGCAGGCGTTAAATCACCATCAATCTTAATTGCAGATGAAGGAGTAGGAGATGGTGCAGGCGCTGGGCTAGGTGTTGGAGCTGGAGCCGGAGTTGGCGTAGAACTGCCACCGCCGCCACAACCAGCAAGCAGTGCTGAAACAGCAGTCGCTAGCAACAATTTTTTACTTGTTATCATTATTGTTAACCCTTTAGTGTTACATTTTAGTGACATTTAGCAACATAATAACTCATAATGTAAAGAAATAACACCCAGAATTTAACATGTTTAATAGTCCAAAAATCAACCATAACGGTTTAATTCCATTACGTAATGGGCGATAAAAGCGTAACAGGTATGACTGATAATCAGAATTATGCGCTTGTTTCGCTAATGCAATTGCTAGCAATGTGACTAACATCACAAACCATATTTCTATTGACAAGATTGCTGCTAGCAATGTGTAGAAGGTATCTTGAATAGCGAGGGGCTCTAGTCCTTTTTTAAACAGCGGTACACACAATAACAAATACAGCCAAGACACTATGATAAATGGGATAGCTATAGTTTTTCGATATTCAAACGGGGACTTCTCACTGAAATAGACGCCAAACACCGTCATTACACCCCACCCCATGTTTATGTATATAAACAGTTCAAAATATGACATTTTCTTTCCCATTATTCTTATAGAAATTGGCAATCGCCAATACAAAACTGGCGCAGTTTAACAAGGAATAAACATCATCGCCGTAAATTACTGTCTAAATTGCATCTTATAACGATGTAAATTTGATTATTTACTATGTCCACCTAACCTTAAACAATAAGTACTCTTTTCTTGAGGATTATCTTTGCGCGTATTTATCATTTTAACAGTCACCCTACTTTGTTGTTTTAGCAACATACTTAACGCGACTATAAAAATTGGAATGCCAACAGACTTTCCCCCATACATAATCCACACTCAACAGAAGCCACAGGGATTATTCATAGATTATTGGAACCTAGTCGCAAGAAAGTCCAACTTGAAGATCGAATTCATTCCTATGACATTAAAAGAAATGTTAGCGGGCGTAGAAACTGGAACTATCGATATTCCATTGGCCTATTTCTATTTTAAAGAAATGGAAAGCTCTTTGACTTACGTAAAGACGCTAGCACCAGTGCATAACGATATTTACTTAAAGACTGTCACTCGACATAAAGGCGCTAAGTTACTTGATCTTACAAATAAACGGATTGCCGTTTTGGAAAGCTCAATGTTCTTTAGGTACCTTAGTAAAAACCATCCTGAAGTAATACCAGTAACCTTCACCGCGATAACTGAACTAACTCAGCTTATAAAAAACGAAGAGGTAGATGGTTTTTTAGGAGAACGCCAAACCTCTTGGCGATTTATCAATCAATCAAACTTGTTAGGAAAGGTCAAGCGAATTGAAATTCCACAGTTAGATAATCATTTTCACATAGCACTTCCTAACGATAATAAGATGCTTATGAATATAATTACAGAGGCCATTTCGAAAATAGAACCCTCTGAGTTTAAACATTTAGCAGAAAAATGGCTTAAAGACGAAACCCAAATTAACCGCCATTTTCCCAATTCCTTAATTTACTCCACAAAGAATCAAGGTCAGATTTCCTCTCATCAATTAATAGAGAAAAAGACCGCTGCGGAAGTAAACACAAGCGACTTACATCTCAACTTATTTGAACATTTAGCACCGTATGTGATTCAAGACTCCATCGAAAAAGGCATTATTTACGACCTAATTTCACGGGTCTTTTATCATGCCAATAGAAACGTAAACCAAATCAGCTATACACATTTTAGAGCACTAAACATTGCAATAGGCCAAACATCTGACATTGATATTAGTCTGGTGACCTCAAAAAAAAATCAACAGCTCTTCTATTCTGACGAATTACTTCATTTGCAAAACGTTGTTTTATCTAAAAAATCTAATTTAGTCGCGATTAAACACATTAATGATCTAAAAAAACTTAATGTCATTGGATACAAAGGTGCAAATAGAGAGTTAGGTAGCCCATTTAAATACACTATTTCTTCACTCGAAAAAACGGCGATAAGTTATAGAGAGCTTAGTAGTAAACTGCAAATTCAAGCACTCTTAGATAATGCTGTAGATGCTATCATTATTGATAAAAACATTGCTTTATGGGAATTATCTCAACTTAACATCAACTCTTTAGAACAATTTAATATTGATGATATATTCCCGCGAAAATCACCATTATATCTAGCATTTAAAGAGCCAAATTTGGCATCACGCTTTAACACCGGTTTACGCCAAATCAAACGCAGTGGCTTATATAATAAAATTATCGAAGATTACCAAACCAAACGAGCCCAATTTAAATATAAAAACGCATCAAAAATTGGAGAGGTTTTGTCTGAAATAGGCAACCGAATTGATAAAAGTTTACTTAATAAAAACCTAACATTTTTATCTACATTACCTAGTGTCTCACAAATAAGCATTACTAAAAAACTGGAAAAAGGTATGGAAAAGCAAGAAGACTCCAATGTGATCTCTCAGCCTTTACCGCCATCAAACACCAGAGTTTTGAACATTGTATTTGACGATAAAGTAATAGATGCGCTGCTAAAAAAGAACAAATCCCATATCAATATTCAACCACTAAACGCGCTAGAAAACTTCAGTGATTATGAGAAGAAATTTACAAAAGAAATTAAATCAAACTTTAACATAAATCTGACTCCTCAAGAGCGAGATTATATAAAGAATAATCCAACACTATCCTATGCTGAAGTCGATTGGCCGCCACTAATACGTATTGAAAATAATAGAATGATCGGACCAATTGCTGACTATTTAGACCTCATCAGTCAATTATCAGGACTGCAATTCGAATTAGTTTCGGCAAATAATTGGGAACATATACAACAACAATTTTTTGAGGGAAAGACAGCAATTATTCCATCTGTCGACCATACAATAGAACCTCATTCAATATCGATTCCTTACACGGAGTTTAGCTATGCGATTCTCACCAAAAAAAACCACCGTTATTACAGTACGATGGGAGAGCTAAAAAATAAAACGATAACCGTCGTTGGTGCTAAGTCCCCCCTTGTGAATCAAATAAAAACACATTATCCGACCATCAAGATATTAACGAGTGAGACGACCAAAGGTGCTATTAGCAAAGTTCGATCTGATCAAGCAGTCGCGTATATTGGACACATCATTACAGCAATTGATTATGTTCAAAATAAATTTCCAGACTTAAAAATTGCCGGCGTAACTGATTACAAATACGCCCACCACATTCTCATTCAAAAAGGCAGCCCGCAACTAGAGTCAATTATTAACAAATCAATCGCTGCGATCACCTACCAACAACATCAAAATATTAGAGATACTTGGCTCAAAGTCGATGTTTCACCCAAGGTAGATTACACGGTAATTTACAAAATTATCACTGTCTTTATTGCCACTTTTATTGCTATTTTGTTCTTTATACAGACGCTTTTAAAAGCCAATAAGAAAGCGGCTGTTGCCAATAATAGACTAACTGCAACTATTGCAGAGCTAGAGCTAACTCAAGGTGAACTTACTGGCACCATTGCACATTTACAATCAGCGCAACAACAACTCATTGCCGCCGAAAAAATGGCAAGTCTAGGTAATCTTGTAGCAGGTATTGCTCATGAGATAAACACCCCTGTCGGAGTTGGGTTAACGGGCATATCTCACTTCCAAACAATCACCGCTGATTTAACAACTAAATACAACCAACAAACAATGAAGAAGTCTGATTTTGAAAACTATCTTAAGATCTCAAATGAAGCAGCGTCGTTAATTCACAATAATTTAGAGCGAACTGCTGAACTTGTTCAGAGTTTTAAACAAATCTCCGTTGATCAGAGTAGTGATGAACAAAGAACATTTAATGTCCTTGAATATATTCACCAAACATTGACCAGCATTCACAATGCAATAAAGCGTTCAGATATCACTATAACTGTTGATTGCGACGAATCATTAACCATCGTTAGTTTTCCGGGTGCACTATCACAAATAATTACAAATCTCGTTCTTAACGCTTCGATTCATGCATTTGACGACAAAACGCCTGCAAAAAGCATAGTTATTAGCGCGACTCGCCAAACCGATTCCTTGATACTAAAAGTGACCGACAATGGCAAAGGTATCCCAGAAAACATCGAGAAAAAGATCTTCGATCCTTTCTTTACAACCAATAGAGATAACGGCGGCAGTGGTTTAGGCTTGAACATTATTTTCAATGTTGCTACATCACAATTAAAAGGTACGTTGCTGTGCTCTACAAAAGTTGGCGAAGGGTCTGAATTTACAACCTTATTTCCGTGTAATTTCCAGTGATTTTTACTACTACAAAAGAGTGAGAATAATCATTTTCACTATCTCCCTTCTGTTCTTACAATACACCTCATTACACTTTAATCTAGATCATTAATATATAAGTACTTTTATCAAAATCCTACACGCTGTAGCCTCTATAATTTCTATTAGCAAAATAGGATTAGAAAATTAATTTACAACCCCTAAATAGCGTATTATTGACGTAAAATCAGGCAGAAACTATTAGTAATAGTTTAGCTCATCATTCTGTGGCGATAAACATACATTTAAAATCAATCAGTTTAAATGCATTCAATGAAATTAAGCAGTAAGAAAATATAAAGGTTTATTCATGAATACAATAGTGACAACTCACAATGGCAAATCAAAGCAATCATTGGCGAGCTCAAACTGTTAAAAAACAATACAACTACTGAGCTACATGTTGGCGATGAAATTGTTGTCGGTGATAACTTAATTCTTACAGATAACGCTGAAATTACAGTGCAATATAGTGATGGTCGCCTTGCCACTTTAAATGGTGATGACGCATCTGAATTCATTGCAAAACTGAATGAAGAGACAGCGGGAGAAGATCTGACATTTATTGATGAATTACCAGATGAAATTGATGATGTCTGTTGTGGTTGAATTAGCCGGACACTTCAATAAAGGATTATAATCCCGTTATTGAGGTGAATATGACTAAACGAACAAATAAACATTATCCAGTAGAGTTTAAGCAAGAAGCTGTGGCGTTAGTGATTGAACAAGGCTACACGATCGTGCAAGCCGCTGCATCACTGGGTATTACAGATAAAATACTTTATAACTGGGTCGCTAAGCATAAGAAACAAGCGCAAGGCGATACGTTATCTAATGATGAACGGGCTGAGTTAATTCAGCTAAGAAAAGAGAATAAACGCTTACAAATGGAGCGTGAGATCCTAAAAAAGGCTTCAGCCTTCTTCGCGAAAGAAATGAAGTAAGATATTCATTTATCAGAGAACTTGATGCTAAATATCCAGTATCAGTTGCCTGTAAAGTGATGAAAGTTAGTTCATCTGCCTATTACGTCTGGTTAAAAAGGCCTGGTGAATTAATTAGCGCTCAAACATTAAGGTTGTATCGACGAGCTAAGGCTTTATTCAAAGCGAGTCGCAATAGCCTAGGTAGTCGAGAGCTTGCTAAAGCGCTACGTAAAGAAGGCTTTGAAATAACCCGTTATCGTACGATTAAACTGATGGCTCGGCTTAAACTTGTTGTCACTCAGCGTATCGCCTACAAGGTGACCACTAAGCGAAAACATAGTGATGCTGTAGCAGATAACTTATTAAATATGAACTTTAATCCAGTAGCACCAAATCAAGTGTGGGCTGGTGATGTGAGTTACTTAAAAACTGGTGAAGGTTGGCTATATTTAGCGATTGTCATGGACTTGTATTCGCGGCGTATCGTTGGCTGGTACATATCAAAACGTATGACTCGTGACTTAGTCGAAAAGGCTTTGATAAAAGCTCATAACTTGCGTAAGCCACCAAAAGGCGTGGTGTTCCATAGCGATCGAGGCTCTCAATATACGAGCGCTGGCTTTAGGAACTTACTGGATCGTCTTGGGTGTCGAGCTAGTATGGGGGATGTTGGAGCGTGCTGGGATAATGCCGTTGTCGAGCGGTTCTTTGGTAGTTTAAAACACGATTGGTTGTTTAAGGTGCCGCAGCCAACCCGTAAACATATGCGAGACGATGTTGCTAGGTACATGAAATATTATAATGTTGAGCGACTGCATTCAGCTAATGCTGATCAGTCGCCCAATGAATTTGAACATTCCTTTAGGAAAGTGTCCGGTTGGACTTGACCAGAACAGTCATTGGCGATATCGATGATGAGATATCTGCTATTCAATCTCAAATTGAAAATGGCGGCGAACTTGACCTACCAGATAAGCTGCGGGCACAGCATCTGCAGGTGGCGGAATAAGCTTCTCAAGTGTCGCACGAACTAACGATGAACCCCTTACCAACACAGCTTTCCAAAGTGATTCCTTTACTCCAACGGCTATTTAAAATGATAACCCAGAAACAGCAAATTCGTTTGTCTAAATAACATCCAGTTTACAAGCAAACTTCACAGTTAATAGCCTTGAAAAAACATCCGATATATCAGGAATTACGACAGGCGTCGTTGAAAACTCACTAGTCAGCATCACACTCACTGACAGCCAAGGTAATCAAGTTGTTGTAAATAATGTAATTGTTACGAATGATGGCTCTTTTTCTACAGATAATGTCGATATATCATCACTAACAGATGGTGAAGTTACCGCTGTCATCAATGTCATCGATGCAAACAATCAGCCTGTTGAAACCCAAGGCGCTGATGAATTAGATACTACTCCCCCTGCTCAGCCTAGTGTTCAATTAAACGATTCAAACAATGATGGTTTTATCAACCTAGCAGAAAAAAACGCTGGCGTTGATGCGTCAATATCATTAAACGTCATTTTTACCCGCTTGAGCAACCAGAAAACGATGTCGCCATAAGAAAGCCGTTTTAAGGTTAATACCACAAACCTCGGCAGCTTCTCTTAGGGTTAATTTTAATTGCATACAACGCGCATAATCTTCCCAAAGATGAGATTTATGTAATCGAGCGAATGGTGTCTTAGTCTTGTTGTTAAAGGTTTTATGACAACCTTTACAGCGGTATCTCTGTATCGCACCTGATTTCCCCCACTTTTTCAATTGAGTGGATTCGCAATGAGGGCATTGTGGGGATAGGTCAAAAAGAGGCTGAATAATTTCATCGGTACTGATTTCAGCCTCTAGCGCTTGAATTGACTGATGAACTATCTCTCTTTGCGCTGGAGTCATCGAGGAACGTTGTTTCGTTATCCGGTTAAGCTTACTTACAAATGATTTAGTATTCATTACCAATACCTTCAATAAGTTAATCTCACTATTGAGTATAGACAACAATTAGCTACAACAGCGCCTATCTACACACATTGATCAGACCCCTAGGTCACTTTTTTGATTTTGTATAAGTGCATGGCATGCCCACCAATAAGGTTTACTATCTTTTGCCTGAGTTCGGTCAGGCCATCTAAGTAGGTTTGATCGTAAATATAATCATCACCTTGTTGAAGTAAATTGATGCCATCAAAACACTGAAACACCCAGCGCAATGTGGGGGCGGCCGTTTCTTGATTTATTTGGTTTGGAATTGTCGCTTCAACTTTTTTCATATTCGCTCGCATTCGTCGTTGTGCAATAGAATATACAAGTAATGATAATGTCATTACCATCAACAGAGCATCGATTCTGCTTGGCTTTTTTATAAATAACGAAGAGACAAAAAACAAGGGATCTTTTAAAAATCTAAAGCCTCTTTCAACTTCCGATTGCGCCTTGTAATGTTTTAATATTTCTTCAGGTGAAAGTTCTTCTTCATCAATATTTGTTGCTAGAATGAAGCAAGATTTTTGCTCAACAGCCTGCTTGATTGCGATCGTGTTTTCTTCAATTTCAGCGTTTACTTGCCACTCTATACGCTTAACTTCAGCATCCTTTTTCGGGCGGCCTTTACCTTCATAAACTTTATGCTCTATATATTGAGTGTCGCTTATTTGATGATATTTCAGTTTTTTTCCTATTTTATCCGCTGCTCGTTGCGCATCAGTTTTACAAGCAAAGCGTTGCGCTTGTAGATGAAACAGCTCTTTTTCTACCTTAACTTTTGCTCGTTCAACTTGCCGTGTGATCGTTTTAGCAGCTCGATGATTAGCGGCACTTGAGTAAATCACAATCCATCGCTGCTTGATCCCCATATGCTCGACTTTTTTGACAACATATTGATAGTTAGCATTTATTTTCACCCATTGTTCGTCAGCTATTGATTCTGCGATTAATTCTTTCTCTAGCGCTATCGTTGAAGGAATAAGCGTGAGAAATTTTACCAGAGATAAAAATTCGGCATTAGCCTTATGATAAAGCTTACAGTCGGCCACAAGATATTTAGGCGCTGCGCTTTTTTTGAATTCGCTAACAAGTGCTTTGCTCCTTGCCTTAAAAATAGCGGTATCAGCACTATTGCCATCCCAGTTTTTACAGGCGAGAGGAACGCCACCATCTTGACTGACAATGATTTCTTGTACCACTTGCTTTAAATCAG
The DNA here is from genome assembly GCF_051201665.1 of Psychrobium sp. nBUS_13. Lineage (GTDB taxonomy): Bacteria > Pseudomonadota > Gammaproteobacteria > Enterobacterales > Psychrobiaceae > Psychrobium. Next base: position 882,789 of record NZ_CP179210.1, on the reverse strand, counting down.
GGCGGTGAGCTTTACTGTAACCATGAGTGATTTTAATAACATTGTCATCACTGTCTTCATCGTCAAAAGCGTATTCTCCCGTTAAAGAATGGCTGGTTGTATCGAGTGAGTTAAATTTTTTGTCTACACTTTCTAGCTCGCAAGCTTGCTGAGACACCAGTGAAAATAGACTTTCGCAGCCAAAATCAAAACACTGGTCTAGTGTGCGGCCTAATTTGTGACGATTAAAGTGCTCGGCTTTTACACCTTCTCGAAATAAATGCTCAAGCGGTAAGTTAGTAAAAAATTGGGGACTGAGAGATAAAGGACGGTTTGCAAAACCAAGTCCATTCATAATCATGCCTTTAACCGCTTCACCAGGTGTAATTTCTTGCTTTTCATCCTGAGGTAAATATTGATCCAATAAGGGGACTATTTGTAAGTCTTCAATTACACCTGCGACTATGCCGTGATGATCTAAACGTTTGATTTTTAAATTCATATATACCTCAAAGTTGAGGCGGTATTATATCAAATAGCCGAAAAATCAGTAACAAATTATCGGTTAAATTAAATCCAAATTTTTGATTTTGCTCTGATCAATGTCTGCTATCTAGAACATGTATTTAGTATAGAGCATTGATAGTTAAGTAAAATCGACCCATCGGGCCAAACAAAAAACACCACCTAGCACTTAGGTGCTAGGTGGTGTTTTTATTACAATAAAATCAATATCTTATTTTCTTATATCGTTTTATAGAAAATGACATTAATTTAGCGTTCTTCGTTTTATAATATCTAATCGCTAACCAATTGATTTATTTCTCTATGACCGTATCAATTATTTAATTTCGGACACTTTACCTATCTTTGAGTCAATAGCGCTCAAAATGATAGGTTTTATTAAATTATTTAAAACGAAGCTATTTATTTCTCTCAATGATCAACGCAATACCTTGCCCACCACCAATACACATAGTCGCCAGTCCGTAACGACCATCGATGCGATCAAGCTCTGATAGTAGTTTAACAATTAAAATACTGCCCGTTGCACCAACCGGATGCCCCATTGCAATAGCACCGCCATTTGGGTTCACTTTAGCTGCATCTATGTTTAACTCATCATTAACAGCCATTGCTTGTGCAGCAAATGCTTCATTAGATTCTATGACGTCAATATCCTGCATTGACAGACCAGCTTTAAGCAATGCAAGTTTCACCGCTTTAATCGGGCCAAGTCCCATTACGTCTGGGTTTACGCCTGAAAATGCATAACTTTTAAATGATGCTTTAATGGTTAGCTGACGATTTTGAGCTTCTGACTTACTCGTTAATAACATCGCTGCCGCGCCATCATTAAGTCCAGAAGTATTACCTGCAGTGACTAATCCATCTTTTTTAAATGCCGGTTTTAGCATCGATAGCCCTTCTACCGTTGCGTCACTACGCACATGTTCATCGGTATCAAAAATAGTGGTTTGACGACCTCGTTTGATTTCAATAGGAACAATTTGCTTTTTAAAACGCCCCTTAGCAATGGCTAGACTTGCCTTTTGTTGTGATAGCATCGAAAAATTATCTAAATCAGAACGACTGTAATTATATTGGTTGGCAATATTTTCGGCGGTGATCCCCATATGGCCGCTGCCAAATGGGTCGGAAAGTATTCCCATCGTGAGATCAACAACCTCTCCGTTGCCAGCTCTAAGTCCTTTGCGAACATTAGGCATTAAATACGCACCTTGGCTCATACTTTCTGCCCCACCGGCCAATGCAAAATTACTATCTCCTAACATCACTAACTGCGCAGCACTAATGACAGATTGAATGGCGGAGCCGCAAAGACGATTAACATTAAAAGCGGTCGAAGAAGGAGACATCCCACTATCAAGCGCAATATGTCGTGCAAGATAAGCATCTTGTGGCGAGGTTGTAATGATATGTCCCCATATGCTGTGGTCGATATCGCTGGCGGGAACACCACTACGAGCAATGACCTCTTTAGCGACATGAGTTCCTATTTGAGCAGGCGATAGAGACGATAAACTGCCTCCGAATGAACCAATTGCGCTACGAGCCGCAGAAATTATGACTACATCACTAAGTTGCATATCTACTCCTTTATAATTATTAGTTTTCATGGCTTTACTTATATCATTAACAATACCTTATTCGCTATACTCTGTACCTAGTTAAAATCAAGCAACAAAGTTAGCAAGGAACGTCATGGGTATTCATTCGCACGCAGGCAAATCAGCACGGGCTCAAGATCGCATTAATATTGGCCGATTAGTTAGTGATTATTACACTAAAAAGCCTGCTCTTAGTATTGTCGAACATCGTGTTGCATTCGGCACTTCAGGACATCGTGGCAGTGCATTTTCACACAGCTTTAATGAGCAGCACATTGCGGCAATTTGTCAGGCGATTAGTGAGTACCGTCAGTCACAACAATTTACTGGGCCCATCTATATTGGCAAGGATACCCATGCCTTATCAGAGCCTGCGTTTACTACTGCAATTTGTGTTTTAATTGCTAATGATGTGCCCGTTGTCATTCAAAATGATGAAGGCTTCACGCCAACACCGGTCGTATCGCGCTTGATTATTAATCATAATCGCAATAGTAGCGAACTCGCCGACGGCCTAATCATTACACCTTCTCACAATCCTCCCAAAGATGGCGGTATTAAATATAACCCTCCACACGGCGGCCCAGCTGAAGGTGAAATCACTAAGCTTATTGAAACACGCGCTAATGAGCTTATTGCTAATAATATGGCTGATGTAAAACAGCTAGCTATCGAAGAAGCAATGGACTCGCCTTTACTTAGCAAACAAGATTTTATTCAGCATTACGTGAGCGACCTCGAACAAGTCATCGACATTGATGCTATAAAAGCTGCCAATGTTCGCATCGGCGCAGATCCCCTCGGCGGATCAGGGCTAGATTACTGGCCAGTGATTGCCAGTCACTACGGATTAGATATCACCGTTGTTAATGACGTTGTGGATGGTAGCTTTGCATTCATGCCATTGGATAAAGATGGAAAAATCAGAATGGATTGCTCATCGCCATATGCGATGAGCGGCCTAATTGCCATGAAAGATGATTTTGATATCGCCGTTGGCAATGATCCCGACTTTGATCGTCACGGGATAGTGACACCGTCTGGCGGCTTGATGAATCCTAATCATTATTTAGCTGTTGCAATTCATTACTTAATGACTCATCGCGATTGGAGCGCTGACATCAAAATAGGAAAGACGCTGGTTTCTAGTTCGCTCATCGATCGCGTTGCGACATTAATTAACCGTCCATTATCAGAAGTGCCTGTTGGTTTTAAATGGTTTGTTGATGGTTTAAGCGATTCAAGTTACGGTTTTGGCGGCGAAGAGAGCGCAGGCGCAGCTTTTTTAAGTCGCGATGGCAGTACGTGGACCACGGATAAAGACGGCTTTATTATGAACTTATTAGCCGCAGAAATTCTTGCTGTGACAGGTAAAGACCCTTATCAATATTATCTATGGTTAGTTGAACAACTTGGTGAGGCACACTATGGTCGTATTGAAGCCGTTGCCAGCCTTGCTCAAAAGAAAGCACTAAGCTCATTAACCACTGATGCTATTTCAGCAAAAACCTTAGCTGGCGAATCTATTACTGATATTCTTACTCATGCTAGTGGCAACAATGCAGCAATTGGCGGTTTGAAAGTAGTTACTAAAAATGGTTGGTTTGCAGCTCGTCCTTCTGGCACAGAAGATATTTACAAGATTTACGCCGAGAGCTTTATTGATAAAGCGCACCTAGAAAATATCATTGAAGAAGCTCAAGCTATCGTTGCTAGCGCTTTTGAAGCAGCTGGGCTATAAAATCAATAAACGGTGACTTTCTCTTTCGAAGTCGCCGTCCTTTTTGACAAATCTTAATACACATCAAATAAATCGTTCTACAAAAATGCTCTCTTAGCTGCTTTTAATCTTGCACAATTTATTAACCGACGTAAAATGTGACCGCCATCACACCCGAGCAATTATTTAGTTCGGAATTCGTGATGAAAATGAATTATACAATTGCATTAAGTAAGTGATCTTGTTGTGCGTAGAGAAAATCAGCTAAAACAAGGCGCTCGATTGACTAATAGCTGGCTATTAGGATTGAGAGCAACGCCATTTTAGTTAATTTTAACAAGTACAAGTGGGCAAATATTTAATGCAATTGGTATTAAACAAGGTCACTCCAAGGGAATTTTTATGAAACTCATTAAAGCTTCAGCAGCAACGCTATTGTGCTGTCTATCGATCAACGCAAGTGCAAAACAATTGTGGTCAGACAATAGCGCAACCCTCATGAAAGGCACGCAATACGAGGTTGGAGACAGTGATAAAACCGTCTTTACTTTCGAACATGCCAGTGGGCACAGCTGGGGCAGTATTTTCACCTTCGTTGATCGTCTTAGCCATGATAATGACAACCAACATGAACTCTATGGTGAGTTTGGCGCAAATATCACGTTAAATGAGTTAGATAACAGCGTATTTAAAGATGTATATTTGGCGACGCAATGGGAGTTTAATTCTGATAAGTTCGCACAGTTTGATAATTACCTTGTTGGTGTTGGCGCGAATTTATCCATTCCAAAGTTTAACTTCGCCAACATTACTTATTATCGCCGTAATAACGAATTAGGCGACAACAACAATCAACTGACCTTTGTTTGGTCTGTGCCTTTTGGCGATTCGATTGTTTATGATGGTTTTATTGATGCTGTTGATAGCACGGATTCAGTAGCCTCAGGTTACAATTTCACCTCGCAGATTAAGTATGATGTTGGCCAACATATTGGGATCGAGAAAAATAAATTCTACGCTGGCGTTGAATACGTTTACTGGAAAAACAAATTCGGCATAGATGGCATTACTGAGAAAAACCCTAATATCATGGTGAAATGGCACTTCTAACACACTGATAACGAGGTGATTTATGTTGTTAATCACCTCACCTTTTTAGGACTTACCTGTAGCTGCCATTTTTATTCATTTAAAGTGAATAAAATTCTACAAACTCTCTCCCCTTTCACTCTTCAAATAGCTGTTAATATAAGCTAGTATGATGCCCTACATAATGCGTCGTTATTACTAACGGCTAATTTTGTAAAGTTAATTACAAAATTATTCACCTTTAGTCGAAATAGCGCATAATTTACCCGCAATATTCTGTATTTGTGTTATTTTATTACGATCTTATACAGATGAAGATTTTAACTCATAAGATTCATTGCTCGAGTCACTATTTAAGAGCACCACATGAACTCTTATGCCTAAAGCACCAAGACTAGGGAAATATAATGTCCAACAAGAATACCATTTATTACACAATGACCGACGAAGCGCCAGCGCTAGCCACTTGTTCACTTCTGCCAATTTTTAGAACCTTTACCGCAGCAGCTGGTATCGACATGCAATTGAGCGATATTTCATTAAGTGCGCGTGTACTTGCAGGATTTAACGATCGTCTAAAGCCTGAGCAACGCGTAGAAGATGGTTTAGCTTTCCTTGGTCAACTGACACAAGACGAAAACGCTAACATCATTAAATTGCCAAACATCAGTGCGTCATTACCACAATTAAAAGCGTGTATCAGTGAACTGCAATCACAAGGTTATGACTTACCTGAGTTTCCAGAAGTACCAGCTAACGCAGAAGAAGAAGCAGTAAAAGCAACGTATGCTAAAGTATTAGGTAGTGCAGTAAACCCTGTATTACGTGAAGGTAACTCTGACCGCCGTGCTCCTCCAGCAGTTAAAGCATTCGTTAAAAAATTCCCTCACTCAATGGGTGAATGGGAAATGACTTCTCAGTCACACGCAGATTACATGCGTGGCGGTGATTTCTTCTCATCAGAGCAATCAGTGACAGTTGATAGCGCGCAAACAGTGCGCATCGAATTCGTTGCACCAAATGGTGAAGTATCACTTAAGAAAGAAGTTGTATTAGAAGCAAACGAAATCGTAGACAGCATGTTTATGAGTAGCAAGGCGCTGCGTGCTTTCTTCGAAAAGTCACTACAAGACTGTCGTGATTCAGGCGTTATGTGGTCACTACACGTTAAAGCAACGATGATGAAGGTTTCTCACCCTATCGTATTTGGTCACGCGGTTTCAGTATTCTACAAAGAAGCCTTTGAAAAACACGGCGACACATTTGCTAAATTAGGCGTTAATCCAAATAACGGTTTGGCTGATATCTACGACAAAATTCAAGCATTACCACGTACGCAACGTGAGCAAATTGAACGTGATATTCAAGCGTGTTACACAGCTCGTCCAGAAATGGCGATGGTTGATTCAGTTAAAGGTATTTCTAACCTTCACGTACCAAGTGACGTTATCGTTGACGCTTCTATGCCAGCAATGATCCGTAACGCTGGTCAAATGTGGGGCCCAGATGGCAACGCGAAAGACACTAAAGCGGTAATGCCTGAGTCTACCTACGCACGTATCTACCAAGAAATGATTAACTTCTGTAAAACAAACGGTTCATTCGATCCAACGACTATGGGTACAGTACCTAACGTTGGTTTAATGGCTAAGAAAGCAGAAGAATATGGTTCACACGATAAAACATTCGAAATTGAATCTGACGGCGTTATGCGCGTAGTTGCACAAGACGGTTCTATCTTAATGCAACACAATGTTGAGCAAGGTGATATCTGGCGTGCATGTCAAACAAAAGACGAGCCAGTACGCGATTGGGTTAAACTAGGTGTTAATCGTGCACGTCAAACTAACACGCCAGCAGTATTCTGGTTAGATCCAGAACGCGCACATGACATGCAATTAATGGTTAAAGTTGATAAATACCTACAAGAGCATGATCTAAACGGCGTTGAAATCCACAAAATGGATTACAACCAAGCGATTCGTTTCTCAATGGAACGCCAAATGCGCGGCCAAGATACTATTTCAGTAACTGGCAACGTATTACGTGATTACCTGACTGATTTGTTCCCAATTATGGAGCTAGGTACATCGGCTAAAATGCTTTCAATCGTACCTATGCTTAAAGGCGGTGGTATGTACGAAACTGGCGCTGGCGGCTCTGCACCACGCCACGTACAGCAAGTTACTGAAGAAAACCACTTACGTTGGGATTCACTAGGTGAGTTCATGGCAATGGCAGTATCTTTAGAAGATATGGGCATTAAACAAGACAACAAGAAAGCAGCTATTTTATCTAAAACATTAGACGAAGCCACTACTGAATTGTTGCAAAACAATAAGTCGCCTTCACGTCGTACTGGCGAGCTAGATAACCGTGGTAGCCATTTCTACTTAGCTAAATTCTGGGCAAACATTGTTGCTAACCAAACAGAAGATACTGAGCTAGCAGCTAAGTTCTCTACGTTAGCTAAAACATTAAGCGAGCAAGAAGAGACTATCTTAAAAGAGCTAAGCGAAGTTCAAGGTCGTGCCACTGAGCCAGGCGGTTACTACCACCCAACACCAGCTCAAGTGAAAGACATTATGCGTCCAAGTGCTACATTAAACGCAGCACTAGCGGCAGCAAAAGATTAAGTTAAGTTAATTTATTAACTTAATCATAATGTTAGATAGAGCCTGTAGTCGATGACTACAGGCTTTTTTCTTTCTGAAATTCACTTACATTTCATCTCCCCTCAAAGCTTGTTATTCCCGCTAACTCCCTTTAGAGTGTTTGCAAATAAAAACGAAGGGAACATCATGAATAACTATAAAAAAGTCTTTGCCTTAAGTGCCCTAGCACTTGCTATTTCTGGCTGTAATGTCACGGGTTCATCCACAACAGCTGTACCTAAAGCTGTGGAATCAACCAACGCTGTAAATTTAGATATCGAAAAATTCACTTTAGATAACGGACTTGAAGTGGTACTGCATCAAGATAAGTCTGATCCCGTTGTCGCTGTTGCTATTCAATATCATGTCGGTTCAAATCGTGAAAAATTAGGCCGCACAGGCTTCGCGCATTTTTTTGAGCATATGCTGTTTCAAGATTCTGAAAATGTCGGCGCTGGTAAATTCATTAAAAATATCGGGGGCATGGGCGGCAGTTTAAATGGTGGTACATGGACCGATGGCACAATTTATTATGAAATAGTTCCTAACGATGGCCTTGAAAAAGTGTTATGGATGGAATCTGATCGCATGGGTTACTTCATTAACACGGTCACTCAAGAAGGATTAGAAAACGAAAAGCAAGTTGTTAAAAATGAAAAACGTCAAAGTGTCGATAACCGTCCTTACGGCCACGAAAGCGGTGTCACGCTATCAGCTCTATATCCAGAAGGTCATCCATATAGCTGGTCAGTTATAGGTAGCCTTGAAGATCTACAAAACGCTACACTTGGTGATGTACGCGAATTTTATAACAAATGGTACGGCGTTAATAACGCAACATTAGTGCTCGCTGGTGATTTTGACAAAAAACAAGCCAAAGCATGGATAGAAAAATACTTTGGTGAATTTAAAGCACGCGGTGATGTCACTCCGCTACCGCCAATGCCAGTCACCTTAACCGAAAGTAAATCACTCTATCACGAAGACAACTTTGCCAAAGTACCGCAATTAGCAATGACCTTACCAACCGTTGATCAAAACAGTGACGATCGCTTTGCCTTAGAAATGCTAGCGCAGATTTTGAGCGATGGAAAAGATTCGGTAATGTACCAAACACTTGTCGAAGAAGATAAGGTTGCACCGCGTGCATCGGCTTATGTTAACCACGGTGAGCTCGCAGGTACCTTCAAAATGGTTGTTCGCGCATTTGATGGTAAAAAACTCGATGAAGTCAAAGCAAGCATTGACAAAGCACTGGAAAAATTTGCCAAAAACGGTGCAACTGACAAGCAGATTGCCCGTATTTTGACGAGTAAAGAAAATGAGTTTTACCAAAGCATCAACAGCGTATTTTCAAAAGCATCAGCACTCGCAACCTATAACGAATTTTACGGCGATCCAAATCTGATTAGTACTGAAATCAAGCAGTATCAAAAAGTCACTAAAAGCGATTTAATGCGCGTATTTAATCAGTACATTCTTGGTAAAAATTTCATTGCAACAAGCTTCGTTCCCAAAGGGCAAATAGACTTAGTCTTAACCGGCGCTGTAAAAGCAAACGTGAAGGAAGAGAAAATAGTACAAGGCGCTGAGAACGATATGGCCGAAGAGGCAACAAACATAGCGCTTGCTCCTGTTGAACAAGAAGCTTCTAGCTTTGATCGCTCAATTGAACCACAGTTTGGCCCAACACCTGTCGTGCAACTGCCGCAGGTTTGGGATATCTCTTTGCCAAACGGCGTAAAAGTATCAGGTATTGAACACACCGAATTACCCGTTGTATCGTTCTCAATTCGAGTCATGGGCGGCCATCTATTAGATTTACCGAGTAAGCACGGTGCCGCAAACCTATTAACCGATATGTTAATGGAAGGCACGAAAAACAAAACACCGCAGCAATTAGAAGATGCGCTAGGCGAACTCGGTGCTGAGCTATACTTTACCGCTAGCGACGAGTACATCACGCTAAGCGGTAGCACCTTGAGTAAAAACTACAATGCTGTGATGGCGCTTGCCCAAGAAGTGTTACTAGAACCTCGTTGGGACGAAACGCAATGGGAGCGTGTAAAGAAAGAAACCTTAGCAGGTATTAAACAAGCAGCTGGTAGCCCAAATGCCATCGCCGCCAATGTTTACGCAAAACTGCTCTACCCTGATAGCAATTTAGGTACGCCTGTCACGGGTACTGCTCAAGATGTCGAATCATTAACCCTTAGCGATGTTAAAGCGTTTTATCACGCCAATGTCAAAGCCAATGTAACCAGCGTTCAAATTGCTGGCGATATTACACAAGCACAAGTTGGTACGAGCATAGGCAAACTGGCCACCTTAAAGCCCGGTCATGTCATGCCGCCAAAAGCTGGCGAACGTATGACGCTTAACAAGTCAAAAATTTACTTTGTGGATGTGCCAGGGGCTAAACAATCATTTATCCGTATTGGTACTCGTGCGATGACAGCTAACTCGAGTGACTATTACCCAAGTGTCGCGGTTAACCACAATCTAGGAGGCAGCTTCTCTGGTCAACTATTCCAAATACTGCGCTTGGAAAAAGGCTATACCTACGGAGCTTATTCAGGCTTTAGTCGCAGCAACCAAGGCGGCGCTTTTACTGCACGCTCAAGTGTTCGTTCAAATGTCACGCTAGAGTCATTAGAAACTTTTAAAGAAATTTTTAATGACTACGAAAATAATTTCGACCAAGCCGCATTAGATAGCGCAAAATCGATACTTGCTAAGCAAGACGCCCGTGCCTTTGAAACACCTAATAGCTTAATGGGGGTATTGCAAAATATTAATACTTACGATCTACCAAATGACTATGTCGCAGATCAACAACAAGCATTAGCTAATATGTCGTTAACCCAGGCTAAATCAGTAATGAAGAAGTATATGGACAGTAACAAGATGATTTATCTAGTGGTTGGTGATGCAAAAACCCAATTGCCTCGCTTAAAATCACTAGGTATGGGTAAAGTGACATTGCTTGATAAGGACGGAAATCGAGCAAAATAAGAGTAAAGTACCGAAATACAATATAAACCACCCGTAAGTGGGTGGTTTTTAATTCAAAATTGAGAATAAAATGAGGGGGTGAAACTCGCTATAAGACTTTAATCAATATGATAAAAATAAAAACTTTCTTTTAGTGCAATTTAACCTTCTATTGATTAATAATCGCTCAAACCAAGCTATATTACACTTTTCATAAAAATCGATAGAAAAAACCTGCGCCAAAACAACCCTAAAGTATTAGATCTCACTGATTTACCCTCCTTAAACTCCTTGTAAGCTATTAATTAAACGTCCTATACTAGATAGTAATTATTTTTGTTTTTTCGGCAAGCGTAAGGTTCCCATTGAAGGGGATTGAAACACTTGTTAAGGGCCAATCATCACAAAGGATTTGAATATGTACTCATTGAACTTAGACAACAATGCTGAAGTAATTGCGCTATCTGGTGTTGTTAATATTTCTGCTGATAACCAACTCTTCGCTGTAGAAATTGGTACTAAGCTTCTCGCTACTGATACATTACTTTTTGAGAGCGATGCTAGTTTCACCGTTCAATATGCTGATGGTTCAATTCTCACTTATGACAAAACCTCACCATCTGTTGTTGAAAAGTTACCAGATGAAATTGACGAAGAAACGCTTGCACTTGCAGAAGAAAGCGTTTCAATTCAGGATGAGATTACCGCTATTCAAGATGCTATCGCATCAGGAGATAACGACCTAGATCTCCCATCCACAGCCTCTGGTGGCAATACTAGTCAAGGTGGAATTTCTTTTGTAACCGTCGAACGGGATAGCAATGAAGTTATTATTGGGTCAGACTTTTCAACCCAAATTATTGGGTCAGACTTTTCAGCCCAAGGTCTAAATTCCCCGACAGCTAACAGCGTCTTAACGCCAATAATTCAGTCTACAGATATAGAACCGTTTATTCCAGAACTCGAATTATCACTTTCTTCATCAATTAACCATCAAGGCAGATTAGTCTCAATTAGTGGCCAAATTAATAATGCAGGTCAAAATGCTGTTGTAACCCTTACAATTACTGATGCGAATGGCACGACTGTAATAATTAATAATGTCCCCGTCGCCGAAGATGGTTCATACCTAATTAACAATGTGGAAATCAGTTCACTCGCTGAAGGCGCACTAAACGTTGCCGTTACTGTCACAGATACCAATTCACAAACCATCGAATCTAACTCAAGCTTTACCTATGATGCAACCGCGCCAAACTCTCCACAATTTTCTATTAGTGCTGGCGATGACAACGTGATTAATGCGGCTGAAAAAGAGCAAGGTATCAATATTGTTGTAGACATAGATCCCACAGATGTTGTGGTTGGCGACACTATTTCAATCTCTTATGGTACGAGCCCAAATCTTACGGTGCAGAGCATTGTTATAACGCAAGAAATGCTTGATACAGCTCCTCCTCAAGCTACATTTAGTGTTCCTGATGAATTAATTATTCATGGGCAAGTATTGCAAGGTTCTGTCACAATATCAGACCAATTTAGCAATATATCGACGCCACAAACTTTTTCTCAAAATGTAGATACCGTACCACCGAGTGCTACTGACCCACAAACAGTACCGGTTATTAATATTCCCGAGGCGTTAGACGGAATTTCAGCAGAAGATGCAAAAGACGGCATCCAAATTGAAGTTACTCCAACTTCTGACAGTGTGCCAGGTGACCGAATTGAAGTCACTGTAAAATCAGATATCGATGATTCAACTATCTTAGAGATTCTTGTAATTCCAGCGAATTGGGATGGTATATCTCCTATAATTGTAACAATTCCAACCAGTAAACTACCTGACAACGGAACTCATAAAGTAACCGCCGTCATCAAAGATGGAAGCAACAACGCTAGCGGAAGTAGTGAAGAATTCTCAATCAATATTAATACGGATTCATCACAACCAACCGTATTTATTCCAGAAGCAGACAATGGAATTAACGCTGTAGAAGCTGCAGACGGAATTCAAATATTTGTAAACCCACCTAATTCGGCTACGCCAGGTTCAATACTTGCGACCACCTTTGATAATGGTGTAGAAGCACCTCAAACATTCCAATCATTTATTCCAAATGACTGGAATGGAGTTGATCAGGTAGAATTAATAATTGCTTCAGCTGACATTCCAAATGATGGAACTTATAATGTTACAGTTGCAGCCTCTCTGCCTTTTTTGGGTCAGCTAGGTGAGCCAAGTATTCCCCAATCGGTGACTATTGATACTAGTGTTCCAGGTACTTCAGGCAGTCCGTCGGTCCCGATAATTGATATTCCAGAAGCAGTTGACGGCATAAACATTGATGAATTTATCGACGGAATTCAAATAAACGCTACCTTGCCATCTGATGTTGTACCAGGTGACACAGTGGTCATAACTATTTCAAATTCGAATGGCACGCCAGTTTCATTCGAAATTGAAGTTCCTAGTTCATGGCAACCTACTGAATTACTCCCACTGACTGTTCCTCCAGAGCTTTTCAATAGTGACGGTACTTACTCAATTACAGCAACCGTAAAAGATCAAGTAGGAAATATCAGTCAGCCGAGTATTACACAAGATATCGAATTAAATATTTCGACAAACAAGCCGGTTGTATCTATTCCAGAAGCAGAGGGCGGAATAAACAAAGAAGAAGCTATCGATGGCATTGAAGTCATCATAATACCGCCTGAAGGTACAAAAGTCGGTGATACAATTAAAGTTTCAATGCATGCAGAAGGATCGGATACACCAATCATTATTGATATTCCGGTTCCGTCTTCATGGAATGGATTTGGTCCAATAAATTACACCATTGATTCAGATGACGCACCCACTGATGGCACCTATACGGTAACAACAATTGTAGTTGATGAAAATCTACAACAGGTTGGAGAAGTTAGTGAAAGCCAAAATATCACCATTGATACCTTGGCACCAGGTGACGTTGGTGAGAACCCAACACCTATCATTGAAATAGCTGAAGCTACCGACGGTATTGATGCAGAAGAATCCAAAGATGGCATTCAAGTATTAATATACCCTCCTTCAGGTACGCTCGGTAGTGATACAATTACTGTGACGTTGACATCTAGTATCGGCAGTACGCCAGTAGTTACATCATACGTTATTCCTGATGATTGGAATGGAAGCGACCCTATTTCAGTGACGATTCCGCCTGAAGAATTACCAGCTGATGGTCAACATGATATTAGTGCAAATGTAACGGATAAAGTAGGTAATACCAGTAGCGATAGTCCATCAGTCACTATCCAATTAGATACAGCAAGTACAAAACCTACGGTATATGTAAAAGAGGCGGAAAATGGCATAAATGCAGCTGAAGTCGAAGATGGCATTCAGATTCAGATCAAGTTGCCGACCGGTACAGAACAGGGAGACTCGATCTCAGTTTCCATTACCTCACTTGATGGCAGTGTTGAAACCAATCACTTATTTACGGTTCCAGATGGTTGGACGCCTCAAGAAAGACTAAATGTTACATTCCCGACAGATAAAGTACCTGAAGATGGCTCATATGAAGTAACAGCTTCCGTTTCTAAAATAGGCCAATCAGAACAAGGCGAACTGAGTGAAAAAGAATCAATATTTATTGATACAACGGCACCAGGTTCAGAAGGTCCAGTCACAAAACCAATCATTTCGACTCCTGAAGTCACTGGGCCATTTGTCAATGAGTCGATGTTGACTGACGGGTTGCAAGTTGTGGTGCAACCACCATCAGGCAGCATTCCCGGCGATCTCATTGAAGTAAACGTATATGACAGCAACAATGTATTAATTATCTCAGTTGTTAATCAGATTCCAGTTGATTGGGAAGACCCACAAACAATCACCGTTAATGTGAATAAAGAAATCCTGACTCCTGATGGTTTATATTCAATCAACACCATAGTTCGCGATGCATCTGGTAATCCAAGTCTAGCCAGCGACAACATTGCCTTGAATGTTGACAGTACAGCACCAGGTGAAGGCGAAGAAATATCACGACCTATATTGGTTGCAGCTGAGTCAGAAAATGGAATCAATAAACAAGAATTAAGTGACGATATTCAAACTGAATTAACACTTCCTGACGGCACATCAATTGGCGATACAATTGTATTCACAATCAGCGCGGCAGATGGTTCAGTAAGAGCCATTGAAATTCCTGTCACAGCAGAACACTTCAATAACGATGAATTGATCCGTCCTTTTCCGATTGAAATCCCTCAGAGCTATTTTACAAGCGAGCAAACTTATACTGTATCTGTTCACGTCAAAGACCCTGCTGGTAATCCTAGTAACGAATCAGAAAAAGTTAATCTCAATGTAGATACTATTGCGCCAGGGGAAAATACTGATAACACATCACCTCAACATGAAATCGCCGAAGCGGTAGATGGCGTAAATGCTCAAGAAATGTTGAATGGCGTTCAAATTTCTGTAAAAGTACCAATTGGCACACTACCAGGCGATACAATAAATGTTCTTATTCAAAACGAATCAATAGGTGAAGATACATACGCGTTTATCATTCCACTAAATTGGGTTCCTACTGATAACGTTGACTTCACCATCCCTAATTCGTTTTATCCCGTAGATGGCGAGTATAATATTACATCAAGTGTCTCTGATCTTGCCGGTAATATAAGCGAAAGCAGTACTACAAGCCTCATAACAGTCGACA
Organism: Psychrobium sp. nBUS_13; assembly: GCF_051201665.1. Lineage (GTDB taxonomy): Bacteria > Pseudomonadota > Gammaproteobacteria > Enterobacterales > Psychrobiaceae > Psychrobium. The sequence goes on along the minus strand of NZ_CP179210.1, from coordinate 867,503 downwards.
CTACACCACCAGGGAACGGTTTAAAACCTAAGTTAGAAATTCCAGAAAGTGAAGGCACGATAAATAAAGAAGAATCCATTGATGGCATAGATATCATAGTCACACCACCGGCGGGTACCTTGCCAGGAGATAGCGTAACAGTAACCATTACAGGTGAAGGGATAGAACCTCAGATAACGGTGGACTACATCATTCCCGAAAATTGGGTAAAACCAGATGAAATTCCCTATGTGATTCCTACGACTGTTTTGCCTGGCGATGGCGAATACAAAGTTATTGTTTCAATCACCGATCCATCTGGAAATACATCAGAGCCAAGTAGTCCAGTAAATATAGAACTGAACACCACAGTCCCTGGCGAAGAGAAACAACCATCACCACCAACGCTTGACGTTGTTGATGGTGACAATGGTGTTAACAGCCAAGAGTTCACTGACGCATCCGGCGTCGCTATCGCCATTGGTCTGCCATCTGACAGTCAGGTCGGCGACATCATCACGCTCACCGTGACAGATTCAAGTGACGATGAGCACACGGTAACGCACACGGTAACGGCACAAAATATTACCGATAACAGCGCACTCGTGACAGTGACTCAGTTAACCGGCGTTAACATTACGGATGGTCAATACGACATTAGCGCCGTGGTAACACGTGGTCCGCAAGAAAGTAAGCCAAGTGACACCGCTGAATTTACATTAGATAGAACAGCACCTGGTCAAGGCACAGGCGGTGGCGGTGCAGACGATGCCGTGCTTATCGCTGTCCCTGAGCAAGTTGACGGCGGTAACATCGACGCCGCTGAAGCCAGCGATGGTATTCTTGTGAATGTCACCCCGCCAATCGGCTCTGAGCTGGGTGATACTATCACCTTGACCCTAACCGATGCTGATGGCAACGATGTACTTGTTGAGCACACCATTGAAGCCCCTTGGGCACAAGGCGGCGTGGTTGCAGTGACGATTCCTGTGAGCGCTATCAGTGACGGCGGTAAGTTCGTTGATGGTGATTACACCGTAAGCGCAACCGTCACCGACCAACAAGGTAACGAAAGTGCGCCAAGTGATAATACAGGCATTACACTAGCCACCGACACAGATGGCGGCAGCGGCGCTGTCACGCCTCCTATCATTAGCCTGCCTGCAGCAGATGATGGCCTGATTAACAAAACAGAGCTTGACGGCTTAACACTCACCATCACCCCGCCGGCAGATGCACAGCCAAATGGCGTTATTAACGTCACGCTAACCCCTGCAACCGGCCCAACTGTTGTCGTGCCTGTCACTATCCCATCAACATGGGTAGCCGGTGACACCATTGACCAACTTATCACTAGCCTTAACCACGGCGATAAAATCACCGTAACAGCAACCATCACCAAAGATGACGTCGATAGCACCAGTACGCCTATCGACTTTACCGTTGATACACAACCACCAGGGACAGGTACCGGTGAAGGCGGTAGCGATGCAGCGCCTGGCGTTACTATTGCTGAAGCCATTGACAATGTGACCCTTGAGGAAGCTAACGATGGGGTTGAGGTATTAGTCACTCCACCAACTGACTCACTGCCTGGCGACACTATTACACTGACCGTGACACAACCTGGCGGCGCTGTTGTGACTGTCGAGCAAGTCATTAATACCACGTGGGATGGCACCTCGCCTATTACCGTGACTATCCCAGTTAGCGACATCAGCGTGGATGGCACCTTTAACGATGGCGACTACGCCGTTAGCGCCACCATTACTGACGAAGCAGGTAATACATCATTACCAGAGACAGCGACCTTTACGCTTGATACGTCAATACAGCACGTACCAGAGCTCACGATTGAAGAAGCGCAAGATAATCTCGTTGATGCCCAAGAAGCTTCTGACGGCCTGCAAGCAAGCGTTAAACTCACTGCAGGCGCCCTACAGGGCGATAGCATTGTTATTACCCTACTCGATAGTAATGGTCATACCATTACCACCTACGAGCACGTATTAACAAGTGATGTCGCTGTAAATGAATCAGTGGCGATTACCGTCCCTGTGACCGGCCTTGAAAACGGCAATTACACCGCTAACGCAAGTGTTGTTAGTAGTAATGGTAACGCGGGCGCTGTCAGTAACGACATTGACTTCAAGTTAGACACAACGATTCCTGGCGAAGAGAAACAACCATCACCACCAACGCTTGACGTTGTTGATGGTGACAATGGTGTTAACAGCCAAGAGTTCACTGACGCATCCGGCGTCGCTATCGCCATTGGTCTGCCATCTGACAGTCAGGTCGGCGACATCATCACGCTCACCGTGACAGATTCAAGTGACGATGAGCACACGGTAACGCACACGGTAACGGCACAAAATATTACCGATAACAGCGCACTCGTGACAGTGACTCAGTTAACCGGCGTTAACATTACGGATGGTCAATACGACATTAGCGCCGTGGTAACACGTGGTCCGCAAGAAAGTAAGCCAAGTGACACCGCTGAATTTACATTAGATAGAACAGCACCTGGTCAAGGCACAGGCGGTGGCGGTGCAGACGATGCCGTGCTTATCGCTGTCCCTGAGCAAGTTGACGGCGGTAACATCGACGCCGCTGAAGCCAGCGATGGTATTCTTGTGAATGTCACCCCGCCAATCGGCTCTGAGCTGGGTGATACTATCACCTTGACCCTAACCGATGCTGATGGCAACGATGTACTTGTTGAGCACACCATTGAAGCCCCTTGGGCACAAGGCGGCGTGGTTGCAGTGACGATTCCTGTGAGCGCTATCAGTGACGGCGGTAAGTTCGTTGATGGTGATTACACCGTAAGCGCAACCGTCACCGACCAACAAGGTAACGAAAGTGCGCCAAGTGATAATACAGGCATTACACTAGCCACCGACACAGATGGCGGCAGCGGCGCTGTCACGCCTCCTATCATTAGCCTGCCTGCAGCAGATGATGGCCTGATTAACAAAACAGAGCTTGACGGCTTAACACTCACCATCACCCCGCCGGCAGATGCACAGCCAAATGGCGTTATTAACGTCACGCTAACCCCTGCAACCGGCCCAACTGTTGTCGTGCCTGTCACTATCCCATCAACATGGGTAGCCGGTGACACCATTGACCAACTTATCACTAGCCTTAACCACGGCGATAAAATCACCGTAACAGCAACCATCACCAAAGATGACGTTGATAGCACCAGTACGCCTATCGACTTTACCGTTGATACACAACCACCAGGGACAGGTACCGGTGAAGGCGGTAGCGATGCAGCGCCTGGCGTTACTATTGCTGAAGCCATTGACAATGTGACCCTTGAGGAAGCTAACGATGGGGTTGAGGTATTAGTCACTCCACCAACTGACTCACTGCCTGGCGACACTATTACACTGACCGTGACACAACCTGGCGGCGCTGTTGTGACTGTCGAGCAAGTCATTAATACCACGTGGGATGGCACCTCGCCTATTACCGTGACTATCCCAGTCAGCGACATCAGCGTGGATGGCACCTTTAACGATGGCGACTACGCCGTTAGCGCCACCATTACTGACGAAGCAGGTAATACATCATTACCAGAGACAGCGACCTTTACGCTTGATACGTCAATACAGCACGTACCAGAGCTCACGATTGAAGAAGCGCAAGATAATCTCGTTGATGCCCAAGAAGCTTCTGACGGCCTGCAAGCAAGCGTTAAACTCACTGCAGGCGCCCTACAGGGCGATAGCATTGTTATTACCCTACTCGATAGTAATGGTCATACCATTACCACCTACGAGCACGTATTAACAAGTGATGTCGCTGTAAATGAATCAGTGGCGATTACCGTCCCTGTGACCGGCCTTGAAAACGGCAATTACACCGCTAACGCAAGTGTTGTTAGTAGTAATGGTAACGCGGGTGCTGTCAGTAACGACATTGACTTCAAGTTAGACACAACGATTCCTGGCGAAGAGAAACAACCATCACCACCAACGCTTGACGTTGTTGATGGTGACAATGGTGTTAACAGCCAAGAGTTCACTGACGCATCCGGCGTCGCTATCGCCATTGGTCTGCCATCTGACAGTCAGGTCGGCGACATCATCACGCTCACCGTGACAGATTCAAGTGACGATGAGCACACGGTAACGCACACGGTAACGGCACAAAATATTACCGATAACAGCGCACTCGTGACAGTGACTCAGTTAACCGGCGTTAACATTACGGATGGTCAATACGACATTAGCGCCGTGGTAACACGTGGTCCGCAAGAAAGTAAGCCAAGTGACACCGCTGAATTTACATTAGATAGAACAGCACCTGGTCAAGGCACAGGCGGTGGCGGTGCAGACGATGCCGTGCTTATCGCTGTCCCTGAGCAAGTTGACGGCGGTAACATCGACGCCGCTGAAGCCAGCGATGGTATTCTTGTGAATGTCACCCCGCCAATCGGCTCTGAGCTGGGTGATACTATCACCTTGACCCTAACCGATGCTGATGGCAACGATGTACTTGTTGAGCACACCATTGAAGCCCCTTGGGCACAAGGCGGCGTGGTTGCAGTGACGATTCCTGTGAGCGCTATCAGTGACGGCGGTAAGTTCGTTGATGGTGATTACACCGTAAGCGCAACCGTCACCGACCAACAAGGTAACGAAAGTGCGCCAAGTGATAATACAGGCATTACACTAGCCACCGACACAGATGGCGGCAGCGGCGCTGTCACGCCTCCTATCATTAGCCTGCCTGCAGCAGATGATGGCCTGATTAACAAAACAGAGCTTGACGGCTTAACACTCACCATCACCCCGCCGGCAGATGCACAGCCAAATGGCGTTATTAACGTCACGCTAACCCCTGCAACCGGCCCAACTGTTGTCGTGCCTGTCACTATCCCATCAACATGGGTAGCCGGTGACACCATTGACCAACTTATCACTAGCCTTAACCACGGCGATAAAATCACCGTAACAGCAACCATCACCAAAGATGGCTCCGATAGCACCAGTACGCCTATCGACTTTACCGTTGATACACAACCACCAGGGACAGGTACCGGTGAAGGCGGTAGCGATGCAGCGCCTGGCGTTACTATTGCTGAAGCCATTGACAATGTGACCCTTGAGGAAGCTAACGATGGGGTTGAGGTATTAGTCACTCCACCAACTGACTCACTGCCTGGCGACACTATTACACTGACCGTGACACAACCTGGCGGCGCTGTTGTGACTGTCGAGCAAGTCATTAATACCACGTGGGATGGCACCTCGCCTATTACCGTGACTATCCCAGTTAGCGACATCAGCGTGGATGGCACCTTTAACGATGGCGACTACGCCGTTAGCGCCACCATTACTGACGAAGCAGGTAATACATCATTACCAGAGACAGCGACCTTTACGCTTGATACGTCAATACAGCACGTACCAGAGCTCACGATTGAAGAAGCGCAAGATAATCTCGTTGATGCCCAAGAAGCTTCTGACGGCCTGCAAGCAAGCGTTAAACTCACTGCAGGCGCCCTACAGGGCGATAGCATTGTTATTACCCTACTCGATAGTAATGGTCATACCATTACCACCTACGAGCACGTATTAACAAGTGATGTCGCTGTAAATGAATCAGTGGCGATTACCGTCCCTGTGACCGGCCTTGAAAACGGCAATTACACCGCTAACGCAAGTGTTGTTAGTAGTAATGGTAACGCGGGCGCTGTCAGTAACGACATTGACTTCAAGTTAGACACAACGATTCCTGGCGAAGAGAAACAACCATCACCACCAACGCTTGACGTTGTTGATGGTGACAATGGTGTTAACAGCCAAGAGTTCACTGACGCATCCGGCGTCGCTATCGCCATTGGTCTGCCATCTGACAGTCAGGTCGGCGACATCATCACGCTCACCGTGACAGATTCAAGTGACGATGAGCACACGGTAACGCACACGGTAACGGCACAAAATATTACCGATAACAGCGCACTCGTGACAGTGACTCAGTTAACCGGCGTTAACATTACGGATGGTCAATACGACATTAGCGCCGTGGTAACACGTGGTCCGCAAGAAAGTAAGCCAAGTGACACCGCTGAATTTACATTAGATAGAACAGCACCTGGTCAAGGCACAGGCGGTGGCGGTGCAGACGATGCCGTGCTTATCGCTGTCCCTGAGCAAGTTGACGGCGGTAACATCGACGCCGCTGAAGCCAGCGATGGTATTCTTGTGAATGTCACCCCGCCAATCGGCTCTGAGCTGGGTGATACTATCACCTTGACCCTAACCGATGCTGATGGCAACGATGTACTTGTTGAGCACACCATTGAAGCCCCTTGGGCACAAGGCGGCGTGGTTGCAGTGACGATTCCTGTGAGCGCTATCAGTGACGGCGGTAAGTTCGTTGATGGTGATTACACCGTAAGCGCAACCGTCACCGACCAACAAGGTAACGAAAGTGCGCCAAGTGATAATACAGGCATTACACTAGCCACCGACACAGATGGCGGCAGCGGCGCTGTCACGCCTCCTATCATTAGCCTGCCTGCAGCAGATGATGGCCTGATTAACAAAACAGAGCTTGACGGCTTAACACTCACCATCACCCCGCCGGCAGATGCACAGCCAAATGGCGTTATTAACGTCACGCTAACCCCTGCAACCGGCCCAACTGTTGTCGTGCCTGTCACTATCCCATCAACATGGGTAGCCGGTGACACCATTGACCAACTTATCACTAGCCTTAACCACGGCGATAAAATCACCGTAACAGCAACCATCACCAAAGATGACGTCGATAGCACCAGTACGCCTATCGACTTTACCGTTGATACACAACCACCAGGGACAGGTACCGGTGAAGGCGGTAGCGATGCAGCGCCTGGCGTTACTATTGCTGAAGCCATTGACAATGTGACCCTTGAGGAAGCTAACGATGGGGTTGAGGTATTAGTCACTCCACCAACTGACTCACTGCCTGGCGACACTATTACACTGACCGTGACACAACCTGGCGGCGCTGTTGTGACTGTCGAGCAAGTCATTAATACCACGTGGGATGGCACCTCGCCTATTACCGTGACTATCCCAGTCAGCGACATCAGCGTGGATGGCACCTTTAACGATGGCGACTACGCCGTTAGCGCCACCATTACTGACGAAGCAGGTAATACATCATTACCAGAGACAGCGACCTTTACGCTTGATACGTCAATACAGCACGTACCAGAGCTCACGATTGAAGAAGCGCAAGATAATCTCGTTGATGCCCAAGAAGCTTCTGACGGCCTGCAAGCAAGCGTTAAACTCACTGCAGGCGCCCTACAGGGCGATAGCATTGTTATTACCCTACTCGATAGTAATGGTCATACCATTACCACCTACGAGCACGTATTAACAAGTGATGTCGCTGTAAATGAATCAGTGGCGATTACCGTCCCTGTGACCGGCCTTGAAAACGGCAATTACACCGCTAACGCAAGTGTTGTTAGTAGTAATGGTAACGCGGGTGCTGTCAGTAACAACATTGACTTCAAGTTAGACACAACGATTCCTGGCGAAGAGAAACAACCATCACCACCAACGCTTGACGTTGTTGATGGTGACAATGGTGTTAACAGCCAAGAGTTCACTGACGCATCCGGCGTCGCTATCGCCATTGGTCTGCCATCTGACAGTCAGGTCGGCGACATCATCACGCTCACCGTGACAGATTCAAGTGACGATGAGCACACGGTAACGCACACGGTAACGGCACAAAATATTACCGATAACAGCGCACTCGTGACAGTGACTCAGTTAACCGGCGTTAACATTACGGATGGTCAATACGACATTAGCGCCGTGGTAACACGTGGTCCGCAAGAAAGTAAGCCAAGTGACACCGCTGAATTTACATTAGATAGAACAGCACCTGGTCAAGGCACAGGCGGTGGCGGTGCAGACGATGCCGTGCTTATCGCTGTCCCTGAGCAAGTTGACGGCGGTAACATCGACGCCGCTGAAGCCAGCGATGGTATTCTTGTGAATGTCACCCCGCCAATCGGCTCTGAGCTGGGTGATACTATCACCTTGACCCTAACCGATGCTGATGGCAACGATGTACTTGTTGAGCACACCATTGAAGCCCCTTGGGCACAAGGCGGCGTGGTTGCAGTGACGATTCCTGTGAGCGCTATCAGTGACGGCGGTAAGTTCGTTGATGGTGATTACACCGTAAGCGCAACCGTCACCGACCAACAAGGTAACGAAAGTGCGCCAAGTGATAATACAGGCATTACACTAGCCACCGACACAGATGGCGGCAGCGGCGCTGTCACGCCTCCTATCATTAGCCTGCCTGCAGCAGATGATGGCCTGATTAACAAAACAGAGCTTGACGGCTTAACACTCACCATCACCCCGCCGGCAGATGCACAGCCAAATGGCGTTATTAACGTCACGCTAACCCCTGCAACCGGCCCAACTGTTGTCGTGCCTGTCACTATCCCATCAACATGGGTAGCCGGTGACACCATTGACCAACTTATCACTAGCCTTAACCACGGCGATAAAATCACCGTAACAGCAACCATCACCAAAGATGGCTCCGATAGCACCAGTACGCCTATCGACTTTACCGTTGATACACAACCACCAGGGACAGGTACCGGTGAAGGCGGTAGCGATGCAGCGCCTGGCGTTACTATTGCTGAAGCCATTGACAATGTGACCCTTGAGGAAGCTAACGATGGGGTTGAGGTATTAGTCACTCCACCAACTGACTCACTGCCTGGCGACACTATTACACTGACCGTGACACAACCTGGCGGCGCTGTTGTGACTGTCGAGCAAGTCATTAATGCCACGTGGGATGGCACCTCGCCTATTACCGTGACTATCCCAGTCAGCGACATCAGCGTGGATGGCGCCTTTAACGATGGCGACTACGCCGTTAGCGCCACCATTACTGACGAAGCAGGTAATACATCATTAGCTGGAACTGAAAATTTCACGTTAGACACCGCAATAGATGTTCCACCAGCAATTTCAATTAAAGGGGTTGACGCAGCTAGCGGCGATACCATTATTGATGCTGAAGAGATCCAGAATACTGGTGGTGAAAAAGTCATTACTGTGAGCGTATCACTGCCAGATGGAACAGAAGTCGGCGATACAATTAGACTATTTGTTTCAACGGAAATAGATCCTCAGGGGTTCATTGATACAACAATTCCACTGGGAACTGACTTAGGACAACCATTCACTATTGAAGTAGATGCACCAGAAGATGGTGACTACAGTATTGCAGCCCAAATAATTGACACTGCAGGTCAAACAAGCAGTAAAAGTATTGATACTGAATTTACGATCGACACTAAAGCTCACACAATAATATTAGAAGGTCCAGGTGTTGATGTTGTAGAGGGTCAAGCTACTGGTGAGTACACCATTACATTAAGTAAAGAAGTCCCTGCTGGTGAATCGGTAACAGTGTTCCTTGAATATTCGGGAACAGCAGATGATGGAGACGATTTTACTGGTAGAACATCTGTAGAAATCGGAGCAGGTCAAACTAGTGTCAAATTTAACTTACAAACAATTGATGATGCAGCACTTGAGGAAAATGAGACATTAACTGTCACCTTGAAGAATGTGGTGGATACAAACAACGCGACAGGAACTGCTGGCTTCGCTACATTGCCAGTTATCGACAGAAACCAAGATCAAGCCACGATCAATATAACTCCAGATCCTGCACCAGTTGATGAAAAAGATATTCCAAAAATATCAGTCGAAGGCCCTGATGAAGTGAGAGAAGGTGAAGAAGCAGTCTTTACCTTTAAAATTTCTGATGAACCTAGCGAACTTTTCGCTCCTAATTTGGTACACATTTTTGGAGAGGTTGCAGTCGCAATCATCGTTGAAGTAAGTGGAGTAGACACAATTTCTGGTCAAAATGTAACAGAAGAAATAAGACTATTTATCAATGTAGGACAATCAGAAATCACGCATTCTGTTACCTCTATTGCGGATTCACTCAAGGAAGAGACAGAAAATATAACAGTCTCTATTAAAGAAATATTGAATAATATCCCAAGTCAAAATCCTAACTGGAACTTTGGTGGCTTTGAAAGCGCACCGATTATTTCACCGACTAATGGCACAGCAACAACTCGTGTAATCGATCAACAGTTTGAGATATTGGACGCAATCGATTTATCAGAGAGTAATGATTTTAGTAGTACTGCAATCCGAGGTATTGGCGGAACGGTTGGACAGTTGGTTGAACTACTCGACCAAAGTGACTTAGTAATCGGAAGTGGTTTTGTAAAAACGGATGGAACTTGGGAGGTAGAAGTTAATTCCTCTGTTACAGCCAACGCCGTACACACGATTAAAGCACAGCTTTTTGAAGGCGCATTAGATTCTTCATCAGTTATCAATACAACTGATGAGATTAGTTACCTAAAATCAAATTCAGAAGAGACAACAGCACAAATAACTAATGACAATGCCGTTGAGCAAGAGTTTATATTTACTGGTTTAAGTGATGACAGAATTGTCGTATCTGTTGATAATCCAAATAGCCTGAAAGTCGACGGAGGAGATGGTACTGATACGCTAGTACTTGATGCATACGACACAGACTTTATTGCAGGGCTAGATGACGATGGAAACGTAACCCTTACTTATCGGAAAGGTACGAACAAAGTAATCACATTAATCGATATAGAGAAAGTTGCTTTTGTAGACAATACGGTTGACGTGAATGACTTAAGAGATACACGAATTGTCATTCGTGATGGCGATGGAATCCTTAAAAGTACTGATCTTTCACATAAGATCTATATCGGTGGGCAACTAGCGGACGGACATACGCCTGAAGATATTGTGCTAGTAGGGACTGTAGGTGGAAGATCAATTGTTCATACTATCTCTAAAGACAATATCACTGTAACAGATGACGGTATGTTTTTTGTCGATGTCGATAATCTTGGAGCCATAACATTTGATGGAGAAGATGTTGGTTTCAATGATGCAACCCAACTAATTGCCTTTATGAAAACGAGGGATGCTGATGGATTAATACACGATTCAGTCCAAGATGAGAGCATCATTCATACTAGGCCTCCAGAAGCTGTAGCCAAAATAACAGAAATAACGGAAGATGATGGCTTATTTGACGATGATTTTATTACAACAGATAATCAATTAACTATCTCAGGTACAATTAGCAAAGCGTTATTAGAGGACGAGACTTTACAAATTTTTGTAAATAATGAATGGATTACAATTGAGTCTTCCTCTTTAGTCTCTATTAATGGTACAGATATGTTTACCTGGAGCTATGTAGATAACCGCTCATTGCCAGATGGGGAATACGAGTATCGAGCACAAGTTATTGACGATCTAGGACTTTCGAGTTCAACATCTCGACAAGTTGTAATTGTCGACCAAAATAACACTCATAATAGTGGTGCACAGGTTAGCTTCACTAACGTCTTGGCAGATACGGGTGTCAGTGATAGCGACTACAGAACCAACTATGCTCAATACTTAATAAAAGGGGAAGTCAGTACAAAATTGCAAGATGATGAAAAAGTTCAAATTCTTGTGGGAACTGAGTGGGTTGATCTAACGATACAATCTACTATAAGTCCAGGTATTCCTACAGTCTATAATTGGTTTTATCGCGTAGATAAACCATTGGATGATGGTGTATATGATTATCAAGCGAGAATAGTTAGTGCAGCAGGACACATTGTCGGTGATGTAGTTAGTCAATCTATAACTGTCGATAAAACATTGACTGATACAGAAATTTCGATTAAATCACTGGGCGTTGATCCAATAACAGGAAACGAACAAGATACAGGATTGTCTAATAGCGACTTCCATACGAATGTAAATTCTGACATTGTTCTTATTGGCCAGCTGAACAAAAACATTAGCGAGCGACGAATTTCTAGAAATTCAAATCCTAGGTGAATGGATTACGATTGACTCAGCAAACATTACAACAGGCGCAGATGGTATAGTCACTTGGACATATACAGATACACGACAAAACCTTGCTGACAGACAGCACACTTATGCGCTAAGAGTTAGTGATATTGCTGGTAATGTTACTGAAACATATAGTAAAAATATCTATATTGATACTAATTCTACTGCGACAAACGCTAGTACTGGTGCAATGATTTTCGACGTTAAACTAAGCAATAGTTCAGGTGAGTCTGACGGTGACTTCATAACAAGAGATCCTGCGATTGTACTCACCGGTAGTTTGACTGCCAGTATAATTAATGTTGGCCAACGAGAGTATATACAAGTACTCATTGATGGTAAATGGGAGGAAGTTCAAACTTGGGCGTCTACTTCAAATGGTCAGTTCCTTGCTGCAGGCTGGGAGTTAGATCTGACAGACCGTCCACTTGATGAAGGTACTCATGAATTCCAATTCAGAATTATTGATTTAGCAGGAAACATTACAACGGAGTATAAGCAAGAGGTAACGATAGATACTGTTGCCGGAGCGCCACTTGTAGACATGGATGCTGGTGATGATCAATTGATTAATTTGGATGAAAGCACATCAGCTATTGACGTATCAGTTGATTTATCTGACCCAGCAATTCAAGTTGGCGATGTATTAAACATCCGATTCTTTATTCAAGGGTTGAAAGTCGAAGATAAGAAGATTGATGTTACACAAGAAATGCTTAATACAGATTCTTATTCAACAACACTTCCAATTGGCTTTGTGGTCGATGGGCAAGAAGTCGCAGCAACAGTTTCGATTACTGATAAAGCAGGAAATCCAAAAACTGCTCATAGTGATGTTATTGCGATTGACCTGACTGCGCCAGATGTACCAACAGTCACATCATTGTTGACTTCAAATGTTAACCCAACAATTACAGGAAGCGTGTCTATGGGCGAAGGATACTCATTCCGAGTAACCGTTGATGGCAGTACTTATACAGTAGGTGATGGAAACTTAACTATCGATGGTAATGTATGGTCATTAGTTATCCCCGACGATAACTCCCTTGAGTTAACTGGTACTTATTCTGTTACTGCAGTTGTGACTGATAAAGCAGGGAATGAATCTACAGACGTTTCTGATTCTGAAATAGTAATTAACCCAACAGCGCCAGCACAAAGCTCACTTCCTGAAGTAAAATCTCAGGATGAATTTACACCTTCAAAGGCAGCTCCAATAAGCAACGATTTCCTCATTGGTGAGAATGGTGATGATGTAATGATTGATGTATTAGATACACCGCAGACGATAAACCAATCATTGCCTTCATCGGCAACAGGTCAACCGGAAGTTATCGAAGGCTTTGTATTAAATGAAGATAAACTCGATTTATCCGACTTATTAGCCCTTGACAATGCGTCGGATTTAGAGAATTATCTATCAATTACATCTGATGAGAATAGCACCACAATTTCAGTTGATATTGACGGCGAAATAAGTCAAACAATTAAGCTTGAAGGTGTAGATTTATCGCATGAATTAGAACAAGGGCAATCTTCTGTAATTAATACGTTATTTACTAATTTAGGAGACCAAGCGCTACTTAGCCCAAGTAATGTAAGTGATGATGCAGCGTTAACTAACAAGCCACTATTAGATGACGAGGATATTAGCGACTTATAGAAAGTGTGCTATATTATTAATAAATAACGTAATAGTGAAAAGTGCCAATGCAACTTGCATTGGCACTTTTCCGATATTGATGTAAAAAGGTAATTATATTGCAGTCACCAGAAAAGGCACAGGCTCAATGGGCTATTTCACCGTCTCAACGAGTTAATAGCGATCCTTTATTGGATTGTTTAGTGATTTTAACTGAGCATTTTGGCACGCCCTGCTCTGCAGAAGCGTTATCCGCTGGCCTCCCAATTACAGAAGCAGTGTTATCCCCCGAATTACTCCCCCAGGCGGCATCTCGCGCTGGATTAACAGCAAAACTTAATCGCAAAGGGTTAGATGAGATACCAGGTATGCTTTTACCTTGTATTTTAATGCTCAAAGATCAAAAAGCTTGCGTACTTCAGGAACTTGATTTTGACAATGATAGAGCAGTTATTTCGTTGCCTGAAACTGGTGGTCAAGACGAGTTAACGATTGCCGAACTTAAAACACAATATGTTGGTTATTTGTTTTTAATAAAACAACAGTATCGCGGTGATAAACTTCAAGATGTGCATCATTATCAGCATAAAGAACACTGGCTATGGGCTTCAATCAAAAGCGCCGCTAGTATTTACCGCGATGTAATCATTGCAACTATTTTAATTAATATTTTTGCCCTTGTATCTCCTCTTTTTGTCATGAATGTATATGACAAAGTCGTACCAAATCTTGCGTTTGAATCGTTATGGGTATTGGCACTAGGAGCCGGGTTAGCTTATATTTTCGACTTGCTATTAAAACAACTACGGGGTTATTTGATTGATGTAGCAGGTAAGAAAATAGACATAACAATGTCATCAAAATTATTTTCTAAAGTAATTGGTATTCCACTTGAAAAACGCAGCCCCAGTGTTGGTGGCACCGCAAAACAAGTCAGTGAATTTGATACAATTCGAGACTTTTTATCGTCTGCAACCATTACCGCAATGGTCGATTTACCTTTTGCATTATTCTTTATGTTTATTATATGGTTAGTCGCTGGCGATTTGGTAATGTTTCCGATTATTGCAACGGTGCTAATTATTGGATATACACTTTTAATTCAACCAAAATTACGTCATGCCATTGAAGAGAGTAATAAGTTCTCTAGTTTGCGCCACGGTCATTTAATTGAAAGTCTGAGTTCTATTGAATCCATAAAAGCAAATGGAGCCGAAGGCATTGTGCAGAAAGCATGGCAGCAGATGCTTGGCCACACTTCAAATTGGAATATGAAATCTAAAAATATTTCGAATTCAGTTTCCAACGTTGCAAGTTTTGTTGTTCAAACAGCTGTAATTGGCGTCATAGTGTTAGGTGTTTATCGTGTTTCAGAGAACATGATTTCTATGGGTGCAATAATCGCGTCGGTCATGTTATCTAGCCGTGCGATATCGCCAATGGCAAAGATTGCAGGGTTACTAACTCGCTCAAATCACACCCTCACGGCAATGGCAGCAATAAACACTTTGATGGAAACCGAAGAAGAATTTGAAAACAAAGGACAACTAGTTAGTATTGCTCGCCTTAAAGGGCACATTAATGCCGAACAGTTTGGTTTTACTTATCCAGAGATGGAAAGGCCAGCACTATATCCAATGTCCATAAAAATTGAATCAGGAGAAAAGATCGCAATCATTGGCCGAAATGGTTCTGGTAAAACAACATTAGCCAAGGTACTTCTTGGATTGTATCAACCAACAACTGGTTCATTGCAATTTGATGGTGTTAATCATGGACAAATCCATCCTAGTGATCTCAGACGTAATTTTGGCTATTTACCTCAAGAGGTGACTCTTTTTCATGGTACAATTCGCGATAATATTCTATTTGGAACAAGACAGGTAACGGAATACCAATTAATTCGAGCAGTTCAATTATCAGGTGTTAGCTTATTTACCGACCTTGAGAATGAAGGGTTAGATATGCAGGTTGGTGAAGGTGGCCAAGCGCTTTCACGTGGTCAGCGTCAAAGTGTTTCTCTAGCGCGCGCTATCTTAAACGATCCGCCTATTTTATTGCTAGACGAACCCACCGCTAGTTTAGATGCACGTGCCGAGAATCAGTTTATTCGGTCGATGAAACTTACGGGTAAAGATCGTACGGTGTTACTGATTACTCATAAAATGCACTTATTGAATCTAGTCGATAGAATAATCGTCTTAGATAGAAATAGACTCATTGCCGACGGCCCTCGTGATGCTGTTTTAGAAAAACTTAAAGCAGGAACATTAGGAGGCGAGAAAAAATGAAGATAACCCAGCAAGATATTGAAATGGCAGATGATGTCTATGGAGCTATGCTTACGCAAGCTCCAAGTATACATCGTTTAACTATTTGGGCATTAGCTGCATTAATCTTAACCTTCATTATTTGGGCCTATTTTGCTGCTTTAGAACAAGTAACGTCAGGTGAAGGCAAGGTTATTCCGTCATCGAATACACAAATTGTTCAAAGTTTGGATGGCGGTATCCTTGAAGAACTTTATGTTCGAGAAGGCATGTCCGTATTAAAAGGACAACCGCTCGCTCATATTGATGACACTCGCTTTCAATCTGATGTTAATCAGCAAAAACAAGAAGTTGATAGCCTACGTTCGAATATTATCCGACTGCGTGCAGAGCTAAGCAGCATTTTAGTCGGTGATGATTCAAATTGGCGACTACAAATTAAAATAGCTAAAAAAGACATTACCTTTACTAGTGAACTTGCTGAAAAGGTGCCTGAATTAGTGGCAAGGCAACAACAAGAATATAACGGCCGAATAGATAGTTTGATTAATCAGCTCGCTATTCAGGGTCGTAAAATAGAGCAAAAAACACAAGAAATTCAAGAGTTAGACTCAAAGATAGGTACATTAAGACGAAGTTATGACTTTGCAAACAAGGAATTAAGCTTAACTCGCCCTCTTGCTGAAAAGAACATTATTCCTGAAGTTGAATTACTAAAGCTTGAAAGAAATGTAAATGACATCTTAGGCGAATTAGAAGGTGCTCAACTGCTGCGTCCTAAATCGGAATCGTCACTGAGTGAAACGATTTTACAACGACGTGAAACGGCCTTGAAATATCGAACAGATACGCGTGCAGAACTAAACAAAATGCAAGCAGAGCTCTCTCGTATGAATGAAGCACAGGTGGGAGTTCAAGATAAAGTAGAAAAAGCTTTAATGACCTCTCCTGTAGTTGGTACAATAAAAACTATACATATCAATACACTTGGTGGCGTTATTACGCCGGGTCAGCCGTTAATGGAGATAGTCCCAACTCAAGATAAGCTATTGATTGAAGCTAAAATAAAGCCTCAGGACATTGCATTCTTGCATCCAGGCCTACCTGCCATCGTAAAGGTTACAGCGTATGACTTTGCAAAATACGGCGGACTACACGGTAAAGTAGAACATATTAGTGCTGATACAACGCAAGATGATAAAGGTAATAGCTTTTATATAATACGAGTTCGCACTGAATCATCTAGTATTATAAAGAAAGATAAAACGGAACTTCCTATTATTCCAGGGATGATGACAACCGTTGATGTCATTACGGGAAAACGCACAGTGTTAGAATATATTCTCAATCCAATATTGAGAGCTAAGCAATCTGCGTTAAGAGAACAGTAAATTAAAGGACTGTATATGCAATTTGATATAACTTCATCGAAATGTGCACTAAAGCGTAATTCAATGATTGCCTGCGCCCTACTAGGGACAGTAGTAGTGTCACCTATTACACAAGCGCAAACTCTAGAACAAGCAGTAGCTCAAGCAATGGATAATAATCCTGATCTTAGAATCGCATTAACCCGATTTAAAGTTGCAGAAGAACGTATCAAACAAGCAAAAGCTGGATATTTCCCAACGGTTGATTTAACGGCAGGATATGGGCATGAAGAAACTAATAGTCCCGGAACGCGTCGAGGAATTTACGCTGAAAATGGCGATGATGGCCAAGCTGGATTAAAACGTGGCGAACTTACCTTAAGTATCAAACAAATGCTCTTCGATGGTTTTTACACTGGCAGTGATACATCTAGAACAGAAAGAGAAGCGAGTTCAGAGCAATGGACGTTATATTCTACAGCAGAAGATTTAGCACTTGATGTTGCAAAGGTTTATAACGAAGTGCTAAAAAACCAAGAAGTACTATCTCTGTCAGAGAAAAATCTTCAATCTCACCAAGATATTTATGAACAAATTAAAGAACGGACTGAATCAGGCCTAGGCAGTGTCGCTGATTTATCTCAAGTTACTGGTCGACTTGCACGAGCAAATGTTAATTTGATTTCCGCGACAAATAATTTCCGTGACAGCGTGTCAAAGTTTCGTAAACTCGTTAACCACGATCCTAAGGATTTGATTGTTCCAGTACCTGATGCAGATATGGTACCAACCACAGAAGACACTGGTTTAAAAGACGCTTTAGTAAACCATCCCGAAATCAAATCATCACTTAATGATATTGAAGCTGCGCGTTACGCACGAGAAACTTTCACATCTAGTTTTTATCCTACGTTTACCCTAGAAATTGATGCAAATGCGAACAATAATCTATCGGGTGAAGAAGGTATTGATCGTCTAAACAATGACATCGGTGGCCATAATAACAGCGCATCAGCCATGTTACGCATGAAATATAATTTATATGCAGGTGGACGAAACGCCTCACAATCGAGAGCTGCTGCGTACCAAATCGCTGAAGCCGTTGAGCTAAATCGAAAAGCTCATCGCGACGTTACTGAAGGATATACGCTTGCATGGAATGCATACGAGCTTCTCACTATGCAACTGCAATTTATTCAACAACACGTTGACTCATCAAAGCAAACTCAAGCATCCTATGAGCAGCAATTTAGACTGGGTCAACGCAGCCTCTTAGATTTGTTAGATACTGAGAATGAGCTTTTTGAAGCACGTAAAGACTTTTTAGAAGCAAAATATCAAAATATCGATGCGACATATCGCCTGCTTAACGCTACAGGACAATTGCTAGATTCACTGCGTGTGACGCGCTCTAACTTGTGGGATGGCGAAGATAGCTACGAAGGAGGAATTAAATAATGAAGTATTTTGTAATAGCGATAAGTTTTTTAGCCCTTGCCGGTTGTGCAAATGACATTGTGGATATTGAACAAGCAGTCATTCAACAACATAACCTTGAAGACCTAGATGCCGACGGTGTTATTGAAGCTCGTGAGCGATGTGCAGATACATTCTTAGGCGCTAACATTGATAACTATGGCTGTAGCAGCGTAAAACGTATAGACGACAGTATTACGCTAAAAATTAACTTTGCGAATAACTCTTCTGTCATCAGTCAAACTGATTTTGAAAAGATTAAAGAAGTTAGTGATTTCATGAGCAAGTTTCCTGGTAGCCATGTAACAATCGAAGGGCATTGTAGCCGCCAAGGCTCAGCAGAACTTAATCAAAAACTCTCTGAAAGCAGAGCAAATGCCGTTGCTAATGTGTTAAAAAATCAATACGGAATTGCTGCTTTTAGAGTCGCAGCAGTAGGTTATGGTTTTGACAAATTACTGGATGAAAATGATTCACCGCAAGCGCATTCTAAAAATAGACGAATCGTCGCTTCATTGACGGGAACAGAGCAATCAACAGCCATGAAATGGACAATTTATACTGCCGACGGCTTATAGAGTTTTAAATGGAGCTTGTGCAGCGCAATCAAAGGATTAACTGGTCACTCAGGCTCTTGCTAGTACCAATGCTCATTTCATTTGGTCTCTGTGCAAAAACTGATAGCAGTATTGATAATCAAAAGGTTATAGACGCGCTTAAGAAAAATTACGGCGAGCGGGCTGGTAAACGCGGTAACGCTTGGGTAAAAATTTTAACCCAAGCTAAAGCTTTATCGAATAGAGAAAAATTAGAAAAATTAGAAAAATTAGAAAAATTAGAAAAAGTAAATCGGTTCTTTAATTATTTTCGATTTGTAGATGACATTAAGTTGTGGGGCGTTAAAAATTATTGGGCAACCCCGATCGAGTTTATAGGTGTGAATGGTGGTGATTGTGAAGATTACTCTATTGCAAAATACTACACTTTATTAGAACTCGGTGTACCGGATGAGGAAATGAGAATAACCATGGTAAAGGCATTACGTCTAAATCAATACCATATGGTTTTAGCGTATTATGAAACGCCGGGATCAGTACCGATCATCCTAGATAATATAGACGGTAAAATAAAACCTGCAACTAAACGAAACGATTTATTACCCGTATATAGCTTTAATGGTACACAGCTATGGTTAAATAAAGAAAAAGGACGTGGTGTTCTTGCTGGTGATTCTAAGCGCTTGAAGCGCTGGTCAAGCCTTAAGCAACGCCTTGGCGTAAATAACCTAAAACAGCCTAAGTTAAAATTGGAGTAACACAGCAATGACCCTGTTTCAACAGATCAACTCACTGTTATTTGGACTCTTTTTGCTTGTAATGTCGAGCATCGTCTATTTTCAGTTTACTGAAACAAAAGACTTTATGACGCAGCAAATGGAGTCTGACTTAAATAACACGAGTACATCACTTAGCCTCATGCTAAAGCCACACCTGGAAACAGGTGATTTAGTTGGCGCAGAAACGTTGATAAACGTTGTATTTGAGGGCGGGTTTTATCGACGTGTCACGTTAACTTGGCTTGTTGATAATAAAACACAAACATGGGAAAACCCAATCGTTATTGATGGTGTTCCCAGTTGGTTTTCTGATCTTGGTTTATTCGAATCTCAAACTAAAGAAAGTTTGATTACGTCTGACTGGATGCAGCTTGCCACATTAGAAATTGAAGCTCATCCCGGTATTGGCTACCGTGAGTTATGGCGCATCATGAACGACACCCTGCTTGTCTTATCTATATTGTTTATTGTTTCATTAATTGTGTTGCGATTACGGTTAACTGCCATCCTTAAACCATTAAATGAAATTGCTGACCATGCGAAAGGGATTGCACAACGAAAATTCCATAAGGACATGGCATTACCTTCAACATCTGAATTAAAAGATGTTGTTATTTCTATTAACTCAATGTCCAATCAGCTTAAGAAAGTCTTTAATACCTTAGACAATGAAGTTGATAGTTTGCGTAAAGATAGCCTCGTAGACCGCGTATCAAACTTACCTAATCGTCAATATCTAACGGGTCAACTCAATAGCTGGTTAGCTGAACC
Organism: Psychrobium sp. nBUS_13; assembly: GCF_051201665.1. GTDB lineage: Bacteria > Pseudomonadota > Gammaproteobacteria > Enterobacterales > Psychrobiaceae > Psychrobium. The sequence continues at coordinate 846,672 of NZ_CP179210.1, read as the reverse complement.
TGGATATGGTGGTTTAATCCTTGCTAAATTCGATTGGTTAGAAGAGATACATAGTAAATACGGTTATCAAGTACGTGATGAAACAATCAAGGTATTAGCTGAAGCTATGCAGCAGCAACTGCCAAAAATAGCAGAATCAGTCATTGCTCGTATTGCAAATGTCGAGTTTGCCTTCTTGATCACCAAGGGTGAAGAAGAGCAGATCAAAAGCTATGTTCAAACCTTAGTTCGTTTGATTAACCAAGAGATGTCTAAAGCAGGTTGCGAACCAAATAGTGATTTTTACTTGGGTGTTACTATTCGTGAAAGTGACATGGAGCCGTCAGATTTATTGTCTCAATCTGATAATGCTTTACAACAAGCAACAAAAGAACAGAAAACTATTCAATGGTTTGATAGTAAAAAGCAACAACATAAATTATCTCGCGAAGAGTGGCGTAAAAAGCTTACTCATGCCATTAACAGTAATCGTTTTATATTCCAATGGCAGCCTGTCCATAAGATGAACAGTAGTGACGTATTACAGCGTGAAGTCTATTGTCGCCTTAATGTCGACGGACAAGTCCTAAATGCTGGTGTATTTATGCCATACGTTGAGCTACTTTCGTTAGGTAATGAGCTTGATAAATGTATTTTAAAATCGATTGTCAACAACAACATCTTAGCGAAAACTCATGAGCCTATTGCGGTCAATTTAACGAGTGATAGTGTTAAAGATACTATATTCCATCAATGGTTAGCTTTATTTCTTCAAAGCTCTACCAACTCTCATAAGATCCAATTTGAGATCCCAGAGTCTGTAGTAAGTAGTCATTTAGAAGAATGTATTGCGTTGTGTGAAACGGTTAAAGAATATGGTTCTAACTTTGGTATCGATCAATGTGGTCGCCGCATTGGTTCACTTAATTATTTACAACAAGTTAAGCCGACGTACGTTAAACTGGATCAATCATTCTCGTTCTACAGTAAGACCGAGCAAAATAGCGAACTATGTCGCGCCTTAGTAAATGTTGCTAAAGGAATCGGAATAGAAGTTATCGTTACAGCGATTGAAGACGAGAAGCAGTTAGCCAACTTTAACTCTTTACACCCTAACGGATACCAAGGATTCATTTACCCGCCAGTAGAAATAGATCCTCACGAAAATTAGACATTAAAAAGGAGCGTTAAACGCTCCTTTTTCAATTGTACTATTTGTTTAAACGACTACAGTTTTGGCAACGTTTGATATAACGCGTTTAAGCAGGCCTTTCCTAACACTTGAGATCTTGCAGGAGACCAACCAAATAACTCATCAGGAGTATGTTGTGTGTCTTTAAATGGCATTTCTAACGTCATCACTAATGTATTGAATGCTTGTGCAAGATAATTTGTGCCAACCGTCATTAACGCTTCGCCGGGCTTATCAATGTCATAGCCAACTTTATTTTGAAAATCAGGGCTAGCCGTAATCAAAGCTTGTTGGTAAAAATCTAACAGCGCTTGTCGCTCATCATTCCAATCAGGGATACCTTCAGAGCCTGCGATAAAGTTATAAGGTAGCGCCTCATCACCATGAACATCCAGACAAAAGTCCATGCCCGTTTTTTCCATTTTCTCACGAACTAGATAAACTTCTGGGCTACGCTCCATACTCGGCTCTAACCATTCACGATTAAGATTAGCACCAGCAGCGTTTGCACGTAAATTTCCGCGTTTACTACCATCAGGATTCATATTAGGTACTACGTAGAAAACGGCGTTATCTAACAGTGATTTTGAAATTGGATCATCTTGATCTAACAAAGCCTCAAGCATACCTTCCATCCACCACTGGGCCATTGTTTCACCAGGGTGCTGGCGAGCAATCATCCAACATACTTTCTTGTTATCGCCATCAGTACCAATTTTTAGTACATCCATATCCTGCCCATCAACCGTTTGTCCAAGTAAAATATGTTCAACCTGTTCATGCATTTGTGCTTGGGCGATTAAGTCATGATGACGTTCCATTGAATAAGGCGCAAAGTAGGCATAATAGACGCTATCAAATTCTGGCTGATGCTTAATAGTTAGTTGCTTACCGTCATAATGGCTATCGACACGAAACCAAGTTTCGCGATCATAAGAAGCCACAGCTTGGTAGTTTTCCCAACCTTCGACATAAGAACATTCATGAGCATTAGTGATATGCATTGCAACAGACTGGTCCTTTGCCCCCGTCAGGCGGTAATGAAACCACTGACTATATTCAGCATTGCTATCCTTTCTAATGGCTAACTCAATGTTCGCGTCATCAGAAATAGATAAACATTCGATATTGCCGCTATCAAAATTCTGGGTAATTTTCATAATATACCTATAAATGAGTTTTAAGCGTTTAAGAACACTTAACAATTAATTGAATAAAAATCGGCAAGATCATAACAGCCATAGTAATAACTTACTATGGCTGTTATGGAAGTAGGTCTATTGTTTATAGCTGATGGGCAATAAGTTGTTCACTAACGAGGTACAGTTCATTCGATTCAATAACGGCAACTTCACCATCTATTTTGATGGCGAGAATACGCCCTTTCATGGTCCATCCTTCAGATAATGAAATGTTTATCACTCTCTGCTGCTGAGTCAATTCTGACAAAGCCACATTGCTCTTACGTGCTAGTTTTGCAACATCATCGATTGATTTAATGCGCAGATAAACATTATCTTTTGCGGTAATTTCACCTACTTTAAAGTGTATTTGATTAGCATCCAACGAAAACACACTATTTTCCATTGAAACTGCACTCGCTGCAGTGCTTAGAAGTGATAAAACAATCAGTAGAACTTTATCCATTATAGCTCCTCATTGGTGGACAACATTAACAGCTTAGTGTTGGCGCTATATATCCTATACAACGACATGTTTAATGATGTAACTCAATATTTATAACGTAACTTATGTGGAATTACCAATTTACAAAACAAAAATTAAACATATAAAATTCAGTTAGATAACAACAACTATTTTTTATCTAATTGATAATAAAGAGACAAAAAAAACTAAATAAATTTTTTATGTTTAAGTTTAACGTATTTATAATTAATCGGAGATTCTAGTGTCAAAATTCATTGTTAACGTCGTAATAACCTGCAACCTCTTCTATCAAACAAGTTCTTATTCTAACTGGTTTGTAAATATCTATTGACAGTGTGGTTTACACCCCCTAAATTCAAGGTAATTTATTAAGTGTTCGCTGAGGAAAAATAATGAGTAAAGGGGTCGTACTATCGGAAGTACGAGAAAAAATCACCGCACTAGATCAAAAGCTTTTAGGTTTATTAGGCGAGCGCCGACAATTAAGCCTCAGTGTTGCACAATCGAAAATAGACACAGTGAAGAATGTTAGAGACACCGAACGTGAAGAAGCATTGCTCATTGATCTCATTCAACGTGGCCATAAATTGGGGCTAGACGCTCACTATGTGTCACAGTTATTTCACGTCATCATCGAAGATTCAGTCCTCAATCAACAAGCTTGGTTACAAGAACGTGCAAACCACCAGCATGAATCGCCAATCGCGCGAGTTGCCTTTCTTGGCTCTAAAGGATCTTATAGTTATCTAGCATGTCATCGCTACTTTTCCCGCCGCGTAGAAGATATTGTCGAAGTGGGATGCGATTCATTTAGTGACATCGTCAATCAAGTGGAATCAGGTCAAGCCGAATTCGGGTTATTACCGATTGAAAATACCAGTTCAGGTAGTATTAACGAAGTGTACGACGTCTTACAACATACTTCACTATCGATTGTCGGTGAATTGACCCAGCCAGTAGAACACTGCCTTGTGACTGCAATCGATACCGATATATCACAAATTGATACCATATATTGTCATGTTCAGCCGTACCAACAGTGCTCACAATATCTCAGTAAGTACAAAGGCATTAAGTTCGAGTTTGTTGAAAGCACCGCTGCTGCAATGGAGATAGTCCAACAACGACAATCAGAGACGGTGGCGGCTATCGCCTCACAAGAAGGAGGCAGTCTCTACAACCTTAACGCCATCGAGCGCAAAATTGCCAACCAACTTGAAAACCATAGCCGATTCATTGTGGTTGCACGTAAAGCTGTTGAAGTTGCGGTGCAAATTCCAGCAAAGACAACCTTTATCATGTCGACTCATCAAGCCAGTGGTGCGCTAGCTGATGCTTTACTCGTATTAAAGAGCAATGGTATTAGTATGACAAAATTAGAATCACGTCCTATCCAAGGCAACCCTTGGGAAGAAATGTTCTATATTGATGTTGATTGCAATTTACATCACGACAATATGCAAAAAGCGCTAGCCGAGCTTAATGAGATTACCAAAGATATTAAGATCTTAGGCTGTTACCCATCAGAGTCTATTCAGGCAACACCAGTGGCAGAAGTGTTACTCAATAGTAATACTCCTGTTTAATAATAGACTCATCCAGACATTAAAAAGCCCCGCTCGTGCAGGGCTTTCTTTTTGTCAGTAATTGATTATACAGCTCGACTATCGTGAGCCTGCATTAACAACTGTTTAGATTCATCTAAGAACTGTGTTGAATACTCACCAAACCACTGTGAAACATTTTTAAAAGCGTCAATAAATCCTTCACGATCACCGTTTAACAACATGGTATTTGCTTCTTCAAATCTTGTTAAATAGCGGGAAAACATCTTCGTATTCTCGTTCGAAGAAAATATGATATCCGCATAAAGCTGTGAGTCTTGTGCGAATAATCGTCCAACCATCGCTAACTCTAAACGATAAATAGGCGAGCTATAATCAAGCAGTTGCGCCATATTCGGATTTTCTGCTGCTAAATGTTGGCCGTAAACAAAGGTCGTAAAATGGCGCATTCCCTGCACCAACGTCATGGCATTATCATGCTCTTGTGCATTGGCAACGGTAAGCTTGGCTCCCCAGATCCCAATTTGCTCAAGTAACCAAGCGTATTGTTTCGGATAGCGACCATCACAATAAATAACAACTTGTTTAGCTAAACTTGCAACGTCAGGTCCAAACATGGGATGCAAGCCTAGTACAGGCCCTTGGTGAACATTTAGCATATGTGACAAGGGTTTTGCTTTAGTAGACGTTAAGTCCACCAGCACACAATCACGTGGAAGCTGAGACAATTTATCAATAATCTGCGTCGTTAAATTGATTGGCACTGACACGATCACTAAGCCAGCACCGTCAAATAGCTCACTAGCTTGATGCCAATCGTCTTTATCTAATGTCTTAACTTGATAGCCAGAAAGCTCTAGCATGCGCTTGAATACGCCACCTAACTTACCTTCTCCACCAACGATGACCACATGGCCAATATTCGCGTTAATGCACTTAAAACCGGTGTCTTTTTCTCGATGATAAGATTCGCGCATAAGGCGACGTAACACGTCTTCAATTAAGTCGCCACCAACACCCGCCTCATCAGCTTCTTGACGGCGTTTGTTGAGCATTGCTGCTTCTCGCTCTGGCGCATAAATAGGTACGCCAGCTTCACTTTTCACTTCCCCAACATCAGCAACTAACGATAATCGCTTTGCTAGTAAATCTATCAGCTGACCATCGACTTCATCAATGGCCTGTCGTAATTTATCTAATGCTTCACACGACTTTTCTGACATCAAGCTCTCCTGTCGTTTTATCTTCAATACGCTGTTGCAATGCTAAACCTATCTTGTTTGCGCCATCACGTAATAATTGTTCAGTATCTTGCCAGTTTATACAGGCGTCTGTTACCGACACACCATACCGTAATTGATCTTTAGGTAATGAACTTGATTGATTGCCTTCAAAAAGGTGACTCTCAAGCATGATCCCCATAACTGAACGATTACCTGCGCAAATTTGTTCAAATATATCATCGGCAACTAGCGGTTGTCTCGTGTGATCTTTACTTGAATTACCATGGCTACAATCAACAACCAATTTAGGCGTAAGCCCAGCATCATTAATCTGAGTTTCAATCGCCTGAACGTCAGCAGTTTCATAATTAGGTGCTTTACCGCCACGTAAAATAATGTGGCCGTCAGGATTACCTTGAGTTTGCATTAATGCAACTTGTCCCTGCGTATTAATCCCCATAAAGCGATGTGAATGCATGGCCGACTCTAATGCATTTATCGCAACGTTAATTTTTCCGTCAGTGCCATTTTTAAAACCAACAGGCATTGATAACCCACTGGCCATTTCACGGTGAGTTTGTGATTCAGTTGTTCTCGCGCCAATGGCAGACCAACTAAATAATTCAGATAGATACTGCGGACTAATAGGGTCTAGCGCTTCCGTCGCTACAGGTATCTCTAATTCAGCAAGCCATACCAATAGCTCTCTGCCAAGTTTTAATCCTTCTTCCACTTCAAAAGAGTCATTCATGTGAGGATCGTTAAGCAGACCTTTCCAACCGACTGTTGTACGAGGTTTTTCAAAGTAGATACGCATAACTAGGTACATATTATCATTGAGCTGCTCATGAAGCTCTTTGAGCTTTAACGCGTATTCTTTAGCGCTTTTAATATCATGAATAGAGCATGGGCCAGTAACAACCAATAAGCGATGATCTTTGCCATGAATAATATCGGAGATTGTTTGTCGAGCCTCAGCAATATAATTAGCGCCTTGCTCACTCAATGGAATTTGTTGTTTTAATTGCGTTGGTGTAATCAAAACCTTTTCGGAGCTGATATGGGTATTTTCTATTGATTGAGTGCTCATTTACGTATCCTGCGACATAATTCTAGTTAGTTGATGCTCTTTTTAACATCAACCAAAAAATCATACAACTTTTTTGATTAACTCCAATCAATTTTTTGAATCATTATTTGAGATACTTTAAGTAAATCACTACCGCATCGGTTTACCCAAAGTTGCAGGTGCTGCTGATTTCCCAATCACCCCAGCCAGTACACACAAGGTTAGAACGTATGGTGTAACTTCTAATAATTGAATAGGAATGACACTATCAACATCACTAAACCGGCTTTCTTGCAATCTAATGGCCAACGCTTCTAAAAAGCCAAAGAATAAACATGACAACATCACGCCAATTGGATGCCAGCGGCCAAAGATTAACGCCGCAAGTGCTATAAATCCTTTACCAACAGTCATGTTTTCAACGAATCCAGCACCATGACCAATCGATAAAAACGCCCCTGCCAGCCCACAAATACAGCCACCAACAACAACGGCCATATAGCGAATTTTAGACACCGAAAAACCGGCACGTTTAAGTGCCGTAGGGTTATCACCTGCTGCTAACACAACAATTCCCCACGTCGAATACTTCATTAAATAAATAGTCAAAAACACCGCAATAAAAGCAAGATACACTAATATGTTGTGGCCACTAAGCAAATGCCAATAGATTTGTGACAATAAGCCATCGTCATGCGTAATGATATTTGGAAACTCAATCGTAGGTAAACGCTGCTCATCACTAAGAATGGGCGTCATGCCTCCTTGAACAAAAATTCGTTGAGCAAGAAGTGCAGTGATGGCTGCTGCCAATAAGTTGATTGCAAGGCCGGATACAACATGATCACCTTTATGGGTGATACATGCAAAGGCATGAAGCAATGAAAAACAGCCCGTTATCACTATTGCCGCCAAAACACCTTGCCATGCAGATCCCGTAACAGAAGCGATTGTCGCTGCGGCAAATGCGCCGAGTAACATTTTCCCTTCAAGGCCTATGTCCATTACGCCCGCACGTTCGCTGACAAAGCCAGCTAAGGCGGCAAACATTAATGGCGTTGCTAAACGCAATGATGCATCGAATAATAATATCCAAGAAAATGTACTATCCATCATCTCACCGGCAACTTATCTTTTTTAATAACATCCATGGGTCTGAGCCAATAATTAATGGTCGGCCTTAACATCCATTGCAATGCACCGCAAAATAACACCACTAATCCTTGGATCAAAAAGATGATGTTGTTGCCAATCGATTCTTCATTAAACGCAAGCTCCGATCCACCTTGATAAAGTGCGCCAAACAAAATACTAGCAATCACGATGCCCAATGGATTATTACGCCCCATCAGTGCGACTGCAATTCCAGCAAAACCAAAGCCAGCGACAAAATCAACATTGAGTTGCAAACTATTGCCTTGCACTTCATTTAATCCAATAAAGCCAATCAAAGCTCCTGAAATCATCATCGTTATAATGACAATACGTTTGCTCTTTATACCTGCATAATGAGCACTTTCATCACTGTGCCCTACTACCCGAGTTTCATACCCTAACTTGGTATGCCATAAGTAATAATACAATCCAGCACCGCACACTAATGCCCATAGAAAAGAAATATTAAGGGGTGTGTTTACAATATTATATCCAAATACTGCCATGATACTTTGCATGCTGGGCAATGCGCTTCCAGCAGACAATGACTCGCTTACCGCAGCCATTTGCCCCGGCGCTTTTAAAGCACCCGCTAATAAATACACAAGAAAGGAAGACGCGATCAAATTCAACATAATTGTCGTTATCACGATATTAGAACTACGATAAGCATTGAGCCAAGCAGGAATAAACGCCCAAATGGCGCCAAATAAAGCGCAAAACAGCATCGATGCAGGAATTAGCAGCCATAGCGATAAGCCATCAAGTTGGATACAGATAATAGCAACACCAAGTCCGCCAAGCGTTGCTTGCCCTTCGCCGCCAATATTAAATAGGCCCGCATGCCAAGCCAGAGCAACCCCTAACCCAGAAAAAATAAAGTTGGTTGCATAATATAATGTATAGCCGCGCCCTTCTTGCGTACCAAACGCACCATGATAGATTTGCGAAATCGCAGCGCCAATATCCACACCTGTTAACGACAATACAATGACACTAGCCAATAATGCCAAGCCAATGTTGGCCAGTGTTAACACGATACTATTGAGCCATGGTAATGATTTATTATGCATCAACCACCTCATTTGCAAGCATTAAACTCAAGTCATTTTTACTTAATTGCTGACTATAATATTGTCCTATGATCTGTCCACGTTCGAATAAAATAACGCGATCAGACAAACTCATAATTTCATCTAAGTCATTAGAGCAAAATATAATACTGACGCCACTGTCTCTTAATTTAAACAATCGTTGATAAACACTTTCAATAGCGCCCACATCAAGTCCATTACTCGGGTGCGCCATCAATAATAATTGCGGCGCTTTTGAAAATTCACGAGCAAGCACCAGCTTTTGTTGATTGCCACCAGACAAAGCCCCCGTGCTCAACATCGGGTTATTGGGTCGAATGTTCCAATCCCTCATTAATTCCTGACATCGCTGCTGATTGTGTTTATTTTGATAAACAGCCTCGGTGGAAAATGACTCAGTATGATGTCCTAAGATCGCCGTTTCAAATAAAGGAAATTCACTAACAATACCTTCACCCGTTAAAGGATCAGGAACATAAGCGATCTTTAATTCCCGTGCTTGCTTTAAGTCATATTGCTTACTTGGTTTAAACCGTGTGCCATTTACAGTAATTCTGCCATGAGTAAACGGTTTACTGCCCGCAAGCACAGCAAGCAGATCTTCATGCCCTGCTTTAGCGAGTCCAGTAAGTGCAACAATTTCATGACTATTTACCTGAAAATCAATATCAGACAAACTAAACGATTGGCGTGATGTTCCCAGTCTCGTTTTTTGCTTTATTCCTAGGTTCGACACTTTTAAACGCAGCGAACTATCAACGTCACTCACACTACTATTGGGATGAGGGATTGTAATTTCTCTTCCTACCATCAATTTACTTAGATAACCTAAAGTAACCTCTTTTGGGTTAATGTTATTAACAAGCTTGCCATGTGCCATCACTGAGATGACATCACAGATATGATGTAAAATAGACAACTTATGAGCAACGATTAAAATTGAAATGCCCTGCATTTTCAGGAGCTCTAATAAGTCAAGCAAGTGATTTGATTGCAGCGGCGACAGCAGAGCCATCGGTTCATCAAGAATTAACACCTTGGCACCACGATAAAGCGATCTAAGAATATCAACAAGTTGCCGCTCACTATAATCAAGTTGCGACATTAACATATCGAGCTGAAAACTAAATCCAAATTCTCGACATAACTGCTCTAGTTCTTGACGTGCTTTTGCCTTCTTACGCGACATAAAAAAGCCGTTGTATTCGCCCAACAAAATATTATCGATAATCGAATAATGCTCTAACCAACTAGTGGTTTGATGAAGCATACCAATGCCATTATCGATGGCGTGCTGCGGATTTTCTATATTCACCTTAACGCCGTCAACAAACACCTGTCCATGCTCAGGGGTAATAAGGCCATAGGCAACTTTTAACAACGTAGACTTTCCTGCGCCATTTTCGCCAATGATACCGTGAATAGAGCCCGGCGCAATTTTAAGGCACACGTCATCCAGTGCTTTTATGTCATGGAAATACTTGACGACGTTCTGGAGTTCAAGCGCTGGCGATAACATAAATTAATTTAGCCCCTGTGCGCACAATGTGACAATAGATTTATTAGGATCATCTTGGGTCAACAGATATTGCTTATGTTGATCGATTGCATTTGCTAATGAAGGCGTGAACTCATTAGCGTTATATTGATCACGAGTTAACCCAACCCAATCACCAGATAGGCCAAGTTCACGGTGACCAGGTCGCCATTTATTTTGGCTAAAATCCATGACATTTTGCCACACAACTTTACCGACGAGTTTAACCATTGAACTGAGCACAGCGCCGGGATATAAATGATTTTGATTAGAGTCGACGGCAATCGCATAAAAACCGTGATCACTCGCTGCCTGATATACTCCAAGGCCTGAACCACCAGCGGCGGCGAATATAACATCGGCACCTTGCTCATATTGATGACGAGCAATTTCAATACCTTTGCTAGGATCATCCCATGCATGAGACGTTGAACCAATATAGTGACGGGTTATCAATATATTAGGTTTGACTGACTTTGCCCCTAATGCGTAACCGCAACTAAACTTTCTGATTAACGGGATGTCCATTCCACCAACAAAACCAATGTGATTTGATTTCGATTTTAACGCCGCGAGCACCCCCGCTAAATAGGCGCCTTGCTCTTCCTGAAAGGTAATAGAGCTGACATTTGGTAGATTAACAACGCCATCGATGGTAACAAACGAAATATTTGGATAGGCTTTTGCTGCGCGCTCAATAGCTGGCGATACCGCGTAGCCAATACCAATAATTGGATTGTAACCACGACGCGCCAATTTCATTACGCCAAGCTGAGTTTGTACATGATTGGCAGGTTCTACCTCTTTAATAACAAAACCACGTTCTCGCAACGGTGAAACGCCATTTTCAAAGGCAGCTTGATTAAATGAGTGATCATATTTACTCGAGCCATCATAAACTACTGCCGCGCCAATGTTATTAACAGCCGCCATCGCGCTACTTGCCCAGCCAATGACTGTGCAAAATAACAAAATAGACATACAACTAACTGATGGCACTTTTTACTCCTTTAACAATGATCAGGCATGCCGCGTTCAACGGCATTGAGCAGACGCTTAGTTTTTCGATTTTCGACAGGCTGATTATTTAATTGTTTCGCAATCGCCCAATCAATATGCTCTATCACCATGTCACTCGCCTGTTGTTTTTTCTCTTCTAACGCTTCAATGATTTTGGGTTCATAACTAGCATTACCTAATGCAATTGAAATATTTCTAAGCCAGCGCTCATGACCAATTCGCCTGATTGGCGAACCTTCCATCTTTTTAAGAAACTCATCTTCACTCCAAGCGTATAAGAATAAAAGCTCAGGTGAGTGAATGTCTTTACGTGGAACGAAGTCACTCTCGTCACTGGCTTGAGCCATCTTATTCCACGGACAGATAAGTTGGCAATCATCGCAGCCATAGATACGATTGCCAATGGCATCTCGAAACTCTTCAGGAATTGCGCCAAACTTTTCGATGGTTAGATACGAAATACAACGGCTTCCATCAACCACATAAGGCTCAACAATTGCTTGGGTGGGACAGATAGTAATACAGGCAACACATTTTTCACATTGCTCAATAACTGGCTCAGATACAGGCAGTGGAATATTAACGAGTAATTCACCTAAAAAGAAAAATGATCCCGCCTTTTCATTCAAAATTAACGAGTTCTTGCCTACCCAACCAACGCCCGCTTTTTCAGCTAACTGGCGCTCCATGATAGGCGCAGAATCAACAAAAGGGCGCGCAACGAGGTCGCTCACTTGAGTTTCAATTTTTTGTTGAAGTTTCTTAAGGCGGTTACGCATCATCTTATGATAATCACGCCCGGTAGCATAACGACTGATATAGCCATTGTGGGAATCTTGCAATGTAGAAACAATCAGCGCCTCAGGCGGTAAATAATCAAGGCGCACACTGATGACACGTAAGGTTCCAGGTAATAATTCATGCGCTCTAGCGCGCATTAAACCATGGCGCGCCATATAGTCCATTTCACCGTGATAGCCATTCTCAATCCATTGCATAAACTTGGCTTCATGATGGGATAGATCCGTATCACAAATACCAATATCGGCAAAACCTAGTGCTAATGCCCATTGCTTAATGTCTTGTGCCAATTGTTGATAAAACGCGTCACTACTCACAAACAAATATTTCCAAAATTTTCGTTCCGCTACTTTAGCATTTTATCCTGCGACGATTAAGTTAATCCTCAATCGCATTAATGATGATGTGCGTGTTCTTTCATTGACGGTGCGTCTTTAACTTTCACTGGCGTCGTTATTTGGCTGCCATCTTTAAGCAGGAACGACATAGTAAACTCACCGCCTTTAGTCAGTGGTTTCTTCAACCCCATCAGCATCACATGAAAGCCGCCTGGTTTAAATGTCACTGATTTATGCGGATTAATAACCAGCTCTTCAATATGACGCATCGCAACTTTACCATCGTCAAAATAACTCTCATGTAGCATGCTGTGTTTTGCAATATCACTACTAACCCCAGTCAGAACAATAGCCTTGTTACTGTGATTAACTAACGTGAAATATGCAGCGCCATTTGGAACAACCGGCGGCAATGCTCTAGCCCATGCTTGTGATATTTCAATATCAGAATGCTGCTGTTTACTCTTATCAGCTTTATGATTATGAGCAACCGCCCCAGTAGAAATGACGACACTCGACAACAAAATGACTTGTATTCCACGCTTTGAAATCTTACCTAGCTGCTTCAAACTAAACATATTATTCCTTATCAGAGACTAAAAATTCAATCATACACCTCCAACCACTCTTAGAGTTAGCGATAGATCAAAATTTTGATTAGATTTCTCGACTATAAACGATATACTGCGGCCAATTTTCGTTATTAGGAATCGTCGTGAGTTATTTGCTGTCTTGTCTGTATTTGATATGGGTTGTTTTGATATCGATAATCTTATTTCCGATTGCTGTTGTTATCCGGATAGTAACGACGCCTTTTGACAAAAAACTCATTGTTTTAAATTTCTTTAGCCACTTTTGGGGTTCACTATATTTTTGGACAAACCCATTTTGGTCACTTGAAATAAAAGGCCGAGAGCATTTACCTAAAGATCGACCTGTCGTATTTATTTCCAATCACTTATCGACTATTGATGTGTTGGTTGCTTCTCGGCTATTTACCCACTTTAAATGGGTTTCTAAAATAGAAAACTTTAAAATCCCCTTTATCGGCTGGACCATGTTTCTCAATAAATATGTGGCGATTAAGCGAGGCGGATTAAGTTCGATTAAAGCGATGATGAAACAATCAATAAAGCATTTAGAAAATGGTAGCCCGATTTTTATATTTCCAGAAGGGTCTCGCGCCCAAGACGGTCAACTAAAATCGTTTAAAACTGGCGCCTTTAAAATTGCCCAAGATGCCAACGTCGATATTGTGCCTATCGTATTAACAGGCACTGATAAAGCCGTCCCTAAAAGTAGCTTACACTTTCGTGGTCATCAGCATATCAAAGTTGAAGTATTAGCCCCAATCAGTGCCCAAGATCATCAACAGCTATCACTTAAAGAACTGACCTCTTTAGCACAAGAAAAGATATCAGCGGCGCAGTTTTAGCAGCCTAAGGTAAAACAATCGCAACAGCGTTATCAATCAACGCTTCTTTATGCGCTTTAGTTTTTTTCTTGATATAGGCTTCTAAACGGCATGCTTCACGACGACATGACGCTGATTGATTAAATGCAAGGGTCACTGGTCGTCGTGCTCTTGTATATTTGGCCCCTTTTTCACTCTCATTATGTTCTTTGAGGCGTCTCTGGAGATCCGTAGTGACGCCGCAATACAACGAGTTGTCATTGCATCGCAATAAATACACAAACCAAGCACTATTATCTTTCATATCAACTTCTGACAACATTAATTGGTGGATTTTACCAATTAGTGAGCACATCACCAATTTATATTTCATCAAAACGTAAATTAACCTTTTAATACAATAAATTAACACTATGGCGCTAACATTGCTTAATCAAGAATATATACATTCTAGTTAACAATAGGCGTCTATGAACTCCCTTAGAAAAACAATTATTACCTTAGTTGGCGGCGGACTACTCGCTTTTGGCCTCATTTTTATATTACTTCCCGGTACAGTAATTATTCTCCCTATTGCTTTGGCTATTCTCGCGCTTGAATATGATTGGGCGCGCCGTTATGTCAAAGTAGCTCAACGCATGCTCACTAAAAGCGCCAAGAAAATGGATCAATTTGTTGCTAAATGCCGAAGAAAATAGTGCTAAGCATTCGCCTGTTAGCTACAATAGCGGCTCTTTAACGTTTGGCGATTGGATTAAGTGATGAATCAAGATGAAATGAAAAAAGCAGCAGGCTGGGCAGCCTTAGAATATATCGAAAAAGATACCATTGTTGGTGTTGGTACTGGCTCAACTGTCAATCATTTTATTGATGCCTTAGGCTCTATTAAAGGCGACATTGAAGGTGCGGTTTCAAGCTCAGAAGAATCAACCAAGCGCTTAAAAGAATATGGCATTCCTGTATTTGACTTAAATACCGTGGACGAGCTAAGTGTTTACGTTGATGGCGCTGATGAAATCAACGAAAAAATGCAAATGATTAAAGGCGGCGGCGCAGCACTTACTCGAGAGAAAATTATTGCAGCAGTCGCTCAAAAGTTTATCTGTATTGCAGATGAGTCTAAATTCGTTACTCACCTTGGTGCATTCCCATTACCGGTTGAAGTTATTCCGATGGCTCGCTCATATGTAGCACGTCAAATTGTTAAGCTCGGTGGCGATCCTGTCTATCGTGAAGGCGTTGTCACCGACAACGGCAATGTCATTCTAGATATTTACAATTGGTCTGTTGAAGATGCTAAAGATTTAGAACGTGAGCTAAACGATATTGTTGGCGTTGTTACTAACGGTTTCTTTGCACAGCGTGGTGCCGATGAATTATTAATGGCAACCCCTCAAGGTGTAAAAAAAGTCGCTAATAAATAACACGCCGAACAACATCTGAGAAACAGCAGCCAATCATCGACTGTTGTTTCTTATTGTCATCAAAGTAGTCAATAATTCCCTAGAAACCATCGTAAAATCTGTTCGTTTCTATCTCAAATTATCATCTCAAGTTAATTTAACACCTATTTAAATATCTTATTAACATTAACGAATGATATTCCCCTATATAGTCATCAGTTATGTCCAATATACTGTTATAAAATAGCTATAAATAATTCCTAAAAGGGCTTTAAATACGCGAGTTTTGATTGCTATACTGCAGTTAACTTATAGTTTGATTAAACTCTTTACTTAGGCTGCTATAGTTTTTATTTAATTTAACGATTACCCGCTAAAACTTGCTAGGAAAATTAACAATGGCTCATTTTTCACTCGAAAAAAATAAAATTAAAGTATTACTTTTAGAAGGCTTGCATCCAAGCTCATTGGAAGTCTTTGAAAAAGCTGGTTATACCAATATCGAGTGCCTAAAAACCTCCTTACCAGAGGAAGAGCTCATTGAAAAAATAAAAGATGTTCACTTCATTGGTATTCGTTCCCGCACCAATTTAAACGCCAATGTTATTGCTGCTGCTCAAAAGCTAGTAGCTATCGGTTGTTTCTGTATTGGAACTAACCAAGTAGACCTAAACGTTGCCGAGCAACGTGGTATTCCGGTATTTAACGCACCATTCTCGAATACACGTTCAGTGGCTGAATTGGTGTTAGGTGAAATCTTGCTATTACTGCGTGGCATTCCAGAGAAAAGTGCAAAAGCGCATCGTGGTGAATGGTTAAAATCAGCAGTGGGATCATTTGAAGCTCGTGGCAAGCAACTGGGTATTATTGGCTATGGCCACATTGGTACTCAATTAGGCATCTTGGCAGAGAACTTAGGTATGCGTGTTAAATTCTACGATATTGAAGACAAACTTCCTTTGGGTAACGCGAGTCAAATTGCTAACTTGAATGAGTTATTAGCCACCTCTGATGTGGTTACTTTACATGTGCCAGAAACAGTACAAACCAAATACATGATCGCCAAAGCGCAATTTGACCAAATGAAGCAAGGTGCAATCTTTATTAACGCATCACGCGGCACCGTTGTTGAAATTGACGACTTAGCACAGGCATTAACGTCTAATCAATTAAGCGGTGCAGCAATTGACGTATTCCCTGTCGAGCCGAAATCGAACAACGAAGAGTTTGTGTCGCCACTACGTGGCATCGACAATGTTATTTTAACGCCACACGTTGGTGGCAGCACTCAAGAAGCACAAGCCAATATTGGTTTTGAAGTATCAGGAAAACTTGTTAAGTATTCAGACAATGGTTCGACATTATCTGCCGTTAACTTTCCTGAAGTATCTCTACCTGCACATGATGGCAGCACGCGCTTATTGCACATTCATAAAAACCAACCAGGTATTATGAATCAAATCAATATGGCGTTTGCCAAGCACGACATCAATATCACTGCACAATACTTACAAACTACCGCTGACATTGGTTACGTAGTGATGGAAGTTGAAGCGAAAGATGCTGAGATTGCTTTTGATGAGTTACAAAAAATTGATGGCACTATTCGTGTTAGGTCACTGCATTCTGCATAAAAATTAAAAAGTAGTATCACATATGGCGCAACAATCTTTGATGCTTGCGCCATTGTTATTGATACCCGTTACCATTGAAGATGCTTGTTTCAGAGCTCGGGTAGAATTCGAATACAAGGCATGATTTGTAATTAATGGCCATTCTCGGCAATATGCTCCTGCATTGCCCTAATATTTCACATCACAGCTACGCGAACTTCCTTGCATCGCAGATACATGGTTTCTCTTCACGCTGAAAACCTAATTATGAATCATAATACCAATTGCATTAAATATTTGCCCACTTGTACTTGTTAAAATTAACTAAAATGGCGTTGCTCTCAATCCTAATAGCCTGCTATTAGTCAATCGAGCGCCTTGTTTTAGCTGATTTTCTCTACGCACAACAAGATCACTTACTTAATGCAATTGGTATAACGCAGTAGTCGTTTTCTACCACTTACGTTAAACAAGAAGTCCTACGGACAAGGCGATAAGCGACCAACCGGCAACTGCTCCTCGACAGTATGCTCTGCACTGTTTTAATTACGCTCATCCATGCGCTAATTCGCTGCTCTAGCTCCGGTATCCATACCGTCGTACGTCGTTATAAGAATATTAGGATAACGCAGGGGCAGTTATCGGGAATGAATTAACGACACATCTTGTGCCTAGTATTTGGCACGCATCTCGACTTGCTGAAATCATGTACTTTCATTGGCAACGGGTATAATATGCCTCAAATCACTGTCTATTAAGGTTTCTTCCATTGTTTAATTCTCTGACTACTTTTGATTTTTTCCCGAGTCTACCACTAGGCGTTACTAAACTAGACGGCGCTGATAGTCGTCAATTTTTACAAGGCCAACTAACGTGTGAACTAGACGCACTGACCACCAGCCACAGTCAACTTGGCGCCCATTGTGATGCCAAAGGAAAAATGATGGCGAGCCTTCGCTTAATTGACAATGGTAATGAAGTGCTCGCTCTACAAGCCGCTGAAAATACCGCCAGCCATTTACCTATGCTGACCAAATACGCTGTTTTCTCAAAAGTCACTATCACCGATAGCACTGACAAATTCATATGCAGTGGCTTTTTAGGCCAAGACGCGCAGCAATGGTTAGCCGATAACTACAGTGCTGTATTTAATGCTGAAAATGACGCAATAAATACTGATATTGGCACTGTCGTGAAACTTGATGAGCTTAATGGCCCGCGCTTTCTTGTGGTATCGAATAAAGAACAGAATACGGCATTAACTCAAGCGATAAGCAATGCACAGGCACAATCGCAACCAACATCATTGTGGCAAGCATTAGAATGCGTCAGCGGTGCTCCACAAGTTACTCCAGCAACTCAAGCTGAATTTGTGCCGCAAATGCTAAATTTACAAATGATTGATGGTATTAACTTCAAAAAAGGTTGTTATATTGGCCAAGAAACCGTCGCTCGCATGCACTTTAGAGGGCTAAATAAGCGAGGGATGTTCATTTTGCAGTCTTCATCACATATTGATTGCAACGTCGGTGATAATGTTGAAAAACAACTCGGCGAAAACTGGCGTAACGCGGGAATTGTTGTCAGCGTTGCTCATGTTAATGAGCAAACTATTGCTTGTGCAGTATTACCGACAGATTTTGAACTATCAGAATCAGTTAGAGTAAAAAACAATGTCCAAGGAACCTTTACGGTGACAAAGCCAGCCTATTTTGTCGATTAAGCTAATTTACGGATAGATTTTCTTTCTGCCTACAAAATAAATAAAAATAATATGGCTCATTTTACTAAATTATCGAGCGAGCAATTAACCGATTGTATCGCTCATTTGTCGACTCCGCTGCAACAGCAATTAAAGTCAATTGTCTATCGTGCTGATTTCAATGCATGTTTCACCAGCGAACAAGTGCAGGCGTTATTAGCGCATTATTCAGCTTCAGATAAGGCGAATAAACAGCAACTTTGTCGTGATCTTATTCCACTAGCCCAAAGTTATAGCTTGGCACCCATCTCTTCTTTCTATGTCGGTGCAGTGGCAATGGGAGAATCAGGAAAAATTTACTTCGGCGCAAACATGGAGTTTAAAGGACTCACATTAGCTCAAACCGTTCATGCTGAACAGTCGGTTATTACTAATGCATGGCGTCATCAAGAAACTAAACTCACTATGCTAGCAGTGAGTGCACCACCATGTGGGCATTGTCGTCAGTTCATTAATGAACTGAATGGTGCGTGTGATATCGACGTATTAATCACCAAACAACCGACGACTCGTTTTGCAGATATTCTCCCGATGGCCTTTGGACCAAGTGATTTAGGTATATCAGATCGCCTAATGGTATCACCGGATAATCAACTAACGTTAGCATCAGACTCAATATTGGCTCAACATGCATTATCAGCTGCAACAAGCAGTTACAGTCCATTTAGTCTTAGCCCAAGCGGTATCGCGTTGCAAACTCCCAATGGACTATATCTTGGTCGTTACGCTGAAAACTGCGCCTACAACCCAAGTTTATCACCACTCCAAGGTGCTCTTATTTCCTTGCACCTGAGTGGTGATAATATTAGTGATATTTCAAGCGCAGTACTCGTAGAACGTAAAGATAGCAAGGTGTCACAAGAGAAAACAAGTAAACAGTTACTTAGTTTAATCAGCGATGTCACACTAGAAACCTTGCATTGCAGTGTGAAATAAACACGTTAAATGTTATCGAGCGTTGATTGCCAAATCCCCTTGTGCAATCAACGTCTGACTCGTTACAATGAGTTCATTGTTTGATTAGTGCTGTTATTATGAACTTACCAATAATATGTATCTTATTATCCGCTTTTGCTTTTCCGGGCGCCGCACATTTTTATCTTAAGAGAATAAAAATTGGTGCTTTACTGCTAACCTGCTTTTGTATCCCTTTCTATTTTGTTTTAGGTTTCTTAATCGACCAACTATTCATGGTTTATCATGCGGTATTTGCATTCAAAGTCGAGCCGTCATTAAGCGCCATGTTTTGGTATATGTTTAACAACTTCGTCGATGAGAGCGAGATTCCTTTTATAAAATCTGCCGCATACTACTCTCTGGGGTTTTGGATTATTGGCATTACAGACAGTTTGCGACTCGCATTAAAAGAGAATAAATTGCGCTAGATAGGTTTGTAATTGTCGAAATTTAGGAACATTGAATCTCAGAGCGCACTATTTTCTTCCCCCGGCAACAAACGCTGTCATTTTAAAAAGCACAGTGATAATGAGTTAGCCATTTATAGCGATAAGTAACAATTCATCATAAGGATCGTGGCATGCAACTAGCACAACTTAATATCGCGCAAGCAAAATATGATTTAGACGCTCCGCAAATAAAAGATTTCGTCGATAATTTAGATATCGTCAATGCGACCGCTGAAGATAACCCAGGGTTCGTGTGGCGTCTCAAAGATGATTCCGGCAGCGCTACCAGCACCCAGATATTTAATGATCCAAACATGCTTGTTAACATGTCTATCTGGCGAGATGTCGACAGCTTAAAAGATTTCATGTTCCGCACACATCACAAAGACTTTATGCGCCGTAAAGGTGAATGGTTTCATAAGTTAGAGCATGAAAACTATGTTATGTGGTGGATTGAAGACAATCATATTCCGACCATCGAAGAAGCATTATACCCATTGCATTAAATATTTGCCCACTTGTACTTGTTAAAATTAACTAAAATGGCGTTGCTCTCAATCCTAATAGCCAGCTATTAGTCAATCGAGCGCCTTGTTTTAGCTGATTTTCTCTACGCACAACAAGATCACTTACTTAATGCAATTGGTATTAAATCGGCTTGAGCATCTTAGAGAACACAGCGAAAGTGCTTACGCATTCTCTTTTAAGAAAGTTTTTAACAAGATTATCTAATCGATTAAATAAGTTTCTGGATTATCAAATAACTGCTGTATCTTTTCAAAGAAGCGCCCGACATATAATCCATCCATTACGCCGTGATGCACCTCAACCGATAGCGGCATCATTAAACCTTGTGTTGTTCGAGTCGCTTTGCCATAAACTATTTTAGGAATACTATCGATTGCCGCCGTATTACGGGCATTAGTAAAACTCGAAAAACTCACCCACGGAATCACCGACATATGGACTTCATCTTGCGCTTTGTCGCCGCCAACAAACTGGCTTGCAATAAAAGGACTGGCTTTAGCAGTCTCTTGCGCGATGTGTGCTTTCTCATCAAATTCACTAAATGAATGTGCGTATGGGAAACCGCAAAATCGCATCGTTTCATCATCGGCTAAGATGGCGCAACTCACTTTAATTTTCTCATAAAGACGTACTTCATTGTCAACAATACGCAGCTTGAACGGCGCTAACTCGTTAATTGCTATCTGTGTTAAATAAAGGTAGGCATGAAAAAAGCTAAGTTGCTCTTCCTTGCAATAGGCCAGTAACGTATTGGCGTCAATATCTGCGATGATATTAAACCAAGGATGAGTGGCTAATTGATAAAATTTAAAATGCTCTGCACGCGGCCAATTGGCCAGTTCGATAGTTTGATAATTAGACATAACAACTCAGTTATAGGTATTTTGATAAATTATTGGCCAACATAATAACTAGCCTTTGACGCGCTTCCTTGGCAGCCCACGCAATATGTGGCGTTATAATTAGGTTATCGCCTTGATATTTCAGTAATGGATGATTTGATGGCGGTGGCTCCTGTGATAGCACGTCAAGAGCTGCTCCTGCGATAGAGTTATGCGTCAGTGCATTTAATAATGCTTGCTCGTCAATTAAAGGGCCGCGAGCGGTATTTAATAGCAATGCGCTAGGTTTCATCAGGGCTAATGCATTTTCGTCAATGATATGCTGATTGTCCGCCGTTAAGGGGCAATGCAAAGTCACGACATCACTTTGCTTAAGTAGCGTCTCAAAAGGCACTCGCCCTTTTCTAATAACATCATTATTTGGACGTTCTGCAATCATGACAGACATTCCAAATGCACGAGCGATTTTAGCGACTGCTTGACCAAGTCTGCCATAACCTACAATGCCTAAGGTTTTATCTTGTAATTCATAAGTCGTGAAATCCAAACAACTAAAAAATGCACTGTTAGGCCAGTCATTATTATCAATATACGCTTGATACGGGCGTGCCCTACCAATTAACTGCAACAACAGCGTAAAGGTATGTTGGGCAACAGACTGATCGCCATACCCCTTCACATTCACCACATCTATGCCAAGCTTTTTAGCACACGCCAAGTCAATGTTATTCATACCCGTCGCAGCGACCCCAATCACTTTCAGCTGCGGTAACGCCGTTAGTAGCTGCTCCGTGAGCACCATTTTATTGGTAATGATAAATTGCGCGTCATAACAACGCTCAACAATTTGTTCAGGGCTAGTGGTTTTAAAACTATGCCAGCTATCAAACAAATCAGATAGCGGTGCCAAATCAATATCTTGACCAAGGGTGATTTGATCAAGTAAAACGCCTTTATTCATAACTAATTAATGTGAACTTGCGAAAATATTGTTAGTCTACCGTTTAGATAAAGACAACACTAGCGCTCATGAATAAACCTTTAGCAACTAATACTTCAAAAGAGAAACCACATTGGTCACAATGCCCCAAATGTCGGATGATTAGAGGGATTGTACTGTGGGCTATTATTTCAGGTAGCATTTATTTGTATGTTTATTGATAATAATTTGCAATTAGTAGTGTTAAAACAATGTACTTTTCAAATAGTACTATATAATGCAATTTTTACGCTTGACCATAATGACTTAGGCCTTTGAAACTCGACGTTAAAAACTATGTGGATTGACATTTCATCATTTGGCGCAGCCGTTAGCTACGGCGTATGCCTTACCCTAGTATTACGCAGCTTATTTGCTCATGCCCCACTCAACGAAAAGTTAGTGTTTGGCTTTGCAATTATTGGTATTGGTTTTCATAGTGTTTCATTAGGAAACGTTGTTCTAGGCAGCGATGGCACTAACATGAGCTTGCTGGTGGTCGCATCAATTGTAAGTTGGCTCATTGCCGCATTACTGACGATTGCTATCCCCAAGTTTGCCATAGTAACGTTATTGCCCGTGGTATTTGGTTTTGCACTACTAGCTGTGCTCGGTGTCTGGTTAGTTCCATCAAGTTTTATTACGCATTTTGAAACGCGTCCTGGTTTATTACTACACATTACCATTGCTCTAAATGCTTACAGCACTTTAGTCATTGCTGCATTTTACGCGATTCAATTACACTTAATAGACTCTCGCTTAAAGAGCAAAAAGCTCAACATTGCGAGTACTCCACTGCCACCACTAATGACGGTTGAAAAACAACTTTATCAATTAGTGATGACAGGTTTTGTATTACTGACTCTTTCTTTAGCCAGCGGTTTTTTCTTCCTAGAAAATATGTTGGCTCAAGGACAAGCCCATAAAACTGTTTTATCGATTCTTGCTTGGGCATGTTACGCCTATTTGTTGTGGCAACATCATCAACAAGGCGTGAAGATAAAAACATCAGTTCATGTCACTATCATTGGCGCAGGTCTGTTAACACTAGCTTATTTTGGCAGCCGCTTTATCAGCGAAATGCTGCTAGCCTAGCCTAACTTTGACTATTGCCCTCTTGACCCTAAGCTGTTATCACCGTATAACGAGCTATTAATTATTAAAAGGAACTCCATACTTGGACAGCATATCTACCCTAACGCTCTTTGGGATCCTGTTCGGACTTATCTTATTGTCAGCTTATTTTTCAAGCTCAGAGACAGGGATGATGTCGATTAATCGTTATCGATTACGCCATCAAGTCAAGAATAAGAATAAAGCAGCTAAGCGAGTTGACAAACTTTTACAGCGTCCAGATCGCTTAATTGGCCTTATCTTAATTGGTAATAATCTCGTTAATATTGCTGCTGCTTCACTATCAACTATTATCGCAATTCGATTGTATGGGCCAACAATGGGGCCGGCAGTTGCTACTGTAGCTTTAACGTTGATTGTTCTAATCTTTGCCGAGGTGACACCTAAAACCATTGCAGCATTGCATCCAGAACGAGTCGCTTTTCCTAGTTCACTAATCTTGTTACCGTTATTAAAAATCATGTACCCGTTTGTGTGGTTGGTTAATGTCATTACTAACGGTCTCTTGAGAATCCTAGGGATTAATTCTGCTCGCGAAGGCGAAAATCAGCTTAGCAGTGATGAATTGCGCTCTATCGTCAGTGAAACCTCTGGCATGATCCCTGAGAAGCATCAGCAGATGCTAACCAGTATTCTCGATCTTGAGAAGGTCACCGTAGAAGATATCATGATCCCGCGAAGTGAGATTGGCAGTATTGATATTAATGATGAGTGGAAAAATATCCAGCGCCAATTAAGCCACTTACAACACACACGTATTTTGTTATATCGCGATCAAATTGACGATGCCGTTGGTTTTATCCATGCACGCGATTTAATGCATTTACAATCAAAAGATCAATTTGATAAGTCGAATCTGATCCGTGCGGTACGCGAACTGTACTTCATTCACGAAGCGACTACCCTGAATGTTCAGTTATTGAAGTTCCAAGAAAATAAAGAACGTATTGGCCTAGTCGTTGACGAATACGGCGACATTCAAGGCTTAGTAACACTTGAAGACATCTTAGAAGAAATTGTTGGCGAATTCACAACAAACGTATCACCAACAGTGAGTGAAGAAATTCAGCTTCAAGAAGATGGCAGTTATCTTGTTGAAGGCTCTATGAATATTCGAGAAATGAATAAAGAGATGCAATGGCAATTTCCGACTGATGGCCCTAAAACTATTAACGGTTTATTGTTAGAATATTTTCAAGATATTCCAGATGAAGGCCTGAGTATTCGCCTTGCTGGTTATCCAGTAGAGATCATCGATGTTGAAAATAACATGGTGCAAACGATTCGAATTATTCCTGAGCTCTACTCACCTCAAACTGAAGAAGACGATGACGAAGAATAATTACCGTTAATATCAACACGCTGTTTAGTTATTCATAACCGAACAGCGTTGATTCATAACCGAACATCCTCAAATCTACCCCTTCGATTAAATTCA
Source organism: Psychrobium sp. nBUS_13 (assembly GCF_051201665.1). GTDB lineage: Bacteria > Pseudomonadota > Gammaproteobacteria > Enterobacterales > Psychrobiaceae > Psychrobium. The sequence continues at coordinate 821,512 of NZ_CP179210.1, read as the reverse complement.
ATAAACACCTGATATAAAACAACTTTAACAGTTGGCATGTTATTTCCAATAACTCGTTATCTACCATCATTGAAATAACGAGCCATGGATATTCAATTACAATCAGCAGCGCCTATCAAGAAATACGCTTTCTTTGCGTTCATAAGTCTTATCACGGCGCTTACTATTTATTTAGTGGTTAAGCCGACGCGGCCAAGTTTCGATGCAAGCGAATTAACGTTCACCACTGCTGAGCAAGGGCCGCTAGATATTTATGTGAATAGTTTTGGCGAGTTTATTTCGCATGAAGAACGATTGCTGACAGCGCCAGCGCGCGGTAAAGTCGCTGAAATTCTTCATCGCCCTGGCGCTGTTGTCACGCCAAGCACCATCATTGCGAAATTAATCAATCCGCAATTGCAACAGGATGTTAGCCAAGCGACCGGCGAACTGAGTCAAGCGAAAGCACAATTAGCGGCTTTCAAATTTGAACAAGAAAGCGAACGCTTAAATCACCTTGGAAAAATAGAAGCGCTTAAGGCCTCACTAGAGCAAGCTCAGCTTGAACTGTCAGTAAACAAACAGCTGTTATCATTTGGCACCGTATCAAAAATAAAATTACAACGCGCTCAATTAGCGTTGAAACAAAGTCAAAACAGCCTCGATTTTCAACAAAAGAAATACCAACAGTTTATCGAAATGCAAGGCTATCAACTAACCCAAAAAACTATCGAAGTAGAGCAACAACAACGTAAGCTCTCTGTGCTCAATCAGCAATTAGATAACATGAATATTCGCGCGGGACTGCATGGAACCTTACAGCATCTAGATATTGCATTAGGCGAGAGTGTAAATTTAGGTCAGTCAATTGCCAAAGTCGGCAGCTTAGATAAGCTAATTGCTAGAATTCGTTTACCACAGCGCCAAGCAGATCAAATATCATTAGGCGCTCAAGTCATCATCGACACTCAAAAAGGTAAAATTGCTGCTCATATCACTCGAATCGAAAGTGTGGTGACAGACGGCTCTGTACTTGCTGAAGCAGCATTAGATGGTGAGCTTACAAGCAACGCTCGCCCTTCACTTACCATTAGCGCCAAAGTATTTGTAGAACATAAACCACATGCCACTCATATCGCGCAATCAGCAGGATTACGGCCAAGTACAAAGCAAACATTATTTGTACGCGCAAACAATCAAATAGAACAACGCAAAGTAACCTTTGGACACCTTACTAAAAATCGACTTATCATTGATTCCGGCCTTCAAGCTGGCGACGTAATTGTTACTAATGATATGCGTGACTTTCATCATTTTACGACACTCGAACTCGTGCAATAACTCATTAAGGAATTTGACAATGACGCAAAAATTACTCGTTAGCGTAACCGATATCACTAAAAATTACCGCAACAAACAAATTGAAACCAAGGCACTCAAAGGTGTTTCCCTAGAAATTTACGAAGGCGAATTTGTCGCGATAACAGGGCCATCAGGCTGTGGGAAGTCAACATTACTATCCATCATGGGATTAATGGACACAGCCACCTCAGGCCAATATTCCATCAGTGATATCGATACGAGTCATTTAAAAGTCGACCAACGTACAATGATCCGCAATAAACATATTGGGTTTGTTTTCCAGTCATTTAATCTGATTGATGATATGACTGTATTTGATAACGTTGCCCTCATATTAGAGCATCGAAAAACACCGAAAGCAGAAATTAAAGAACGAGTAGAAAGCGTATTATCTCAAGTCGATATGCTAGCGCGTCAGCATTACCAACCAAATCAGCTCTCTGGTGGGCAGCAGCAACGCATTGCAATAGCGCGGGCATTAGTCGGCAATCCAGATCTCATCTTAGTGGATGAGCCAACAGGTAACCTCGATACCGTCAATGGCGACAAAGTGATGGCGCTACTTGAAAAGCTCAACAAAGATGGTGCGACCATTGTGATGGTAACCCATGATAGTCGTTATGTTCGCTGTGCAAACCGTCAAATTCAATTACTTGACGGTGAGATTATCACCGAAAAACAATTGGAGGTGGTGGCATGAGCCTAGCCATTAAATCGCTTGGACGCGGTGTAAAACGTATATTTTCATTACCACGCCTAAGTTTATCGTTAGTTATTGCACTAGGGACGACATTAGGTGTTGTTTTATGTGTTACAGCCATTATTTCTGCACTGCTTATCAGGCCCCTAGCGGGCGTGGTTAATGCGCCTATGTTAAAAGTATTGGATTTCAACGCAAATTATGCTGGGTCGATGAATATGGCAATCATGACGCCAAAAAATATAATCCATGCGAGTAACTATTTTAATGATATAGGTGACTGGGGAGCACTTGACGCCAGCACAAGTTCAATTGATATTAATTCAATGAACTATGCTATCACCAAAATTAATGGCAGTAGTAATATTGTAGAAATATTAGGAACACGTGTTTTACTCGGGCAAGGTGTTGAAGATAATCTAGTGAAAAATCACGTATGGATTTCAAAAAGTTTATGGGATAACGCTTATGGTCAAGCCCAATCAACCATTGGCCAAACACTCACGATGAGTGACAAATCATATATTATTGCTGGCGTATTAGAGGATACGTTAGCTATAAAAAGCACGGAACAAATCTATACACAGCAAGTTTGGCAACTAGAAGATTATAGTAAAGCTGTTAGTTATATCGCAAATAGCAGTATCACGGGTAATACCGTCAACAACGTTGTTATCAAATTAAACGAGAGTAACAACGAATTCCCTTCTATGGAAGCATTGAATGACTGGATGCGACACTTCATTGATTCTGAAATCGATATTCCTAATATTAAAGAGTTTCTACAAGCGCTTCCACTATCAAACAAAATAACCGACTACAAAACTGGTTTATTGGGCGCTAGCTATACGCTAGTACTCGCGTTAATCATCACTGCTATCGGGCTTTTGTTAATGGCTACTTTAAATCTTATCAATTTGTTTATGAGCCATTATCAAAGCCGCACTAAAGAATTTGCGATTCAATTAAGCGCTGGCGCCACAGCCTCTCGTTTACGTTTTTTAATGATTATTGAAAATATTCCTAGCTTTATGCTTGCTGGGATCTTAGGCACGTTATTGGGCAGTTGGTTAATCAAAGCCTTACCGTTACTCACTAACAATCAACTGCCATTACTTGATAGCATCCACATTGATTTCTTAACGATAGCTATTGGTTTTATTTTAGTATTGTCCCTTTCAATATTATTTGGATGTTTATCGCTAACTCAACTCGATAGAATCAATATCATAAAAAATCTCAATAGCAGTGGAAAAGGTACGGCAGCTCAATCAAGTAGCTCAATTAGTAAAGTACTCATGGTCATTCAAATAACAATCGCATCATTATTAGTGACAGGGTCAATCGTCAATGCGAAGAAAAATTATGATGGTGTATTTGAAGACATCGGTATGACAATCGACAATATACAGCAACTGTCGTTTACAATCATTGATGACTCATGGTTTGAATCCCTAGACTCGAAAAGCGATGAACTAGCACAACTAGAAGCACAGCTTGCTAAAGCAATTGAACAAGAAATAACTGATAGCCAAGTTATTCTTGTATCAAACCGGGGGGTATTACGAGATGGAGTCGTCACTTTCGCTTCTGTTTCTTCAGGGGATAAAGAGATCACTTATATATACAAGCATACTAATGCAGGCTATTTTAAAGCCATGAACATTGCTGTTTTAGCTGGCACTCTCCCTACTACGGATGACATTTTCAATAAAAACAATGCACGAGTTATCGATGAGAATTTTGCCAAGGTGTTTTTTTCTGGCATAGCATATGATGACATTATCGGCCAAAAAATATCTTTTAGAGACGACAGGACTGTGGGCGCTATTGTTGCTGAAACCGGGTTTAAAAACACACGTATCGCACCTTTGATGTACTCATATTCCAAAAGTGCTCACAAAGACATAATCATCACTATTGCATTGCCAACAGCAAGAGAGCTGCCATTAGACCAATTAAAAACACACTTTGATACAGCATTTAATCAGCTCGAAATAACAGGAGTCCAATCTATTGATTCCATTTGGAATGAAATGACTGCAGTTAAACGTTTGACGCTTTATGTTCTTATTGGAATAACAATATTAACAATAATTTTAGCGGCTATCGGTATCTCTGGCCTCGCACTCATGACTACGCATCAGAAAAAATATGAGTTGGCGATACGCATGTCTACAGGCGCAAATCAATTAACATTGATTACTTTTATTTTAAAGCAAACAATGTGGGTATTAGCAGTTGGCCTGCTGCTTGGCTTTGCAATTTCAGCATTTGGTTATGATTACTTTCAAAAAACGATAACTCTATTACCTCAATTCAATTGGTTAACTTTAATGTATCTGGATATTGGATTGATCATTGTTGTGCTACTATCAGTACTCATTCCTACTTGGCGCGTGATAAAAAAAGATCCATTAAGCGCGCTGCGACAAGAGTAAATTAATCAATGAGTCAAACGCTGTTAATTTGTGATGATGACGCCGATATAAGATTGGCGTTATCATTAATGCTCGCTGATCAGGGATATAACATCATTGAAGCTGACAGCCCCAAAGCGGTTGTTACTAGCGCCCAACGCAATCAACCTGATGTTATATTACTCGATATGAACTTTTCCCGTGATACAACAAGTGGTCAGGAAGGTTTATGGTTAATTGAGCAACTTAAACCGTTGTCTATTCCTATCATTCTAATGACAGCATGGGGCTCTATCGAATTAGCAGTAAAAGGCCTTAATTTAGGGGCGAATGATTTTATTGAAAAACCTTGGAATAAAGATCGATTACTCAAGAGTATTCAACAACAGGTTAAATTAAAACAATTAACCTCAGAAAATAAGACCCTAAAGCAATTATTGATTCCCTCAACATCGTCTCTAACGTGGTCAGCATTATCACCTAGCATGAAAAAAGTTGATGAATTAATACGTCAGATCGCGCCAACCGATGCTAATTTGTTAATTTTAGGAGAGAATGGCACCGGAAAGTCGCTTTTGGCACAGCGTGTCCATCAACTTTCAGCAAGAGCAGAGCAGCCATTGGTACAAGTTAATATGGCTGCCATCCCACACAACTTATTTGAAAGCGAATTATTTGGCCACCAAAAAGGGGCTTTTACCGACGCTAAATCTGCTCGTATTGGGCGCTTTCAGCTTAGCGAAAACTCGACATTATTTCTGGATGAGATAGGTACGTTGCCACTAGCACTGCAACCTAAACTATTGCGAGTATTAGAAACCGGGCAATATGAAATTGTTGGTTCAAGTACCACTCAACAAAGTAATGCGAGAATAATCAGCGCAACCAACGCTGACCTTTCATCATTGGTTACTGGTGGCGAGTTTCGCCAAGATCTGCTGTATCGGCTAAATACCTTTGTGATTAAGCTGCCGCCACTACGAGAGCGCCAACAAGATATTAAACCCCTCACTCAAGTATTTATTAAACAGCTTTGCGATAAATACAACAAACCGCTTTGCGTGCTATCAACATCAGCACTGGCTAAATTAATAACTCATCAATGGCCTGGCAATATACGAGAGTTACAACACGTTATAGAGCGAGCGGTTCTACTGTGTAATAAGCAGGAAATTGATGACAGTCTTATTTTGATTGACCATACTGAGCAACCACCCACTGCGTTGTTAACAGATAGCGACTTGCACCTTGAACAACACGAAAAGCGCTTAATCAATCGCGCGATTGAAATATCCAACGGCCATATTACTGACGCCGCAAAATTGCTAGGTATTTCGAGAAACTCTCTTTATCGCCGCTTAGAAAAGCACGAGATAAATCATGACACATGAACGCAAACTACAGCTTGGCTTATGCATTAACGCCAGTCTTATTATTTTGCTTAGCGTGATCATTGCTTCTCAATTTCAGTGGTCAACATTGGCTATATTGACCCTAGTATTCGTTTTATTTCTCACCTTATCCTTTGTGAGTTATAGCTATTATGAGCATTGGCGACAAACATTAATGAACCTAACAAGCTATACCCAATTATTAAGTGAAGGCGTCACAAACGTCGCCCCATTACTCAATAATACCAATGGGCTTATCGATGAACTTCAACTAGAAATAAATAACCTTGCGACAAGTAAAGTAATGCAATCGGATTCAACATCCAAAACACTATCTGCGCTCATGGATGAATGGCCAATTGCTGTTGCATTATTTAACCAACACCAGCAGCTTTTATATCGCAACCCTGCAATGTTAGAGACGCTTAGGCTACCGCTGCTCATTGGTACGACAGCAGCACAAAGTGGATTTACGGCTCATGATAATAATGGCGAACTGACACATCCCGACTTTAACCAACAATGGCAAACGCAAAATCTGTGGTTTAGCGATGATGAACAACGCATTCAAATGTTAACGGCGACAAATATAGGACAATCATTGCGGGCACATGAGAGCGTCATCCAAGAGAACTTGATTCGCGTGTTTAGTCACGAACTTAGAAATTCACTAACACCTATGGAATCAATGACTGACACACTATTATCACAAGAAGTACCGTCACCACAAAACACCAAGCTTGTATTAACAAGAATAAATCAAAGAAGTAAGCACTTACTAGAATTCATCAATCAATATGCAGATTTAAGCCGTTTATCTCATCCCAATTTACGATGGTTCGAATTTAAGCCATTAATTGATGAATCAAAAACAGTATTACCTAACCATACAAAGGTTATCGTCAAAGGAGAAAAGCGTTGTTTTGGCGATGTTACACAGCTCTCAATGGTATTAATCAATTTGTTCAAAAATGCATTTCAAGCGACAGCCGACGAAGAGTTAGCATTAAACATTGCGCTTTATCATGACAATGGCCTCCAATTTATTGAAGTTGTCGATAATGGACTAGGCTTCACCAACCTTAAAAATGCGACCACGCCTTTTTATACGACCAAGCAAGCAGGAAGCGGAATTGGACTCGCCCTATCAAGAGAAGTCGTGCACCAGCATGGGGGACAATTAATCATTGAAAACAGAGGGAATGCGGCGGGCGCAAAGATAACGCTAAAATGGCCAATCCACTAGCATCTTCAAAATACGACCTTATAAGAAATACAGTTATAATACCAATTGCATTAAATATTTGCCCACTTGTACTTGTTAAAATTAACTAAAATGGCGTTGCTCTCAATCCTAATAGCCAGCTATTAGTCAATCGAGCGCCTTGTTTTAGCTGATTTTCTCTACGCACAACAAGATCACTTACTTAATGCAATTGGTATAAGATATATCCTTTAGCGCTAAAACAACTGTTTAACCCACGGTTTGTTACATTTTATTTACATTTCATCTGTGCCATAATCCGCTCGTTGTTCAAAGGGACTTGGTAAATCAATAATTCCTTTTAATAACAAGAATTAAAATTAAATGAAAAAAAATAAACTATTATTGGCCATTGGCCTAACCGTGACTTCCCCGCTAGCTTTAGCTGATGTCGTACTAAGTGAAGTACTTTATGACGCACCAAATAACGATACGACTGAAGAATATGTAGAGCTATTTAATGCAAGCTGTAATGCTATTAATCTTAATGATTACAAGCTGCAAGATAATGGCGTAACCTACCAGCTTTCAGGCACTATCGAGCCAAGCAGTTACTTCGTCGTTGCTCGTAATGCGAATGGCTATCAAGGCTTATTTAACCAATCTCCTAACCTATCAAATCTTTCTCTAAGCTTAGGCAACTCTGGTGACTACGTTAAGCTACTTAAAAATAACAACACCATAGATACTGTTGCTTGGGAAGGTGGATTATCGGGTTGGAGCATTTCAACGCGCAATAAATCAATTCATCGCACATCACTTAGCGCTGGTAACGGTGCTTGGGCTGTAAGTAGTAATGCAGGTTCGCATCTAAGCGGCAGCCTAACGTATAACTGTGCACCAGTGGTTGATGATAGCAAGCTAAAAAACAACCAAGCTAAAACGGGTTTATCAGTAACCCGTGGCAACACACTAAACTTTACAATTGACGTACCAGCAAACGCGAGTAAATTAGACGTGAGCATTGCAGGTAACAATGGTGATGCTGACTTGATTGTTAGTCTCAATAACAACGAATTATGTAAACCATACCTTCACGGTAGTAACGAACAGTGCGAGCTTAGCAACCCTACAGCAGGCACGTATTCTGTTGATGTTGATGCCTATACATCGTTTAGCAACGTTTCATTATTAGCGAAAGTAACCGCACCAGTAACAACTCCGCCACCACCACCGCCTTCTGGTGATTATAACTATGACGTTTATTATCAATCGGCGATTGGCAAATCAGGCGCGACATTAAAGTCAGCCCTTAACGCATTGGCAAAAGATCACGTACGCTTTAGCTACAGCCAAGCGTGGGATGGATTAGGCTATGCCGATGAAGATCCAAATAACACTAATAATGTTATTCTTTTATATACTGGTCGTTCAGCGCCTAAAACTAACCGCGCAGGCATGAGCAATTCACAAGATGCTTGGAATCGCGAACATGTGTGGGCCAAAAGCCATGGTTTCCCAAGTTCAGGTCAGCACGCTTATACCGACTTCCATCACTTACGCCCAGCAGATGTTAGTGTAAACAGTGCTCGTGGTAATAAAGACTTCTTAAACGGCGGTAGTGAAATCGGTGAAGCACCAGGCAACTTTACTGACAGTGATAGTTTCAAAGCAGCTGATACTGTGAAAGGTGACGTAGCCCGTATGATTTTCTATATGGATGTTCGTTATGAAGGAAACGACAATAGTGGAACGCCAGACTTATCAATTGCTAACGGCACGACACGTACTGGTGTTGCGCAATTAGGTGACTTATGTACGTTATTACAATGGCATTTAGATGATCCAGTAAGCAACTGGGAACGTCGCCGTAACAGCCGTATTTTTGAGTGGCAGAAAAACCGAAACCCGTTCATCGATAACCCACAGTGGGCAACAGAGCTTTATCAATCTCAGTGTCCTTAGTTAATCATAAGCCTCACGGATCATCGTGAGGCTTATTCAGCACCAAAACATTATTAATAAATATTTATAGCACTAAAGTTTTACTTGACCCCAACCTGTTCAGCTAGTTATTCTAAGTTAAAGAATGTCACTGTAGTGGTGCGTCAAAACATACTCTAGGATGATACGGTGTTACTAAAACACAAACTTTACACCAGCCTTATCGCTGCAACACTGCTTCCTTTGTGTATTTCTACACTATTTTTTTCAAACAGCCTGCATGAGCTAGCCAGTAACAAACTTGCCAAACAAGAACTACCAACCGCATTAAGTAATGTTCGTAACGCCATTGAATGGCAACTCTCAGAGCCCATTGCAACCTCTCGCGGCATAGCAACTAACTCATTTGTAAAGCAGTGGCTTGAAGAAGGTGAGCCACTTAAAAATACCGAGCAATACATTAATTACTTAAATAACGTCAAGCTCACTGATGATGCAATCAGTGCATTTATCGTTTCTGATACCTCACAACAATATTATTCATACAGTGGAGAAATTAGACAACTCTCCTATCCTTCTGACAATTGGTTTACCGATTTTTTATCATCTAATAAACGTTACGGTTTAGTCTTCGATATTAATAAACAGACAGGCAAAGCAAAAGTTTATGTTAACTACGTTATAGAGGTGGATGGTGAACGACGTGGCCTAGCAGGTATTTCGCATTCAGTAAGCTCCATGAATGAAATCATTCAAAGCCAATCAATAGGCAATGGTGGAATAGTATATTTAGTTGATGCCGTCGGTGAAATAAAGCTTCACCCCGACCAATCGATGATTGGTGAGTCCATCCCGCTTAACAACATTATTTATGGCCTTCAAACAACTATTGAACGTGATAAGCAGACACTTGTCTCATCAAGTATTCCACTGCAATCCTTAGACTGGCATTTGGTGGCAGAAATTCCACAAGACAAATTGTATGGCCCCATCGACGAAGCAATTCGCAACAATCTACTATTTGGCGGCTTGATCGCAGTGCTAGGTGTCATGCTTATCATTTTACTCGTTAATCGGATGTTTAGACCCATCGAACAAATTACAAATTCAGTGTCTTCCCTCGCCGCCAAGATCGTTGGTAAGCATTAGCATCAAATAGGCATAAAAAAAGCAGCTCACTGAGCTGCTTTTTCATTAATTTATCAAAGGATAATTACTTTTTCTTAACCGCTTTTGGGTTAGGTAAATCAGTAATAGAACCTTCGTAAATCTCTGCCGCCATACCGATTGATTCGTGTAGCGTTGGGTGAGCGTGAATTGTGAGACCGATATCTTCAGCATCACAACCCATTTCGATTGCTAGGCCGATTTCACCCAGTAACTCACCTGCGTTTTCGCCAACTAAAGCACCACCGATTACGCGATCTGTGTCTTTGTCGAAGATTAGCTTAGTCATACCGTCAGAAACGTCAGATGCGATAGCACGGCCACTTGCAGCCCATGGGAACTTAGCTACTTCAAAGTTAACGCCCTGCTCTTTCGCTTCTTTCTCGGTTAAACCAACCCAAGCAACTTCTGGGAAGGTGTAAGCGATTGAAGGAATAACTTTAGGGTCGAAGAAATGGTTTTGACCAGCAATAACTTCAGCAGCAACGTGTGCTTCATGAACCGCTTTGTGTGCAAGCATTGGTTGACCAACAACATCACCGATAGCGAAGATGTTTGGTACGTTAGTACGCATTTGTTTATCAACGTTAATGAAACCACGCTCATCAACGGCGATACCAGCACCCTCTGCGCCAATTTGTAAACCATTTGGCGCACGGCCGATAGCAACTAAAACAGCATCATAACGAATTGGATCGGTAGGTGCTTTCTTGCCTTCTACTGATACGTAGATGCCGTCGTCTTTCGCTTCAACAGCTGTTACTTTCGTAGAAAGCATGATGTTGAAACGTTTTTTGTTAGCTTTCGTATAGATACGAACCATGTCAGCATCAGCCGCTGGGATAAGCTGGTCGAACATTTCAACCACGTCTACTTCACTACCTAGTGATTCGTAAACAGTACCCATTTCAAGACCGATGATACCACCGCCCATGACTAATAGTTTCTTAGGCACTTCTTCTACTTTTAGTGCGTCAGTAGAGTTCCAGATGCGTGGGTCGCTATGTGGAATGAATGGCAATTCGATTGGGCGTGAACCACACGCGATAATCGCGTTTTCAAAGTTAATCGTTGTGTTTTCTTCACCTTCAACAACCATGCTAGTCGTGCTAGTAAATTTAGCCGTACCCGTAACAGTTTTCACTTTACGCATCTTAGCCATACCAGCAACACCCGCGCTAAGTTTGTTAACAACGCCTTCTTTATAGCCACGGATTTTAGTGATATCGATTGTTGGCTCACCGTATGAAATACCGTGCGCTTCAATGTGTTTTGCTTCTTGAGTTACTTTAGCAACATGTAATAGTGCTTTAGAAGGGATACAACCAACGTTTAAACAAACGCCGCCTAGCTCTTTGTATTTTTCTACTAATACAACATCTAAACCTAAATCTGCTGCGCGAAACGCTGCTGAATAACCACCAGGGCCTGCGCCCAATACTACAACCTGAGTTTTGATTTCGTTGCTCATTTTCACCTCGATGTATGTTCATTTATACCAATGTATAAATGTAAGTATCTTTTTGTTAGCGCAATTTTAACTAGCTACTCTGCTTATGTATAGCTTAATTGGCTACTTTATTTGTTTTAAAACAAAGCCGCTATTTTTACAGTAAAAGTAGCGGCTTTGAGGGCTAAAGTACCAGACGACGAATGTCTGATAGTACGCCAGCTAATGTTGCGCTAAAGCGTGCAGCTTCGGCGCCATCGATCACGCGATGATCATATGACGTTGATAGTGGCACCATTAGTTTAGGTAAGAACTCTTTACCGTTCCACTTAGGTTTCATTTCAGACTTAGACACGCCTAAGATTGCTACCTCAGGTGCGTTTACGATAGGTGTAAACGCTGTGCCACCGATGCCGCCAAGGCTAGAAATCGTGAAACACCCCCCTTGCATATCAGCAGCTTTTAGCTTGCCATCGCGAGCCTTCTTAGAAATTTCGCCAAGTTCGCGTGATAACTCGTGAATACCTTTTTGATCAACATCGCGAACAACTGGAACCACAAGTCCGTTTGGCGTATCAACAGCAATACCAATATGAATGTATTTTTTCAATACTAAGCTTTCACCGTCTGCACTCAATGATGAGTTAAACGTTGGGTGAGCAGCTAACGCTTTAGCAGCCGCTTTCATGATGAATACAAGTGGCGAGATCTTCAGACCAAGCTTTTGTTTCTCAGCAATCGCGTTTTGCTCTTTACGGAATACTTCAAGCTCTGTGATATCCGCTTCATCAAAATGCGTGACGTGTGGAATAGTCACCCAGTTTTTATGTAAGAACGGACCAGAAATCTTCTGAATACGTGATAAAGCTTTCACTTCAACTTCACCAAACTTAGCAAAATCTACAGGCTTAGCCTTAACCACTTCTAAGTAGTTGCCGTCGCCAGCTGCAGCTGGTGCTGACGCACTTGCTTTTGGTTTCGCCAATTCGGCTTTAACATAGTTTTGAACATCATCACGTAATACGCGACCTTTACGGCCTGTGCCAGCAACTAGCGTTAAATCAACACCAAATTCACGAGCAATGCGGCGTACCGACGGACTTGCGTGTGCAGTGCCTTTAGCTTCAACTGGCGCATCAGCAACGGGTGCTGGCTTAGTTGGTGCAGGAGCGATTGGCGCTTGAGCAGCAGGAGCCGCTTGTGGCGCAGGTGCAGCAACTGGAGCTTGTGCAGTAACAGTTTCGCCACCAGCAGTTTCGATCGTAGCGATGATAGTTCCAGTCGCTACTTTGCCGCCTGTTTCAATACGCAGCTCTTTCACAACACCAGCAAACGGTGCAGGAACATCCATCGTCGCTTTGTCTGTTTCAAGGGTAATTAAACCATCTTCTTCAGCAACGGTATCGCCAACTTTCACTAATACGTCGATAACATCAACTTCGCCATCTTCGCCGATATCTGGAACCGCAACATCTTTAATGGCTGGCGCAGCAGTAGCCACAGGTGCAGCAACAGGGGCCGCTTCAACAACTGGTGCAGGAGCAGCTTCAACTGCAGGCGCAGCAGTAGGGGCAGAGCCTTGAGCTTCAAGGATAACGATTAATGAGCCTTCACCCACTTTATCGCCAACTACAACCTTAACTTCTTTCACAGTTCCAGCAAATGGCGCTGGAACGTCCATCGTTGCTTTGTCAGTCTCAAGCGTAATTAGACCATCTTCCTCAGCAACAACATCACCCACGCTTACCAATACTTCGATAACGTCAACTTGACCGTCTTCACCGATATCTGGCACGTGAACTTCTTTCGCTTCACTTACTACTGCCGCCGCAGTAGCAGCAACAACTGGCGCTGCTTCAACGACTGGTGCAGGAGCAGCTTCTTGAGCTGGAGCAGATGCTGGCTCAGCAGCCGGTGCTGATGCACCCGCTACCGCCATTGCGCCAAGGCGTGAACCTTCAGACACTTTATCACCAACACTGATGCTTAATTCACTAATCGTGCCAGCAAACGGAGCAGGAATATCCATTGACGCTTTATCAGACTCAACGGTAATAATTGCCGCTTCTTCTTCAACTGTCTCGCCAACGGCCACACAGATTTCAATAATTTCGACTTCTTCGCCGCCAACATCGGGGACTAGGATATCTTGTAAATCAGACATAATATTTATCCTTATGCGTAAAGCGGGTTAGTTTTGTCACCAGAAATGTTGAAACGCTCCATAGCGCCTAACAATACTGATTGCTCGATCTTGCCACGTTTAACCAATTCAGACAGTGAAGCAACAACAACGTGTGCTGCATCAACTTCAAAGTGTGAACGCAAGTTAGCACGGCTATCACTACGACCAAATCCGTCAGTACCTAGTACTTTGTAAGAACCAGGGATGTAAGCACGTACTTGCTCTGCAAATGACTTCATGTGATCCGTTGAAGCAATAACGACATTATCTTCGTCTTTACCTAATACTTCGGTAATGTAAGGTACTTTCGGTGCTGCTGTTGGGTTAAGCATATTTTCACGCTCAACTGATTGACCATCACGACCTAGTTCATTAAACGACGTCACGCTAAACAGTTCAGAGGTTACATCGTAATCGCTTGCTAAGATGTCAGCTGCTTGACGAACTTGTTCAAAGATAGAACCACAACCTAATAACTTAACTGTATTAGCGCCGCCTTTAACAGTCGCGAACGGATAGATACCTTTAACGATACCTTCTTCAACACCTTCAGGCATCGCAGGTTGTTGGTAGTTCTCGTTAAGCGTTGTTAGGTAGTAGAAGATGTTCTCTTGCGCTTCACCGTACATACGCTCGATACCGTTTTGTACGATAACTGCTAACTCATAACCGTATGTTGGATCGTAAGATACACAGTTAGGAATAGTACCCGCTTGAATGTGGCTGTGACCGTCTTGATGTTGCAGACCTTCACCATTTAGTGTTGTACGACCTGACGTACCACCAACCATGAAACCACGTGCTTGCATGTCGCCAGCAGCCCACGCCATGTCGCCAATACGCTGGAAACCAAACATTGAGTAGTAGATGTAGAACGGGATCATCGGACAATCGTTCACTGAGTATGACGTTGCTGCCGATACCCAAGAACCCATTGCACCTAACTCGTTAATACCTTCTTGTAATACTTGACCACTTTGGTCTTCACGGTAGTAAGCAACTTGATCACGATCTTGTGGCACGTATTTTTGGCCTTCGTGCGCATAAATACCTACTTGACGGAACATACCTTCCATACCAAATGTACGCGCTTCATCTGGCACGATAGGTACAACACGTTTACCAATTGCTTTATCTTTAACTAATGCCGTCATCAAACGAACCATTACCATGGTTGTTGAAATTTCACGTTCGCCGCTGCCCTTAGTGATTGAATCAAAAATGCTTAACGAAGGAATTTGTAACGCTTCACTAAATTTAGGAAGACGCTTAGGCATAACACCACCAAGTGCGTCACGACGTGCTTTCATATACTTCATTTCAGCACTGTCTGCAGGCGGACGGTAATACGGTAAACTTGGTAAGTCTTCATCTGATACAGGAATATTGAAACGGTCACGGAATTCTTTAAGTACTTCCATATCCATTTTCTTAACACCATGTGCGATGTTTTTACCTTCGGCTGAATCACCCATGCCATAACCTTTAACGGTTTTAGCTAAGATAACTGTTGGACGATCTTTGGTTGCTTTTGCTTGTGCATAAGCCGCGTAAACTTTTGCTGGATCGTGACCACCACGATTCAAGCGCCAAATATCTTCATCAGTCATGTCTTTTACAAGCTCAGCAGTCTCTGGATATTTACCAAAGAAGTGCTCACGTGTGTATGCCCCGCCTTTTTGCTTACAGTTTTGGTATTCACCATCAACGGTTTCTTCCATTAACTGTCGCAACTTACCAGACTTGTCTTTAGCGAGTAACGGCTCCCAATGATGTCCCCAAATAACCTTGATAACATCCCAGCCTGCGCCGCGGAATTCACCTTCAAGTTCTTGGATAATCTTGCTGTTACCACGTACCGGTCCATCAAGACGCTGTAAATTACAGTTGATGATGAAACATAAGTTATCTAAGCCTTCACGTGCCGCTAAGCCGATCGCACCTAATGATTCTGGCTCATCACACTCGCCATCGCCCATGAAGCAATATACCGTTTGACCTGAACAGTCTTTGATACCGCGATCTGTTAGGTACTTAAGGAAACGTGCTTGGTAAATCGCTTGAATTGGACCAAGACCCATAGATACCGTTGGGAACTGCCAGTATTCAGGCATTAATTTCGGATGCGGATAAGACGATAAACCATCATCAAAGGCTTCTTGACGGAAATTATCCATTTGCGCTTCAGTAAAACGGCCTTCTAAGAAAGAACGTGCGTAGATACCTGGCGAAATATGACCTTGAAAGTAAACTAAATCACCACCATCAACATCGTTTGGTGCCTTGAAGAAATGGTTAAAGCCTACATCATATAATGTTGCAGATGACGCGAAGCTTGCGATATGACCGCCTAGCTCTAAATCTTTTTTAGACGCACGCAATACCATTGTTTGGGCATTCCAGCGGATCATTGAACGAATGTTACGTTCGATGTGCGGGTCGCCAGGCATTTGAGGTTGATTGGCAGTAGCAATAGTATTCAGATATGCAGTCGTTGCATTGTAAGGTAGATGCCCACCTTTACGACGTGCACTATCGATTAATTTTTCAAGAAGGTAGTGAGCGCGCTCTGCGCCTTCTTCTTTTAACACTGAATCAAGTGATTCAATCCACTCTTGCGTTTCTAGCGGATCGATATCATGAAGATTGATGCCTGACATAATCTTATCCTTTATGGTTGTTTGCCTTTTCTTAAATCACTGTTGATATAACAAGGCGTTTCTAATTTCTTTAACGCCTTTTATTAGGCGCTTCTACGTAAAAACCCCGCCATTAGGCAGGGTCATTGTTTTGAATTCTTCTAAGGGCTCGTTGCACCCTGGAATCTTCTTGCCGTACCGACAGTAAAACATCTTCGATAAAGGCTAAATGAGCGTTTGACGCATTACGTGCTTGCTCTGAATCCCTTGATATTATCGCTTCGATTAACGCCCCACGATGCTTGTTGCTCATTTCGACATTGCGCTCATGTCGATAGAGAAGCGTTAAGTTTTGCACGATATTTTGTCTAATCAGTTCGCTCATACTTAATACTAAATGCAACATCGCGACGTTATGTGATGCTTCAGCGATAACTTTATACAACTCAACAATGGCATCAGCTTCTTGTTCAATACAATGTTCTAATTGCGCAGCAGCAATATCTTGCTGACATGTACGTAGTCGTTCGAAATCGGTAGCGGTGCCACGTATTGCTGCATAAAACGCCAACATGCCTTCAGTGGCATGACGAAATTCTAGCAAGTCATACTGACTCTCAGGGTCTTGAGCTATGAGTTCCAACACAGGATCACTCAAACTTTGCCACAATTGTTCTTGAACATAAGTGCCACCGCCTTGGCGACGATTTAGCAATCCTTTTGCCTCTAGAACCTGAATCGCTTCACGCACTGATGGGCGGGAAACTTCAAACTGTTTCGCAAGATCTCGTTCCGACGGTAGTTTCTCACTTGGGCGTAATGTCCCTTCAAGAATCATCGTTTCAAGCGCGTCAACAATAGCATCTGATAATTTCGGCTGCCTGATTTTGCGATAGGTCATTTTTCCCTCTACTTGTCTCGCTCAAAACAATTGGTAATACCAATTAACCATTATAGGTTAATTTAACAAATATCACGACTTTTGTCTAGCATGCGACAAGGTGAGAAATTAAAACTGATAACAAGTTCGAGTTATTTTGCATTAAAATCAAAAAACCTCAATAAACGGCTAATTTATTGAGGTTTTCGTAATTGTGCTTAGGTTACTTTTCTATCTAAAAGCAGCGACCATAATTGTAAACACTTGTTTAAATAAAATGGTAAGACCATTAAACAAGCGTTTAAATTAAGTAACCAAATATCGTAAGAAATGACATCGCAATCACTAATAAGATAAGTGTTCTTTTGGCAAGACTAACCAAACGACACGTACTTTGCATGCAGACACCAGCCTCGCCTTGAGATTTAGACATCTGCTCAGCAGACATAGCGACTTTACTCACAACATCATAGGCAGGAGCTCGAAAGTTTACAGACAAACTTAACCACACACTCATCGCATTAGAGAAGTTACCAACCAATACATAGGCAAAGGCAATAATTCGCGCAGGGATCCAATCAAGTACAAATAATACTCTTCTAACCCATGACATCGTGGGTAATTGTCCTTTGAACGACAACAATTCTAAACTGCGTAAACTCGCATAAAATACGATAGCGACTGGGCCACCGATAATCATCATAAAGACAATCGCACAATAAAATCGATAGTTTATCCACGCTAGCTGGCGACCGACTCGCGTTCCAAGCATCGTTTCATCGTCAGTATCAATATCTTCAACATCAGCCAACTGAGCTGCCAAATGATAACTACCTTGAGTATCTTGCTTACAAACAGACAGTAAATACCGTTTATATAGCTCGCGATAATGAACACAGCCAATACACATCAGCGCAATAAGCGTCCATAAAACCACTGAAACTAACCCAAAAATCCATCCTTGAATAAGATTAAGCAGCAGATAAGTCACCAACGCGGGTAGTAAACTCGCAAATAAGGCGAAGCTTATACTGGTTGGTTCTAACAATTTTCGACCTGAATTAATAAGAGCAAGATGCCAATGCTGAAATTGCCATTGTTTAGATAAAAAGGTAGTGCGCTCGATTATTAATGCTAACAATAATGAAAATAACGCCATAAATGAGCCTAAATTAGTTAATGAAATGATGACTTAGTTAAATCTTACCACGACTACTTTTGCGCTAACATTGAAAAATAGCCCGACCAGTCAAAGGCTTGTCCAGGATCGGACTTTCGACCGGGCGCAATGTCGCAATGGCCAGTTATGCGACTCGGTGTAATGGGATATTGCTGCATGATGGCATGAGTAACCAATGACAAGCTGTTATATTGCTGCTGTGTATAAGGTAAGTCATCAGTACCTTCCAATTCGATACCAATTGAAAAGTCATTACAATTATCTCTACCTTTGTAGTTAGAAACACCTGCATGCCACGCTCTATCTATAAATGACACAAACTGAATGACATTGCCATCGCGCTCAATTAAGCAGTGGGCAGAAACCGTTAATCCGTCTAAATCAGCAAAGCTTAGGTGCGCTGTGCAATCAAGTGTATTAGTAAATAACTGCTTAATATGACCTGTAGCAAACACTCCCGCCGGCAAACTAATGTTATGAATTACCAACAACGAAATATCATCAATGATTGGCCGAACATTAAAGTTTGGAGAAGGACAATGCTCGACTGTCGTTAGCCAACCTGCTGGGTTTATCGTTAACATAAGGAATTAATTTATCAGAGAATATAGTTAAATTTAGTGTACACTAAAGCGCTCAATTAATAACAACGCTATTTGACGATATGGAACGAACAGGGAAAATAATGTGGGTAATATTTTGGTGCCTTACTTTGGCAGCCCTTACCTATTATTTTAACGATAGCTTGACGAAAAAATATAATCCTAATCAGGTTGTCGAGTCCACAAGTTCAGATCGCGGCAAATCTATTGTGCTAAAACAAAATAAGCGCGGCCATTATGTCGCCAATGGTTTTATCAATGGAGAGTCCGTCATTTTTCTATTAGATACCGGCGCTACACTCATATCGATTCCTGCGCATCTTGGAAAAAAACTAGGCCTTAGCAAAGGCAAGACTTACCCAGTATCCACCGCCAATGGCTCAATCAATGTATTTGCGACAAAAATCGAGTCTCTTGAAATCGGCACGTTAAGATTTAACAATATTGAAGGTCACTTAAATCCAGGCATGGACGGCTATACCATATTACTTGGCATGAACGCTTTAAAGCATCTTGAACTGCGCCAAGCTAATAATTCGTTAACATTAACAATCCCTAACTATTAGCATGATAACTACGACCTTATTTCATCACTTAAAATTATTGCTAGGCACGCCCAAGCATGGATTTATTGCATTAATCGGTTTGTATTTTTTATTGGTGATGCATTATTTTCAACACAATGTCGGCGGCAGTGGTTTAGATATTCCAATCAACCCATTAGGGTGGATTATAGTGTCTGGTTTGGTTGGATTGGGCTTGGTTCAAATCATTCAACAACGCCAGTTCATTTACAATAAATACCTAATTATTATCGCTGTTTGCTGCACCAGCTTAGTGATTCCGCTAATTTATAGCAATGAAGCAGGTGTGTTTAGCTATGCGCGCTTATTGGGAATATTTGCTGGTGTTGGTATTTTGGCAGCCGTCTATCAAATGACGTTTTCAGATAACGATCGACATAACATACTTTGGCTGATACTAGGAGGCATGTTCTTAGAAAGTCTATTTGCGTTAACGCAATTTTATGTATTGCCTCACATCAGCGCGTTAAATATTAATATTGCGCGCCCTTCTGCGATTTTTTTTCAAGCCAATGTAGCCGCTACATTTTTCGCAACTGGTATTTTTATTGCCCTGTATTTACTAAAAACGCTCTCGGAAAAACAGAATAAATTACGTGTGTGTTTGGTGCCAATTATCTTTACTTGTGCGCTATCGGTCATGTTATTGCAGTCACGGACAGCGTTTCTAGGCGCATTAATTGGGACCATTGTTTGGATTATTGTTAATAAGAAAATCTCCAAACTATGGTTAACATCTGTTGTTGCAGCCATTGCGGTTGCCTTGATTTCATTTTCAATGATGGAAAAAACATTACGAGACAACAATGTATACACAGACGCTGGCGCTCGCGTCGAAATTTATTCGGATACATTTGCAACTTTCACTCAAAAACCGCTGTTAGGGCATGGCTATGGCACCTTTGGCCGAGCCTTTAGAGAATATCAAGCCAATGCCCATGAAACGACTAATTCGCATCAACAAATTTATCGCCTTTCTCACCCTCACAATGAAATTTTACTATGGGCTGTAGAAGGTGGCGTTGCCAGTTTAATACCGCTGTTTATCATCATGTTAGCTAGCGCATATCTGTTTCGCAATAAGTCAGCATTACTCTTTCTTCCACTGGTTTTTCCCATCAGCCTGCACATATTCACCGAATTTCCGTTTTATCATAGCGTCGCCAGTTACCTAACATTTCTATTACTGTTAGCGGTGATTTCAGACAAAAATAACAAGTCTAAGTCACTAAAATTTAACTCCCCTCGATTAATTTACGGCCTTATTTCAATAGGTATCATGTTCAATGCCTTTTTAATGTTGACCTTAATGCAAGGCCAATCAACACTCACCGACGCAGTTCGCAATCAAGACATTAGCGCACTTGTCGAGAGTGATTTCGTATTAATGTCAGAAAACGTTGCATTAGCGCAAAACGAAACCTTGCTTCACTTGGCCATTGAGCATGATATCCCTATTGGCGCAACATCATTTAACGACTGGATCACGCCGCGTATAAAATCCTATCCTCGAGCACGATATTATCAAAATATGCTATTAAGTTATTCTTACTTAAATGAAAAGGAGGCATGGCAAGAAACATTGGAAGAGGCAAAACGATTATTTCCGACGCTTGATTGGAATACTTCTTTTGATCATAAAAAAATAACCAAACCAATTAGCTCAACATTGAAAACAAGTAATTAATATCAAGCATAGCGAAGCCTTTGAAATTACCTTAAAATCACTTTAAATTTATAGTTAGAAGACATCATCATGAATCCATTAGAAATCCAAGCAGCCGTCAAACAAGCACTAGATGAAGATCTAGGTAACCTGTGTTACACCGAAGGTGACATCACGGCGAATTTAATCCCAGAAGATAGTATTTCTCAAGCCACAGTGATCACACGTGATGATGCCATATTTTGTGGCAGCGCTTGGGCTGACGAAGTATTTAAACAACTTGGCGATAAGGTGTCTATTGAGTGGATGGTGGAAGATGGCGATAAAGTCACCCCAAATCAAATATTATGCAAGTTGTCTGGCCCAACACGACTTTTATTAACGGGTGAACGCAGTGCCCTCAATTTTATTCAAATGCTATCGGGAACGGCAACAGTTACCAACCAATACGTTGAACTTATCAAACATACCAACACTAAACTCCTAGACACCAGAAAAACCGTTCCGGGCCAACGTAACGCACAAAAATACGCCGTATCATGTGGCGGCGGCAATAACCACAGAATCGGATTGTTTGACGCTTATTTAATAAAAGAAAACCACATTATGGGTTGTGGTGGCATTGAGAATGCTATTTCACGAGCAAGACAACTACATCCGATCAAAACTGTCGAAGTTGAAGTTGAAAGTATTCAAGAGTTAGAGCAGGCGCTATCTGCAGGCGCAGACATCATCATGATAGATAACTTTACCGTTGACATGATGGAGCAAGCAGTCGCCATTGCCGATGGCAGAGCCAAACTTGAAGTGTCTGGTAATGTAGATCATAGCACTATCGCAACCTATGCCGAAACGGGGGTTGACTATGTTTCTGTTGGCGCGTTAACCAAACATGTGCAAGCTATTGATTTGTCGATGCGACTGATAAAATAACTTTAATATTACAATAAGATACCAAGATAGCACTTTATCATTAAAACACTACTTTTGTAGTAGTTTTTTTTCAAAAAAATTTGTTATTTTTTGTTACAGATGATAATTTTAAAACAACTGTTATAGAGCGCTGCATGCCTTAGTAACAGGCCATAACAGCTCGCTGTTTTTAACGTTTAGATTCACAAGGCTAATTTAAACAACACTATTGAAGGAAATATTATGAACGTGCAAAAAGGTTTTACCCTTATTGAATTAATGATTGTTGTTGCAATCATCGGCATTCTAGGTGCAGTTGCGGTGCCTCAGTACCAAACATACACATTACGTACCACGGCGGCTACACAAAGCACGGCTGCGATTCGTCCTATGCAAAATGCTATTGCTGAATACGTAGCATTAAAAGGCGATTTGCCACAAGATTACACTGAATTAGCGAGCGTTGGATTAGTGAATCCTGCAGATGGTAAAGAAATCAAAGACGGTACAGAATTAGCAACTGGAAAGGTATCTCAGATTATTTGGGCACAACCAACAATGACAGTTACTTTTGCTGCACCTGATTCTACTGAATTAGACACAAAAACTTTAGACATCACTGCAAATGTGAACAACGCTGGCGCTGTTAACTTTTATGTTTCAGGTGGCTCACTGAGCCAGAAATATCGTCCAACTTTAGGTGATAAACCTGTAGTAAAAAAACCTTAAGCTAAATAATAGTTAAACTTCATTTTAACTATAAAATAAAAGCTCGGATTAATTCCGAGCTTTTTATTTACTTTAGTCATATTATTACTGACATAAAAATAATCTTCACAGTCACAAAAGGAATACAGTGATGGCGCCGTCCTTCCATGGGTTAACCAATACCTTGCTGCGACATGAACTCGTCGATATCGAAACGATTGAGCGCTCTGTCAAACAAGCCGCTGAAGAAGACATTCCGTTACTTACTTTTTTAGTCAATCATAATACGATTAATGCCACTCAATTTGCACATCTATGTAGCAACGACTATGGCATACCACTGTTCGATTTAGCCACCTTTGACGTCAATAACCTGCCGAGTGATTTACTTAACGAAAAGCGTGTCATCAAGCACTCTGCCCTTCCTCTTTTTGTGCGGGGCAGTCGTCTATATATTGCGATTGGCGATCCAACAAATCAAACCGCGTTAGAAGAGTTTCAATTTAATGCTGGCATGCGTACCGAAGCAATCTTAGTGTGCGAAAAGCAGCTTCAAGCAACCATAAAAAGTAAATTTGAAAGTGACTCGAGTGCGTTAGCCGTTAGTGAATTCGACGAGCAAGAATTAGCCAACTTAGAGCTTAGCGATCCAGAAAGCAGCGTTTCACAAGAAAGCGATCTCGATACTGACGATCAACCCATTGTTATTTATATTAATAAATTATTGATGGATGCTATTAGAAAAGGCGCGTCAGATTTACACTTTGAACCCTATGAAAAAAATTACCGAGTGCGGTTTCGCATCGATGGTATTTTACATGAGATAGGTTCCCCCCCCGCCTATTTATCGTCTCGACTGGCGGCGCGTCTTAAAGTCATGTCTAAAATGGACATTGCCGAAAAGCGCGTGCCGCAAGATGGACGTATAAAACTTAAAATATCAGCTAAAAAATCCATCGATTTTCGTGTGAGTTCGCTGCCAACCTTATTCGGCGAAAAGATTGTATTACGTATTCTAGACTCTAGCATTGCCATGATGGGCATTGAACAATTGGGTTACGAAGATGAGCAACGTAGCCTCTATGAAGAGAATTTACAACGTCCGCAAGGCATGATTCTAGTCACTGGGCCAACAGGTTCAGGAAAAACGGTTTCGTTATATACTGGGCTTAATATTCTCAACACCCCTGAACGTAATATTTCAACCGCCGAAGATCCTGTGGAAATCAACCTTGCAGGCGTCAACCAAGTTCATATTAACCAAAAAGTCGGTTTAGACTTTTCATCAGCGTTGAAAGCCTTCTTGCGTCAAGATCCTGATGTTGTTATGGTGGGTGAGATACGTGATCTTGAAACAGCCGAAATAGCGATTAAAGCGGCGCAAACAGGTCACTTGGTCCTTTCAACCTTGCACACAAATTCAGCCGCTGAAACAATTACGCGTTTAATGAATATGGGCGTGCCGGGATATAACATTGCAAGCTCCGTTTCGCTTATCATTGCCCAGCGATTAGCAAGGCGTCTCTGTAAGCACTGTAAAGAGCCAGAAGAAGTACCAATAGAGCAACTTTTAAAGTTGGGCTTTGATAGAGCCGACTTGAATGCAGAGCCCATTTTTTATAGTCCTAAAGGATGTGATAAATGTTCTGGCGGTTATAAAGGTCGTGTCGGTATTTATGAAACGATGCCAATATCTGAATCTATTGGCCGAATTATCATGGCAGGCGGCAATTCAATAGAAATCTCTGATGAAGCAACCCAACAAGGTGTGAAATCTTTACGACATTCAGGCTTATTAAAAGCACTACAAGGGGTTACTAGCCTCGCAGAAGTTAACCGAGTCACTAGCTTCTAGTAAGGAATCAGGCAAAATTTATTTATGGCGATCCAAAAAAATAAGAAAAAAACCACAGTCCACACTTATCAATGGCAAGGGATCAACCGAAAGGGAGATCGTGTCCGCGGTGAGTATAAAGGGATTAGTGAAAAAGAAGTCAAAGAAAGCCTAAAACGCCAAGGCGTCAATCCGACTAAACTAAAAAAGAAACCTGAGCCATTTCTAAAAATTGGTGCTAGCTATAAGATTTTACCCATGGACATCGCCATGGTATCTCGCCAATTAGCGACGATGTTAACGGCAGGAGTGCCATTAGTGCAAAGCTTGAGCATTGTCGCCGATGGCCATGAAAAACCTATCGTTAGAGAACTACTCAATAATATTAACGGCGATATTCAATCGGGGGTTCCCGTTGCCGATGCTTTAAGACAGCATCCAAGATATTTTGATGATTTGTACTGTGATTTAGTATCGGTAGGCGAGCAATCAGGCTCCTTAGAACAAGTCTTTGAGCGAATAGCTACCTATAAAGAAAAAACTGAAGCACTAAAATCAAAAATTAAAAAAGCCCTACTTTATCCAACGTCCGTTATAATTGTGGCGTTTGCGGTAACACTGTTATTGCTCATTTTTGTTGTGCCGCAATTTGAGTCTATTTTCGCCGGATTCGGCGCAGAGCTGCCGGCGTTTACTATTTTTGTATTAGATATTTCAGAAGTTGTGCAAGCCTATTGGTATTTAATCATTGGTGGCCTTGTGGCGGGTGGTATTTTATTTAAAAAAGCACATTTTAAATATGAATCGTTACGCAATAAAACAGACATTATGATCCTCAAATTACCAATCATTGGCCCGATTATGCGCAAATCATGTATTGCAAGATTTAGTCGAACCTTAGCAACGACCTTTACTGCCGGTGTACCACTTCTGGAAGGACTAGGGTCTGCTGCTGGTTCATCTGGTAATTACATCTACAAGAAAGCAATTCTTGAAGCTCGTAAAGACGTCGAATCAGGGTTAATGTTAAATATTGCCATTCGAGCGTCTAATATTTTCCCTAATATGCTGGTACAGATGATCATGATTGGTGAGGAAGCAGGGACCATTGATGACATGCTAAACAAAGTCGCTAACATTTATGAAATGGAAGTGGACGATGCTGTCGAAGGCTTAACCACCTTAATCGAGCCTATCATCATGGTTGTCATTGGTGGCCTTGTTGGATCACTTATTATCGCAATGTACCTTCCTATTTTCGAAATGGGTAACATCGTTTAACAATTTCTGAGTATTTCATGAATCAATTTATTTCCCTGTTGCAGCAAGAGCCAATGTACTTTTACGGCTTGGTTTTTCTATTTAGCCTACTCATTGGTAGCTTTCTTAATGTTGTCATTCACCGCCTTCCTATCATGATGGAGCGAGCGTTTAAGAATGAAGCTAAAGAATACTTTTCAATGGATAATGTTAGTTCACCGTTGGAAAAAAATACTAACAATGACCCCTTTAATCTAGCAGTACCACGTTCTGCTTGCCCACAATGCAATCATCAAATTACGGCAGTTGAAAATATTCCCGTTATAAGTTACTTGTTCTTAAAAGGGAAATGCAGAGGTTGTAAAACTTCAATTTCAATGCGCTACCCTTTTGTTGAATTAGTAACGGGCTTATTGTCAATGGCTGTCGCATTGAAGTTTGGCGTTAGTTGGCAAGCACTTGCGGCGATAGCTTTCACATGGTCACTGGTAGCACTCACTTTTATAGATTTTGATACCATGTTACTACCCGATAGCATCGTATTACCTGTTCTCTGGCTTGGGTTGTTTGCTAATAGCGCCATGCTATTTACCGACCTTAACAGTGCATTTTTTGGCGCAGTTGCGGGTTATCTAAGCCTATGGGCAGTTTATTGGAGTTTTAAATTACTCACCGGTAAAGAAGGTATGGGTTACGGTGATTTTAAACTCTTTGCCCTAATTGGCGCTTGGCTCGGCTGGCAGTATTTACCACTAACAATTATATTGTCTTCAGCCGTTGGCGCCGTCATTGGTATCGCCTTGATGCTAAATCGTGATAACAAAAGAAATATAGCTATCCCGTTTGGTCCCTATTTGTCTATCGCTGGATGGATAGCCTTAATGTGGGGTGAACAAATTAATAACGCCTACCTTAGATATATGGGGTATACCGTACTGTGAGCCAGTTAGTTATTGGCCTTACTGGTGGCATTGCTAGTGGTAAAACAACGGTCGCTGATTTATTTTCCGAATTAGGTATCGATTTAGTTGATGCAGATATCGTTGCTAGAGAAGTTGTTGCTATTGGTACTCCCGCGCTAGACAAAATTGCTCAGCACTTCGGTTCACGCGTTATCCAAGACAACGGTGAACTTAATCGCAGTGAATTACGTGCTATTATATTTAACGATGAATCAGATAAACAATGGCTAAACAGTCTGTTACATCCACTTATTAGAACAACAATTGCTCATCAATTGTCTACATGCCAATCGCCTTATTGCTTGTTAGTTGCTCCGTTATTGTTAGAAAATAATATGCAAAAGATGGTGCATAAAGTGCTAGTGGTTGATGTCGATGTTGAGACACAAATCGCTCGCACCGTTGCTCGTGACAACACAAACCCTGAACAAGCCAAAGCAATTATCGCTTCACAAATTTCTCGAGAACAACGCCTAGAACAAGCCGATTCCGTTATAAGAAATACAGGAATGATCAATAAGTTGACTAATGATGTAAAAAAATTGCATCATGAGTACTCAAAAATTGCACAGGACGGATACTGATGCATTATTTTTTTCAAAGATAACGACTCAACATCCCCAAGCTAAAACAATAAAAAGGGGCGGATAATGGCGATTAATGCCAACTAGACTCGTTATTTTTTTGTAACGTTGCGATTATGTCTGAAACAATTATTTATGAATATCCGCTAACGGAGAAAGTTCGTTGCTATTTACGGATAGAACATCTGAGTGATCAATTATTAAGTTATCACACTGTTGAACAACCTGAACTCTTTAAGCCTTTCTTTGGGTTATTATTTTCATTGGCGGAACAGTTTGATCGCGGTGAATTAAAAAAAGAACTGTTACGTGATTTAGATAATCAAAAACATTCTTTAAACCAGTGGCGCGAAGATGAAAATATCGATCAGCATCAACTCGATATTCTGATTAAGAAACTCGATGGTTTTAAACTTTCTCAATCCCAGCCGAACAAAACCAATAGCATGTTATGCCAAGATCCTTTACTGGCTCAAATAAAGAATAAGTATTCACTACCTGGCGGTGGAAGTCCATTTGATACGCCACTACTTCACTATTGGAATCATTTGCCGCTACAACGACGTCAAGATGATGTTGCGCGTTGGTTATTGCCGTTCTCGAAAACTATTGAAGCCGTTAGGCTATTATTACAACTAACCCGTGAATCGTCTTCTTATCAGGAAGTAACTGCCAATGAGGGTTTCTATCAGAATAGTTGTGAGCAGCTCCAGCTCTTACGAATCAAATTAATGGCACATCAGGATCATTACCCAACAATTAGTGGCTATAAAAACCGCTACGCAGTGCGTTTTCAATCATGGAATGAACAACCGGTTCAGGATGTTAAATTTTTACTTTCTTGTTGCTAAGTCTATCGCTATGATCAAACGTAAAATTAGATAGATTTGAGAATATTATGACTGTTGTAAACTGCCCAACCTGTGAAAAGAAAGTCACTTGGTCTCCAGAAAGCCAATTTCGTCCATTTTGCTCTAAGCGATGTAAATTAATTGACTTAGGCGAATGGGCAAGTGAATCCAATACCATCGAGGGCGCATCATTGACAGACTCGTTAACGTTCGATGAGTTCGACTTGCCTATTAACGATGACTTATTTAAACCCGACGAAGACTAGGGTCTGTTGTTCTTTGCGGTTCAAATTTTGTTCAATCTAAAAGGATTTTGGGCAAGGCATGAGGATTGATGCTGGGTTTACCCCAGTGAATGACGAATAACGCCGCACAAAATAAACTCAAAAGTTCAACAGACCCTAATTTAAACACTTCATCACTTCCATTAAGATGGGTTGATTAGCAGCTGGAAATTCAAATTCACTAAGCTGATTCACTTCAACCCATTTTATTTCTTGACCTTCAACGCCTTCTGCTTGCCCTCTAAAGTCCTTAACCCAATGGACATGCAAACACACCAGTTTATCGCCGTAATCATGTTCTAGCACCATCATAGGCGCTGTCGATTCTACATCTAATGAAACTTCCTCACTAATTTCTCGAATGATTGCCTGTTCAACGGTTTCGTTGGACTCTATTTTTCCACCAGGAAATTCCCACTTACCACCTTGGTGTAAATGCTGATGACGCAGCGCTAACAATATTTTCTGTTGCGGATTAACAATAACAGCTACCGCCACATTAACTTTTTTCATATTTAATTCCTCATTGTCTGGCGAATATTATAAATTGTTCATGGCATAAATCGATATGAATTAAATATTTAATACCTCTCTCAATTAAGTATAATTTCTAAAAATTCAAAGATGATGACATTATGACGACGGTTTCAATAACCCATAGCGATACAGCAACCTATTATGGCAGCGAAGAAGCAATGCCATTAATTATCGTAACCTCACCACTGTGTAAGGCGGTAATTTCATTGTACGGCGGCCAAGTATTAGAGTACCAAGCAACGAATAAACAACCACTATTATGGTTAAGTGACAGCGCAGTATTTAAAACTGGTGTGGCAATTAGAGGCGGCATTCCAATATGTGCACCTTGGTTTGGCAATCATCCAACGCATGAGCTCAATCATGGATTTGCTCGTATTAGTGTTTGGCAACAACAACCAATCAACGTACAAGCTAATGGCGATATTGAAGTGATTCTGACGTTGGAGGAAAACGAGCTAAGTCGACAATATGGTTACGAGCAATTCACGATGTCACTCACCATACTATTAAGCAGTAAATTAACCGTCCAATTCAGCGTTGAAAACCACCACACAGCGACACAAGATTGTGAGTGGGCAATGCACAGTTACTTTTCCGTGAACAACATAAAAAACACAACCATCACAGGGCTTGAACAACAAATTTATTTGGATAAAACAGATCATAATCACCCTCATAAACTAAACGGTGTACAGGTTTTTAATGGTGAAGTTGATAGCGCTTTCGTCAATTCTCCATCACAACAAACTATTGATGACCATCAATTAGCAATCAATGTTTGTGGCGAGAATTGTCCTAGTGCGATCGTGTGGAATCCAGGGCAAGATTTAGCCGCAAAAATGACTGACATCGCTGACTATCAAAAGTTTGCTTGTTTGGAGCGCGGCGCAATCAAAGAAAACACATGGCAGATCGCGCCAAACCAAACTATAAGCGCGAAAGTACGTATGAGTAACTAGCTAGCGCATTTATGACAGTAATATTGCTTGGCTTAACATCCATTGAGCCAAGAAATAGGTCAGCAATATTGTCCACTGAGCGCCCTTGAATGGCTTTTTGAATTTATTCCATGCTAACGCTGAATCAGAACATGCAAAAACAACAGCACCAATGAGTAACGTTAAGCTTAAATAGTTTGATGATTGCCAAAACAGCTCTCCCGCAAGCCAAACCATGGCAATTATCACGCTAATATAAACGATAACAGGGATTTTTAATGCCCCTAAATGTTTAGCCAATAATGAGTAAAACAAGACGGAAAATACCGCTAAAGACAGCGCCCACCACCAGGTTAATTGCCAATCGAATAACTGATAAAAAGCGACTATATAAGCAATATGGGCCACTAAAAAGCTAGCGAGTCCTTCAATAAACCGTTCCTTTGGCAACATTAAGAAGACGTCTCCCATCAAACTAAATAACAAACCCACAAACATTGCATAGGCGAAAATGTTATCAGGTAATCCTTGCATCATCACATATCCTATAAGTAACAGCATGGTGACGGGTTTAAAGATATAATGGAGCGTTCGATTATTAGGGCGTTCTCCGACAATACTGAGTAGTGCAGAGCCTAAAACCGCAAGATTAAATGAAGTAACAAACATAGATGGCCTTGAATAGATAATAATGCCTTTAATTTAGCGACTTTTTTTATCCTTGACGATGGCGTTTGATGACAACAACCAACCACATTGATGATAAAACAACCAGCCCAATCAACAAAGTCGTTAAAATAATGGGATTACCTTTAAAAACTTCCCATTGTTAGCTAAAGTGACAAGCAATAAAAAGAAAATCTTCAGAGACTTATGGTTAATCTTTACCGCCGCAAACAATTACTTGAAAAACTTCCCTCGTCGGCTATCGAGGCTCAAGCTATTAGCGTCATTTTGAACGCTAAAGATTATTTTGAGCAATTACTGACGCTGATTGATAATGCCAAGACGCGCATTTACATCACAGCACTTTACTTAGAAGACGACGAAGCTGGCCGATTAGTTGTGCAACATTTAATTGCAGCGAAAGAGAAAATACCGACGCTAGATATTAAAGTATTTGTTGATTTTCACCGCGCTCGACGTGGTTTAATAGGCCAAAAAGAGTGTGAAGGAAACGCTGCATTTTATCGTGAAATTGATGAAAAACATCCAGACTTTATTCAATTTTATGGCGTTGCCATCAAACAAAAAGAACTGTTTGGTGTATTGCATCTAAAGGGTATTGTTGTCGATGATACGCTTGCTTACACAGGCGCCAGCATCAATAATATCTACCTACATTATGGCGAGCGCTACCGCTATGACCGTTATTGCCTATTGCGCAGTTCAGCACTTGCCAATAGCTTTGTTGAATATCTACAACATGCTTTGATCCCCAGTGAAGGGGTTCATTTATTGGGGCGTCATCCGCTCGTTTTAGATAATCAATTTAAAAAGCAAGTCGCAGCACAGCATAAGCAATTGACTAAAACAAAATACGATATCGTCGATAATGGCCGTAATGCGGCACTGTCTATTACCCCGCTTATCGGGCTTGGAAAACGTAACAATCAGCTTAATAAAGTGATTCACGAACAAATGCTCCAAACCGAGCAATCTCTTATTCTTTATACGCCGTATTTCAATTTACCAAGCGTATTAAAACGTACAATTACTAAATTACTACGTAAGGGAATTAAGATAGAAATCGTCGTCGGTGATAAACGTGCTAGTGACTTTTTCATTCCTGAAGATCAAGAATTTAGCAAAATTGGCTTGGTACCTTACCTTTACGAGACAACATTACGCCAGTTTGTAAAACGTCATCAGCCTTCGATCAATAACGGCTTATTAACAGTTCGCCTATGGCAACACGACAGTAATTCATTCCACCTCAAAGGCATGCAAGTCGATAATCGTTATCACCTACTTACGGGTAATAACCTTAATCCACGTGCATGGCGATTAGATATTGAAAACGGATTAATGATCGATGACAAAGACCAGCAATTAACTGACATTTTTGATTGTGAACATCAAGCAATTATTCAGCACACGACCATCGTTAAAGATTGGCAAGACATTGATGCTTTGGAAGACTATCCGCCATTTGTCAAAAAATGGCTTGGCCGCTTACGAAAAACAAATTTAGATATGTTGTTTAAACAATATATGTAAGCTGATTTCAATGACGCACAAAAAACTCACCACGGTATAATGCCGAACAGTTAAGATTTTTAGTGGGCTTAATGCTTAGCCAACTCCCGTTGTTTAGCGTCTTAAATTAGAAATTGACCAATGCAAAAATCAAGGACGATTTTTGAGTATTTGCCGCAGGATGCGGATCAAATACGTTGTTGAACAGGTAATTTATCTTTTAAAAATCAACGCTAAACTTACGGGTCGCCTTTCTTTTGGTTACTTTTCTTTGGCGATGCAAAGAAAAGTAACTGGTGTGTTTAAGTACTTATTTCAAATAAACAGATGCAATTCATAAGCACACCAAATTATTCCGATCTGTAAAGAACTTCGATTAACTGATAAACATTACTCACCACGGTGAGTTTTTTATTATCGAAGTTTAGATCTATTGCCGCTCTTTAAAACCTAGTGGGCTTTTGAAGAAGTTGCGACTTGATGCGACCAAATGGTTCCATCGGCCTAACAACTTCTTTTGATACGCAGACTCTAAATCTAGCGCAGATTTATCATCGGTAACCCAGGTTTCATTTAACAGTTTTTTGCCATACATCACAGCGTCTGGCGAGCGCATGCTTAATTGCTTTGCAAACTCAAGCGCGTCACTCAATGGATCATCGCTTATTTTGGTGATCAGTCCATATTCTAAAGCTTGTTTAGCCTCAAAAATACGTCCGGTCATCACCAATTCCTTAGCAATATCAATACGAGTCAACTCGCGCAGAGTCACACTTAAACTCATGTCTGGAATAAGTCCCCATTTGGCTTCCATAATTGAGAAACGGCAATCGGCAGTTGAATATCTAAAATCGGCACCCAGAGCAATTTGCATCCCACCACCAAAGCAACTGCCATGAGTCACTGCGATGACAGGAACAGGTAAACTACGCCATAAATAACCGACATCTTGTGCTAAATTTGACACTTCATGCGCTTCTTTTTTTAACAAAGTATGTGCGTTAAGGGGATTTTTTAAGACAGACACCATATCCAGCCCAGCACAAAAGCCTTTACCGTTACCTTTTAAAATAACAGCTCGAATGGATTTATTCTCTTTAAGCTTGGCGACAGTTTCGGTAATGCCGTCAAACATTGCCATATCAAGCGCATTATATTTTTCGCCACGATTTAAGCTAACGATTGCAATATCATCTTGATATTCAATCAATACTCTCGATTCCATACTTCACCTGAAAAACTATCATCAAAGAATGATATTTAAACACTCATTTGAAATTTAAACTAGTGTTTAATTTTTAGCACAAGCATAAAAAAAGCCATATCAACGATATGGCTCTTTGGAATTAACAATGTAGAGTTGAATTAAGCAATAGTTACACGGGCAAACTTACGTTTACCTACCTGAACAACAAATACACCGCCTTGTTCAAGTTCTTGCTTGTTGTCTTCGCACTTAACGCCATCAATTTTAACGGCGCCTTGCTTGACCATGCGATTTGCTTCTGATGTGCTGGTCACTAAACCAGCTTCTTTAAGCAAGTTAGCCATCGGTAAGACAGCTAATGTCAGCTCAGGCATTTCATCTGGGATTTTGCCCTTTTGAAAACGTTCCGTGAACTCCTTGTGCGCATTCTCAGCATCTTGTTCAGTATGGAATCGAGCAATGATTTCTTTCGCCAATGCAATTTTCACATCACGTGGGTTAGAGCCATTGCTAATGTCTGTTTTAAATTGCTCAATGTCGCTTAACGGTCTAAAGCTTAAAAGTTCATAGTAACGCCACATCAGCTCATCTGAAATTGACATTATTTTACCGAACATTTCTGACGGAGCTTCACTAATACCAATATAATTATTGGCAGATTTCGACATTTTTTTAACGCCATCTAAGCCTTCAAGTAGGGGCATCATCACAACACACTGTGGTGCTTGACCATTTGCTTTTTGAAGTTCACGACCCATTAATAAATTGAATTTTTGATCAGTACCACCAAGCTCAACATCAGTCTTCATTGCTACTGAATCATAGCCTTGCAACAGAGGATATAAAAATTCATGAATCGCAATAGGCTGGCCACCAGCGTAACGCTTTTTAAAATCATCGCGTTCTAGCATACGCGCAACTGTTTGGTTAGCCGCTAGTTTTATCATTCCTACTGCGCCAAGCTCTTCTAGCCATGACGAATTAAATGCAATTTTTGTTTTAGCAGGATCTAAAATCTTAAATACTTGCTCGGTATAAGACTCCGCATTTTTAAGCACTTGCTCTTTGGTGAGCGGCGGACGCGTTGTATTCTTACCGGTTGGATCACCAACCATCGCTGTAAAATCACCAATCAAAAATGTTACTTCATGACCTAGCTGCTGAAATTGGCGCATTTTATTCAAAATAACTGTATGACCAAGATGAATATCTGGTGCAGTAGGATCAGCCCCTAATTTAATTTGTAGTGGACGATCGAGTTTAAGTTTTTTAATGAGTTCTTCTTCAACAAGAATTTCATCTGCACCGCGTTTAATTTCGTTTAGTGCATCAGCTACCTGTGACATCCACAGCTCTCCTACAATGGTAAACAAAGCCTATGATTAACAATCAAATCAACAAAAATGCAACAAATCACTGAGTTTGTGCCGCAAAATTAGGCTTATAGGTTTAAGGATATAAATAAAGCTGGTAATCTTACTCGATTAGCGTTGGAAAATGAACTTATAAGCTACTAAGAAAGTCGTTTTCCATCATATAAAATGCATTCGTTAGATTTTTTAGGTTATGACTCAAATTTATCACCAACTTCCCCATCGACATAAGCAGCTATTAATAGCCGTCTCTATAGTTACCGCTATTCTTTTTTTATTGCCAAGTGATGATGCTAAAGCCTCTCGTTCTGACTCTGACGATGCCACATTAAAAGTTGCTCAACGCTATCAAGTTGCCATCGATTCAGGTAAGTCGACATTAGTACCAGTAGACGCTCCGACTGACGTTTCAATCGCTAAGGAGCAACGATTAACCGCAATGCCAACTAAGACAGCGGTAGAATCAACCCCTGTTATTCCGCAAGAAACGATCGAAGAGTTGGCAACGGTCACTCTGCCCTCATTGCAATGGCAAACTGTTGACGTAAAATCAGGTGATAACTTAGCACTAATTTTTGATCGTGCTGGATTTAGCCCACGCACATTACACGATATTACGAGTGTAGGAAAAGTCACTAAAGCCCTCAAGAAGATCATGCCAGGCCAAACGATTAAATTTGGCGCAGACGCTGACGGAAAATTAAAAGAGCTAAAGTATCAACAAGATATAATTACGACTTTAGTGGTGACTGCAAATGACAGTGGCTATCAAGCGAGCACCGAAAAACGTGAACTTGAAACGCGGGAAAAACTTGCAAGTGCAATCATCGAATCAAACTTTTGGAATGCGGGAATAAACGCAGGCCTTGAGCCCAGTGTTATCATGAACCTTGCAAATATTTTCG
Source organism: Psychrobium sp. nBUS_13 (assembly GCF_051201665.1). Taxonomy (GTDB): domain Bacteria; phylum Pseudomonadota; class Gammaproteobacteria; order Enterobacterales; family Psychrobiaceae; genus Psychrobium. The sequence continues at coordinate 785,602 of NZ_CP179210.1, read as the reverse complement.
GATGGGACATCGATTTTGGTCTTGATATTCGCAAAGGTGATCATTTTAATCTCATTTACGAAACCAAGTTCTTAGACGGTATCGAAGTTAAAACTGGCCAAATCATTGCTGCTGAGTTTGTTAACCAAGGACAGAGTTATCAAGCAATTCGCCATACAGATGGTGAGTATTATTCAGCATCTGGGCGCAGTATGCGTAAAGCATTTTTACGTGCACCGGTCAGCTTTAAATATATTAGCTCCAACTTTAATCCTAGACGCTTACACCCTGTAACCAAAACAATTAAGGCGCATAATGGTATCGACTATGCAGCCAAAAGAGGAACCCCTGTTCAAGCATCAGGTTCGGGAACTGTCACTGCCTCAGGGTATTCTAAATATAATGGCAATTATGTCTTCATTAAGCATGGCGAGAAGTACCTCACTAAGTATCTTCATTTGCACAAGCGATCAGTTCGAAAAGGACAACGTGTAAAACAAGGTCAAAAAATCGGTACCGTTGGGGCTACAGGACGAGTTACCGGCGTGCACCTGCATTATGAATTTTTAGTAAATGGCGTTCATCGCAATCCGAGAACCGTTAAATTACCAAAATCGCAACCAATTGCAAAAAAAGAGAAAACAGCGTTTTTAGCGACAGCGAAAACGCGTATGACGCAGCTTGAGACAAATAAGCGCATAATGCTCGCCAACAATCAGGAACGTTAAGTGATTCCACAGATTTATATTGGCTTGATGTCTGGCACCAGCATGGATGGTGTCGACGCGGTATTAGTTGATTTTAGCGATGGTTCGCCAAAAGTTCTTGCGACACACGATGAGCCAATTCCCAATGGATTATTAACTCACCTTCATCGATTAGCGGATCCTAAAGTAGGTGATATTAATTTGTTAGGTGAATGTGATCGCGCTAGTGGTGAACTCTTCGCTACAGCGGTGAACAACTTAGTGGAAAAAACCAATTGGGACAGAGAGCAAGTCATTGCCATTGGCTCCCATGGTCAAACCGTGCGTCATATGCCAAATCTTCCTTATCCTTTTTCCCTGCAAATTGGCGATGCATCGACAATTGCGGTGCAAACCCAAATTGATACTGTTGCGGATTTTCGCCGTAAAGATATTGCCTTGGGTGGTCAAGGTGCACCACTAGTGCCAGCATTTCACCGTGCAATGTTTGGAAGCAATCTCAAAGATAGAGTCATTTTAAATATTGGCGGTATAGCTAATATTACTTGGTTAGCCAAAGATGGTACGACATCAGGCTTTGATACTGGCCCTGGTAATACCTTATTAGACCTTTGGTATAGTCAACATCACGATACTAATTTCGATAGAAGTGGTTTGTGGGGAGCGACAGGCGAGGTTAATAACAATCTATTGACGCGCATGTTATCCCATCCATATTTTGCGATGGCTGCCCCTAAGAGCACTGGGCGTGAGCTATTTAATGCGTCATGGTTAAATCAGCACCTAAGCCACTTTCCTGCAATACAACCACAAGATGTTCAAGCAACACTTGCTCAACTAACAGCCCAATCAATTGCATTAGACATTTTAACACTGTCTGAAACTACCGATATATTTGTCTGTGGCGGCGGACTATTTAATGACGATATCATCAATAAATTACAAAAATTACTGCCCAAATGCACAATACAATCAACAGCCGTCATTGGCATTGAACCTCAGTGGGTTGAAGCCATTGCATTTGCGTGGTTGGCATTTTGTTTCGTTAACAAACAATCAAGTAATTTACCGGCTGTCACAGGTGCCAAAAAGGCGGCAATTTTAGGCGCATTTTACCCGGCAATTTGATGCCTAAGCGTCAATAAATTGCCGCATCAAATTTAATTTATCAACTTTCAATCAGTTAAATGATTGACCACTTTATTTTAGACAAAAAAAAAGAGCCGAAGCTCTCTTTTCGATTGCTAGATAGTTTTTACCATCTAACCGTGCGCCAGATTTGCGAAGATTTTGCATCTTTCTTAGCGACTTCAACTGGATTAAATTGGGTACGGCGCCAGTCATTTGACTTCTTAACGTCTTTTTCTACGTTTTCTACTTTGTTTCCTTCAGTGCGGAATACAGCACTGCTATCTGCAGAAACTGCTGCCATTGCTGAACCAGCAAATAAAGATAAACCTAAAGTTGATGCTAATACTAATGCTTTCATGAATAACTCCTAGTGTAAGTTAGTTAAATGTCAATTTATTGTAATTACATTTAACTACTTGCTAGGAGCGTGCCAGAAATAAGTATTACATCAAATTGTCGTACTATATTTCGTATTTTTTTGATTTTTTAGCAGATAGGAAGTGAAATCTTGCTCCGATAATGGACGACTATAAAAATACCCTTGAATAGTTTCACAATTTAACTGCTTAAGTGCTGCTATCTGCTCTTCTTGTTCAACACCCTCAGCCACGACAGATACATCCATATTGTGAGCAATTGAAATAATAGATGCCACCATTTGGCGCTCTTCCTTTTCACGTCCTAAATCATCAATAAATGCTTTATCAATCTTAAGTGTATGAATAGGGAAGCGGCGTAAATAACTCAACGAAGAATACCCTGTACCAAAATCATCTAATGCCAAATGAATCCCCTTGTCAACGAGGCCTTGCATAGTAGTGATAGCTAGTTCAGGATCTTCAATGACCGTCCCTTCGGTAATTTCTAACTCCAAGTTTGCCAATGGCAATTGAGTGCATTCTAAGATGTGATCAATTCTCTGTAATAAATCTTCTTGAGAGAATTGCTTTGCAGCAAGATTAACCGCAACCCGACCGTTAAATAAACCATTTTTACGCCATTGCTGCGTTGCATAACATGCTTTATCTAGTACTTTTTCACCAATGGCAATAACAAGACCAGTATCTTCCGCAATTGGAATAAATTCCGAAGGGCTAATCATACCTAGCTCAGGGTGAACCAAGCGCACAAGTGCTTCCATGCCCATTACAGATTCTGTTTTTAAATCAATTTTGGGCTGGTAATAGACTTCAAACCAGTCATTCTTAAGGGCTTGTCTAATCATTCCTTCAATCTGTAAACGCCTAACGGCTGATTCATTCATCGACGAATCAAATAACTGATAGCTAAATCCTGACTCTGATTTCGCGTGATACATCGCTGTATCTGCACTTTGCAGCATATTCTCTGTCGTTTCCCCATCGTTTGGATAGATAGCAACACCAATACTACAATTCATCACTAAGCTTTCACCGTTTAAATCAAACGGATCCTGCATTGCACCTTCAATGTCATACAGCACTTGGGTGATCATACTAATATCGTTAATATCTTCTAACAGTAAGGCAAACTCGTCACCGCCGAGTCGACATAAAAGATGCTGACAGTTAATTTGATTATCGATACGCTCACTAATCATACATAATAATTTGTCGCCTTCATCGTGTCCCATCGAATCATTGATCTTTTTAAAGTTATCCACGTCCATGGTTAACAATGCATGAGGCTCTTTACGGCGAATTAAATTACGGTGTGCATATTGAAAATAAGAACGATTAGGTAACTTAGTTAATGGATCGATATTGGATAGGTCACGAAGTTCTTGTTCTGTTTTCTTTCGTTGAGTTATATCTGAAAACGCAGCAACGTAATGACTAATTTCATCGTCATTATCAAGCATCGGATTAACATGTAACTCTATACTATATTGTTCACCATCAGGTTTAGTAGCATTAACTTCACCATTCCAGCTCATCCCATTATCAAGCCTACTTTTAATTACCTTAGCAACTCGACCATGATAAGTGTTGAAAACTCTCTGATTATTGAGCACCTGTTCCGGCGTAAGACCCGTAATTACAGCAAAAGACTTATTTACGTCAACGACATTAAACTGTAAATCCATAACATATATGGCATCAGAGATATTTGACATAACATTCGCTTGCATATTCAAACGCTCTTCAGCATTTTTTAGCAACGTAATATCTCGAATCGTGCCAGACATTCGAAGTGGCTTGCCATCAGATGTACGCTCTACAACTTTGGCGCGATCAACAATCCATATCCATGAATCTTCACCATGGCGTTTAATCCGGTAACTCGCTTCAAAAAATTCGGTTTCGTCAGATAAGTGAGCCGAAAGCCTAACGGAAACTTTTTCTCTATCTTTAGGGTGAATTTTAGAAAATTCACTCTCACTAAGTCCCTGGTAATCAAACTGTTGCCAATGCTCACTGTGATAAATTTTATTCTTAATGATGTCCCAATCCCACATCAAATCACCGCTGCCCCATAAGGAGAGCCCTAATCGCTTCGCAGCACTCTGAATCTCTTTCGCTGATCTCTTGCGTTGAGCGATGATATTTAAAACGCCAATAACAAACAAGGCAAACATTACAATGTAAAAAGCAAGCGCATGTGGCGATAGCCACCATGGTGGAAGAATCGTAATTTTTAAACTGTTGCTAGCTAAGACCTGCCCGGAATTAATATGCAGGGCTTCGACTTCAAATCGATACGTTCCGAATTCTAAACTGGTATAGGTAGAGGTTCTACTTTTCTTCCCTTTCAACCATGCATTATCAATATCAATTAACTTATAACGATACTTGATTTTCTCAGGCTGAGGATAGTTCACCAAATTATAAGTAAGTTCAAACGGATAATCAGAATAGTCTAAGGTAAGTTCTTTAGCACTTACAATCGATTCTTTAAGTTTAATATTCCCATTAATACTTTGGTTAATTTCAACATCATTATTAAATACCGTTAAGTTGGTAAATAGTAAATTAAGCGTGCCATCTTTATACTCTGTGTTTTTAGCAGGATCAATAAAGTTAAGTCCTTTAGAGCTACCAAAGAAAAAGAGTCCCTCATTACTTTTTAAAGCACTATTATCGTTAAAATCCTTACCACCGAGACCGTCTAGTTGATTAAATTGGTAAACTTTATTATCGGCAGTTAACTCAATAATCCCATTATCACTAGACATCCATAAGTTTCCAGTATCGTCCTTCAACACCGAATAAATAGTTCTTTTCTTCAATTTTTTATGGCTGTAATGGTTTTTAATACTATCGAGTTCATAATTGAATTCGTATACTCCACTACTCCCTGTACTAACGTACACATCATTTTCACCAACGAACACAAAGCTAATTCGTTTACCTGAAAGTTTAGAAACTTCTTTTGAGAGTCCGCTAATTAAATCAAAAACAAAAAAACCATTCAGGGTCCCAACGTATAACCTTCCACGATGTTGTTTAAGTGTAGTTATATATGGCAATGAGTTATCACCTATTGCCATGCTTTCTATGTTTGACGCATTTTGAGCATTAATATCTATTCTATAAAGCCCTCTACCCCATGATGATGCGTATATGTACCTATCATCATGGGCTAGGTAAGTGACTTCAAAATTAATTAGTGGCTGGCTATCCTTATTAATCGATTCCTCTAATATTTGAAACCTATTTAAGCCAATATCAGAGCCGATGTAGACATAACTCCCTACTATAGCGAGTGATTTAATGCCGTTGATTTTAGAATCAAATAAACTTACCTCTTGTCGTTTTGGATTAAACCGAGAAAGCAGTGGTGAGTTTCCAGCAATCCAAATATTATTGGACTGATCTTCACTTATCGACCAAACAACATCATCAGGAATCCCACCATTACTTACGGATAAGCGTTGAAAGAATTCACTTTTCGCAAGATGAACACCGAGACCCGATTGCAGCGTACCAAACCAAAAGTTTTCTTTGCTATCCACTAACATTGAAAAGACTCTTTTATTCGGTTCAAGTACTGATACCAAATTTAGAGCGCCTGTATTCATTTCAAATTTAAAAATTCCTTGATTAGATGACACTAACAAGAATTTATCTTTATAAAGGCTGGCTCTAACGAAGTTTATTGGTGCATTACCCGCAAGTTCATAGATTGTAGATATTGCGCCCTTCGAATAAAATAGAATATCTTTGTCTCTAACAATTAGATAACTATTATTTTCTAGCTGTACAAATTGATTAATTCTTTCGGTATTAAGAATGATATTTGCTGGATTTTCTTGTTCAAGTCGATAGAGGTTATTTAACCAAGGATCGAATAGAAAATTATCGCCTCGATCCGTAGATAACCAAATCAAGCCGCTATTATCTTGAAAAATCGTCTTAACCTCTTTTAATGGAAAAGCACGATCAGCTAAAGTGGTATTCAACAATTCAAAAGATTTAGTAATTCTATTAAACAAGTACAACCCATTACTTGCACCTACCCAGATTCGTTTCTGCTTATCCTCAAAAGCACTCCAAATATATTCGTCTGCAAGACCTCTATTTGCCAATGACTCAAATTTTTCTAACTTTGCATTGTACTTATTTAACCCCGACTCAGTCCCCACCCATAATTCCATATTGGAATCAATAAACATCGCGGTAACAAACTCATTAGATAGTCCGTCATCGGAAGAACTAAAGTGTCTAAATTCTATCCCGTCAAATCGATAAACCCCTGCTGGGGTACCGAGCCAAATAAAGCCTAATTCATCTTCGACAACAGAAAGAACAGTCGACTTATTCAACCCCTGCTCTATAGAAAAATAATTAAACTTGGTGACAAGTTGAGCTTTCGATGTGTTAGATAATTTTGCGTGCGAAAATTGAGAGTAAAAAAAGCTAAAAGAAAAAGTAAATATTAGAAAAAATCGAAGAATTGGATACATAAAAGTAACAGCCCAAAGTCAAAGCTCATCGCTTAGTAAATTAGTTTTATTTTCTTATCAAGAATAATCCTTTATAGACAGAAAATACAAGTTAACAAAACAAATTAATAATTGCTATTAAAAGCCAGATCATTTGGCAGGTTTATTAATATACTAAGTCATGATGAGAATGAGAAGAGTTAAAATAGCGTTTAACATCAAACGCTATTTAATTAAGCAGATACTTATTGAGGGTTCGCAACAATGTCTAGTTCGACACGTCGGTTAGCTTGTCGTCCCTGAGCTGTTTCGTTAGAAGCAATAGGTGATTGAGAACCAAAACCACGACTCATCAAACGAGCAGCGTTAATGCCACGCTGTTGTAAATAACCAGCAACTGCTTGTGCACGATTAGCAGACAATGTTTGGTTACGACTAGCATTACCTGTGCTATCAGCATGACCAGCGACCATTAAACGCGTATCTTCAAATTTTGCTAAAACACGTGCAACGCCATCAAGCGTATTATAGAAGTTAGGGCTGATGTCGTATTTGCCAGTTTTAAACGTAATGTTGCCAGGCATAATCAAACGAATCTTATCACCTTCACGTTGCACCTGAACGCCAGTACCTTCCATTTCTTTACGAATTTCAGATTCTTGCGAATCCATATACGCGCCAATTCCTGCGCCAATAGCACCACAACCTAGTCCAGCATTACGCGCATGTTTACTATTTTTCTTAGAGCCAATCAATGCACAAACAACTGCTGCGCCAAGACCATAGGTTGTCGCTTTATTCGTTCGACTTTCACCTGTATATGGATCGACAGATTGACATGCTCCTAAAGTAAGGGTTGCTGAAGCAACTAGAACGGCCGTAAGTTTCTTTGTAAATAATTTCATATTTTTATCCAATTATGCGCTAAATTTCGAGATGTATTATAGCTTAATCATAGATGCTGAATGCACCCTAAACAAAACCTTTTTACATTACTTTTCAATTGCTTTTAAAAAATTACATTTTTATAAGAACAATTACTTTTCACCGTAAATAATAGGTTGATGTGTCGATAAAACCTCAATTCTATCCCCTACACTAATTATTCCTTGATTATGAGCAATCAGATTCTCTCCAAACATTAATCGCCCTTTTGGATCGGCACGAAACGTTTTTAATGTAGTTAATGGTTCTTTGCTTTTTCTGAATGCATAATCATCCATATTGACCGTTGTCATGACACAACGTTCACAAGGCTTAACAAATTCAAATTTAACATCGCCAATTCGAATCCTTTGCCATGTGTCTTCGATAAATCCGGGTTCACCATCAAAGACCAAATTGGTTCTAAATTGAGACACCTGTGAAGGTTCGCTAGCACGTTTATTTAACTCGTTCAGCGAATTTTCACCAATGATCAATAATGGATAGCCGTCTGAAAATGCAATAGATTGCGCTGAGTTCTCAACTAAACGCGCAGACTCCTTTGAAACAGATACCAGTCGGACATGATGGGACAAAACCTCACTAAACCATAGATTGATTGCATCATCAGCACACAACGCTTGCATATCATGACGCCAAATATTGACATCAACAGGGCGCTTAAACTGCGATCGATTAATCGCCAATTGTTTACCGTCGGCGCTCACAACAACCCAGCCATTGTCATCGAGTAATACTTGCAGTGCTAATAATTGTGGCCACTTTCGAGCAGTCACAAATTTACCGCGATTATCTACAAGCATTAATTGGCGATCAAATGCCAATCCCGTTTTTCCAACGAATGCATGTGACAAAGATATACCACCTAAAGATTTTATTGGATAGACATTGATTTGCGTCAGCGTTGCCATAAAATAATCCATTACAATGATTTGATATGGCTGCACTATAGCAAACTAGAAAATCACGCGCCTAAATAAATCCCAATTAGTTAGTAGTTGTATTGCGTTAGGATGACAAATAATTATGAACCCCATTAATCGATTCTTTAACCCTAAATCTATAGCAGTCATAGGAGCATCGAATTCTGTGCATCGCGCAGGTAATCTTATTATGCGTAATCTACTGCAGGGGAGCTTTTCTGGCCCCATCATGCCAGTCAATTCAAAGCATCAATCAATATGTGGGGTTTTAGCGTATAAAAATGTAGCTCAATTACCACAGGTTCCAGATTTAGCAATTATTGCAATCAATGCTCGCTACTGCGTAAAAGTATTGACCGAACTTGGTGAGTTAGGCTGCCAACAAGTTATATTACTTGCCGCAGGCATAGTTCAGTTACCTGAGATTGATGACTTATCAGGTAATGAGCAACTAAAATCTATTGCCAAGCAATACGGTATTCGAATTTTAGGCGGTAGTAGTCTCGGTATGCAAATCCCGCATTTGGGGTTAAATGCAAGCTTTGCCCACCAGCAAGCTCAAAACGGAAAAATCGCTTTTATTTCGCAATCCTCATCCGTAGCCACGACAGTGTTAGACTGGGCTAATCATAAGAACATGGGATTTTCTTATTTTGTCTCTGTTGGTGAAACGATTGATTTGAGCTTTAACGAAATTCTAGATTTTTTGAGTCGTGATTCAAAGACACAAGCCATATTGCTTTATATTGACGGTATAAAGGATCATCGTCACTTTATGTCTGCCGCTCGAACAGCGGCGCGCTCAAAGCCAATTATTGTCATTAAGTCTGGTTCAACGAGTGAAGGGGCGATTTCAGTCTCCCATCATACCGGCGTGATGGCTGGGTGTGATGCTGTCTACGATGCCGCATTTAGACGTGCAGGTATGTTACGAGTAAATCACTTACGAGAACTATTTGCGGCATTTGAAACGCTAGCTCACACTAAACCGCTATCAGGGGAACGCCTTGCCATTGTGACTAATGGCGGAGCGCCAGGTATTATGGCTGTAGATACTTTGATTTCTCGTGGAGGTAAGCTTGCTGCACTTGAAAGTGACATCATTGAAAGATTATCAACACTTCTACCAAATCACTGGTCAAAAGCGAACCCTGTCGATATCGCAGGCGATGCCAGCCCTGAACGATTTGCAAAAACACTTTCGATCCTACTAGATTCAAAAGAGATCGATACATTGCTAGTTATTCATTCGCCGTCAGCGGTAGCAAGTGGTGAAGAATTTGCACAAGCAATTATCAAGAGCATTAATCAACACGCACGTGGCAGACAGATTAATATTCTCACTAATTGGATGGGAGAAGGTTCAGCCCACCAAGCACGAAAAATGATCAGGAAATCCGGAATTCCAACATTCAGAACACCGGATGGTGCAGTTGGCGCATTTATGCATATGGTTGAGTATCGCCGCAATCAACGCCTGTTACAAGAAACACCTAAATCTATTTCTCGTCATTATCAAACTGCACCCGATGAAGCACGGAGAATTGCTCAAGAACTTATCAACAGTGGCCATAACGTTATCGACTTGAATAAGGCAGCGCCACTGCTAAATCTGTATGGTTTAAATTCATTGGCCACACACCATGTCGACTCACCAGAACAAGCGGCGACTCTTGCTACAAAAATCGGATACCCTGTTGCACTAAAACTTAGCGCCCCAGCATTAACCCATAAAGCGTCAATCGATGGCATCAAACTCAATCTAATGAACGAAGAAGCTGTAAAGCTTCATGCACAAACAATGCTTGAAGCACAAAGCGACAACGAATATATCGACGGCTTGAACCTGCAACAAATGGCAAACACGGCAGGTACACAAGAGTTAAGATTCGCTATGCACAACGATGCGATTTTTGGACCGGTGTTATATATTGGTGAAGGCGGAACAAGCTGGGATTTAACTCAAGATGCCGCGGTAGCTCTCCCGCCATTAAACACGGCACTGGCTCGATATCTAATCATTGGCGCTATAAAAAGCGGAAAAATAAAAGCACACCGAGCGTTAACCGAATTAGATATTAACGCCCTATCTATCACCATAACTCAGTTATCTTATCTCATTATTGACTGCCCTGAAATTGCGTCCTTAGATATCAATCCATTGTTAATGCAAGACGACAATGCGACGATTTTAGACGTCAATATCCAACTAAAAAGCTGCGATAACGACGGGATCCAGCGACTTGCAATTAGACCATACCCACGAGAGCTAGAAGAGTTAATTACGTTAAAAGATGGTCGCGAAGTTCTGCTACGTCCTATAAAAGCAGAAGACGAACAAAGTCATTTTGAATTCAATGATAGCTTGAGCAAAGAAGACAGATACAAGCGCTTTTTTGGTGAAGTTGGGCAATTGAGTCACGAACAAATGGCCAAGATGACTCAAATAGACTTTGATCGAGAAATGGCGTTCATTGCGTCATACCGTGACGAGAATGAGAAATTCCACACATTAGGCGTAGTTCGCGCAATTACCGACGCTGAAAACCAAGAAACTGAATTCGCGGTCGTTATCCGAGGCGATATTCAAGGGCAAGGCTTGGGGAAATTATTGATGTTAAAAATGATTAACTACTGTAAACAGCGTCATACTCACATGATGACTGGGCTTACGTTACCACAAAATGCAGGCATGATTAATTTGAGTCGCAAACTTGGGTTTAACGTTAAATTTGATATTGAAGAAGGTTGGGTAGATATGCGGCTTGATTTACAAACGTACCAACTTCCCTTAGAAAAATAATTAAATCAATTTACCGTTGATTTTATATCAACGGTAAATGTTTGATTCAATGACGTTCTGTAAAATATGCCACCATTTAGCTCACAAAACCCTCAAAAAACTATTCAAATAATAATTAATATCATTTATACTTCATTCTTAATTTTTAATGAGAATCGTTACTATGTTCGTTTGTGTATGCAAAGGTATTACAGATAAAGACATCCGCCAGGCTGTCAATAATGGCGATCAGTCAATAAAATCAATTAAAGAGAAATTTGGTGTAGCCAGTCAATGTGGTGGTTGCATTACGTTAGCCAAAGAAATTATTGATGACCAATTAATTGCTAACGCCCAGTTTTATCAAGTCGCTTAAGCTATAACTTTGCCAGAGCTCTAATGTGCGCTAATGCACTTCGTCCAAGCACACCATGCTCATAGCCCCCTTCCAACATAGATACAATTCCTAAGCAATGCTCATTGTTCGTATACTGCGAAAGTTGCTCAGTCACCCACGTATAATCTGGATCGTCCAAATTGATATGCCCCATGTCATCATTTCGATGGGAATCAAAACCAGCAGAAATTAAGATCAAATGTGGCTTAAATGACTCAATTGCCGGTATCCAGCTATCTAATACTAGCGATTTAAACTCCGCCGCCCCTTCTCCTGCAGCCATCGGAGACTTTATGTGATTTTCATGTTGCGGTACAGGATCGCTAAATGGATAAAATGGATGCTGAAATAGCGAGCAAAATAACACATCATCATTATCTTTAAAGATATCTTCTGTTCCATCACCGTGGTGTACATCAAAGTCGATGATTGCAACCCGCTCAATAGCATCAAGCGTTAATGCATGAGACGCAGCTATCGCAATATTATTGTAAAAACAAAAGCCGCTCGCTTTATCACGAAATGCGTGATGTCCTGGTGGCCGAATATTACAAAACACCGCCTGATGTTCGCCTTTAACAACTAAATCGACAGCTTGAACGCCAGAGCCAGCTGCTCGATTGGCAGCCTTTAATGTATTGGCACACATTTGAGTATCACCATCAATATTGATAATACCTTCATGAGGAATGCGTTCATACAAACTGCGAATATATGAAACGCCATGAACCCGCAATAAATCAGTATTCAAAACATCGTCAGCATCAAAATGGTCAATGCTATATTCAAGACCACTAGCAATTAATCTATCTGAAATATCATCAATTCGATTTGGCTGCTCTGGATGTAACTTATCTATTTGATGCCGCCGACAATCGGGGTGAGAAATAATCGCTGTGCTCATTATGTTTATCGCCGATAAAATTTAAAAGTTACCGCATAGTAACAAAATTTTGCGGTGAACAAACTGGACTTAAGTGCAATGAAATTTAGCCAATAAAAAAGGCTTGATATAAATCAAGCCTTTTCAGGAAACCGCTCTACTTTATGCACTTATTTGCATACTACAAGCCACTTCAAATTCGCCATTATTCGCTTCTTGGCACCGTAATACTTGTGCTTTTGCCATCAACGGTGGCACACTACCCCCGCCTGAATTTACTTCGATGAATAGTTCGGCATCTTGTGGCAAAGGTTCATCGGTTGCGAATGACACGCCTTGTGCACTTAAATTATGGACCGTGCCAACCATTAAATCGTTAGAGCCATCCATTTTAAACCGCAAACCACAATCGACATACATGCGTGTGAAACTTCGGTGATCATCAACATTAGTAATCATAACGTTCCCCTAAAACATTAACTGACACTTTTAGTTTAGTTAAAAATTAAGACAGCGGTGAGAATGAAGTGAAATTCATTTAAAAAATATTATGCTTAAGATATCAAATACAATTTCGATTCCTGCGCAAGAGATTGAATTACAATATATTCGCGCTCAAGGCGCTGGTGGTCAACACGTCAATAAAACCTCGACGGCTGTTCATCTATTTTTTGATATCAACGCGAGTGAAGCTTTGCCACAGCGACTAAAACAAAAGTTGTTAACCACCCCAGATCACCGAATCAGTAAATCAGGTAAAGTCATCATAAAAAGCCAAGGCAGCCGCAGCCAAGATAGAAACAGAGAAGTTGCATTAGAACAATTTGTCCAACTACTTCAACAAGCTAATAAAGTAGAGAAGAAACGTATTGCCACGAAAGCGACTTATTCTTCGAAACTAAAACGACTCGATAAGAAAAGTCAGCGCAGTCAAGTTAAGAAACTACGCCGCAATAAATCGATTGAAAAAAATGATGTTTAGCTGACTTTAACCTGATAATTATCGTCAGATCAGGTTATTTGAAAAAGACTTTACCACCAATCATTTTAAATGCGCCGACACCCCGAATCAGAGTATCACGTGCAAATATTTGGTGGCACTTGGGGCAAGTACAGGACACCAACGTATAATCCTGAGCGATACGTTCCTTAAAGCATTTGACTAACGCTCCTTTACCGCCTTTTCGATATTTATAGAGCTGAGTTTTACATGACTGGCAATAGACATCGACCGTTTTAGAAGGTCCTTTTTTATTTGGCTTCGCCATACTTATTTTTCCAATAAAAAACCTCGGCCAGTATAGCCGAGGCGTTCGAAAATAAGAACTAATTGAGAGAGCGAGTTAAAACTATCTTTTGCTGTCTAGCATTTGTTGCAATTTATCGAGCTCTTCTGGCGAAAACTCACCATGCTTGATCAGTTTGAGAATTGCGTCTACATGCCCTTTCATCAATGTGTTACCTTCGCCAAGTACGAACGTTTGAACCATTTTCTTGTCGCCATCGCCTTTGATAATAATTTCTCCATCACTACCGTCAACAACGAATACACGCTTATCTTCATCTTCCATTTCTTCGATGTTAATCGTAATTGCTTCGCCGTGCTCATTTAAGCGCTCGCGAATGACAAAGGCATGCTCCTCATCCATCAGCTCATTTAGCACTTCAAGCTCTTTAAGACCCTCTAGTTTCTGGATATGTTTAAGCTTACCTAGTTCGTCTAGTTCAAGCATTTTAATGCGAAGTTCTTTACCACGAAGTTCAGCGAGTTCTTCGATTTCTTTGACTTCCATTTCAGATAAGAAATTCTCATCTTTCTTCAGTTCATCCAAACTTTTAGCTACATTCGCGAGTGCTTGTTTTACTTTCGCCATGGTTTGCTTGTCTAAATGAGCCAAATGCGAAGACACTTCACTTAAATTTTGAAGCTCTTCTGGCGATAGCTCAAAAATGTGTTCTTGATTGTTACTATCAACAAAAACACGTACTGGTTTACCCGCCTTTGCTTTAACTTCAATACGACGCTCAATCGTTTTTTTCTCGGACTTCTGCTCTTTAACTTCTTTCTCCATCTCAACGAATTCCTTTTCTTCTGCATACAAAGGACCATTGATCACAAAAATTGAAGCTACTACCGTATTAATAATTGATTTTGAAAAAACTGACATATTACATTCTCCGTTTATCATGATGTATCACGATAAATACAAGCAGCGTACCAACTAATAATTAATCATATATAACATAAGGTTAGATATAAATCTTTACCTATTACTTAAAAATGAAGATGGAAAATATCCTGATATCGGGATATCTTATCCTGATATGGGGAAACACTGAAATGTAAACAGTAATGATGCCTCGTAAAAATAAATTTAACTCATTGATTTTATAAGTCTAAACGTAGTTAACTGTTCTGGCCTGAGTATTGAATAAACAATGTATTGTAATTAACCGTCCTCCAGTCAAGGAATCACATGTCATTAAAGCGTTACATCTTCTTGCTGATCGCATTTATCATTTTGACGTTAACAGCGGTACAACTTAGCTTCGTGTCTTATGTGCAAGATCAAGTCAATCAGGAAATTCAACAGACCTCGAAGGCGCTTTCGGCTCAAATTATTGAATTTGCGCAAGAGAGTTTAGAACAAGCACCAATGAATGACGAGACAGCCAAGAAACTCATGGCGAATGCGTCACTTAATCAATTTTATAATATTAAGATCATTCAACCTGAACGAAAGATCATAAAGATTAACGACTACTACTCGCTAGAGGTAGACAACGGAAAACCTGTCATCGAGCTGACACCTCATTTTGATCAAGTAATAGAAAATCAAGATCTCAAGATGCTGCTCGGCGCTATCGACATTGTACAAAATGACGATCACGAGAGCTTTTCGTTAATCAAGCAGACCAAGGATAGCCTTGAGCAAAAGACTTTTGAATTTCAACAACAAAACGCGGCAACCAACACCTACTTTAACAATTTATTTATCCTCACCTTTGCCATGGCGAGTTTCGGTCTTATCGCGGCCTACTTTATGGCTAAACACATCAGTGAACCACTAAAACAGCTAAAGCAAGGTTTTAACCAGTTGGAACAAGGTGATTTCAATGTGTCATTACAAGAGCAAGGTATCGCAGAGACCCGTAAAACTCTGACTCAATTTAACGCAATGACCCAGCGCCTCGCTCAGCTCGACGAACAATCAAAACACTACGCTGCCGTTCAACACATGTCAGATATTGGCGAAATGACGAGAGGTCTTGCACATGCATTGCGAAACCCCATAAACACTATTGGTTTATCAATAGAACAAATGGCAGAGCCAACGGTTAACGACAGTCAGCGGACCAAAATAGCACAAGCAGCGCGGGAAAAAATAACGGCAATGGACAACACCATAAAATCTTTATTAACGCTTGCTGCTGACGAGTCTTTAATCCCAGTAGCATTTAATATTTTCCAAGTGATTCAAGATGTTACTTTAGAAGTCGCGGCAACAAGTCGTCATAAAATTACGATAGCGTCAAAAAAATCATTGCCTTTTATTGGCCATGAAAGCGAAATACGTTCAATAATTCATAGTATCGTTGTCAACGCTATCGAAGCGTCTTGTGATTGTACTCCCGTAAAAATTAAAGCAGAATTAATAGAAAACAAATTAATCATTACCATTGAAGACCATGGCACTGGCATTGATGATTTAGTAAAAGATAAGCTCTTTAAACCCCATATAACAACGAAACCAGAAGGTGCCGGCATGGGACTTTATATCGCGAAACGCTTATGTCAGTTGCATTATCATGGTGATATCACGTTAGTTGATAATCAACCTCACGGCTGTATTGCCACCATAACTCTTATATCACTCACCATAGCAGACGAATTATGATCAATTTACTTATCGTCGAAGACGACGAACAACAACGCGAAATTATTGAAACGATCGTCGATAACGATCTTCATTATGTCACTAGCAGTGCCAGCGTTGAAGAAGCTATTCTAATCCTAAAATCACAACCGATAGACGTCATATTTAGCGATTGGAAACTTGGCGCCCTAAGCGGCATTGACCTGCTAAACTTCGTTAGAAAAAATTATCCACAGATTGGATTTTCCATTGCAACGGCCTATGGCACCATTGCTCACGCAGTCGAAGCAATGGAAGCAGGTGCCGATGATTACCTAGCTAAACCGTTTCAGCGCCAAGCATTGTTGCTTTCAATCGATAAGTCCTACAAAGCAAATCAACTTCGTAATGAAAACAGCCAGCTTAATGAAGCACTCGTTGAGCAGAATAACCTTGCCGGAATCATTGGTAACGCAACCAGTATGACGAAAGTATTTGAGCGCCTAAAGCGAGTATCACATACCAATGCAACGGTATTGATTAATGGTGAGAGTGGCACAGGTAAAGAGTTAGCTGCGCGTGCTCTACATGACTTGTCCAATCGTCAGGGAAAATTTATTGCCATTAATT
Source organism: Psychrobium sp. nBUS_13 (assembly GCF_051201665.1). Lineage (GTDB taxonomy): Bacteria > Pseudomonadota > Gammaproteobacteria > Enterobacterales > Psychrobiaceae > Psychrobium. Next base: position 768,504 of record NZ_CP179210.1, on the reverse strand, counting down.
GCGGTGCTATTCCTGAATCTCTCGCCGAAGCGGAACTATTTGGCGCGCTCAAAGGTGCGTATACGGGCGCTGATAGTGATAAAGAAGGAAAAATTCAAGCTGCCCACCAAGGAACTCTATTTCTCGATGAAATAGGTGAACTTCCTTTATCACTGCAAGCTAAACTGCTTAGATTTTTACAAGAAGGAACCATTTTTCCAGTGGGGAGTCATCAGGAGCTAAAGCCCGACGCACGCGTCGTTGTAGCCACTCATCGAGATTTGGTTGATATGTCACAGCAAGGAGAGTTTAGAGAAGATCTCTACTATCGCCTTAACGTCGTACCGCTCGTTATGCCACCACTACGTGAGCGCCGTGAAGATATTCCTAAACTCATTTCCCATTTTACACAAAAGTTTGCCGCACAATACAGCAGCCCACAGCCTACCATAGACAAAAGCATTCTAAAGCAACTCTTAGATTTTCACTGGCCGGGAAACGTGCGAGAGCTCAGCAACCGTGTGGAGCGATTCATCTTACTCGATGATGAACAAGAGCTGATCAATGGAATGGATACAAGCAGAAGCGCACAACATCAATTTACATTACCCAGCACAGGTATTAATTGGGAAGCATTCGAAAAGCAATGTTTGCAAGATGCCTTAAGACAAAACAATGGCAATAAAACGAAAGCCGCAAAATTCTTAGAGCTCGGTTATAAAGCGTTTCTATATCGATTAGAAAAACACGCGATTGCCTAATATTTAACAAACCAACTGTTTGAGTGATCTAATTCACATTATTACTTGATCCAACACAACTCGCTCCATAAAATATGCGGTAAATTGCCCACCTACAATGGGCAACTACCCAACCTTTCTCATTTTGGAGTCTCACATGAACACTATCGAAGTAAACCATCCACTTATCAAACACAAACTTGGCTTAATGAGAAAAGGAAAAATTAGCACTAAACACTTTCGTGAACTAGCGTCAGAAGTCGGAACACTACTCACCTACGAAGCAACAAAACACCTCGAAATGGAAACGACTATAATCGATAGCTGGAACGGCCCGATTGAAGTAGAACAAATCAAAGGGAAAAAAATTACTGTTGTGCCAATCTTACGTGCTGGTTTAGGCATGATGGATGGCGTACTCGAATTAATTCCTAGTGCGCGTATTTCAGTTGTCGGCATGTACCGTAACGAAGAAACTTTTGAGCCAGTATTCTACTTCGAAAAATTAGCCGCTCAAATAGACGAGCGTTTAGCCCTTGTTATTGACCCAATGTTAGCAACAGGCGGCTCGATGGTTGAAACCATTAATCTGTTAAAAGAACGCGGCTGTACCAACATCAAAGCTCTCGTGTTAGTAGCTGCACCTGAAGGCGTTAAAGCACTTAATGAAGCGCACCCAGATGTTGAACTATACACAGCGTCAATTGATGATTGTCTCAATGATGCTGGCTATATTCTTCCAGGTCTTGGTGACGCTGGTGACAAAATATTTGGTACTAAATAACGAGGCGACAAATGGACACCACACAATCTAAAGGTTCTCTTATTAAAGAGATCCTAACTGGTACACAAATGCTATTTGTCGCTTTTGGCGCGTTAGTATTAATGCCACTCCTTACAGGACTCGATCCCAATGTTGCACTATGCACAGCCGGTATCGGAACCTTACTGTTTCAACTAGTCACTAAAGGACAGGTACCGGTATTTTTAGCTTCATCTTTTGCGTTCATTGCCCCGATTATGTACGGCACACAAACTTGGGGCATTCCTGCAACTATGGGCGCATTAATGGTTGTGGGTGTCGTTTATGCGCTATTTAGCGGCGTCATCAAACTGCGCGGGACAGATTTTATTCATAAATATCTACCACCAATCGTAACTGGCCCGATCATCATGGTGATAGGCCTTTCATTAGCGCCAGTTGCAGTGAACATGGCACTGGGTAAAACAGGCGATGCCAGCGCTCAGCTTGTTGATCCACAAGTTGCACTTGCTATCTCACTGCCTGCCTTGATTGCAACGCTAGTTATTTCAGCCTTTAGTAAAGGCTTCATGCGATTAGTCCCTATACTTGGCGGCATTGTTGTTGGCTATGGCATATCTCTTTATTACGGCATTATCGACTTTTCGTCAGTCGCTGCAGCGCCGTGGTTTGCTATGCCGAACTTCACTGCACCAGAGTTTCACTGGCAAGCGATTATCTATATGTTACCAATTGCGATTGCACCAGCTATTGAACACATTGGTGACGTTTTGGCTATCAGTAGTGCGACGGGTAAAGACTATTTAAAGAAACCCGGACTTCACCGCACACTATTAGGTGATGGCGTAGCAACGACCACAGCTTCAATGTTAGGTGGTCCCCCAAACACCACCTACTCAGAAGTTACTGGTGCCGTTATGCTTACTAAAGCCTTCAACCCTCGTATCATGACCTGGGCTGCAATTAGCGCAATCCTAATGGCATTCGTAGGCAAGTTAGGTGCTTTACTGCAAACTATTCCACCTGTCGTTATGGGCGGTATTATGATGCTGTTATTTGGCTTAATCGCGAGTGTTGGTCTTGGTAGCTTAATCAACGCCAAAGTCGACTTTGAACAACCGCGTAATTTCATCATTTTCGCCATTGTTTTAGTATTTGGCATCGGTGGTATGGCACTAAACTTTGGTGGCTACAACATCCAAGGCATCAGCCTTTGTGCTTTAGTCGCTATTCTACTTAACTTAGTATTACCCAAAGAAATTAAAAGCTAATCTTAAGTACATCAGCTCAATTAATCACTCCAATGAATAAGCCAGCACTTCGCTGGCTTTTTTCTATCAAGAAATACACTTCCTGATCATTATCACTGCTATTGAGGCGCTGTTGTAGCTAATTGTTGTCTATACTCAATAGTGAGATTAACTTATTGAAGGTATTGGTAATCAATACTAAATCATTTGTAAGTAAGCTTAATACCAAGTTGACAAAGTTATTGCCCACTTTTGCTGGTTAAAATAAAATGAATGTTGCGTTGCTTTCAATCCCAATAGCCAGCTATTGCTCAATCAAGCGCCTTGCCTTCATTTGTTTTTCCTTCGCAAAACAAGATCACAAACTTAATCAAATTGGTATAACCGGATAACGAAACAACTTTCCTCGATGACTCCAGCGCAAAGAGAGATAGTTCATCAGTCAATTCAAGCGCTAGAGGCTGAAATCAGTACCGATGAAATTATTAAGCCTCTTTTTGACCTATCCCCACAATGCCCTCATTGCGAATCCACTCAATTGAAAAAGTGGGGGAAATCAGGTGCGATACAGAGATACCGCTGTAAAGGTTGTCATAAAACCTTTAACAACAAGACTAAGACACCATTCGCTCGATTACATAAATCTCATCTGTGGGAAGATTATGCCCGTTGTATGCAATTAAAATTACCCCTAAGAGAAGCTGCCGAGGTTTGTGGTATTAACCTTAAAACGGCTTTCTTATGGCGACATCGTTTTCTGGTTGCTCAAGCGGGTAAAAATGACGATAAGCTATCGGGAATTATTGAAGTTGATGAGTTTTTTTAGCTTACTCAGAAAAAGGTTCGAACACTTTAGCGGAGCAACGTCAGCCCAGAAAACCAGGGGGCGGCATCGATAAACGAACCAAGGATGGTCAAGTTGCCGTTCTTTTATCGATAGATCGCAGCAACCATATGATTACCCCTATGTTAGCGGCTGATACAACGGCAGAAATAGCAGCGAATTTAGCTGAAAACATCACTGAACACTCGGTATTATACCAATTACATTAAGTAAGTGATCTTGTTGTGCGTAGAGAAAATCAGCTAAAACAAGGCGCTCGATTGACTAATAGCTGGCTATTAGGATTGAGAGCAACGCCATTTTAGTTAATTTTAACAAGTACAAGTGGGCAAATATTTAATGCAATTGGTATTATGCAGCGATGGTTCGTGGTCCTATGTGGCAATTACCAAACAAAAACATGGTGACCATAAGCGGTTAATCAACGGTGAAATCAGAGTAATAGATGAGGTGTACCATATCCAAACGGTGAATAGCGCGATAGCTAACTTTAAAGGCTGGATTAACGGAAAAATGAAAGGTGTGGCAACGAAGTATTTATCTAATTATCTTGCGTGGTTCAGGGAAAGCAACGCCAAGCTAGATAAACAGCAAATATTAGTCGCGGCTTACGGGTGACAACAGTATTTTGGAACAGCGCCTTATATACACAGTATCGTTCAATCCTGAGCTTTCTGCATAGGCATGTAATTTTATGCATTATTTCAACCTATTAAGCGCAATGTCCGTCGTCGTTAATAAGTTGAAATAATTTTTTTAATGGCATAGTCTGTCCATCACCTAACGAAAAGGACAGCACGATGGTTAACCTTAAATACACAGCAACACTCTTTGTCACTGCAACTTTACTCATGTCTGGCTGTAGCTCTACCTCAAATTCAAAGTCAGCTTCAACCACAAATGTTCAACAGCAAGGTACCTTATCACTCGACGGCGCTCGTTATGCCCATGCCATGGTTAATGACGGTGAAAAACTTTATGTCATTGGTGGTTCGCACAATAGTGATTTTTTGTCGAGTATTGAAATCATCGATCCTGCCACAAAAAAAACGCTCAAACTTAATGGAAAAATCATCCCAAGAAGATACTTCTCAGCAGTTTGGGACGGTAACGAATCAATCTACATTGTTGGCGGTGTGAGTTTAAATGGCGACCATTATAAGTACGAAAAGCGAGTAGAAGTATTTAATACCAAGACTCATGAAGTCACATTAGTTAAAAACTTACCCGCACCAACCCGCACGAATAGCGCCGTATTAAAAGATGGAAAAATCTTCGTATTTGGTGGCGGTTACCCACGTGCTAAGAGCATGAAATACCAACCAACGGTTGCCGTTTATGATCTCATCAAGGACACATGGCAGCGCGGTCAAGATATGCCGACAGCAAAAGCGACTGAAGCGTTTGTAAAAGACGATTATATCTATGTTGTTGGTGGTTATAATGGTAAACAAAGTCTCAATACATTTGAGCGCTATGATCCAACACTTAATCGCTGGCAGTCATTACCTGCTATTCCTTATCGACTCAGCGCACATTCAATTGCACTAAAAGGCGAGAAGCTGTTCGTATTTGGTAACTACCTCGACACATCAGCGACTTACAGCTACGACTTTAAAACACAACAATGGCAAAAATCTGATCTCGATTTCGTTGCAGCTCGTCATACCGCCGCAACTACTATGGATAATGTTATCTACGTATCTGGTGGCATTACCAATTCAAGTGGCCCAAGTATCGATAACCTTCAAATATTTAATTGATAAGTTTTTGATTGGGTAAATGGAAAAACCTTAAATTCTAGACTAATGTAAAACTCCCTAACGACAGGAGTTTTACGATGTTTAACAAATCATTAATCAATGGGCTTGTTATTGTAATAGGCTTGTATTCAACCCATCTTTACGCAAATACAGTTGGAACAATACAATGCACAAAAGAAAATGGAACCGATCGCTGTGTCAACGGTGATACCGATGCATCCTATGGATTTACCCTCACACCATCTTTCAAAAACTACTACGACATAAAATTACTTAATTCCAATCAAGATTGTGACAACAAGAGTGCCACCCATATCACGTTACCGCGCAATTCCTATTTTAAACAAACCAACGATAGTGACGCGCAATCGCAAAATGCAATGTTGGTACATGTTTACAACACTGATCAAGAAACTGATCTCGCAACAACTAAAACAAAGTTTTTCTCTGCACCATTTAAATTCTGTTTAAACGGGCATAAAAGTAATCGCGTTGAACGCTCCTACTACAAACGTGTTGGCGGCATGAATACCGGAATATTAGTCGTTCCGTTCAAACTCAGAGATGGCAACTTTTACAGTGACAGCACAATAGGCCCCTACATTTCTTACAAGTGGGAATCATGGGAAACAATGGCAACGTTGGGTTTATCGAAAGTTTCCACCAGCGAAATAGGTACTGACCAAGTAACCTCAGAAGACGGACTAACCTTCGCCCTTGGTGCAAGCTTTGAAGTTGCGAAAGACTGGGACATTGCATTCTTGATGGGAGTTGACCACCTCTCTGGTGACAAAGGAGAAAGCTGGCAATATCAAGATGAAATTTGGTTTTCTTTTGCCATCGGCTTTAACTTTACCCGTTAATGAAAAATCGCCAGCTTAAACATAAATAAGCTGGTACCACCTGACTTCCTCACGAATGCCAACTACTGCTAGTTTCCCAATCTTTGCTGTAACAACTCAAATAACATCTCTTACAATCACTATTAATTAGCCTCCAATCAATAACGATTGAGCGCAGCAGTTGAATCGCCATAAAATTAGCGTATTCTAAATCGCTCTAGCTGAATTTATTGGAAAATGTCATGTTGAAAACACTCGCACAAAGCCTATCGATTCTTTTTTTGCTTATTAACCTGAGATCGGCTTAAGAAACGACGATCTGATTCATCTCAACGTCAGTGATATTTAGTTGTGGTTTGTTTTCTTTCAGAGAATAAGCCACAAGCCCAGCAATGAGATTTAACATTAAGCCATTCATGCTTCTATGTCTGGAATGCTCAATTTGTGAAATGTTTTTCAATTGGTCATTGATTGTTTCAATAATAAATCGCCTAGATAGCATGGCCCTATCCCAAATAGACAGTACCTTTGCTTTCATATTTTTTCGCACATTTGTTACTAAAGTGACTCCTTGTTCTAGCAAATTACTTTCTAATGCTTTACTTATGTAGCCCTTATCAGCATAGAGTTTATCTGGCAGGTCTGATGCCATACCTTCAACAGGTTGAGTATCATGCACGTTTGCAGCCGTTATTTTCGCTGCAACAATCTCTCCTAGGTGATTCACTATCAAATGGAGCTTAAATCCAAAATACCAGCCCATAGTCCCTTTACCTCGTTTAGCAATTCCATCAAATGTTTTGTGGCGTGGGATTCTTAAATTGTGGCAAACTTTAATGCTTGTAGAGTCAATAAATTCAAGGCCTGTAGGCTGCCCCTTAACCGCAGAAAAATAACTGCACAACGGCACTAATGTCGTTGGCATGACTTCTAAAAATCGTGTGTAACTAAGCAAGTATGGGAATTGTTTTTTGTAAAAACGCTGAATGAACCCGATGTAATAGTTTTTAAAGTCTCTGTGATTCGACATATGGAATAAAATAACGATAGTCATCACTTCACTTGTGGCCATTCGACCTTTACGCTGCCGCTTTCTCGTCCCATCAGACAGTAATTGCTTTTCCCATTGAGGAATAAAAACTTCACAAAAATCATCGACATCACAAAATATTTCAACTAACTTATCCATACGCTCACCGTTTATAGTGTTTAAATCGTTTCTTGTTCGAAAGATCTGATCACTAGGTGGGCTATTAGTTCAATTTTTATCCCGAGTTCAGGTTTATTAGCTTATCAGGCTGTATTGCTGCAAGCATTGTCTCTGGTGCAGTAGATATCACAACAACAGTAGTTGGCGGTGCTATTGATGTTGTTGACGCCGTCACCCCAGATATTCTTGACGACGATGATGATGAAAAGGACGACGAAAAAGAAAAAAGTGACGAAGAAAAGCAATAAACACTCGACATTTAATGCTTAGCTGACCTTTTAGCATGCTGGGCAGACAACGCTAATTTCTGAGTGTGAGTCAATAAGCTAGCGTCTCCGACTTTGCCATGGCCTGGCACAACGAGCTTGATATCAGAATAACGATCAATAACTTTCTGAATCGAGTTTGACCACTCGCCAATGACTGCATCCTCTGTATTACCTAAACTTTTCGCGCCCAAACTTCTCACAAAACAGCCACCGAATAATATCTTTTCTTGCGGTATCCAAACCACAATATTATCTTGCGAATGACCACCACCGGGATAAAAGACATCCATCACCCCATCAACCAATTCAAATGTATTCGTTGATATTTCATTATTGGCGGTTTCTTTTTTCTTTGATGTTAACAATTGATTGGTAAGTGATGTCGCGTAGGTTTTAATGTGTAAATCATTGAGCAACGGTAAATCGTTACTCGCATCTTCATGAAAATGAGTAACCACCGCACTTTTAATCGTCAAACCTTTGCCTTCAATCCACTTAATCAATTCTTTAGTTGCCTGTGTCGTCCACGGCGAATCAATCAAATGTGCATCAGAGCCGTTAATAACCACTAAACCCGCAGCCTCAACTAATCCCCACGGTTCAACTCGTTTCGAAGAGATATGTTGATAAACATTATTGCTTAATTGCTTAATTTTAAGTTTTTTCGCGCTTTGGTCATTACTGCTTTGACCATGAGCAAAAGCAAGACTAGGGATAAGATATACAAATAGGAGTATTGATTTGATAGTGAGTTTCATTGATGAGCAGCCGTTTGCGTGTAGTTCGTTCATTGGTAATCGCTTTTACTAGGATTATAAACGCTAATTAGTTAGAAAATTCAACAAACTCTTTAGCAAAATCTCATCGTAAAGCTAAGAAAATCGCTTCAGAGCCTTACTAAGTATCGACGGTATTAAATCATAGCTTCGCAGCGTATAACGCACGGCTGAATCTTAACTAAATATGTTGCTTATTAATAAATTACGTATTAATTTACTAATAATTTTAAGGAACACCTAAACTTATTCTTAAGTAAATACGCGTACATCATCTGTAAGTATTATGAGCATCGAGCACTATGAAATCATTAGTTTTTTTAATCACTATTTTATTTTCGAATATTTTAATCGCCCATGAAAACGAAAAACCACCTGAATTATGGACATGGTTCAAAGATCTAGAAAAACCCAAAGATAGTTGCGTAACACAGAGTTTTTATGCATTGACTGAAGTTGGACTCGAGAACATGATTAAAAATGAATATGGATTTTATGGCAATATTAAGAACAATAAAATTGTCGTCAAATGTTTATCAATCGAACCAAGAAAGTCTAAAGTTTTGGTTGCTGTAGCAGGCTCAAGTCCAAAATCCGTTGAATCTTTACGAAATAGAATTATAAAGTTAATTAATCAGCTTATCGGCAAAGAGTTATACCAATTGCATTAAATATTTTCCCACTTGTACTTGTTAAAATTAACTAAAATGGCGTTGCTCTCAATCCTAATAGCCAGCTATTAGTCAATCGAGCGCCTTGTTTTAGCTGATTATCTCTACGCACAACAAGATCACTTACTTAATGCAATTGGTATAAGTTGGAGACGCCCCACGCTGCCACTGTTCCGACAATCTCCTCCTTTGGAGTCTTGCACTCGCTCCGCCAGCGACGAGTGCTGTTTCAGTACTAAATAGGCGTTTGGCAATGTCCTACTCTCTTGAGCCGCAGTCCGTCGAACAGCGTTTGACGCAACAAGGCGAAAGCAAGTTGGGGACAAAATGGCAGGAAAGCCATTTTGCACAGCGTAAGCTGCCCGAAGGGTGAGCTACATGGATGTAGCTGTCACCAACGGTGCAAAAATGACCCACTAACATCGATCCAAAATTGACCCACCGATGTATCATTTATTTATTTTTAGGTGATACGGTATGTTAACGAAGGAGCTATTTGTGGATATTAAAGTCCTGCATAAACAAGGCAAAAGCATTCGCGCCATTGCCAAGGAATTAAACGTATCGCGCAATACTGTGCGTAAATATTTAAGAGGATATGACGTGCCTCATTATACAAAACGACATTCACCACCGACTAAACTCAGTCCCTTCCATGAGTATATTCAAGGTCGAATAAATGCTGCAAAACCACACTGGATCCCAGCTGTTGTTTTGTTGTCAGAAATAAAATCTAGAGGTTATCAAGGTGGAATAACGCAACTCAGGGTGTATTTATCCGCTTTCAAGCAATTAACACCAGAGCCTATTGTTCGATTTGAAACCGGTCCGGGTCAACAAATGCAAATAGACTTCACCACGATTAAACGCGGAAAGCTTACCATTAAGGCGTTTGTGGCAACCCTTGGCTATTCACGAGCCTGCTACGTCTATTTTTATGACCATGAGCTAACAGAAGCATGGATGGACGGATTAAGGGAAGCATTTCACTATTTTGGCGGCGTTCCAAAACAAGTGTTATGCGACAACGCTAAAGCATTAGTTATTGAGCGCGATGTTTACGGTGAAGGAAAGCACCGTTGGAATCAATCGTTTCTTGATTTGGCTGAGGAATATGGTTTTCAACCCAAAGCATGTCGGCCGTATCGTGCTAAAACCAAGGGGAAAGTTGAACGATTTAACCATTACTTGAAGAATAGCTTTGTTGTACCACTGCATGCAACGCTCAAGCAAGCGGGCTTATCGTTAGATTGTGCAAATGCCAATAGCAAAATTGGCGGATGGCTAAACGATGTCGCCCACCAACGTATTCATGGTACGACCGCACAAAAGCCGCAATACCTCCTTGATGAAGAAGTGGCGTACTTACAACCGCTTCCACAAAAACTTCACAGCAGTTTGGATTTAAAGAGCAGCGCATTAGTGTCGTTTATTGCGCCCATTGATATTGAATGCTATCAACACCCGATATCTGTTTACAGTGAACTACTGGAGCAACTATGAGTATTCAACATGAACAAATCGCTTCAATATGTGAGCAACTCAATTTAAGAAATATAGAAAACAACTGGCCTAACATTGCGAGTCGATGCGTCAAAAATGAAAGTAGTTATGCTGACTTTTTGTATCAGATCCTCACTAGCGAGTTAGAGAATAAGTATGATCGGGCGCGAGAAATCATGCTAAAAATGTCCGGTTTTCCAAGCATCAAAACACTAGACCAATTTAACTTCAAGATTGCAACAGGGGCACCACGTAAAGCGATAACGGAGCTAAGCTCGCTTGCCTTTATTGAGCGGTGTGAGAATGTCATTTTACTAGGTCCAAGTGGTACAGGTAAAACACACTTAGCCATTGCGTTAGGTTATAAAGCCATTGAGCAACGCAAGAAAACACGTTTTATCAGTGCCGCAGATTTAATGCTTCAGCTAAGCAGTGCACAGCGGCAAGGAAAATTGAAAAGCTACATGCAACGCTCTATTCTTGCTCCTCGGTTGCTAATCATCGATGAGATAGGCTATTTACCATTTGGCCGTGATGAAGCAAATCTATTTTTTAATGTCATTGCCAAGCGTTATGAAAAAGGCAGTTTGATTCTAACGAGCAATTTACCCTTTGGACAGTGGCCGAGCGCCTTTTCAGATGATGCAACTTTAACAGCGGCCATGTTAGATCGCGTACTACATCACTCTCATGTGTTGCAATTAACTGGCGAAAGCTATCGATTAAGAGAAAAAAGAAAAGCGGGTATTATTGATACCTATCAAGACTAACTGGGTCAGTTTTCAATCGATGAATTACTGAAAAAGTGGGTCAATTTTAAACCGTTGTTGACATGTAGCGAATGAATCCCTGCGAAGCAGCGAGTGAGCGTCGGGAGCAGGACTGCGCGGTAGCGCTTTAGGCGTGAGGCCCCGTCATTACGATGAAGCCACAGTAATACCAATTGCATTAAATATTTGCCCACTTGTACTTGTTAAAATTAACTAAAATGGCGTTGCTCTCAATCCTAATAGCCAGCTATTAGTCAATCGAGCGCCTTGTTTTAGCTGATTTTCTCTACGCACAACAAGATCACTTACTTAATGCAATTGGTATAATAGGTAAAATTCAAAGTAGTAAAATGCAAAAGGCCCCGTGTATCAGACATTGATCAGAGCAAAATCAAAAATTTGGATTTAATTTAACCGATAATTTGTTACTGATTTTTCGGCTATTTGATATAATACCGCCTCAACTTTGAGGTATATATGAATTTAAAAATCAAACGGTTAGATCATCACGGCATAGTCGCAGGTGTAATTGAAGACTTACAAATAGTCCCCTTATTGGATCAATATTTACCTCAGGATGAAAAGCAAGAAATTACACCTGGTGAAGCGGTTAAAGGCATGATTATGAATGGACTTGGTTTTGCAAACCGCCCTTTATCTCTCAGTCCCCAATTTTTTACTAACTTACCGCTTGAGCATTTATTTCGAGAAGGTGTAAAAGCCGAGCACTTTAATCGTCACAAATTAGGCCGCACACTAGACCAGTGTTTTGATTTTGGCTGCGAAAGTCTATTTTCACTGGTGTCTCAGCAAGCTTGCGAGCTAGAAAGTGTAGACAAAAAATTTAACTCACTCGATACAACCAGCCATTCTTTAACGGGAGAATACGCTTTTGACGATGAAGACAGTGATGACAATGTTATTAAAATCACTCATGGTTACAGTAAAGCTCACCGCCCTGATTTAAAGCAAGTGGTACAAGAAATCATTGTCAGTCAAGATGGTGGCGTTCCTCTCGCCTGTAAAAACTGGGATGGCAATAGTGCTGATACCGCTATTTTTAAGGCAAGGAGCAAAGCACTTGTTAGCGAATTCAAAAAAAGCGCAGCGCCTAAATATCTTGTGGCCGACTGTAAGCTTTATCATAAGGCTAATGCCGAATTTTTATCTCTGGTAAAATTTCTCACGCTTATTCCTTCAACGATAGCGCTAGAGAAAGAATTAATCGCAGAATCAATAGCTGACGAACAATGGGTGAAAATAAATGCTAACTATCAATATGTTGTCAAAAAAGTCGAGCATATGGGGATCAAGCAGCGATGGATTGTGATTTACTCAAGTGCCGCTAATCATCGAGCTGCTAAAACGATCACACGGCAAGTTGAACGAGCAAAAGTTAAGGTAGAAAAAGAGCTGTTTCATCTACAAGCGCAACGCTTTGCTTGTAAAACTGATGCGCAACGAGCAGCGGATAAAATAGGAAAAAAACTGAAATATCATCAAATAAGCGACACTCAATATATAGAGCATAAAGTTTATGAAGGTAAAGGCCGCCCGAAAAAGGATGCTGAAGTTAAGCGTATAGAGTGGCAAGTAAACGCTGAAATTGAAGAAAACACGATCGCAATCAAGCAGGCTGTTGAGCAAAAATCTTGCTTCATTCTAGCAACAAATATTGATGAAGAAGAACTTTCACCTGAAGAAATATTAAAACATTACAAGGCGCAATCGGAAGTTGAGAGAGGCTTTAGATTTTTAAAAGATCCCTTGTTTTTTGTCTCTTCGTTATTTATAAAAAAGCCAAGCAGAATCGATGCTCTGTTGATGGTAATGACATTGTCATTACTTGTATATTCTATTGCACAACGACGAATGCGAGCGAATATGAAAAAAGTTGAAGCGACAATTCCAAACCAAATAAATCAAGAAACGGCCGCCCCCACATTGCGCTGGGTGTTTCAGTGTTTTGATGGTATCAATTTACTTCAACAAGGTGATGATTATATTTACGATCAAACCTACTTAGATGGCCTGACCGAACTCAGGCAAAAGATAGTAAACCTTATTGGTGGGCATGCCATGCACTTATACAAAATCAAAAAAGTGACCTAGGGGTCTGATCAATGTGTGGTGTATTTCTACACGGGGCCTCTCGACTAAATAGGTGTTTGGCAATGTCCTACTCTCTTGAGCCGCAGTCCGTCGAACAGCGTTCGACGCAACAAGGCGAAAGCAAGTTGGGGACAAAATGGCAGGAAAGCCATTTTGCACAGCGTAAGCTGCCCGAAGGGTGAGCTACATGGATGTAGCGAATGAATCCCTGCGAAGCAGCGGGTGAGCGTCGGGAGCAGGACTGCGCGGTAGCGCTTTAGGCGTGAGGCCCCGTCAGTGCGATGAAGCCACAGCGATAGAAACAATTATAAACGCGTAAAATGCAAAAGGCCCCGTGTATTTCTACACGGGGCCTCTCGACTAAATAGGTGTTTGGCAATGTCCTACTCTCACATGGGGAAGCCCCACACTACCATCGGCGCTAAATCGTTTCACTACTGAGTTCGGAATGGGATCAGGTGGGACCAATTTGCTATGGTTACCAAACTAATTTTACGTGAATGAATTCACTAACATCGCGGTGCCATGGATGGCAAAGAGCGATGTGTTACAGCGAACACAACCACTAAATTTGGAAAGCTTTCAAAAATCTTCTTAAACACAACAAGCGTTCTTTGTTGGATATTTCTGAGACTAGAACATCTCTTGAAAAATAGATTTAGTATCTATTTTTAAGATGCTCATGTAAAACACATTAGGTGTTGTATGATTAAGCCTCACGGGTCATTAGTACAAGTTAGCTCAACGCCTCACAACGCTTACACACCTTGCCTATCAACGTAGTAGTCTCCTACGGCCCTTTAGGGAGATTAAATCTCCAGTGAGAACTCATCTCGAGGCTCGCTTCCCGCTTAGATGCTTTCAGCGGTTATCGATTCCGAACGTAGCTACCGGGCAATGCCATTGGCATGACAACCCGAACACCAGCGGTTCGTCCACTCCGGTCCTCTCGTACTAGGAGCAGCTCCTCTCAATTCTCAAACGCCCACGGCAGATAGGGACCGAACTGTCTCACGACGTTCTAAACCCAGCTCGCGTACCACTTTAAATGGCGAACAGCCATACCCTTGGGACCGACTTCAGCCCCAGGATGTGATGAGCCGACATCGAGGTGCCAAACACCGCCGTCGATATGAACTCTTGGGCGGTATCAGCCTGTTATCCCCGGAGTACCTTTTATCCGTTGAGCGATGGCCCTTCCATACAGAACCACCGGATCACTATGACCTACTTTCGTACCTGCTCGACGTGTCTGTCTCGCAGTCAAGCTAGCTTATACCATTATACTAACCGCATGATGTCCGACCATGCTTAGCTAACCTTCGTACTCCTCCGTTACTCTTTGGGAGGAGACCGCCCCAGTCAAACTACCCACCAGACACTGTCCTCAATCCCGATAAGGGACCTAAGTTAGAACATCAAACGTACAAGGGTGGTATTTCAAGATTGCCTCCACCAAAACTAGCGTTCTGGTTTCAAAGGCTCCCACCTATCCTACACATGTAGGTTCAATGTTCAGTGCCAAGCTGTAGTAAAGGTTCACGGGGTCTTTCCGTCTAGCCGCGGGTACACTGCATCTTCACAGCGATTTCAATTTCACTGAGTCTCGGGTGGAGACAGCGTGGCCATCATTACACCATTCGTGCAGGTCGGAACTTACCCGACAAGGAATTTCGCTACCTTAGGACCGTTATAGTTACGGCCGCCGTTTACCGGGGCTTCGATCATGAGCTTCGAACCGAAGTTCTAACCCAATCAATTAACCTTCCGGCACCGGGCAGGTGTCACACCGTATACGTCATCTTACGATTTTGCACAGTGCTGTGTTTTTAATAAACAGTTGCAGCCACCTGGTCACTGCGACTGACCGTAGCTTAGAGAGCAAGTCTCATCACCACAGCCAGCGTACCTTCTCCCGAAGTTACGGTACTATTTTGCCTAGTTCCTTCACCCGAGTTCTCTCAAGCGCCTTGGTATTCTCTACCCGACCACCTGTGTCGGTTTGGAGTACGATTCCTTATAATCTGAAGCTTAGAGGCTTTTCCTGGAAGTATGGCATCATCTACTTCACTACCGTAGTAGCTCGTCATCGACTCTCAGCCAAAGTTGTTCCGGATTTACCTAAAACAACGGCCTACTGCCTTAAACATGGACAACCAACGCCATGCTAGATTAGCCTTCTCCGTCCCCCCATCGCAATTATAAGAAGTACTGGAATATTAACCAGTTTCCCATCGACTACGCATTTCTGCCTCGCCTTAGGGGTCGACTTACCCTGCCCCGATTAACGTTGGACAGGAACCCTTGGTCTTTCGGCGAGGAGGTTTTTCACCCCCTTTATCGTTACTCATGTCAGCATTCGCACTTCTGATACCTCCAGCATGCCTGACAGCACACCTTCAACGGCTTACAGAACGCTCCCCTACCACTCATACAAAGTATGAATCCGCAGCTTCGGTGACTAGTTTAGCCCCGTTAAATCTTCCGCGCAGGCCGACTCGACTAGTGAGCTATTACGCTTTCTTTAAAAGATGGCTGCTTCTAAGCCAACCTCCTAGCTGTCTAAGCCTTCCCACATCGTTTCCCACTTAACTAGTACTTTGGGACCTTAGCTGGCGGTCTGGGTTGTTTCCCTCTTCACTACGGACGTTAGCACCCGCAGTGTGTCTGCCATGATTGCACTCATTGGTATTCGGAGTTTGCAAAGGGTTGGTAAGTCGGGATGACCCCCTAGCCTTAACAGTGCTCTACCCCCAATGGTGATACATGACGCTCTACCTAAATAGATTTCGGGGAGAACCAGCTATCTCCGGGTTTGATTGGCCTTTCACCCCTAGCCACAGGTCATCACCGCATTTTTCAACATACGTGTGTTCGGTCCTCCAGTTGATGTTACTCAACCTTCAACCTGCCCATGGCTAGATCACCCGGTTTCGGGTCTACACCTTGCAACTATCGCCCAGTTAAGACTCGGTTTCCCTACGGCTCCCCTATACGGTTAACCTTGCTACAAAATGTAAGTCGCTGACCCATTATACAAAAGGTACGCAGTCACACAGCAAATCTGTGCTCCCACTGCTTGTACGTATACGGTTTCAGGTTCTATTTCACTCCCCTCACAGGGGTTCTTTTCGCCTTTCCCTCACGGTACTGGTTCACTATCGGTCAATTAGTAGTATTTAGCCTTGGAGGATGGTCCCCCCATCTTCAAACAGGATATCACGTGTCCCGTCCTACTCGTTTTCATAAAAAATTCGTCTTCGTCTACAGGACTATCACCTTCTATCGTCGCACTTTCCAGTGCATTCGACTGACTTATTAATTACTTAAGGGCTGGTCCCCGTTCGCTCGCCGCTACTAAGGGAATCTCGGTTGATTTCTTTTCCTCCGGGTACTTAGATGTTTCAGTTCCCCGGGTTCGCCTCACAACGCTATGTATTTACGTTGAGATAACTGCCTTATGGCAGCTGGGTTTCCCCATTCGGAAATCGTTGGCTATTGCGGTTTTTATCACCTTGCCAACGCTTATCGCAGATTAACACGTCCTTCATCGCCTCTAATTGCCTAGGCATCCACCGTATACGCTTAGTCACTTAATCATACAACACCTAATGTGTCTTGCTTGATTCTTTTTTCTACTGCGCCGTTGGACTTCGTCATTCGGTCAGTTATGTAACACGTTACACGCCTTCCCTCACTCCTCGTCCGCCTTGCATTAGAAAAAATTATCTGCGCAATACGTTAGATGTGTTAATTAAAACAACTAATGTTTTCGATTTCACAGACCAATGTCTGCTATGTCTAGTTTTATCATTATTCTTCTAATTATCCTGAAAAATAAATTAAGTATTTATTTTTAGATTATTAGCTTCGTAAATCATTTTCGCCTCAAAAATATCCAAGAACACTTGTTGTGTTCGTAATTAGCATTCACTAATTACTTAAGAACTTCGAATAAAAATTATTGTTTACACAATAATCTAAATTCTATTTTTGAATTTATCAGCTTTCCAAATTGTTAAAGAGCAGTCTTTATTAAAAAGACAAAGGTAAGCAATGTTGCTTAACTTTGTCGTTTCAGACAATGTTGATTCTATAAAAGAGATTTATTATCGCTTTTCATCAACATGCTAGTGTATTCAAATAATCTGTGTGGACACTTAAAGAAAAGTATCGAATGATTGGTCATCACTAGTGACGACCTGAATAAAACTGTATTTTTAGATTAATTACCTAAAAACCTGTTTTATTTTTGTCTGTAAGGAGGTGATCCAGCCCCAGGTTCCCCTAGGGCTACCTTGTTACGACTTCACCCCAGTCATGAACCACAAAGTGGTGAGCGTCCTCCCCGAAAGGTTAAACTACCCACTTCTTTTGCAGCCCACTCCCATGGTGTGACGGGCGGTGTGTACAAGGCCCGGGAACGTATTCACCGTAGCATTCTGATCTACGATTACTAGCGATTCCGACTTCATGGAGTCGAGTTGCAGACTCCAATCCGGACTACGACGCACTTTTTGGGATTGGCTCCACCTCGCGGCTTCGCAACCCTTTGTATGCGCCATTGTAGCACGTGTGTAGCCCTACTCGTAAGGGCCATGATGACTTGACGTCGTCCCCACCTTCCTCCGGTTTATCACCGGCAGTCTCCCTAGAGTTCCCACCATTACGTGCTGGCAACTAAGGATAGGGGTTGCGCTCGTTGCGGGACTTAACCCAACATTTCACAACACGAGCTGACGACAGCCATGCAGCACCTGTCTCACAGTTCCCGAAGGCACCAATTCATCTCTGAAAAGTTCTGTGGATGTCAAGAGTAGGTAAGGTTCTTCGCGTTGCATCGAATTAAACCACATGCTCCACCGCTTGTGCGGGCCCCCGTCAATTCATTTGAGTTTTAACCTTGCGGCCGTACTCCCCAGGCGGTCAACTTAATGCGTTAGCTGCGCCACCCAGTGCTCAAGGCACCAGTCGGCTAGTTGACATCGTTTACGGCGTGGACTACCGGGGTATCTAATCCCGTTTGCTCCCCACGCTTTCGTACATGAGCGTCAGTTATTGTCCAGGTGGCCGCCTTCGCCACTGGTATTCCTTCAGATCTCTACGCATTTCACCGCTACACCTGAAATTCTACCACCCTCTACAAAACTCTAGTTTGTCAGTTCGAAATGCAGTTCCCAGGTTGAGCCCGGGGCTTTCACATCTCGCTTAACAAACCGCCTGCGTACGCTTTACGCCCAGTAATTCCGATTAACGCTCGGACCCTCCGTATTACCGCGGCTGCTGGCACGGAGTTAGCCGGTCCTTCTTCTGCGAGTAACGTCATAGCTAGCAGTTATTAACTACTAACCTTTCCTCCTCGCTGAAAGTACTTTACAACCCGAAGGCCTTCTTCATACACGCGGCATGGCTGCATCAGAGTTTCCTCCATTGTGCAATATTCCCCACTGCTGCCTCCCGTAGGAGTCTGGACCGTGTCTCAGTTCCAGTGTGGCTGATCATCCTCTCAAACCAGCTAGGGATCGTCGCCTTGGTGAGCCTTTACCTCACCAACTAGCTAATCCCACTTGGGCACATCCAATCGCGAAAGGCTCCGAAGAGTCCCCTTCTTTCCCCCGTAGGGCGTATGCGGTATTAGCCATCGTTTCCAATGGTTGTCCCCCACGACTGGGCAGTTTCCCAAGCATTACTCACCCGTCCGCCGCTCGACACCTCAGGAGCAAGCTCCCTTGTGTTTCCGCTCGACTTGCATGTGTTAGGCCTGCCGCCAGCGTTCAATCTGAGCCATGATCAAACTCTTCAATTAAAAGTTTAACTGTTTAACGTTCCCTACTTTTACATAAGAAACGACTCAATGAATTTACTGTCATATCAAGTAATTTCTTACTTGGTGTGAACATCTTCATTAAGTATTTTTTGATACTTAACCGATTTAGCCTAGAACATTTGATTAATAATCAAATGTTAGCTAAGTCTTAAAAATGCCCACACAGTTTATTTGAATACTTATTGTTAAAGAACGTTTCAACTCGACTTACTTAAAGTAGTAAGGAGTTACGCTTCAAACCGTGTGGCTCGTTGCGTTAGGGATGCGTATCTTACGTCATTCCTTTTTGAAGTCAACAACTAATTTTAAATAATTTTTAAAGATAATTTAAAGCGTTGTTTTTCTTCCTAACCCGTATCAGCGCTGCTTCTTAGCTCTTCGTTAAAAGATGCTCTATCAGTGCTTCCCCGTGTCAGTGGATGCGCATTATAGAGATCCCATCGAACTTGGCAAGGGCTTTTTTAATCTTTTATTTTGATCGGTTATTAATGATACAAAAATCCGTTTTTATGTGATTCAAAGCACGCTAATTTGGTATTTTATCTTGTGCAAACATTCCCATGCCCTGATTAAAGATTGCTGCAGCACTATTAATATCGATGTTTTGTTGTTTGGCAATGGTGATAATCCGCTCACCAATCATTGTGGCTTGTGCTTTATCTTGAATAAATAGCGTAACTTGGTGCTTTACTCCTTTAATCACCAAATCAAAACCACCATAAACTTCTTCAGTCGTTATTTGATAATCACTCATCATTTCCCTTTTTCATTTATCACGCGTTAAAAACAACAAACCCTGCAATTGCAGGGTTTGTTTTAATTGATATTACTTCACTTATGCTTCTGGACGCATATGTGGAAATAGTAAAACGTCACGGATAGATGGTGAATCGGTGTATAGCATAACTAAACGATCGATACCGATGCCTTCACCTGCTGTTGGTGGCAAGCCATACTCTAATGCAGTGATGTAATCACCGTCATAGAACATTGCTTCATCATCACCAGCATCTTTTTGTGCAACTTGCTCAAGGAAACGTTGATCTTGATCTTCTGAATCATTTAACTCTGAGAAGCCATTAGCAATTTCACGGCCGCCAACGAAAAATTCAAAACGGTCTGTAATGAACGGGTTATCATCATTACGTCGTGCAAGTGGCGAAACTTCTGCTGGATATTCAGTGATGAATGTAGGCTGCATTAATTGATGCTCACCTGTTTCTTCAAAGATTTCGATTTGAATCTTACCAAGGCCCCAATTGTCTTTAACTTGGATACCTAAGTCTTTAGCAATCTTAGTAGCTTGTTCCATGTCGTTAACTTGTTCAACAGTAGTGCCTGGTGTGTATTTTAAAATAGCTTCAACAACAGTTAGACGCTCAAACGGTTTACCAAAGTCAAAATCATTACCTTGATAATGAATTTGTGATGTCCCTTTAACGTCTAATGCTAATTCACGAAGCATATCTTCGGTCAAGTCCATTAGCATTTGGTAATCAGCATAACCCCAGTAGAATTCAAGCATCGTGAACTCAGGATTATGACGTGTCGATAAACCTTCATTACGGAAACTACGGTTAATTTCAAATACGTTTTCAAAACCGCCAACCACTAAGCGTTTTAAGTTTAGCTCTGGCGCGATACGTAAATACATATCCATATCTAATGCATTGTGATGTGTTTTGAATGGACGAGCAGTTGCACCGCCAGGGATCACTTGCATCATTGGCGTTTCAACTTCCATGAAGTTTTTCGCTGATAAGTAATTACGAATGAACGCAACAACTTTAGAACGTGTTTTAAATACTTCACGTGACTTTTCATTAGCGATTAGATCAAGGTAGCGTTGACGGTAGCACGTTTCTTGGTCTGACAAACCGTGATATTTGTCAGGTAATGGACGTAATGCTTTCGTCATTAAGCGTACTTCAGTACAACGAATAGATAATTCGCCAGTTTTAGTTTTGAACAAAGTACCTTTAGCCGCAATGATGTCGCCTAAATCCCACTTTTTAAACTGCGTGTTATAGAAACCTTCCGGTAGTAGATCACGTGCAACATACACCTGTATGCGTGAACCCATATCTTGGATAGTGGCAAATGCTGCCTTACCCATGATACGACGAGTCATCATGCGACCTGCTACTGCAACTTCAATCGCTTGCTCTTCAAGTTCTTCCTTTTCCTTACCACCATGAGCAATGTGAATATCATCTGAAATATCTTTACGACGAAAATCATTGGGGAAAGCTTGGCCAGCTTCGCGCAATGCATTTAGCTTTTCACGGCGCAGTGCCACTAATTCGTTAATGTCTACAACTTCTTCTTCGTTGTTTACGTTATTTTGCTCACTCATGGTAAGTGGATTCCTGTTATTAACACATTTAATATTTGGAGATTAACGCGTATGCATTAATCAATTATAATTTTTACAAGCCTTGTTTGAGGCTGGCTTCGATGAATTTATCTAGGTTGCCGTCAAGTACAGATCCAGTATTAGAGCTTTCAATGCCTGTTCTTAAATCTTTAATACGTGATGCATCTAATACGTAAGAGCGAATTTGGCTGCCCCAACCGATATCGGCTTTACCGTCTTCTAGGACCTGTTTGTCTTCGTTCTGCTTATCAATTTCTAATTCGTATAACTTAGCTTTTAGCTGCTTCATCGCTGACGCACGGTTTTTATGTTGCGAGCGGTCACTTTGACACTGAACAACGGTGTTCGTCGGTAAGTGAGTAATACGAATCGCTGAATCTGTTTTATTAACGTGCTGCCCACCTGCGCCTGATGCGCGATAAGTATCAACGCGAAGATCTGCTGGATTAATATCGATTTCAATATCATCATCAATTTCAGGATAAACAAACGCTGAGCAAAATGATGTATGGCGACGAGAGCTTGAATCGAATGGCGATTTGCGTACTAAACGATGAACGCCGCTTTCTGTGCGGAGCCAACCGTGAGCAAATTCACCAGCAAATTTGATTGTTGCACCTTTAATGCCTGCAACATCACCAGCAGTTACTTCAACCAGCTCAACTTTAAAGCCTTTCGCTTCGCCCCAACGCAGGTACATTCGTAATACCATTTCCGCCCAATCTTGAGCTTCGGTACCACCTGAGCCTGATTGAATATCCATGTAGCAATCATTTTCATCATTCTTACCGCTAAACATACGACGAAATTCTAATTTTTCTAACAGTTGCTCTAAATCATTTAGTTCTGACTGAGCTTCATCAAAAGTTTCTTGATCTTCTGCTTCAATTGCAAGTTCCAGTAATCCTTCGACATCTTCGAGTCCAGATTCCATTGAATCAATGGTATTGACGATAGCTTCAAGACTTGAACGTTCTTTCCCCAACGCTTGCGCACGCTCAGGTTCATTCCAAACAGCTCGAATCTTCTAATTCACGGGACACTTCGACAAGACGTTCACTGTTGTGATCATAGTCGAGGTAGTCACGTAGGATATTGGAACGCCCACGGAGATCGTCAATTTTATTTTTAATCGGGTTTACTTCGAACATTTAGGTAACTTCACCGCTGCAATTGAAAATAATGCTAAAAAAAGCCGCCCATTCTAACCAATAAATTTTCAAATATATAGCACTAACCCCACAATTTACGCTAACAAGACCGCGCAACTGCGCATAAAAAAATTCACACGAGCTGAGAGGGAATACAAATAACCCAAATAAAGACTGGTATTAATTTGAACAACCACTTAAAATAACTCGCAATCAAAAATCATTATCATTAACACTACTATGTTTATTACAGGGTTAGCGCTCACTTTAATGTGGGTAGGTGGAATTTGTAGTTATCTCAGCAATGACAAACAGTCTTTGCTAAAAAACAAGCTTTCACCCGTCATTGGATGGGTTGTACTAATTGGCGCCATATTCTTTAGCAGCATGTTGTTTAGTCAATTTTACGCGCCAGTTACGTCAGTTATATTTAGCATTGGCGCACTGTTATTTAATTGGATACTCATTACGCTATTGGCAGGTCATTGGCCTCAAAAGCCCATAAGCGTGAGTGCTGTCGGCTTAGTTTTTGTTGTTTTATTCGCTCAATTTGGAGGAGCTTAATCATGTGGTCCAAATCAGCAATAGCCATTGTCGGTGGATGCATACTGTCTATTTCTTTTATGCTTAATCTCAACTTCCTAATGCCTTTACAAGTCGATACTCGCTTGTTCATTGGCTTGTTATTTTCTTTTCCTATGTGGGTTGGCATTATGGTTTGGTGTTATGCCAGCGATTCGTTTAAGCAAGCAGCAAAACGTTGCACAGCGTTATTTATCCCCTCAGCAATGTTCAATGCATTCTTCTTATTTAGCTAACAGCGAAAACATCACATGAATAAAGAATTTATCAAACGATTAACCCTAGCCCACGGCTGGTTGGGACTTATTTTTTCTGGCTTACTATTTATTATCTTTTTCGCAGGCTCTATCGCGCTATTTCGTCAAGAAATCACTAATTGGTCAATGCAGCCTCATTTTCCGGTAACACAAGGAGAGCAAATAAGCGTCGAAAAAGCACTGAAAATAGCGCTTAAAGGACGAGATTATGATGCCAAAGAGCACATAACACTTGTTTTACCCTCTGCCGAAAATCGTTACTTTCAAGCTGTTGTTGATATTCAAAATCGCCCCGTTGAGCCGCATTATGATTATGTGCATATCGATCCCGTTTCTGGAGAAATAGTTAGTGAAGGTGGTCAGTTTGAACTAGCGGAGTTTATTTATCACCTCCATTACGATCTCAATATCCCCCAAGGAAAATATGTTTTAGGTTTTGTTACTTTATTTTTCTTATTCGCCCTAATTTCAGGCATATTTATCCACGCGAGAAAGTTTTTCAGTAATTTTTTCCAGTACCGTGCCGGCAACCACAAGCGTAGCCAGTTACTAGATATGCACAACGTTGTCGGGGTTGTTAGTTTACCGTTCACGCTTATGTACGCCATTAGTGGCCTAATATTCAACTTGGTTATTATCTATCAAGTAGCCTTCGCAATTACTGTTTATAAGGGAGACGGCGAAGCGCTATTAAAAGATGCGGGATTCGCCACTATAGCACCTGTTTGGCAGGACAAACCGACATCACGAGTTAACCTTGATGAATTAATCCAAAAGGTTACCGATGATTATCAATTAGCACCGCGTACCGTTAGGCTCTATAACTACGGTGACGAAAGTGGGTTAGTTCAATTATTTTCAAAAGATAATTCAGAGCTAACGGTTAATTACAATAATACTTATTCACTGGCTACTGGTGAAATGACTATACAGTCTGACAGTCGTGATCCAAATTCACTAATGGTTGGTACTGGCGTGCTAAGAAAACTTCACTATGGAAATTACGCTTCACTTGATTTGCGATTTATTTACTTATTCTTAGGTTTTGCAGTGTGTGCGCTAATACTCACCGGCAATCTTTTGTGGCTAGAAAAACGTGAAAAACAGCGTAACTTCTCAGCTCGAACCTTAACTATTGCTCGCTACGTTACCTTAGTAAGTAGTGCAGGTATTATGGTATCAACCGCTATGGCATTTATTGTTGAACGTTTAATGCCTGCGACATTAGCCGAACGAGGACACTTAATTGGTACTGCATTTTGGTCCTTCTTAGCATTGTGCGCACTTATTTATGCATTGCCAATGATTCGTAAAAATTATCGATTAGCCCTACAACGTTCTTTATATCTCTGTGGATTTGGATGCATTGTCGCGGTAGTTATCGGCTACGTGCTTTACGGAAAAACAATGCTTGCTTTAATTAGTGTTAATGACTATTCAACACTTGCCGTCGATATAGCCTTAATTGTTAGTGCTCTTGTATTGTCATTCGTGGCCAAAAAGCTTAACACAACTCAAATTCAAGCAGAAGATGAGCCATCAGAAACGTCATCGAACTTAGCCGCCGCGAAATAGAGTAATTCCTTATCAATAAGAAAAAAGCCCTTAACATTTACATGTTAAGGGCTTTTTTATACTGTAAACATTATTTGTCGAGCGGTTTACCAATAGCAAGTATTGCCTTGTGTTGCTCATCAGAAACAGGGTAGATGTCTTTGATATAACATTTAAAATTCGGGTATTCGGGAACAGAAAACGCATCAAAGTTTTTAGAGAGTTGATACGTTGTTGTTTGATGCGTAATGAGCGTTTGTGCATAATCCAATTCTTGGCAACGCCCTTTAAACTCAATAACATATCGTTTTTTAAACGGGCTTTTAATCGCAATATAACGATCCGTTAATGATTGCCAGTTATTCATTTTAAAGTTATTAACGCGCTTTACGGCACTAATTTCATTGTCACTGAAATATGCTTGATAAGCTTCATTCTTTTCTTGACGAGACAATGTGTCAGGATTTGTCGCACAACCAGCGGTTATTAAAACCAATGTGCTTAATGCTAGAAGTTTTTTCATGATAGATACCTCACCTTTATGAGTTTATAGGAGCAATGTGTTCAACCATTAATTGAACAGACTGTTTATGTCTAAATTCGTTCACATCTAGCTTATATGCAACGTCAACCCATTGAATATTAGGATTGGGCCATGTTTCAAGATCAACATTAAATGCGATAGCATCCACTACTAATGCACTATTCTCAGGTTCAAGAACCAGTTTTAAGTGTTTTTCCCCCACTAAACGCTGCTGCACAACTCTAAACTTGCCATCAAAACAAGGCTCTATAAAACCTTGTCCCCATGGCCCTGCTCCCCGCAACAAACTAGCAATGTCCAAATTAATTTCAGAAGACAATAACTCGCCATCTGTCATAATTTTTCCACTGAGTTGTTCAGTAGATAATGTTGCTTTCGCTTGCGCCTCAAATAGCGTCGCAAAGCGTGGATAATCTTCCTCTTTAATGGACAACCCAGCCGCCATCGCATGTCCACCAAATTTTAAAATGATACCGGGCGCCAATGTGTTTATTCTTTCCAATAAATCGCGTAAATGTAAGCCTTCAATAGAACGGCCTGAGCCTTTTAACTCACCATCGCCAGCATCAGCGAATACAATCACCGGACGGTGAAATTTTTCTTTAATACGAGAGGCGACAATACCGCTGACACCTTGGTGCCATTGTGGATGAAACAATGCAAAAGCATACGGAATTTCACCGCCGTCTTGAGTAAAAGGCAACTGTTCAATAATCTTTAATGCTTCTTGCTGCATGCCCGCTTCGATACTTCGACGATCTTTATTAAAGCCATCAAGTTCAGACGCGATCTCTCGAGCACGATGTTCGTTGTCTGTTAACAAACATTCAATGCCTAATGACATATCATCAAGCCGTCCAGCAGCGTTTAGTCGAGGACCAATAGCAAAGCCCATATCACTAGCAACAACACGACTGAGATTACGCTTGCCAATTTCTAACAACGCTTTGATACCAGGGCGAGTTCGGCCGGCTTTAATTCGAGCTAATCCTTGCTCCACTAATATGCGATTATTGTTATCTAATATAACAACATCGGCAACGGTTCCCAGGGCCACAATATCTAAAAACTCTGCCATATTTGGCTCTTCAAGCCCATGGCTAACAAAATAGTTCTCTTTTCGCATTGCTGCTCGTAACGCCAACATCACATAAAACGCGACACCAACACCAGCAAGGTTTTTACTCGTAAATTCACAATCAGGTTGATTAGGATTAACAATGGCATCAGCTTGGGGTAATTCATCACCAGCCAAATGGTGATCCGTCACTATAACGGTCATTCCTAGCGCCTTGGCGTGCTTTATGCCATCGATAGATGAAATACCATTATCAACAGTCATAATGACCTGGGTTCCTTGTTGATGGGCAATATCAACAATAGGTACTGATAGTCCATAACCAAAATCAAATCGGTTAGGCACAATATAATCAACATGCTTGGCGCCAAATCGGCGTAATGTCAGCATAGACAAGGCAGTAGATGTTGCACCATCGGCGTCAAAATCGCCGACAATGGTAATTTTTTGGTAATTTACAATGGCTTTAAATAGCAGTTGAGCCGCAATATCTGCATCTTTTAACGTCGAAGGGTTAATGAGATTTTTAAGTTGATAGGCCAAATCTTGACTAGAGTTTATTCCTCTACTGGCATAAATTCGCTGCAGCAAAGGTTGATTTAAAAAGCTTAAGTGAGAGTGGTCAACTTGAGGGCGACGTTGGACAATAGTGCTCATCATTTACCTTGTAAAATTGCATAAAAAGCCAGCACACCATAACATGGTGGCTGACTTGTTAACATCAATAGCCTGTTATTTATTGTTAATTAAGGTTATCAGCTAAAAACAGATTTAATTAAATTAAGCGCTCTTTGGCTATCAACTTCAAGACAAGTATTAGTAACCGGTCTATTTTCCCAAAAATCTAACGCAAATGTTTGTTCCGGTTTAGCTGTAATCGTTTGCCCAATGCCAACACCCTCAACGGCAACACGGATAACTCGATCTTCGGTTTTAAAAATGTCAGGTTGTAATGCATAGATAATAGTTGATGCATCATGAACAAAACACCCTTTAATTCCGAATGTTTTATAGTAAAAATCAAAATAGAATTGCGTCGCTTGATATAAAAAGTCGCCTTCTTTACCGTTATTATCACGAATATGTGTTAACAGTTCATTATCCATAATCACCTGATGTGTAACATCAAGTCCAATCATGGTCACTGGCCATGAGGCGCCAAAAACAAGATCAGCAGCATGAGGATCGTTAATAATATTCGCTTCAGCTACTGGTGTAACATTACCTTTCTCTTCTGCCGCACCGCCCATTAAAATGACTTCGTCAACTAAATCAACAATACTTGGATCAATCTCTAATGCTTGCGCAAAATTTCCTAAAGGCCCCAGTGCCACTAGCGACACTTCGTTGGGATATTGATGAACCATATCCACGATTAACTGAGCGGCGCTGCGCTTGTCAGCTTTGCTTGTCGACGCAGGCCAATTGATATTGCCAAACCCGTCACTACCGTGTACAAAATCAGGTGGTGCTAATGCAGGTGCGGCGATTGGTGTTGCAACGCCCTGAGCGACAGGAATATTACGGTCGGCTAGTTCTAATAATGTCAGGGCGTTTTTAGTCGCCAAATCGACCGCAACATTACCAAAAGTCGTTGTTAGTGCTAATACATTCAGCTCTTTTGACTTAAGCGCCAACATAATTGCCATTGCATCATCAATGCCCGGATCCGTATCAATAATAATCTTACGCATTGTGTTGCTCCATAAAGTCGGCCACTTGAGATAAGGTGGGAATTGCACTTGATGCGCCATGTTCCATAACACACAGTGCCGATGCGGCGCAGGCTTGTCGTAGTGTATCTTCAATACTAAGTGATGACTGTAAACCCGCTAACGCATAACCAATAAATGTATCGCCGGCAGCGGTTGTGTCAACTGCATCTACTTTAAACGCCGACACTTCTGTAATTTCGCCTTGGTGCAGATAACGAACACCTTGGCTACCTAGCGTCAGGATAATCTGCAAGTTTGGATAGTTTGTTTGTAGTGATGCCTGCGCTAATGCAACAGAATCTACGTCGCATAAATCCATCGCTTCGACTTCGTTAACGATCAATAAATCAATGTCATTAATTAACGGTTTCACTATCTCTGCATTCATCGGCGCAGGATTGAAAGCGACGGATAAACCAAAATGCTTAGCTCTTCTAACAATCAAGTCAATATTGTTGGTTTCATTTTGCAATAACACCCAATCTTCTTCATTTGCTTGTGATAACACGTCATCAATTTGCGCTAAGCTCAGTTCATGGTTTGCACCTGCAAACAGCACTATAGCGTTTTCAGCATCATCATTAACCTGAATAATCGCATGACCTGTTGGCACATCGGACAATACAACGTGCTTAGTACTCACATCGCTATCATTCAATGTATTTAATAAAACAGAGTCTGTTTTTGAAATGGCACCGACATGTTGCACACTACATTGTGCACGACCAAGCGCGATAGACTGATTTGCCCCTTTACCGCCAAGCACTTGTTGGTAGTTATTTGAGGTCATGGTTTCGCCAGGGCGAACAAAATGAGAAACGCGATAAACATGGTCTATGTTTATCGAACCGAAATTATAAACAATCATAAAAATCCTTAATTCAAGAACTTCCTAAGCGAATGCCACTAAGATAAGTTGTTTGAACATAACATGCTATTTAGATTAGCAAAAAGGATGGGATTAAAACCTTGAGCAGGCTCCCAAAACACCTTTATAAAAAATAAAAGTGTTTGGGAGATAAGAAAAGTGAACTGATTAGATGGTAAAACGACTTAATAGACCATGTTGTTTTTGGGTAACTTCGCGTTGCTCACCCATTGCAGCATTCGTTGTTTGCGCATTATCAACCACTTGTTGAGACAAGTCTTTAATATTAGTCGTGTTGCGGTTTACTTCTTCTGCCACCAAACTTTGCTCTTGCGCTGCAGAAGCAATTTGCAAGTTCATTTCGGTAATTTCGTTGATGGCTTTACTAATACTAGTTAGCGCTTCATTAGCTGCCTGCGCTTTATCAACACATTGTGTCGCCTCTTCTTGCGACTGAGACATCACGTTTGCAACCGACATAGAACCTTGTTGCAATACATCAATCATATTTTTAATTTCAGACGTTGATTCTTGAGTCCGTTGAGCCAGATTACGTACTTCATCTGCAACAACAGCGAAACCACGTCCCTGTTCACCAGCACGCGCAGCCTCAATAGCAGCGTTAAGCGCTAATAAATTCGTTTGTTCTGCAATACCGTTAATCACCGATAAGATAGTTTCAATAGAAGCTGTTGACTCTTCTAACTGTTTAACCTCGCTAACTGCCTCTTCGATATGACGAGATAATGACAAAATAGACTCTGAAGTATCACTAACAATGCCAGCACCTTCCTGTGCAGCGATATCAGCTTCAGAGGCAGAGTCCGCAGCTTGCTTAGCATAACCAGAAACTTCCAACGCCGTTGATGACATTTCATTCATCGCTGTCGCCAGTTGCTCTAGCTCTGATAATTGCTGATGCATTGCATTAACAGCTTCTTCAGCACCTTGAGTCGTTTTTTCAGCGTTATGAGAAATGTCTGTCGCTAACGATTTACAGTCTCCAATAAGTGATTGCAAATTAATAACAAAGGAATTAAATCCTCGCGCTAATGTCGCAAACTCAACATCACCAGAGGTCGATAAACGCTGAGTTAAGTCTCCATCACCACCAGCAATATCTTGCATTGCCGTTGATATTTCATCTAATGGACGCATTAAGCGTTTAATCAGCGCTAGCATGGCAATAATGCCAAAAATCAATGCGGCAGTTGAATACATGATAGCTTGGCTGCGCAAAGATGAGGCCAATGCATTCAATTGCTCTTCATCAATCGCCACACCAAGGTACCAATCTACACCTTCAACTTTTTTAAATTTGGTCATCCACAATTTGTCATCGCGTTCAACATACTCGAATTCGTTGCCTGTTAAATTCAACGAACGACCAAAGTAGTCGTTCATCATTTTTCCGTTGAAGCTCACTTCTGGATGAGAAATTATTTGGCCATCACTACTCACTAAAAATGTATAGCCAGATTTTAGAATCGCAACTTTATTCAGAATGTCGCCGAGACCCGATAAGCTAACATCTAAAAACATCGCACCGTGAAAACTGCCATTCTTATTCATTGGAATGCCCATTGAAACCACAATTTCATTGGTCACGGAATCAGGGTATGGCGCGGTATAAATAATCTTATTAGCTCTTTTGGCTTCGATGTACCATGGACGAGTACGAGAATCGTAGTCAGGAGCGGGATTCCAATTGGGGTCGTTATCGACAATACTGCCATCTGATTCAAATCCAACGCCAGCTAAAATAAAGGTTTCTCGAACAGCAGGCTTAGTATAGACACGTTCGATATTTTCATTGGAAATATCATCTTCAATTAAGTCCATCACATAGCCACCAACAATCTTCTTACCTTGCATAATGCTGGCGATATTTTCGGATACCCCATTACTGATTTCATCAATACTATCTGAAACCATTTCGTCGAGACTGGATTTCACATTAAGATATTGATTTAATGACAATAAACTTAACGATAACAACAAAATAATAGATGTTGCACCGACTAATTTAAATTTAAATTGCATAATACTCTCCTGTGTAGATTGAGACCGACCAATCTACGATGCCTATTGCCACTTTATTGAAAAATTATATTTAAGGCCAATACTAATAGCCGTTGAATCTTGATCATAATCAAATGCTTTACGGAGCACTTCACCATGAATTTGGAAATTATCTGAAAGATGATGCTCTAAGGTGACATTAAAGCCATGATGGCTATTATTCACAACTTCCGGCATATCATTATCAAGATGGAAATACCCTAATTTAGCGGTATATGCTTTCGATAGTGAATAAGCCATAGAGACATCGACCGTTGTTTGCTTTGAGTCTAAGCCAGCAACAACATCAAGATCGCGTTCTTGCCATGCTGCTGCGAGGTAGAATCCATTATCAAATCGATTAGCAAAAGAAACTGCAACCGTATCTGCGGTGCTGCCAACTAAATTGGCGTTACTGTCGTCTGCAAAATCTTGCGTGAGATAAGCTGCCGCGATATGTAAATCATTATGATCATAGGATAATCCGACGTTTACCATATCCGCATCATCATTTGATTCAAAACCATTAAATTGCGCACTAGCGAGAATTGATAAGTTATTCCATGATTTTTTATAACTAACCATGTTATTTACAAAGAAAGGACTGTAATTGTCGTAGGCAAAAGGAGCATTGGCGTGATTAAAAATATCGACGTACTCAGCAATCAATAAATATTGTACTGGGCGTTGCTTACCAATAGCGACTCGACCATAGGGGCTATCAAAACCTACATAAGCACGACGAGACTTTCCAAAATCACCATTATTTGAAATATCTATCGACCATTCACCATGACCAATTGCTGTCCAGCCATTCGCTAATTCATGCTCAAAATAGAATCCAGCATGAGATAAAAAGTCCGTTACGTCAGTTTTATTTGAATCGTCTTGATCAACCTGCGTTAAACTCGGTCGTAAGGTGCCGTAGAACTTCCCACTTGATTTATCATTAGACTGTTTTGTAGGTTTCGCTTGCTGATTCTCTAACGCTGTAAGTCGCTTTTTAAGCTGTTCTATTTCTGCATCACCAGCTAAGGAATAGCCTGAAGTGGCAGCCAATATGCTACCGGTAATCAAAAGCCATGGCTTTATAGATTTGATCATAGTCCCTCCTTGATTGGGTAAGCTAAGTTAATAATAGCGCTTAATTAGTTAAATGAAGTTTAAATAACAATATTTATAGCGATGTAACTGAGCGGCCTTGCTATGTTCTTTTTTAGATATCCATATCTGTAATTATTTTTATTACTTACGAATACAATGTATTGATGTGTACCCATGTAAACAATGCGATATCATGAGAATACTAAATTCAGTATTTAAAAATTTAGTTAGGAAAAATTATTATGACTCTTTTTTGTTTTAATTCTCAACTATTAACTAGCTCATCCGACGTCAAGGTTTCCAATAGGAAACATTTCCACAGCTAATAAACATTTACTTTAATGAGTTCAAGTGCCAAATGGTAAGACGTCATTTATCGTAGTAAACTGTCGCTTACATTAACTGTTCAGACTCTCCCATGACAAAGCTAGATTTTTCATTCATCAACAAAGAAGCGGCGGCCTCTTTTAACCAACAACGTAACCTCATCAAAAAGGTCCTAAAAGGGCAAAAAGTTCTTTGTGAGCAATGTAATCAACCTGTTTTAATGACCAATTCAGATAAGGAGCAAGTAAGTATTGGATGTTCTAAAGGCTGTACGAATATTGATATGGACAAAGATTAAATATGAGCTATCAGATTAAGTTTCGTCTAGCCGTCGCGGCATTAATGTCATTCTTTATGGCATCAATAATGAGTGGGTGTATTATGGCTACCCACTTCTCGCCACTAAAATTACCATTTTACAGCGCTTGGTTTGACGCGTTTATTTTTGCTTGGCCAATAGCATTTCCAGTTGCCTTTCTTGTTTCTCCGATTGCATTTAAAATTGCAACAAAAATATTACCACCCCCAGTGACATAAAGCTTGCAGCTTGTCTTATTTTTAGCTGTAATCAAATGAATCAAACTCATAGATTAAGACGGCGTTTTGAAGAAAACTTTAGAGTACAGTGTTTGGATAGCGATAGTAGCTGCCATTGCTATTGTTACCTACCAATGGCGCTGGTTTTCCCCCTTAAGCATTACCAATATTGTTGCTGTAGAATCAGCTACCACACCACAACAATCCGCCATTTATAAACCATCATGGTCTGTTGAATTAGCAACAAATACACTCGCAATCTCAGAAAATAGCCAATACAGTCTACCGCTTAACATTTATGGTATTGCAGTTGATGATATTGAGTTTCGTTCTTCGTCAATTGAGGGAATAAGATTAGCCCGAGATAATAAAAATATAATTATTAGCGTCGATAAAGTTAACTTTTCCACTGCGACATTAACGCTTATTTTTCAGTCCAATCATATCAGGCAAGCAAAGCAGCTGACTTTAATAAATGAAACATCAGCTAAAGTGTCAGAAGCGTCAACAGCATTTAAAATACTCGATAATAATTATGAAATGGCCTCTCTCAGCGGCACACTATCTTTTGACAGATTAACGTTCATCGAATCTGAAATTGACGATGTCATTGCCTATCATTTCAATCCAGATCAACCGAGTCAACAGCCACTGCGTTTTATGCGTTTGAATCTACGTGACAGCGATGACCAAATTGTTGCAAGTACCTATACCGACGAATTTGGTTATTACGATTTTTCAATTCTAGCGACCGACGACAACTATCAACTCGAAGTGCTTTCACAAATGATTACGCAAGATAATCATGAGAATAGTACTCTAACCCAAGTCATCAATCCTGGCAGTGCGTATCCTGAGCGAACAAATCAGCAAGGGATCTATTTTGTTCGCTCCGAACCGCAACCGTTATTTCCTGGTAACAATGAATACGATATGCATCTCACCACAGGATGGCACTTCACCTTACGAGAGTTTGAGCCTCAATATAGTTATGCACAACCTTTTGCAATTTTAGATACCTTAGCCAAAGGCTTTAACTATCTTTCACAACAAGACATCGCTGTTACACCTGAGAAGACATCTCTAACCGTCCATTGGAGTCAAGATCCGCAAATTACCAAAACCTCAACGGGATCTTACTCTTCGAAAAAAAATCGTATTTATATAAGTGGTACTAACGCACTCGATACTCAGCAGCTCCCCATCAGCACCATATCTGAATGGAACGAACATACAATTTTGCATGAGTTTGGACATTATTACATGCAGCAAATAGTTGGTAGAGATGATTCTCAAGCAGGACATCACACAGCCTTTGGATTTGGTTCATTAACCCTCGCATTTTCAGAAGGTGTTGCTAGCGCACTTGCTAAAACCGTTCTACAAAACTGGCATGATAAACGTGTCAGTTTTGATGCCGATAAAAAGCGATTTGTTGTCAACACACAGGCGATTATTCATCAATCAAGGCTTGAAAAACAACGTCAGTTAAAAAACATTAACGGAGAACTTTATCAGCGCCCCTCATTTGATTACTCTCCTTTTATCGAGCAGACCATTAGCTATTTTATTCTATCGATAATCGATCCAAACGCCCCCTATAGCTTGCGTACGAATAAACTTTTTGATGTCATAGGATTCAATGGATTTCACCAATCTATGTTAAACTTAACTGATGACAAAGCCTTGACGACTATCTATAGCCTCGCCCACCAACTCAAACAAGATCATCCTCATCAGCAATTAACCATTGACGACTTAGGCCAACAACTCGATTTACTATTTGATGATCAATGGGGAAATAATCAATTGCCTTTAGATTCCCATATCATTGGCTCCAATCAACACTTACTCTCTGGGCTTGTTCAATATCCGTTTTACCTAACATTATCTTTGGATAAACCAAATGACATTTCATTTAATGGCGCCTTACAATCAATATCAAAAATGCGCCCTGGTACGCTGCGATATTTACAATTCACCGCCCCACATGACGGCATCATTGAAATCATTATTCCAGATATCATCGAAGACGGAATTAGACATCAGTTTTCATTTAACATTCTGTCGTCAGGCCAACGGATTGCGTCATCAAAAAACTATAAAGAACAACAACTGCAAGCGTTGGCGTTTAGGGCCTCTCAAGATGACACCTACGTCATTCGAGTGTTTGACCAAGCCTATCAAGATAACAAGCAAATTGCCGATCAAATCATTACGACAAAAGTTACCGCATATTACAGGCGATAGGGTGTTGACTTTTTTTTGACTATTGGCGCAGTAAACTCATTCAACTTTTCATTATTTAGAAATTATTATGAGTACTATCAGAGTATTGATTGTTGAACGCTGTATCCAATCAACCATAGACATTAGCAATTATCTTAGCGATAGCAACATTGAATTAGACTTTGCCTATCATGGCATTAGTACACTAGAGCCCATTATCAAAAATGAATACGACATCCTGATCCTAGATGCTTGTATTACCAAGCTAGATGCTTTGTCATTATCAAAGAAATTACGCCAGCAACTATTTTCTAGCATGCCGATAATTGTATTAAGTAAACAAACTGAACTTGCCTTTAAAGTGCAATGTTTTGAAGCAGGTGTAGATGATGTCATTGCCAAACCCTGTGCGCCACAAGAGCTTTACTATCGTATATTAGCCATGGCAAAGCGCGGTCCACTGCGCGGAATTGGTCAGCAGAAAATTGCAGATTTAAGTGTCGATTACAATGCCGCAACGACTACTCGCGGCACGCGAAAAATCAAACTCCACCAAATGCAAATGAAGATAATCAAAGTGCTGGCTCAGCATTATCCGAATACCGTTTCTCGTGAAGTGTTAGAACAAGAGATCTGGTCAGGCGCTCTGCCAGAAAGTTCACCACTTCGAACGCATATCTATCGATTACGCCAGAACCTTAAAAACCAACTAGACCGAGACATCATCAGTACGGTTTACGCTAAAGGTTACAAAATAGCGTAAAAACGCGTTATTTTATGACTCACTTTTACGCAGTCTCAAGACAGTGTTTTTGGTTTAGCATGACAAAATCGCCCTGAGCCAAGTGCATAGGCATGTAAATTATTGATCGAGAAATCTCAAGCATTGGCAACCAGACAAGAAATTGAACACGTATTATGGGCAGATGATATGCCAGACCAAGACATCCTGCGTAAGCATATTTATCAACTTCGCAGTAAAGTAGATAAACCCTTTGCACAGGAGTTAATACAAACAGTGCCTAAGCTTGGTTACAGGATAAGTGCTTAATGATGAATAAACTCCAACCATTTAGTCGAAAAATTGCCAAGATATTTGTCACTATCGCTGCTTGCTTATTAGCGTTTTACTCACTCGTTGTTGAGCTTACTGTTCATTATGCAGAAAATCTAAATAGCCAAACTCGTTTATCTGTCATTGCACCATCTAACGTTGTTCGAAGGGTCCTCTCAAGAGCAACAAATCCAAGTCAGCCCCATAAATAGCATATATATAGTCATTATCATCTTTTGCCTCAACACGTAAAAGAATTAGTAGAGCCAGCATGGACAGGTATGACGCATCATACCGTTGATGGCAGCGAACTAGAATTTAGTATCTATGCAACGACAAATAGTCAAGGTCGAATTGTATACGCGATTGAAGACACAACTAATATTGAGTGGGATGATAATGATTTCTTGATCGTGGAAATTATGCTGCTGTTTTTTGGTATTATTTTATACCAATTGCATTAAGTAAGTGATCTTGTTGTGCGTAGAGAAAATCAGCTAAAACAAGGCGCTCGATTGACTAATAGCTGGCTATTATGATTGAGAGCAACGCCATTTTAGTTAATTTTGTATCAAGTACAAGTGGGCAAATATTTAATGCAATTGGTATAATCAGTAATTTACTGCTCAATGCCATTAATTGCAGCATCAATGGCAACGTGACTCTTATGGTAAGTCAGCGAAATATTAGTGTGATTGATAATGGCGTTGGTTTAAACAAAAAGCCGTGGTTATGAAGGGTTTGGTATTGGGCTGAACGTCGTGCAAGATATTTGTAAAAAGTATCAATGGCAGTTTTCCTTGGTTAATAATGAAACCCAAGGTTACACTGCCACTGTCACATTTGAGCCAACTACTGAAGAATATTAAGTAACTCTTGTGGCGGGCGATATCCCACTAACAAACTACCATTATCTAAAACAATTGATGGCGTTGCATTTACGCCAAACTCAACACCCAATTGATAGTGTTCAGGAACTTTATTGGCACAATAATTTTGCGCAATTTTAGTACCCGCTTTTAACTCGTCCATCGCTTTGTGTTGATCATCGCTACACCATAATGATTGCATAGCAGTCCACGCAGGGTAACCTTCGCCGCCACGTGGAAATGCCATGTAACGTACAGTAATTCCTAGCGCATTATATTGAGACATTTCACGGTGCATTTTTCGGCAATAGCCACAATCGACATCAGTAAATACAGTCACTTGATGCTTTTCATTTTTCGCTTTATAAACGATCATCGACGGCTCATAGCTGGTCATTTTAGCTAACCGCATTTTCCCCATGGATACTTCAGTTAAGTCTTCAAAACCATTACGCGCATCAAACAAACTGCCTCGAACAATATATTGAGCATCGGCGGTGGTATAAAAAATGCCCCGTTCAGTCATAACTTCAAATAAATCATTAATCGGAGTCTTTTTAATGCTATCAATGCGAAGCCCTAATGTGTCAGTTACCGCTAATTTCACGCTCTGTAATTGAGCAGCATTAGCGTCTTTTTCTGTTTTATTTTCGCCATGTGCTGCCACACTCAGGCTTACTGCCACTAGCAACGCAGTAATGTTTAAGAATTTCATCCTTTACTCCACAAACTTAATATCAACTCGCGATGTGAGTTGAAGTATCAATTCATAACAAATGGTATCAGACCATTGTGCGATTTCTTCGACGGGAAGCTGCGGCCCCCACATAATAACGGGATCGCCACAACTCACCTGATGCTCAGTTCCTAAATCGACGGTCACCATATCCATCGAAACACGGCCAACAATGGGGTAACGCTTGCCATTGATCAGTACGGGTGTTCCCGCCTTAGCATGACGTGGATAACCGTCACCATATCCAATCGCGATAACCGCTAACTGCGTATCTTGCTCTGCTTGCCAATGGGCGCCATAACCAACATTTTCGCCCTTTGTCAGCGGCTTAATTGCAATGACACTAGTACTCAGAGTCATCGCCGCAATAAAATCATCTTGCTCACCGATGCGATTTATCATTGGTGAACATCCATAAAGCAATAAACCTGGACGCACCCAATCCGCATGAGATTCAGGCCAAGCGAGAATACCAGCCGAATTAGCTAATGTTAACTCACCATCATGTGGCTCAACCAAGGTATAAAACTGCGACATTTGTTCACTAGTAAAGCGATTTTCTAGATCATCTGCGCACGAGAAATGAGTCATAAAATTGATTTGAGGGTCAACAAAACTCAGTACATTAATACGCGCTAATGCCTCATTAAATTGGCTTGGCGAAATGCCTAATCGATTCATCCCCGTATCAATTTTAAGCCAAACTTTTAAGTTCGCCGTTAATGCTAAATGTTCTTTAGCAAAAGTTTCGAGCTGACTAATTTGTTCAAGGCTGTGGATCACCGTTTGAATGTCATGTTCAATTAACAAATCAATATCAACGGTATCGAAAAAGCCTTCCATCAATAAAATCGGCGTAGTGAAACTAGCGTTTCTAAGCTCTAAAGCCTCTTCTAAACGTGCAACGCCAAACGCATCGGAATCTGCCAAAATACGCGCCATTTCTAACACGCCGTGGCCGTAGGCATTAGCCTTTAAGACACTAATAACTCGACTCGTTTTTACAATGGATTTTATGCGTTTAAAATTATGACGCACTGCCTTGCGGCTAATAACCGCGTTAACTGCGCTCATTAATATTCATCATCAAACGCTGGTCCCGCATAATTATCAAAACGAGAGAATTGGCCTTGGAAAGTCAGACGACATTTACCGATAGGACCATTACGCTGCTTACCAATAATGATTTCTGCGGTGCCCTTTTCTTGGCTATCATCGTTATAAACTTCATCACGATAAATAAACATGATTAAATCAGCATCCTGCTCAATCGCTCCAGATTCACGTAAATCCGAGTTAATTGGGCGCTTATCGGCACGTTGTTCTAGACCACGGTTAAGCTGAGATAGCGCAATAACAGGACATTTCAATTCTTTCGCCAGCGCTTTTAATGAACGAGAAATCTCAGAAATTTCCAAGGTACGATTGTCTGACAACGCAGGCACTTGCATTAATTGAAGGTAATCAATCATGATCATAGAAACGCCGCCATGTTCACGGGCAATACGACGCGATCGCGAACGTACCTCTGTTGGTGTTAAACCTGACGAATCATCAATGTACATCTTACCTTGTTCAAGTAATAGTCCCATGGTTGATGATACTCGCGCCCAATCATCATCTTCTAATTGTCCGGTACGCACTTTCGTTTGGTCGACCCGCCCCAATGACGCTAACATTCTCATCATAATCGATTCAGATGGCATCTCTAACGAATAAATAATCACTGGTAGATCTTCATTCATTGCAGCGTACTCAGCCAAGTTCATCGCAAAGGTTGTTTTACCCATCGATGGACGCGCTGCAACAATGATCAAATCTGATTCTTGGAAGCCAGAAGTCATCTTATCTAAATCATCGTAACCACTTGAAACACCTGTAATACCATCGTTTGGCGAGTTATATAACTCTTCGATTTTATCAATGGTTGCACCAAGAATTTGTTTAATATCTTGTGGGCCTTCCGATGAATTGGTACGACTTTCAGCAATTTTAAAGACTTTACCTTCGGCAAAATCAAGCAATTGTGCACTGTCTCGCCCTTCAGGTTCAAAACCCGCTTCAGCAATTTCATTCGCCACACCAATCATGTCACGGACAACAGCACGTTCGCGTACGATCGTTGCGTATGCAGCAATATTCGCTGCACTTGGCGTGTTTTTAGCCATTTCACCGATATACGCAAAACCGCCCACGGTGTCCAATTCATTTTCACGTTCTAATGCTTCAGAT
This sequence comes from Psychrobium sp. nBUS_13, assembly GCF_051201665.1. Classification (GTDB taxonomy): domain Bacteria; phylum Pseudomonadota; class Gammaproteobacteria; order Enterobacterales; family Psychrobiaceae; genus Psychrobium. The sequence continues at coordinate 727,910 of NZ_CP179210.1, read as the reverse complement.
AGCGTAACCAAATCAATGGGGTTACCATGCTCAATCAAATCCGCCATGTACTTAAAAATAACGCGGTGATCACGACGATAGAAATCTTCGGCAACCACTAATTCAGACACGCGATCCCACGCATCATTATCGAGCATCAGGCCACCAAGCACCGACTGTTCAGCTTCTAATGAATGAGGCGGAACCTTCAGCGCTTCAATTTGAGCGTCAGTTTTCGGCAATGTTTGTTTCTTAGGTTTAAAAGGTGCTTGAGCCATGTTCACATATCATCTTCATTTCAATGAAGTCATTATCTAAATAAAGTTAGCGATAAGCAATAAGCGATTTAATAGCACCCGACATAATTGTATTTTTGTTTCATATTAAGAACTATTACAACGTAATTATTGGGTTTATCCGAGAGTAATACCAATAACAAGAGAATTTAGCAAAGGAAAACTGCACAGAAAATTAACGCTTAAACTAGACCCTCAATCAGCGTTATTTAGTGCATTAGGAATGTGTAGATGATATTGCACGATCCATCTAGTTAACTAGATGGATATTTGTAAGAGTGCTGCACCTAAGGTGCAGCACTTGAGGAGTAATGAAAAAACGTTAGAACGCGCCTTGCAAGCTCAAGCTAATTTGACGAGGATTACCTAAACTGTGCCTTTCCACTCGCCCTTTTCTACCGAATGCGGCGCCCGAAATATACTCTTTATCAAGTATATTTTTTCCTATCAAATAAATGCCTACAGAGTCCCACTCATAGCCAATTTTCATATTAACTAGCGTTCGACTATCATTACGTAAATCAAAGCCAATATCACCCTTTCTTAATCCTGTAATGTAAGGATTAGTATCGGCGTTTGAACTTTCAGCATAATTAGCACTGATGCTCGCAAAAATACCTTTTCCATTTTCATAAGTTGCGCCTAAATTTGCCGTTAACTCAGGTGAATCTGCAAAACTTCTCCCGGTTAAGTCAAACACAGTCGGTGTGCTATTGGTTGGAATAGTAATAACAAAATCTGTAAATTGTGTTTTTGCTTGTCCAATCGATGCCGAGAGTTCTAGCTCAGTTGATAATTGATAAAACGCCTCTAATTCAAAGCCTTTAACTTTCGAGCTACCCGCATTTTTAGTTTCTGTGTCAAACGAATTCCCTGAAAGTTGTACATTAACTTGTTGATCTTTCCAATCAACATAAAAGGCGTTCGCATTAAGCATTAAGTCACCATCCAACCAGAATGAACGCAATGAAAACTCGTAATTAGTGGTGGACTCTGAATCAAACTTAAAGGGGGTTGATTTTGCAGTGTTAACGCCAACACCGCCTGAACGATAGCCTTTTTGAAAAGTCACACTCGTCGTTAAGTCATCATTCCACATATAACTAACACCAAGTTTTGGAATTATTTCGTTAAAACTAGCGCCCGCTAGAGGCGTTACTTTACTTGCATCATCGACATAAGCCACTAACTGCGCATTAATACCACCAATAAGTTGATTTAATGGTGCAGGGTAATTACTTGGATTAGGCATGTCAGCTATGTTATCAACACTAACACTTTGAGTACTGGCATTATCTTGTGTTTCACGATCCCATCGAAATCCAGTGAACACATTCCACTGTTCATTTATTTCGTAGTTAAAATCAGCAAATATAGCTGATGATTCAATCTCTTCATTGCCCTTATTGTTCGTTTCAATTTTTGCAGGATCAAAAGCGGAGTATTGACTGATGACATAATCAGCCGTAGGTTGAGCTAAACCAAAGCGTTTCACCAGTGAAGCACTTGTAAGATCTAATGACCTTAAAGCAACACTGTTTTTTCCACCATATTTGAAATCCATATCTTGCTCAAAGTAATACGCCCCTATTAAGCCCGTGAGTTTATCTCCATTGAATGTCAGTCTGAATTCTTGGCTTAATGTGTTGTCAGTTCCATCATTAAATCGTGTACCACCGCTCTCTGGTCCATTGTCACTATCGTAATTACCTCTACTATATGTTACATCTGAATAGGTAGACACTGAGGTCATACTCCAAACGTCACTTAATGGGTAGTTTATTTCTAATGTCATTATGTCAGTTTCATAAGAAAATGATTGCGTATCATTATTCGTAATAATACGTTGCTTATATGGGTCTCCCCCTAAAGGAACATCGACGCTATCAATACCTGTATCTGTCGTCGCTCTGGTAAAGCTTAATTGCGCTGATAGCCCCGCAATTACACTGGGCGTATATAGAAACTTTAAACGATATAGCTCCTCATTTTTAAAATCAGCGTCTTCTTGGCGAGTAATATTGTAATTGTAGCCATCAAAGTTTTCGTTTTCAGCACTAAAACGAAATGCCAGCTGATCCTCAATAAGACTACCACCAGCGGCAATAGCAACTTCTTGCTCACCATTTTCACCAACTTGTATGCGGTACTTACCATTCCATTCATGTGATGGTGCCGTTGTTGTCAAAACAATAGCGCCAGCTAGTGCATTACGCCCTTGTAAAGTTGATTGTGGCCCTCGAAGTATTTCTATTTGATTAGCATCCCAGGTTGAAAAACCATTACGAATAAGCCTTTCAGGAAAAGCGGCACCGTCAACATAAACACTAGCTAAAGCGCTAGAACCTGATCCTGAAACATTAAAAGCGTCTATCCCACGAATGTTAAAACTGCCGTTACTTGTAGAATGTACGTTTGCTGCTTCAAACAAGACTTCACTAATTTCGCCTAAATTTTGTTGGGCTAATTTATCGACACTAAATACAGCAATACTTGCTGGAGTTTCTTGCAGTGTTCTAGAAATTTTCTGACCAGTTACAACGATCTTTTCATACTTCTGTTTTTCAGCGTCCGGCCCCGGAGTCTGCTCTGCAACAGCATTAAATGTGAAGAATGAGCCTAAAGCAATACTGATTGCCGAAGCGACTTTAGAATGACGAAGCGAAAGTGCTGATTGACGCTTAGCGAAGAGTTTCATTGTTGTTCCTTTTAAATGACTAATTGTTTGTAATCTATACCTAATTAATCGAATCATCAGGCAATGACTAACAACGGGAACGCAATAATAGTAATAACCAATCTCATTTGCAATAGCGTTTTATTTTTATTATGAAGAAATATATTACCTACAAAAAGTACGTATTTAGTAATCTAGCGTTACAACGGCCAAACTAACATTCACAGCTTTCAGTATACTTTGAAACTTCATTTGTTATGCTATGTATAAAACTTATCAAGGAAGAAAAAATGATACCAATTGCATTAAGTAAGTGATCTTGTTGTGCGTAGAGAAAATCAGCTAAAACAAGGCGCTCGATTGACTAATAGCTGGCTATTAGGATTGAGAGCAACGCCATTTTAGTTAATTTTAACAAGTACAAGTGGGCAAATATTTAATGCAATTGGTATGACAGATTCAACGCCCAACGAAACTAAGTACATTATCGATCGTATTCTGCATTGGTCAGCCGCATTGCTAATGCAGGGAATGGTGTCGACTATGGACGCTGAAATCCACTCGACAGACTACACAATCAAAGGTGCGGTACTTCATAAGCAAGATGCCATCAATATACATTTGATGATGGGATTAGGACTACTAACGCTAATTATTTGACGTATATTTTGGTCTGCGTTCTTGTTGGAAAAACACAAAAAGCCTCAGTATAAATCACCACTGCACAAGGGTGTCGTTACTATTACGCATCTATTGATGTATGGCGCGTTATTTAGCATGATCGCCACTGGCGTTATCATGATTAGTAATTACGAACACCCACTCACTTTACTCAGCTCTTGGTCCTTTTCAGAAGCAGGCGGTGATTTGAAAACGTTTACAGATGCTCGAACAACTCATATGTGGATGCTAAATTCATTCTACGTGTTCATTGTGGGTCACGTTGGTGCAGCTATCTATAGCAAGCGATAATTAATGTAATTCTAATGGCGTATTAAACATCCACTGTTGGCGCAGCGCAGCCTGACTGTCGAATATTAAACTGAGTATTGACTGCCATGCGATAGGACAACGCTGACTGAAAAATCGCTCATCATAAGTTTGACTTTGTCGATAATGAAGCTGAATTAAATGCTGCTTAAGCCATTGAATTTCAGGCAACAATAAATGTTGATAAGCGACTTTAGCATCGACAGCAATGCCTATCCCATGAACATCGAAATCCCCAAAATAAACTTGACCGGCAGCCCCTTTTTCTTGCAACCAACGAGACTTTAAGCCAGCACATGCCTTACTGTGATATTTGTCATGACCTCGGTAAACCACGAGTGGACGCGTAATGTCTAAGGATACTTTGTATCGGTGCCATTGATTAAAACTGTCGCGATTTTCAACCACAATTAAATAATCATAGCGTGATAAATCAATGGTATGGATATCCAGTTCGATATTTATCTGCGGCGGTGTTTCTGTGAAGTTGAAGCACGATTGATGCGATAACCGTAGGGGTAAATCAAGGCAAGCGCTCAATACCAAATGTTCAGTGGGGAGCTTAGCTGCTAGTTTCTCATTGCTAGTAACAGAAATGGTGGCATCACGAGTGCCAGGTAAAACATCAGCATGCGCTTTTAACGTCCCTTGCTTGAGTAATGATAAGCGTTGTTCAACCGCATCAATACCTTGTTGCTCAATGTAAAAAAAGACACCTGCTTCACGGCCTAGGCGAATGCCGTATTCATCACACCACGCTAATGATTTTTTTAGCCAACTAACACTTGATTTAACTTTTACATCGCCACCAGCGAGTAATTTACGCTGCGCTTTTTCTAATTCGATTAATGCTGCTTTATGTAATAATTCGTCCATGAATTGCCTCTTTAAATTACACTCAAATGAACATCTTCAATAATTTCTAACTGGTTAAACGCGCTTTGTGGATGTTTCATTTTCTCAAATGCAAAGCGTTGCCTGGTATCACGAGCAAGACCTTCGTATTCTGCAATCACTTGGAACAACCAAGTTTCACCATCCCAATCAAGCGCTGTTTCTTCCAAGTAAGCCAAAGCACTAACAGATTTACCACCGTCAAACAGGCTAATAAAAAAGTTTTCAACGTCTTCTTTTAGCTGTTGATGCTTAGCCTCGACGGCGAGTACTTCTTCAAGATCGAATTCACCGCCACTGACCAAGGGTTCCACCGGCGTTGAGGTGGTTAATTCAAGACTGCGAACAATATCGCCTAGCTCTTGCTGATCGCCTACTTTATCTAAGGCGACACTCGCACTCGCGATAATTGGCGCAGCAACATTAATGTTTTCAGGCACCTTACTGCGATTTGGATAATCACCGACTTGAAAGTTAGGGTGCTGCTTTAAAAACGCCGCCATATTGCTAATCAATTGCGCGCGTTCTTGTTGTTGTCTAAAGCGAGCCATTAGCTCTACTAAACGTTTTTGTACTTCGAGCAACGAGCTAGAGTGATCAGAAATCACAACCTGAAGCTGGCTAACCAATAACTTCCTCAACGGACCACTACTTTGAGCCAGTTCAATCAATTCATTAAAATCAATCAGTTCAAAACCATCGAGTAGGCGGCGCAATTGCTTTTGTGCCAATTCATTTTCACGAATTTTGTCACTTAAATTACTAACAAAACCAAAGTCGGAATTTAAACGATTCCACAAACTAACAATGGCGTCACTAAACTGCCCTGTCATGTCGTGGACTTTCTCAGTTAACAACTGGAAATGATGCTCACTGCCCGCATAATCACCGCGATATTGTGCGTCGGTAAAATGCTTAACTCGGGTGCGAATTTGCTCAAGTTGGCCTGCAACATCAGCATTTATTTGGCGTTTACGTTCATCTTCTGTCAGGCTGGCAATGAGTCCATTGAGATCTGGACGCAGGCTCAAAGGCTGTGTTTCGTCAGGGCGATGAAGAATGCGCCCTTTTACTAGTTTGTCTAATGCAGAATCATTAACACTGGTTTCGTCAAAATGCCCTTTAATATACGCATCCATCAACTGAGAGCTGTGCTTGCCTATTAAATTTAGGCGTGCGACACCCAGCGCGTGTAAACGGCTTTGGGGGCTTTGATCTTTATCACTCGATTTACGGCGCACCATTAGAACATCGACTCTTGTTGCGGCATATCATCGAGTGGCAGAGATTCCTCATCTTTAATAAAACGTACCATTTCCACCAGCTGCTCAATCTTGCCCGTCACAATATAAAACTGACGATCTTTATGAGGTTGATGTAAATATCCCGTTTCTTTTAAACGCTTAAATACTTGTTTTAGCTGAGAGTCTAAGTTGTCACTGTTTGACTTAAAAAAGCGATCGCTGGCGAGTAAATTAAAGCGTTGACGCAGCGATTGGTTGTCTTCAGTGCGCAGTGCAAACTCTTGAAACTTAATGGTATCGCCAGCGCTTAATGCACCATCGCGACCTAGACTCTCTTGCACCAATTGCATCCATTCAAGCAGCGGTAACAGCGATTGAATTGTTTGCTTAAACTCTTTGCTTAAATGTTCACGTGCCATGGTGTTTAATTCTTGATACGCCAAAAAATACACACTGCCGTCACTACTCGAGGCAACTCGGCGGTTTAATGGGCGTAAAAAGTGATTTAATTCTTCGCGAACCACTTCGTCTGACAAGCGGCGATAAGCCTCTTCGTCAGTCACAATACAAATGCTCGCACCAGCTAATAAGGTTTCTAATAATGGGCCATGTTCAATCATTAGATTGCTCCTTGGTTAGCATTTTGACGTTGCAATTGTTGCGCTATTTTCGCTTCAATACGATTCACTTTCGGCTCAATACGTTGCAAGCGCTTGTATTGCTTATCAATCAAATAGCGATGCTTAAATAAAGTTAATACATCAGATTCTGGATTAGGGAATGCGCCAACAATGAAAATATTATTGCTGTCACAGGCGTTAAACAGCTTTTCAACATTGTGATAAGCCAAGGTGCCAATTTCATCAATCGGCCAATTCACTGTAATGTCTGCGTCACCACGTAATAAACGGGTAAAGGCTAATAGGAATTTACATAAAATGAGATATGCCATACCGTGGCTTGATGACTCTAATAACTGGCGATCATTTTTGATCACCAAGTCATTGCCACCTTCATTAAGGTGCAGCTCTAAACGCAACAAGGATTCAATAGAATAGCTAGAATCAGCACGCAGCAAGTCAACAACATCACTTAACGCATTGATATAGTCATCGCTTGGTAACTCCTTACCCGTATCTTTCCATTGTTCATACAAACTAGAAAAACGCTTAAGTGGTTGCCAGAAATTAAGCTCATCAACAGTTGAGATAATCTTAACTTCAGAACGATTAATACCATCGAGTGTTAGATCATCACTCACCGCTGCGGTAAGACGCTTCGATTGTCCTGAGATCCGGCGATTAATATCACTAAATACGGTAAAGAATTTGTGTAAATCGCCACCGATGGTTTCGCCTTGCTCTAATATTTGACGCTGTTGATCGGATAAAATACGCAATAAATCGCTAAAAATAGGTAAACGATCGCGTAAATCGCTATCGTCGCCTAAGCGCGATAATTCGCTGGTCATCAAATCAAGGAATTGCTTTTGAGCGTCTTGAGATAATTCAGCTTCTAGTGTGTAAATTTTATCTTTAAGACTATTTTCAGTTTTACTTCGCTGCTCGAGACCGTGAGTAGTACGAGTTATACGCTCGTCTTGATCTCCTTGCACTGGCGCTAAATCTTTCGCCAAATTAGGATCGATAACCAATTGCGCTAATTTACTATTAAGCGGAATGAGCTGCTCAATGAGCTTGCTTAAACTACTGATCTTAACTTGCAGTTCATCTCGCTCATCTTCCAGCTTTTGACGCGCTTGCTTAAATTGCGTTTTTTGTTGATTAAGTTTAGTCGTCAGACTTTGAATTAATGCTTTTAAGGTTGCTTCTTGCTCTAAATACTGTGGGCGAGATTTTTGCCACAACACATTGATAAAGTTGCGGTATTCACGCAGTTCATCTTGGCGAGAACGCACTCGGCTGATATCACCTTCAAGCTGTTTAATACGTTGTTTTAACGACTCTAACGTTTTAGGATCAATATCCTTGTCTGCCAGCTCTAATTTAAAGGCGTCTTCAAGCTGCTTGATCTGCGCTTTGTTAGTTTGACGCTTGTGATCAACCTGAGATTCAAGCTCTTGAATTTGGGCACTAAATACATCGATTTCTTGTTGCCAATCAGCTTTAAACTCCAGTAACTGACTTTGGTGATCATCCTTTAAGGTGGCTAAGGATTCGCGCTTTTGTTCACTCAGTTGAGCAATTTGAATATTTGCTTCATCAAGGCCACTACTCGCCGCTTTACGACGTGCAGTCAGACTTTCTTTATTGGCTTGAATTAAACGCTGTTTAGACTCTTTAGCAAAGTTAACTTCGTTAGCTTGCTCGCTTTGCGTTTGTTTGACCTTAGCGACATCATCACTCAGTTCTTTCACTAAGTTATGGGCTTGCGTTAACGCTGTCTCACAATCAGCCTGTGTTGTCATTGCTTGACTGGCTTTACGCTCTAGCTCTTCTTTATTGATACGCAGTGCAGCTTCATCTTGCGCATAACTTGGCGCATCAATTTCACTAAGTTTTAGCGCCACGCCATAGAGTTCGCTGTGTTTATCACCCACCTGCGGATGTAAATCTAAACGCTCTAACAACTCTTGGTTAATCACCTTACCGATAGAGTTTTCCCATCCATCGACATTAGCACGTAAGTAATGACGTAAAGAGCCTTGCTCTGGGCTAATTTGCTGTTCGAGTAAACGTAGTTTCTTTTGCAGCTGGTGAACATTAGTTCTCGCTTGCTCTAACGCTGTTTGCGCTTGATGTTGGCTAGTGCGAGCTTGTTGATGCTCACGCTCTTTCTTAGATAGAAGATCACTGGTTTGTCGCCAGTTGTCTTGAGCAAGCTCTAGACGTTTATCGCTCAAACTCAAATCTTCTTGCTCTTGAGCCGTTGGCCCCATGTTATCGATTTGCGCTTGGCGTTCAATTTGTTGATGTTTAAAGCCAGCAATCTGACTATCAAAATCTTGCGTTAGTTGCTCTTTGCGATTGAGGTATTGATCTGACAGTTCGTCTTTTTTGTCGCTTTGCTGCTGACGTTTATCTTCACGCTGCCCTTCAATCTCACGTATCTGTTTACGGTTTTTAACAGTTAAACGCTCCAATGATTCATTAAGGGTCAGTTTTTGCTGATTAAGTTGCTGCTCTAAATCACCGTACTGCTCCAACAAAATACGGTAGTGACTTTGCTGTTCGTTAAGCTCTTCAATCCACAATGGCAGTGCATCATTATCGAGTGCTAGCTGCTCAATATCACCGTTTTGATAGGTGTCATAAGTGTTTTGTAACTCATCTAGCTGCTGCTCAGTCGTTTTAAGCTCAGCATTGGCTTTACTCAACTCACTGTTGAGTGTTGCTTCTTGTTCATTAAAGTTGTTCTTTAATGTCGTTAATTGTTCTCGTAGCGTTTTATCGCTGGCTTGAAAATCGGCGCGTTGCGTTTTACCTTGCTCTAAATCTTGCGCTAATAACGGCGTTAATTGCAGCAATTGTGCTTCTATCGCGTTTAAACTGGTAGCAATTTGCTCGACATTATCGTGTTGCGCTTCTAAGTTACTCAAACGCATCGATTGACGCATTTGTTTGATCCACTCACGGGCTTTGGTGTTTTTTACTCTCGTCGTAGGTTGAACTAGGCCGTCCTCTTCAAAAATAGCTGCTAGCATGGTTTTTAACGTGTCCATTTTGCCTTCTTTGGCGTGAACAGCGCTGACTAACTTCTCTAAATGGCGTACCTTATGGCGCGGTGCAACGAGCGAATAGCGTGCCGCTAATTGACGTAACTTGATGCCATCTTGGGTGTTACCACGTAATGACGACACATCATTTTGGATAATGGCTCTAAATTCACTGGTAGAGTTAATTTTTCGTGACGGCTTAATCGCAAGTGAAGAGAGTTGAGTTAACCATTGGTCAGGTTCGAACGCTTTTACCTTGCCATTGCTTTCTTGATATAACAGCTGCGTTTTATCGTAAGGCGCATCAACAAAACGATATTGCACACCATCTTTCGCACTATGAGTTAACACTGCTTGGCAAAGTTCACCTTCTTCTCGCTGATATTCATACACTAAATAACTATTGGATTTCGGCAGATAAAAGTCGCCAAATTTGCTACGTGTTTTAGGTACAACGCGACTCGGTAGTTCACCATAAAATACTGGTACTAAGCGCTGTAGAGTCGTTTTACCCGACGCATTGGTGCCACAAATATTAGTGTGACCATCAAGGGATAATTCGACAACACCCGGCAAGTGGGTATTGATTAAAATAATGCGGCGTAAGCTAGCCATTGAAACCTCAAACACGTGATAAAAATCCATTAGCTGACCATCATATAGGGATTTTTATCCGATTCAAGGAGCGAGCGGTTAGTCACTCAGTTTTTAACCCTTTTACATTGCTAAGCGATGCCAGTGCCTTTAAGATAGATATACACTCGCTATACCCGTTACCATTGAAGATGCTTGTTTCAGAGCTCGGGTAGGATTCGAATACAAGGCATGATTTGTAATTAATGGTCACTCCCTGATTATAAATCATAACGCAGTAGTCGTGTTCTACCCGAGGTCCCTACGGGCAAGGCGATAAGCGACCAACTACGTTGTTATAAGATATTGGTTAAGAATGACTTAACGACACATCTTATGCCTAGTATTTGGCACGCTTCTCGTCTTGCTGAAATCATGCACTTTCACTGGCAACGGGTATATAAGATATAAGGACAACAATTCACTAGTGAAGGTTACTAAACTCAGTCAAGACGAAGCACTTTCTATCACCCTGCGCCATCAATTGCTGCCGCAAACTCAACAACGCATCGATTTATATTTTTCTCTGCCTAATGAAATGGGGATCAGCCCACAAACATTAGACGAATCGAATTATTTCCACAGCAGCATAAAAACGCGCTCTGCTTATTTTTCCGATAAATTACACTTGCCGCTAGTTCGCAGTCGATTCATCAGTGCTAAAAAAGGCGAGCAAGATGATTATCGCGTTAATTTGAATCTGTTTTCTTATCAAATAAAAACAGCGCTCGACATCGACATCAAACAAACGTTGCAACATAAAGACAGCGATGAATTTTACCCAATGGCTCATGAACTCGCTGAGCAAAGTATTGGTCTGTTAAAAAAACTCAGACGTAACGCACCTAGTGACAAGAAATTTAAGTCATACCATGAAAATGCCGATAACTATCTAAGTTGGCACGTTGAGCAGTCATTTCTCAAATTACTGGCCAAAGGGCCAAAAACGACTGAAAGTGCAGAGATTAGAGAGCAGTTAATTCATTTATGTCGTGAAGAAAACAGCTATCGCGACAGTAATCAGTTTAACTCTCAAATTACCTTGGGCGATCCTAACCGTATTACCAACAAAATGCGCTTGTTACAGCGATTGATGGAATATGGCGTGGTATTTAACAAGGATATGCGCCATTTAAATCGTAACCTAAAGCGTGTTGTTCGAGGCAGTGTTACCGCTATTATCATGGCCTTTGTGATGACATTAGTACTAAACGCGCGTTCATCGTTTACCGAAGTCACGTTAGTGCTCGTTGCCCTGCTCGGCGTCATTTACGGGTTACGTGAAACCTTTAAAGATGATATTACCCAAATAATTTGGCGACGCATTCAACATGGCCTGCCGAAGTGGCAACAAATATTCTCCAACAGCGCCACCAAGACTAAGGTGGCTAAACAAACCATTTGGCTAGAGTATATTAAGAGTAAAGAGCTGCCAGACAATGTGAAGAAGCACTTAAACAAGCGCCGTCAGCAAAATAGGCTTGATGCTCAACTACTACATTTTCGAAGCGATACTAAAGTGTTAGCGAAGAAGTTTTTACCCGGTTATGACGAGATCCAGCAACAGCTAATGTTTAATCTCACGCCTTTTGTTCGCTATTTGAAAAAAGGTGAAGGCCGCCTCTACTCCCTTGATGGACAAAAAATAAGTCAACAAGGCGTAGAGCGTCGTTATCAAATCAATGTGGTACTAGTGCAGACTTGCGAAGGTGAACAGCATTCTCAACGCTTTAAGATCACTCTTAATCGTTCGGGGATAATTAATATTGAAGCAATGAAAGCGCACGTGGGATGATGAGCTTGCTAGTTATCCAAAAAACTTTGACATACTTAATACGCCGACAAAAAGTATTACAACGACAATTAGCATAGTCTTTGAACTGTCTAAATTTTCCTTACATACCGGGCAAATGCGGACAGATGTTGGCGTGTTATTAATCATCACCGATTTTACAATGGGATTAATGACCTTGTTATTGCAATGTTTACATTTCATATTTTCTTCCTTGAATTTCAGATTTATTCACCACCACTACCATCACTATCATTACCACCATTTCTATTACAAAAACTTGTGAAATCAACACTTTCACTACTGCTAAATTGACTGCGACGTAATGGCTTTGGCGTATCTTTTACTTTAAATGCTGGCGGCGCTTCATTGACAGCACCACAGAATTGATACCCATAACCAACAAAGAAAACTGGCTTTATAGTGGCCTAAAATCCAATCTACTGTGTTGTGCTCCTTCCCAATAGCAAGCTATTACTCAATCGCACGCCTTGTAGCTTGTATTTTATTCACACTCTAAAACACAACGTCTTCATTGCTTATGGATATAACAAGAAACAGGCTCTGGTGTGGTCGTGTTTGGTAAATCATTTTTACATTGAAAACACTGTCTAAATGCCATGACATAAATCCTCTAATTAATATCGATAATGCCCAGTAATAGGATATTTAAATAACATGTCCTCTAACTCTGGACCGCGTCCTATATTATGGACGATCATTGGTCTTTTTCCATCACCAGAACGTTTCTTCACGACAATGCCAATATGAGGTAAGTTACCGTTAACCATCCAAGAAACGATATCGCCAGCTTGATAGTCTTTAGCTAAGTTTGTGACTTTTATCGATTGACCGTGGCGTTTAAAAAACGCTTGTAAGTTTGGCACCCGGCGATGGTCAATATTCTTATCTGGACGGGTTAAACCCCAAATACGTTTCGATGGATATTGATTGAAGTTAGCTTTGATGTCTTCGTGAACAAGCTGCTGAAAATCGATTCCAAGCTGACGATAACTACGAATGATGACGTCAGTGCACACACCGGTTTGTGCGGGAACGTCCCCCATTGGATAGTCGAGCTTTACATAGGCGCCATCATAACGGACTTGATGGTTTAATCGCTCCATGGCTGCAGCCACCAACTTGTCATTCTGGTTAGCACTAACGCTACAAGCGGTCACTAGACCCAGCAATAATAAACTACGAAACATACCAACTCTCTGCATTCATTAGATCTTTGGTTTCTCACATTGCCAACAAATATCAAATGCGGCAGGATTTTCTTCATCGCAGCCTTTGCAATGCCAGACGAGTGCAGACTCATTATCCATATTACTAATCACGGCTTTTGCTTTTTCAACATCATCAAAGGCTACCCATAACTCAGGCCAAGTATCCAGTGGCGCAAGATCGCCTGCGCCGCTACCTAGAAACTCATTTCTGAGTTCACTTTTAATATAGGCACTTTCCAATAAATTTCGTACATGATTAACCATTAACAACTGATCATGACTATAAACTAATTCCATCATCTCTCCTTATTTAGGAAACTCAACACTAGGGTCTGTTGATCTTTTGAGTTCATTTTTGCAGCAATTTGTTTGAGGTTTCTACAAGGCAGAGCCTATGTGGTGTAGCTGGCTACACGAATAGACGATAACGCAGTAGAAATAACAAACAAATGCTGTCCGTAGGATTCACCTAAAAGTATTTTGTACCGCGTTATTCGTCATTCACCTAGATAAACTAGGCATCAATCCTCACGCCTTGCCCAAAACCCTTTTAGATTGAACAAAATTTGAACCACAAAGTTCAACAGACCCTTTGCTTTTTCATATACCATAGCAAGACAGGGATCTCGATTGCCGCATAGGTCAATAACGTAAACCAAAACCAATTTACCTGAGTGATTAGTAAGTTAAATTCTGTTCCAGATCCATAATAATACCAATTGCATTAAATATTTGCCCACTTGTACTTGTTAAAATTAACTAAAATGGCGTTGCTCTCAATCCTAATAGCCAGCTATTAGTCAATCGAGCGCCTTGTTTTAGCTGATTTTCTCTACGCACAACAAGATCACTTACTTAATGCAATTGGTATAAATGGATGTGGATGTCATCAATACAATCCCAGTCGCGATGATGTCGTGACCAGTTATCTTGGTAAAATTATTACCAGCAACTCGAGGATAAATAAAGAAGTAGCCTAAGAAGACCACGATAACGTTGAGTAAAAGTACAGTTTGTTCTGGTGAAAACATGTATATTACGCCGCAATAAATAAGAAAGAATGAATGAATTCTAAAAACTTAATTTTAAAGACACATGCTAAATGAAAAAGACTCATAAGAAAATTGATAATCAATTACGCCATGCATTAACTAATGCCTGTGAAGAAATTAAAGACAACGTCGAAGAGTTCGCCTGGTTAACTCATCAGGTTAACTTTGAGCAATTTCCACAATCATTACGAGTAAGCTGTTTTTTCACAAATAGCAGCGCATTGTTAGACGCCACTAGCTCAGAAACATGCGCCAGTATTGGTCAGATAATCAAAGTTCATCTTTCTAAGATTGCTATCACCAAATTCGATGATAGCAAGCAGATTACTTTTAGCAGCGAAGACTAAAAAGACGAGCCTGGTTGTTGTAAAAAAGCTAACTCTTGCGCTGTGGATGTACGCCCCAAGATCTCGTTGCGATGAGGATAACGTCCAAACTTTTCGATAATTTCTTTATGCTGTAATTCAAAGTCTAAATTACTGTCCATATTAGGCTGACTAAACAGCTCAACAGCACGCTCATGAATCATTAATGACTCACTATGCATAAACGGCATATATAAAAAGCTGCGCTCTTGCGGCGTCAGTAATTTATCGTCGCCGACTCGTATTGCTTCTTGTGCTAACACCAGTGCTAATGAATCAAATGCAAAAGATTGTGGCGTATCTCGATACATATTGCGTGAAAATTGATCTAATACAATAATTTCAGCTAATCGTCCCTTAGAAGTCTCACGCCACTGATATAATTCTCCTAGCACAGCTTGATGATGAATATCTTTAAATTGCGCATGAATTTGTGCGTCAAAAGCGAGATCTTTCACCCACCATTGACTTGGATCAATTTCTTTAAACCAAAAATATAAAACGCTCTGCATGTCTTGTTTTCCTTGAGTTTCAAAGGGTGCGACATATTGTCGCACATGGCCATTTTACTCGATAAATGTTGCCAATATCATTCAAAATAGCACAAATACTAATTAGCTAGAGCATATTATGAAACTTAATCCTTTGTCAGTACTAATTGCTACAACTCTATGTATCCCTCAAACTTATGCAGCGGTATCTAAAGCGACACCGGAAACAATCGATGTAATTACAATTACAGCACCACGAATGATTCAAGATCAAACCACATTTGCAACCGGTAGTTATGTAGAGCCTGATGTTGCCGACTGGTTGAGTACGATTCCAGGTGCCAATGTTAATAAAAATGGTCCTATTACTGGTATTGCACAATACCGCGGTATGTTTGGCTCTAGAATCGCCAAAAGTATTGGCGGTCAGAAGATTGTGAGTGCCGGACCAAATGCGATGGACGCCCCATTAACTTACCTTAATCCAGTAATGGTTGAGTCACTCTCTGTTTATCGTGGTGTCGCCCCCGTTAGTAGTGGTATTGATACCATTGGTGGGGCAATAGATGTGAAATTAAAGCATGCCGCTCCTCAAGCCAATGAGCAATTATCAGGCATGGTCCATGCAAATTATAATGAGCACAATGATGCTTCAACCTTGAGCGGAAATTTACAAACGAGCCAAGATGATTTTGGACTGTTTATTTATGCTAACCAACAACGTGCCGATGATTACGAAGATGCCAATAAACGTGTTATCAAATCAAGCCAATATGACAAAACACAAGCGGGATTAGATTTACGCTACGACAATGGACAACGTGAAATTGGCGTTAGCTGGCATCACTCTAAAACCGATGAGACTGGCACACCTGCGCTACCAATGGATATCGATTATATTAAAACAGATCGCTTTAATGTTGATGGACAATTTACGACAACTGATTATGTCTTAAGCTGGCAATTGGGTTATCAAGATGCCACACATGGCATGGATAATTATCAACAGCGCGTTAATATGATGGCGGAAATGCATCGTTATACGACTGCTATTGCGACTACATACGATTACAAAGTCGAGTTAGAACTTGAGCAATGGTTACTCGGCTTAGATGGAGTTAGTGCTACACATGATGCGGATATTACAAACCCAAATAACGGGATGTTTTTAATTCGTAACTTTAACGATGTGAAAGACCAACGTCATTCAATCTTTGCACAATACAGCCAAGACGACTCCTCTGTTAATTATACGTTAGGCGCGCGTATTAAATTTAACAGCAGTGATGCTGGTGATGTATCAAGTTCGATGGCAATGATGAATCCACATGTGATGGCATTGCAAAACGCTTTTAATCAGCAAGATAACAGTACTTCAGAGACAACATTCGATTTAGTGGCCAATAGCCAAAGTATTCTCAACGACAATTGGACCTTAATTGCTGGCGCAGGAATCAAACAACGTGCAGCAAGTTATCAAGAGCGTTATCTATGGTTACCTATGCAGGCAACTGGTGGCCTAGCCGACGGTAAAACGTACATTGGTGATGTTAACCTTGATGCTGAAACGGCTTACCAAATCGATGTTGGTACTCATTACCAGGCCAACGGGATCAGTATTGAACCGCACATTTTCTATCAAAAAGTTGATGATTATATTCAAGGGACTTCAGTCACCAATAATCCGAGTGTAATGATGGTTGCCAATATGATGGGGGATGCAACACCACTTAAATTTAGCAATATAGATGCAACTATCTACGGATTAGACATTAATTGGCGCGCACCAATTAACGAGCATTTTTCGTTAAGCGGATTATTTAACTATGTTCGTGGGACTCGTGATGATATTAATGATGACCTCTATCGCATTAGTCCACTGAATATGCAAGTTTCACTACATTACCGATTCGAACAATGGCAAAGCCAACTGTCTGTTCACGCTTTTGACCGCCAAAACAAGGTATCTGAGTTAAATAACGAGCAACGCTCAGCAGGTTATGGTGTCGTTGATTGGCAAGGTAGCTATGATGTGAATCAACAACTTTCAATAGGTGTGGGTGTTACAAATTTATTAAACAAGAATTATCAACCACATCTTGGTGGCGTTAACCGTGCTAGAGGCAGTGATTTTGTTGTTGGTGAGCGTATTAGTGCTAAAGGGCGTGTAATGTATGTGTCACTAGATTATCAATTCTAGTCGCTTAACTTCCCCCTTTTGATTAAGTAACTGCCTTTGATAGGGGCGGTTACTTATTAGTCACTACTTGTAGTAAAAGAACTAAATTATTTTACCACTGGGCGTTTTTGCAATTTTCGCTGCAAAGTACGGCGATGCATATTCAATTGGCGCGCTGTTGCCGACACATTGCCATCATTTATCGCTAATACTTGCTGAATATGTTCCCACTCTACCCGTTCCGCAGACATCGCATCATCCACTGCTAACTCTCCATCACAATCACTTGACTCTCCTAGTAACGATTTCAATAACATTGGCGTGGTCACCGGTTTGGCCAAATAATCATTGGCGCCAAGACGCATCGCTTCAACTGCTGTCGCAATACTGGCAAAGCCCGTCAATAATACAATCGTTGCTTGAGGTAATTGAGTTCGAATTGGCGTGATTAATTGCAAACCGCTATCACCAGCAAGATTCATATCAAGTAAGATGTACTCAGGTGAAAGATCTAAGCATTGACCTAGCGCACTGCCAGCATCATGACAAATGCTTGGCTCAAAATCATACTTTGCCAAACGCCTTGCCAACGTTTGTGCAAAGGCAACGTCATCTTCAATGATCAATAACTTCACATTAACTTCCTTTAACTAGTGGTAATTTAACAGAAGCGACAGCGCCTAACTCGCTATGATTACTCAGTACAAGCTCACCATTTAAACGTTCAAAGGCACTGTTAGATAACATTAGCGCCATACCTAGTCCTTTATCACTTTCGACTAACGACGCGCCTAATGAACGAGACGCTTCAATACCACCACCAAAATCCCTAATGTTAATGGTGACATGGGATTTCGTTGCCGTTAACCCTAACTCAACTTGATTAACGCCGGATTGTTGATTCGACTTCACAGCATTTTGTAATAGATTACAAATAGCAGAAAGTAACATCGCATCTGAGTTAATTAACATTTTTTCAAACCCGTCATCAGTAACATGAGTGATCAGTTCTAACTCAGGATATTGAAGATTACAGGCCGTCTTAATATCCTTAAACAACGCTAATGGTGAAATTTCAATGGTTTTGTTTTCACGAATCGCAGTTGCAAGCTCTCTAAAATGATTAAGTTCATTACGGCAAATTTCCAATGGTGACTCCATTGCTTTCACTGCTTCATCATGTGGAAACTCTTCGTGGATTTCTTCAAACAACAGTTGCAAATTTGCCAGCGGCGTCGCCAGTTGGTGAGTTACCTGAGCCGATGCCACCCCCAATGAAATTAATTGTTCACTTTTAAGTTGTTCTTCTCGTTGTTTGGCAATGGCTCGTTCTCGATTAGTAATCATCTTAGACATCGTGCCAACCACCAAGGTCACAACGATGACTGATAAAAGAAAATTAACCCACATGCCAATAAAATGATTGGTCATATCCATATGATGCTGGTGAGTCGGCAAGCTCATTAACAATGCGCTATACGCAATCACGGCACACAATGATACAAAAGCCAGCATACGTGTAGGTAAACTCACGGCACCAATTACAATAGGCATTAGTAACAGCGAAACAAACGCATTAGTTGCCCCGCCGCTATACGCCATTAACAGCGTTAAGAAAACAATATCAGCTATTGCCTGCGCAGCAACCGCAAAAGAAGACGCTTGATGATGGCGATACCAGCGCCAACTAAAAAGATGAAATACGGTTTCAAGTGCAATGATTGAAAGTAAAGGAATTATCGTTATGTCTTGCGGCATCACAACGAAAAAACCAATCACAGCACACAACTGAATGACTATGGCCATCGTTCTTAGAAGTAAGATTCGCTCAATTGCGCCCATCATTTTAAAATCAATTAAAGTCAATGTGTTACCTCGCTTTTAAAGTATAAAAATTATACACCTAATTGATTGTTTCGTGTTGAATAAAACCACAAAAAGATACTATTTCTTTTGGAAATAACGTCTATTAATTAATCACCCCAAGCGCTTGCTTGGTTATTCAAAAAAAAGCTGTTAAGGTGACTTGATAAGAATAAAAAACAGCGGCTCTTAACATGAATTACGCTGTAAAATAGAAGGTGATTATGGCTTTTGTTGCCTTGACACAGCTCAACAACGAGCAAATTTTATCGCAGCTTATCGATGAATCGATAGTTATTGATCCGCAAAGCCCTAAAGGGCGCTTACTCGGCACAGCAGCAACCCTGTTTCGCGATCGTGGTTTTGATAAAACAACAGTACGCGATCTTGCCAAAGCGATTGGTATTCAATCCGGTAGTTTGTTTCACCATTACCCGAATAAACAAGAAATTCTCAAACAAGTAATGCAACAGGCGATTTTGCTAAATATTCGTCGTGTAGATTTGGCGTTATCGCTTAACCACACCATCAAAGACAAATTACTGGCATTAATTCTCTGTGAATTTCAGGCGCTAATCTTAGATACCAGCGCGCATATTTCTGTGTTGGTATTTGAATGGCGTGCGCTAAACGAAGAAAATCAGACTATCATGTTAAAACTACGCGACGAATACGAGCAATATTGGATTGACGTATTGGCACAAGCGCAGCAGCAAGGCATGATAAATATTGACCATCACATATTGCGACGTTTACTAAATGGTGCCATTAATTGGTCACTCAATTGGTATAAACCTAACGGTGATTTATCGCTAGAGCAGCTCGCAAACATGACATTGCAAATGGTACTCAACAACCACGTAACCACAAAACAACAATAATAGATTAGGTATTTGGAGGAAATAATGGACGCATCTTTTTGGGACGGAAAACGCGCCCCCGGTGTCGCAAACAATCTCGATTTTGAACAATTTAGCTCTGCGATTGAAGTTATCGAACAGGCAATGAAAAATTTTCCCGATCGTAAGGCCTTCACTGGCTTTGGGCATTCACTGACCTTTCGAGAAATCGATCAATACAGTGCCGCGTTTACTCACTACCTGCAAAATCATACCGATTTAAAACCCGGTGATAAAATTGCGATTCAAATGCCTAATACATTGCAATATCCAATTGCGATGTATGGTGCGATGCGAGCAGGCTTAGTGGTCGTTAACACCAATCCGCTTTACACCGAGCGTGAAATGATTCATCAATTTAACGACTCAGGTACAACAGCATTATTGTGTATGGATATTTTTGCTAAATCAGTGCAAAACATTCAAGATCAGACAGGTGTTAAAACGGTATTAGTGACCTCTATGGGCGATATGCTGCCAACAATGAAACGCTGGCTTGTTAATACATTAATAAAACGCGTTAAAAAAATGGTACCTGCCTACCATTTGCCAGACGCAATTTCCTTTAAACAAATCCTCAAGGAAAATCTCGGTAAAGGGTTTACACCAGCACACCTTGCTAACCCTGAAGATACGATAGTTCTTCAATACACAGGTGGTACAACTGGCGTATCAAAAGGAGCTGAGCTTACCAATCGTAATTTAGTCGCCAATATGCTGCAAGCGGCAGAACTTTTGCACCAAGAAGACGAACACGGTAACCGTATTTTTAACACCACAGAAGCCAACATTGTTGCACCATTACCGCTCTATCACATTTATTCATTTACCGTGCACTTGATGGCATTTTTTCACTTAGGCTTACACAGTATTTTGATCGCTAATCCACGTGATACCAACTTATTTATCAAGGCTATTAAGCCTTGGAAACTATCAGGTTTCATTGGCTTAAATACGCTATTTGTATCGTTAATGAATCATCCTGAATTTCAAAAATTAGATTTTAGTAAGTTAGCATTCACTCTCTCTGGAGGCACTGCATTAGCTTCAGACACTTCCGTTCGTTGGAAAGAAATGACAGGTTGTCCTATTTCAGAAGCCTATGGTCTGACCGAAACCTCTCCTGCCGCTTGTATGAATCCGCTTAACGGCTTTGAGCGCGTTGGCACTGTAGGTATCCCGCTACAAGGAACTGCCGTAAAGTGTATTGACGATAAAGGAAATGAAGTAGCTATAAGCGAACGCGGTGAGCTATGCATCAAAGGCCCACAAGTCATGAAAGGCTATTGGCAAAATGAGCAAGCCACCAAGGATACCTTTACGAGTGACGGCGAATGGCTAAAAACTGGAGATGTTGCGATTATCGACGAAGATGGCTTTGTTTCTATTGTCGATCGCATCAAAGATATGATTATTGTTTCTGGATTTAACGTCTATCCGAATGAAATTGAAGATGTATTATCTAAGCACCCAGAGGTAGAAAACTGTGCTGCGATAGGTGTCCAAGATGATAGATCTGGTGAAACCGTTAAAGTGTTCATCGTCGCCAAAGGCGACAAGCAATTAAGTATCGATGAAATCAAAGAATTCTGCCGCGAGCACATCACTGCTTATAAACTACCGCGTAAGGTAGAATACCGCGATGAGCTGCCAATGACGCCAGTAGGAAAAATTCTGCGCCGAGAGCTGCGTTAATCGGCACTTAGTTAACACAATAAAAAGGGCAATCACTAGATTGCCCTTTTCATATAAGTAATTGAAGCCTAATTGAGCCCCACACCTTTGAGAATAATGTGGGTAATTGACGCAATAATACGATCAAAATCGTCATCATTTAACGAGTCTTTATCCATTGCAGCACGTACCTGAACACCAAAGTCAGCATAATGTTGAGTTGAACCCCAAATCATAAATAGTAAATGCATAGGATCAATGGCATCCATTTTTCCTTGGTCAATCCATGATTGAAAACCATTGGTAATATTCAAGATAGCCACGCGATAATCTTGCTTTAAATATTGACCAATATGCGGCGCACCGTGGATTATTTCACTCGCGAATATTCTCGAGGCATTCGGATTACCTTTCGCAGATAACACCTTAGCGCGAATATAGGCGGTTAATGTTTCTTTAGGATCATCTTCAGGGTTAATATCAGCAACCGTCGAGTTCCACACTTCTACAATGTCACCTAAAACAGCAGCGTATAAATCGACTTTGTTTTTAAAGTAATAATGAATATTAGCGCGAGGCAACTCAGCACGCTCGGCAATACGTTTCATTGACGCGCCTTTAAAGCCAAAGGTTACAAACTCCTCTTCGGCGGCCGCTATAATGCGCAATTGATTTTTCTGACGAATTCGCCCAACAGGTTGATTCGGACGATTTTCAAGAATATTCACTTCACTCATAATTTCAAACATCTGCTTAAGAAGCGCCTAGTATAAGGAATTTGTATGTTGGGTAAAAGCGCTATCAAAAGAAACACCGATCTAATTTCAATTCAATGAAGTGAGTTTTCTAATCCATCGCGACACGAATTAATCCTCTACTAATACTTTGTTGAAATAACTTTTCAAGAAATCTAATAGTAAACGTAGTTTTTTAGAACTCGCACTGCCGGGCGGGAAAACGCCATAAACATTAATGTCTTTCATGGTGTAGTCATCTAATACCGACATTAAAGTCCCTTGACGGATCTTAGGAATGGCATCGTACATAGGGATCCTTGCTAAGCCATGACCGCCTTCGACAAAGGCCGTTCTGGCGGCGGCATTATTAGTTTCAATGCTTCCCTTCACACTGATGGTGTAGGATCGAGATCCTTTTGTTAACTCAAGATTATTCGCTGTCAGTTTATAAATCACCCACTCATGATGACTAAGATCACTGGGCTTTTGAGGAATACCACGTTTCTCAAAATAACTAGGCGCACCGCATAGACAAGTTTTTAACGTCGATAATTTGGTTGCTTGCAAACCTGAATCTGGTAAAGGTGCACCGCGGATAGCCAAATCGATACCTTGTTGCAAAATATTCACCACCTCATCGGTGAGCATTACATCCAGTTCTATCTTCGGGTAAAGCCCGCGAAATTCATTAAGTGCTGGTACTATGGTTTGTAGTCCGACATTAACGGGGCAAGTTATTTTAAGTCTACCGATGGGATCTGTTTTCAAATTCTCTATTTGTTGATTAGCAGCCATAGCTTGCTGCGCGATGACTCGACAATGCTGATAATAGTCGTTTCCAGCTTCTGTTAATGAAATGGTTCGGGTAGAACGATTAAGCAGGGTAATGGCCAGTTGCTGTTCAAGTTTTTTAATATGATAACTGATCACAGCCCGAGACAAACCGAGTTGTTTCGCCGCACCACTCAATGTGCCCTGCTCAACAACTTGTGCAAAAACCACCATACTTTTTAATTGTTCAAATGAAACACTCACTAACCTACTCTCTTTAACCTTTATTGACCCGATTGTATCAATTTTTAATACAATGAAGTTAATATTATCTGCATTGTATGATTTTAATGAAGGCGTAAACTGTGTTTTATCAACTTACACTCCGAGTAAAAGCAATGACTAAAAAACACATTCTAATGGTTTTAACCTCTCACGATAAGCTAGGTAATAGTGGCGAAAAAACTGGCTTTTGGGTTGAAGAATTTGCTGCCCCTTATTTTGCATTTAAAGATGCAGGCTATGAAATTACCTTAGCGTCTCCGCTAGGTGGACAGCCACCTATCGATCCAAAGAGTGAATTAGCTGACTTTCAAACAGCCGATACACAGCGTTTTGACAATGACGAACAAGTAAAAGATCAGCTATCAAATACGCTAAAGCTCAATCAAGTTAACGCGTCAGATTATGATGCTGTATTCTACCCTGGTGGCCACGGCCCATTATGGGATTTAGTCGATGACGTTGATTCAATTGCCCTCATCCAATCAACAATTGAGGCAAATAAGCCAGTTGCAACGGTTTGTCATTCAAGTGCTGTGTTACTTAATATCAAAGACAATAACGATGCTTACCTCATTAATAAAAAAGCAGTCTCAGGCTTTACTAATAATGAAGAAGCGGCTGTTGAGTTAACCCAAATTGTCCCTTTCTTATTAGAAGACGAATTAATTAAACGCGGCGCTGACTATCAACGCGCAGCTGACTGGACGCCTTTTGCAGTTCAAGATGGATTGATTATCTCAGGACAAAACCCAGCTAGCTCAGCACTTGTAGCACAAAAGCTTATCACTCACTTGAACCAATAATTACTAGGACTTTTTATGTTAAATTTTAGCTTTCATAACCCAACACGCATTCATTTTGGTTCAAATCAAATTACTCAAATCACCAATGAAATCCCAGCAGATACCAAGGTGCTTTTAGTTTATGGTACCGGTTCAATCAAGAACAATGGCGTTTACCAGCAGGTAACTGACGCTCTTAAGAATCACCAGTGGTTTGAGTTCTCGGGAGTAGAGCCAAACCCTAGTTACGAGACACTAGCCAAAGCCTTGCCCATTATAGAATCGGAAAACATCGATTATTTGCTCGCAGTTGGCGGTGGCTCTGTTGTCGACGGCGTTAAATTTATTGCCGCAGCCGCACAATTTGAGGGCGATGAGCCATGGGATATTCTCGCAAAGGGTGCTCCTGTGACAAAAGCATTGCCTATTGGCGCCGTACTTACATTGCCAGCAACGGGCTCTGAAAATAACGGCAATTCTGTGGTGACGCGCGGCCGCGACAAGCTGGCTTTTGCAAGTCCATTAGTTAAGCCGCAATTTGCGGTGCTTGACCCAGCGGTGACACTCACACTGTCAGATCGCCAAATTAGTAACGGCGTCGTTGATGCATTTGTTCATGTGATGGAGCAATACCTCACTTATGATGTCAACGGTAAAGTACAAGATCGCTTTGCTGAAGGGCTACTTCAAACGCTTATCGAAGAAGGCCCAAAGGCATTATCGCCAACAACTAAAGATGATTTAGCCATTCGCGCCAACATCATGTGGTCGGCAACAATGGCGCTTAATGGCTTAATTGGCGCAGGGGTTCCGCAAGATTGGTCAACGCATATGATAGGACACGAATTAACAGGAGGTTATGGCATCGATCACGCTCGTACGCTGTCGATTATCCTACCGGCTGTAATGAAAGTTAAACGCAGTGATAAGCACGGAAAATTACTGCAATACGCAACGCGTGTTTGGAATATTACCGACGGTAGCGACGATGAAAAAATTTCGCAAGCGATTGCTTTAACTGAAACCTTTTTTAAAGAAATGCAAGTTCCAACAAGACTTTCAGATGTGCAACTAGGTGAGACTGAAGTGAAAGATATTTTAGCGAAGCTAGACGAGCACGGTATGCGAGCACTTGGTGAACATGGCGATATTGATTTAGCAGTCAGTGAGCAGATCCTCAATAGCGCATTAGTGTAAGTAGCCTATCTTAATTTTGTAGCAAAGGCTTAACTGCACTGTTAAGCCTATCTAAACCATTCGTTAAATAGCCTGCCACTCGTTGCTAATTAACGTTTTTTTTGCTTGATTAATTTGACCATGAAACAGGACACCCGCTTTAATTTCCCCAACCCCTTTCGGTGTTCCTGTCATCACAATATCACCATCTTCTAAAGTGAAATGCTCTTTCAACGATTCAAGAATTTGTTGCGGTTTGTACATCATCAGCTCTACACCGCCTTGTTGGATAACCTCACCGTCGATGGTGAGTTTTAGACTCAGGCTGTTATCAAGGTTATCGATGCTGACGAAATCTCCCATCACTGCTGAGCCATCAAACGCTTTGGCGCGCTCCCACGGCAGGCCCTTGCTTTTCAGTTTACCTTGGAGCTGACGTTTAGTGAGATCAAGACCAAAACCTACAGCGCGAAATTCGCCGCCAATGACCATTAGACAAATTTCGCCTTCGTAATGTAATGACTCTTGGTGAAAGCTGGTTAGTTCATTTGAAATAGCGCTATTGGGTTTTAAAAACACCACTATGTCATCGGGCATTTCATTGCCGAGTTCATGGATGTGGTCGACATAATTACGGCCGATACAGATGACTTTGCTCGGAGTGACGGGCTTGCCATCGAGGTTAACGTTATTCATGGGCTAAGAGTACTTTCAAATTAAATTTGCACAGTATCTTAGCCCAAGTGGCAGCGAGCCAACAGTGTTAAAGTTTAAACTGCGCTACGTTACTGTTAACTTCGTCCATCGAGGTAATGTTCTGAGTGCTGTTAGCATCCAATGTCATACTACCTTTGGCTGTTTGCTCTGCAATATCAATGATTTGTTCTAGATAATACCATTAATTGCATTAAATAGCTCAAATCCACGTTTGGCTTGATGAGAAATGGCATCTTCATCACCTTCAATCCAACGATCAAAAGGGGCAATGCCCGATACAATAGTGCGCTCAAAGGTGGCGATCGCTTTCTTGATATTTTCACTAGTGACACCTTCACCATTAAAGGCTCGCTGAAACCACGTTTGATACTGAGGAACAGCGCTAATTCGCTCAACCACCATCGCCATTGGCGTATTCATTTCCACCGTTGACTCTATTGGCCCTTGTGCTTATTCTTCAAGCGTTGGCGCACGACCGTCCCAGAAAAATTGATTACCCCATGCTGCATTAATAACCGTCGGAGAATGGCGATCTAGTGCAGTATTTTTGGCGCCCACAGACAGTGTTGTGGCATCTTCCTAGCCAAATCTTGGGTTATGACAAGTGGCACAAGTCATATTAAAGTTTTGCGATAAACGCGGATCAAAAAACAGCATTTTCCCTAATGCTGCCTTTTCGGCTGAGTACAAATTATTACTCGGAAAAGGAATTTCAGTGGGACGTTTATACAATGTTTGCCATTAATTGGCACTCGCTGGCAATGAAAAAATTACCAAGCAAGAAAGAATAAATTGCGGTATTCGCAATAAAAAAACAATTTTTTCAAGACATTGCTCCTGATTACACAGTATATTTATAGATAGAGTGACGTTATTAAATCTTAACAACCAAAGGAAAATGGCTAGATTTATCCGTCGACAGGACAATAGAAAGTGAATAAATAGAAAATATTTCTCGACGTTTGGAATAACTTACATCACGTGATTTTCGTCACAAAAAGAGTTGGTAAATATGACCCAAGAAGTTGATCCTATTGCACTAATGCAGCAAGGAAAATACGAAGCAGCAAGAAATGGTTTTAAAGCGCAGTTGGAGAAAAATCCGACAGCGCTAAATGCACTGCATTTTTACGGTATGCTTTCTATTATCCTCAATAATATTGCCGATGGCATTAGTTATATGTCATTGAGTTTATCTATGGCACCTGATAATTCCGCATTTATCAGTAATACGATACAAGCGTTAGGACTCTTGACTCACAATAAACATAGTAATGCGTACAAAATACTTAACCGACAATTAATGAATGCGACTAAGAGCCACTTACCTAGCGCGCTCGCTGTGGCCAAGTTTTATCTTAAGAAGAAACAAGCAAAAGACTGCTTAGAGGTTTTAGCACCTCATCCAACACCCTCGTTTGAAACGTTGTTTTATAACGCCATTGCCCATCAATTATTGTCGCAAAAAAAGCTGGCACAAAAAGCAATGGAACGTGCGCTAACCTGTAAACCTTATCATCCCCTTTATTCCAGCAAAGAAGCTAATAGTAAACCAAGAGTGCTCCTGATTTATGCACTAGAAAATCTCGATTTTGTACCACACATTGGTAATGAAATAGCGTTTAGTATTTTCGGTGGTCATTTTGATGTGAATAAATTCATTGATATGCAACAGGTCAACGTTAGCCGTTTATTTGTCAGTGACAGTGATAATTTTAGAGAGTCAGTGAAACAGCTTGGTCATTATGACTTAATCATCAATTGCATTGCTGATATGGAAGTTTGCGCTAATGCACTTACGTTATTGACTCAATTTGAACGCTTTAATCATGAAATTATTAATCCTCCAGCGGCTGTCTTGAATACGTCGCGTGTCGATATTTACCAGCAATTATCATCATTATCTTTACAAATTGCCGACACGAATATATTTCACGGCAATGCTCAGTTTGCTAATTACAATAGTGGGTTTCCAGCATTGGCAAGACCATTAGGTAGCAGCACTGGAATAGGACTCGTCAAATTAGAAGACAGAGAATCGCTTGATCATTATTTAAAGCAAAGCCGTGGTGAAATTCTCAATATTTGCCCATTTATTGATTTTAAATCAAAGGACGGTTTGTATCGGAAATATCGTGTGTTTGTTATTGACGGTGAGTTTTATCCAGAACATTGTGTCGCTCATAATCATTGGAATGTTCATAGCTCTTCACGTATGACACTGATGCAAAACAATCAACGATTACGTCAAGAAGAACAGGCTTTCGTTGACGACTTATCAACTGTTCTATCACCTGGACATCAAGCAATCATTAAACAAATCCATGAAAAACTGTCACTTGATTATTTTGGTATTGATTTTTCGTTCACAACTGACGGGGAACTTTTAGTATTTGAAGCTAATGCAGGAATGAGAGTTAATACTGACTACTTGAAAGACTTTAAATACTTAGCTATGCCAATTACCAAGATAATTGACGCATTCAAACAGATGATTAACTACCGAATTACGACTTAAATTAGAATGAGAATAAACCTCAACGATCGATTAAATTAGAAATAGTATTCTAAACTCAGTTCAACATTATCATCATTGCGTAAGTTATAGAGTACGTTACTCAATTCATTGGCACTGAAAATACGCGCATCGACACGCCACTTCCAGTTATCGTCAATACGACTGGAAGCTTCAACAAATGCGCTACGCGTGCTCGAATGATCCAAATCTTGCACCATACCAAAGAGTATTTCAGTGCCATCAATGTCGTTTAATACCAAGCGTGCCCCCAACATTAAATCGTTTTGTCCTAGCGCTTGCGAGCTATCCTTACGATCATCAAATTGATATTCCATTAACCAGCCAATATCCCACACAGAATCAAACACGCCTACCGAGGGGTATTCAAAGCCTGTGGTCATTGCGAAATAATCGTTAGCTTCATAAAGTGGCGCATGATCAAAGTGACGTGAAATCCCTTCAAATTTAAGAATCCAAGAGTCAACAACAGCCAACACATCAAGCCCCACTTGATTCATTTGACGATAGAAAGGTCTAAATGTGCCTATCTCATTGTCAACATACAATAGCAAATCGGCATCGCGCGAAGTACCATCAAAATAAGACAACCCAAGTTCCCAAATATCAATGCTGTGGCTCCAACGCGCCGCAAAGTCGACGTGATGTTCTTCGTCAGTCGATTGATATATAACGTTGTCAGTATCGACAATGAAAGGTGCACGTAAGCGCCCATTTTCGCCAGCAAAAGTTCGCTCACGAAACCCTGGTAGCACAAACAAATCCAAATTACCCCAGTCACGAACCAAGGTTAAATTAATCATCGGCTGACCCAATTTATCTTCGCCGTCAACCGCTTCAACGGCATCAGTTTGATTAATGACATCGACTAAATGTGCCGACTCAGTTTGTCCCCAAAATACGCTGCCAATACCCGTGCGTAACTCCCAATCTTCGCCAACATGAAGCCACATCAATTCACGAATATCACCGTGGCTACGTTCATCATCTTCGTTATCCCAGCGGTAAAACGGTTTAAACGTAACGCTATCTAAATCGTCATTCCAGCTATGGTAAATTTCAGGCTCGATAAACATCGAAAACTGTTTATCAACTTGCTGTGAATATAAAGCATCTTGAGTATATAAGCGATAATCAGCAGCAGCTTTTACCGACACTTGCGTCTCGGCAAAGCTACTGGTTGCGATTAAGCCGCTTAATGCAAAAGCTAGTGTGCTTAATCGTTTCATTATCTAGCTCTCTTTAACGTCGCCTTGTTAAAGTCTTTAGTGTTAAGACCTGTATCAAATGCTAGCTCTTCAATCAGATAATCTGTGCTCTTTTTAGTTTGATTGTTCGTCATATTCTGTTTGTGTGAACGCCAGTATTTGTCTAAATACAATTTGTAATCTGAAAAAGTCAGTGTCTTAAGTAAACTATTTTTACGATCATAGAACTCAATCTTATGCGCACGGTAATGTGAGTGATCCATCCAAATAATTTGACGAGTATAACCCGAGTTTTTATCAACAGGATCTAGTTCAACAACATACGATAGTTCACCATTGATGATTTCATCACGTAAAAATTTGTAGGTATACTTTTCAATTTCAAACGAGCTCAAATCTTCAAATGCAAACTCACTGCCCATAAATGGCCCAGACTTGTTTCGTGAAGCGATGCGTTTAACCCGTTTAAGCGCTGGTAAGTACATCCATTGCTCATCAGACTTAACAGCGTGAGAGAAGCTCAAGAACGCCGTACCTTTTACGTCACGAGGTTGTTGAAAAATAGTCAGCGCTTTATCGCCATCGTCAGCCACTTCAAGCGATTTTATCTTCATTTTACGCACTGTTTCTTGCCCTTTGGCATTGCGCAAAATCATTTGTGCTTTAGCGGTTGAATCGCCCCAACCAATGTCTCGAGCCTTGCGCTCTTTAGCAATTGCTAGCCCCTTTTCTTGTGCAGTCTGTGCAATAGCTGAACCGGCTATCAGACTTAACCCTATTGCTGATATAGTAAATATTTTATGCAGCTTGTTCATCGCTTGCTCCTTGTGATTTTTCTGAATTTGACGTTTTATCTAACCATAGTAAATAGGCTGGTAAGAATAAGAAATCGACAACCAGCGCCGCCACAATAATTATTGCGGTTAGCAGCCCCATATCGGCATTAAGTCTAAACGACGACAACGCTAGAATTGAGAAACCGATTGCTAACACGAGCGTTGTTATCCACAATGCTTGACCAACACTGGCAAAGGAATAACGGATACTATCTTGTGTTGATTTACCTTCATTCTTGGCATGTTGATATTTACTTAGAAAATGTACGGTATCGTCGACAATAATACCTAAAGTCATACTTAATACGACAGATAGTCCCATGTTGATTTCACCAGAATACATTCCCCAGATACCAAAACCGATACACGCTGGCACTAGGTTTGGGATTAAACTGATTGCCCCTAAGCGCCATGAACGCAATGCAAACACTAATAACCCAGAGATCAAGACAAGGGCGAATAAAGTCCCTATCAGCATACTGCTCATATTCTGTTGGCCAATATGAGCGAACATTAAGTTAGGGCTAGCAGCAGCCATACGCAAGGTTGGTGCATTTTGAGCTATCCATTGCTGAGTACGTTGTTCAAACTCAGTAAATTCGACACTACCAAGGTTTTGCAAAATTGCGGTGATACGGGTTGCAGACTTATCAATATTGATTTGATTATTCAGATCAAGACCGTATGGCAGTGACATCTCATACAACAACAAGTACTGTGCCGACAGCTCTCTATCTTGCGGTAAACGATAGTATGATTCGTCATCGCCGTGCATATTCTTATTTAAACGCTTGAAGGTATCACTAATAGTTAATACGTGATCAACTTCTGGTTGCTCACGTAACCAGTTGCTAAAGGCGTCGACTGTTTTCAACATTTCTGGCTTATTAAGCCCTGATGCTTCGTCACTATAAAGCGCGAAATCAATAGTCGACATACCACTTATGTTTTCCTGCTGGAAATCAGTTGACTGTCTAAACGCGGTACTTTCATCAAAGTAATCGGTGGCAATGTCATTCACATTATTGTTAAAGGTCGCCGTTATCGCAATCACCATAACAATTAAAGAAATTGGCAATAATTTGCGATGATTATCAATAACCGTGTCACCTAAGCGCTCGATCCAATGACTTTTCCCCGTGGTTACTTTAACTGCGCGCATGGGTAATATTGTCAAAATTGCTGGTAATAAAGTGACTGACAATACAAAAGCAATCATGACACCTAAGGCTGTTAAATTACCTAAGTCTGCCAATACCGGAACATCAGAGAAATTTAACGTCAAGAAACCAATTGCAGTTGTCGCTGAGGTAATAAAAATAGGCATTAGATTGAGATTCATGCTGTACTCAAGCGCCTGCTCTTTCGTTTGTCCCTGCCTCATTGCATATAGCATTGATGAAATGACATGCACACAATCGGCAACGGCGAGCGTCATTACCATAGTTGGTACATTCACTGTTGCCGTACTTAAGAAATATCCCATCCATCCTGAAATACCCATGGTCGCAGCAATAGAAACGATAATAATAATCAGCGTGGCGAAGGTTCCCGTAAAAGAGCGCAGTAAAACCCATAGAATAATAATGACCATCAAGAACATCAGGGGCACTAACGTACTCGCATCTTTTTGCGCTTCTGTAGCAAAGGAGTCATTCATGAAGACAATACCTGTATGATAGAACTCATGATCAGGGTATTTCTCTTTGAAGCTGTCCGTTAAATCAGTAATAGACTTAGCAATTTCCATCACCGCTAACGCCGCTTCGCCTGCTGTTTCGGGGTTATCACCATCGGGTAATTGTACCGTAACGCTAATAACAGCAACTTCGCCATTTTCAGAAACAATACGCTTCACTAAGTTGGGCTCTGACGTAGCAATACTCTTGGCTCTAGCTATCGCCTGCGGGGTCATTGATTCGATGTCCATAACGAGATCTTCAACGATCAGATCATCTTCTTCTGCCCAGGTATGTTGATAATTAGATAATGAGTCAACACGTGTCGAGCGAGGAGTTTGCCAAGACTCATCGGTTAACTCTTTTATGAGTTGAAGTGTATTTTTATTAAAAACATCACCTGATTTAGGCGCAATGATGATATTGGCATTTTCATTTTTATTAAAAATACCCTGCATCTTTTCAAATGCAATTAACTGAGGATTTTCACTCCCGAAGAAGACTTTATAGTCGCCTCGAAAATACAAATTTTGGCCGCCCATTCCAGCCACTACAAAAAAAACAATGCCAAACAACAACATTAACCACGGTTTTTTAATTACGACTTCAAGCCATAAACGTTTCATGATTCTTACCCCTAAATTGACGAATCGTCACTTAAGTTCAAATAAAAAGCAGCGTTAACTCAACGCTGCAACCTCTGCGGCAAAAACTTCATTTCCAATGCGTAGCCAAGTCGCTTGATAATCCAATTCATCGC
Organism: Psychrobium sp. nBUS_13; assembly: GCF_051201665.1. Classification (GTDB taxonomy): domain Bacteria; phylum Pseudomonadota; class Gammaproteobacteria; order Enterobacterales; family Psychrobiaceae; genus Psychrobium. Next base: position 694,487 of record NZ_CP179210.1, on the reverse strand, counting down.
TCAATGGCAGCCACTTTAAACCATCTAGTAACACATTCATGTTAAACAATAATGCATTAAACATATCAAGTCTAGCCACGGCCTCTGCATCTTGATCACTGGCTAAAATAGCGCTAGAACCAAAAGACATCGACCATAGCGCAAAACAAATACCATTGACCTCTTCTCGCTTATTGAGCGTCAAATCACCACAATCGGCCGCTTGTTCGATAAGCTTATCAACTAGTAGCGTAATTTCCATATCCAGCTCCCGTTGAATAGCGATACGCCCTACGCTAGCTTTTTCTAGTACCGCCGGCGTCTTCACCATCAAAACACAAAATGACGCGGTCGCATGCATTTGACTGTGTAACTGCTGAGCATAAACGATGGCTAAACACTTTTCGCGAGAGTTACCTTGCATTGTTACTGCTCTTTTTACTAAGGAAATAATAAATCTCATTCCTTTGATTGAGAGTGCACAAAACAAGTCTTCCTTGTTAGCGAAATGGTTATAAACAGTGCCTTTTGAATAATCACAAGCAGCCACTAGTTTGTCCATTGTCAATCCTGAAAACCCTTCATGAGCCATGATCTTTTCAGCTACATCAAGTAGCTCTAATTCACGGTTTATGACGTTTTGTTCGCGTTTAGTTAACGCCTTACGAATAAAACATTTAGGGTTATTATTGCTATCACATTTTTGCATCATTGAAACAACGGCTAAAGCCGCCCTTAGCTTTTGACGCTTCGTCAAACTTTGACGAAGCGTCATCTTATAATCTTTATAGTAAATTTCAAGTATATTTTATCAGTATCTGACATGGTTAATACTGTTAGTTTTTCACAGGTAAACTATTCAGTCATTGGGAAACGCTGACATCAAACATATTTCTTATATTTATCAATACTATAAATAAGACACGAACGATGACAATTGGAGACAATATCACTTTAGCCCAGGACGAAATTAACGTGAAGTAACTACCATTTAATTAGAGTAGCGGTTCTTGCCGTGTTTTTTAGCGCGATACAATGCTGTATCAGCGAGCTTTAATAGGCTATCACTTGTCTCTTCTTTCTCTGAGGTGTAAACCGCAATACCAATGCTTAGGGTAACATGTTTAGCCACATCACTGCGTTCATGAGGAATACTATCGAGCTCAAGCTGCTCTATAATACAATCTGCGACAATCTGCGCCCCTTTTAGTGGCGTATTTGGTAATAAACAAACAAATTCCTCCCCGCCATAACGCGCAACGAAGTCTTCAGGGCGTCGCATCACTGATGTTAGGGCACTAGCTATTTTTTGCAGACATTCGTCACCAGCAACGTGACCATAAAAATCGTTATAGGTTTTAAAATTATCAATATCCATCATTAATATCGATATTGGCCATTTTTGCCGCTGAGCAGATAACAATAAGTTTTTAAATGCTTTGTCTAGCCCTCGACGATTAGCAATATTAGTTAGACCATCGGTAAGAGAAGACTTTAAGAGTTCTTGTTTTTGACGCTCAATAGTTTGAGCAAACTCTTCAAATGACTTGGCTATTACAGTAATTTCATCTTTACCACCAACTTTTAAATCAATAGCATCGCCAGCTAAACGTGAAACCACTTTTTTATTGAGCAGCACTAAACGTCTGATCACACGACGCTGAATATAAAACACAATAATAATAATAACGCCAAAGGTACAAATGACTGCACTACCTAAGGTTTTAGTTTGAACATCGACAGTCTCCGAAAAGTCTTTAATATCTTCAAGTACTGTCCCCTTGTACTTAAAAGACTCGTATTCAGCAAATCTGGCATAATCGATCACTAGGTTTCGCACAAAATCTGCACGTCCGCGCGTTCGGCCAAGCACACGGAGCGATTGAATTTTCAATGCCATTGCGCCATCAGTTCCAACTAATCCTTCATAAAGATCACTTAACAGTAGCTTTTGAGAATCTTCAAAGTTTAACTTTTCGATAGAGCGATTATAAAATTTGGTGATAATTCTTGAAGTATTTTTTATACGATTGAGGCGTTTAAACGATAGCCCTTTTTCGGCCATTATTACTAATCTGCTGACCGTATACGCAAAGTCATTATGGGCTAATTCTTCATCATGAATCGCAATGTCATGAATACGATAAACAGTCCGTTGCTGTTGTTTCAACAGGTCACTAATACTCAGCCGTTCTTCTATTAGCGCATTCAACGCTTCAATTTCTTGGGCAATAACATCCAATTGAATTAATGAACGCTGGGCATTACCAAGCTCAATAACTAACGGTCTGATTGCCGAAATTTTTGCTTTTAAATCATCAAAAGCAATTCGTCGCTGGCCTTGTGTGTTAGCGATGGTAAAACTATCAGTCGCGTAAGTTAATTCATTCACTTGACTGTACATTTTGGCGTAGCTCATCACCTTCGGAAATGAAGTAGCCGTTGTATCATCTAACAAATCTTCAAATGCAGCTAATCGGTCATACGCGATCAAAGCCACTATAGCACTTAGAACGAGCACGATTGAAAAAGACAATGTAAATACTGTATTTAGTGACGAATGCACAGGCCGATACCGCTGTTTATCGCCTTTATTTTCAGATGGCGCCATTTTATTATTTTTCATTAATTTTTGCTTTTATATCAACTAAACGTCCATCGACACTGGGGGATAGCATTTTATCACGGGTAATATTATCGGTAACAATGTCTGATACTAGGCGAATAGCTAAATGCTTCGCACCTAATTTCTTCACACTTTTAAATACGTCATAACCGTCGCCGCCCGACACTAAATAATCAGTCGTGGCTACTGTATACATTTGGGTAAGTTTAATATCTTGCCCATTAACTTTAATCGATTTAATACGTTGTCCAACAGGCTCACGACTGTCAAAAACAATTGCCATGCCGGAGATCTGAGCAAATCGGCCTTTATAGACATCCAGCGCACTCACTGCGTTCTCCATCGCCCTCACTAAGGTAGCGCCACTCACTTCGATTAACGCAATCATGCCTCGAAACGGCAATTCATTGGCAATGGTTTCACGCGTTATTGGACTACCAGCAGAGTAATCGAGATCACCGCGAATAGAACCACTATTGATAATTGAAATTTGTGCGTTCGCGAACTCTCTAACACTATCTGCAACATAGTTACCAAAGGCGTTCTCTGAGCTACGAACTAATGCTCTTTTCGTCGTGATTGGCACTGTAAATTTACCAATTTCTACTGACAATATTGATTTCAATCTTCCTCCATGGCCAGCAACCTGCTTTGCAACAGACTTATCCTGAACATAAGTGTCTAAATCTTTAATATCGTATGAATAGTCAATAATTTTAGACGGTTTTTCTTTATCTAAAATTAATGAAATTACCGCAACCCCAGATGGTGACTTGATAAATACATCACGCTGATTATACGTTCGAGACGAATAATCAACATCTTGGTAACTCTCATCTTTGTGTAAGCTTAAATCAATGACTCCATCATCAAGTAATTGATTAATTTCCGGGTAATAACCGGTATATTGCAATACCAAAAGTTCAGCACCTTGCTCACGAAGTTCAGTTGCTACTCTTTTTATAGCTTGTTGAGGGTCAATTAAGGAAATTTGATTGAAGGTATAATCTTCCAAAACACCATTATCGATAATTGACATAAATCCGATTGTAATACCATTTTGTTCAGTAATAGTGCTATTCACTACTCCATCTAAGTCAATGCCCGTTTTTGCGTCAATGACATTAGTAGCAACAATTGGAAATGTCGCATAGTAGGCACGTAAAGAAAGATTTTCAGGATAAAAGCTAAATTCGCGCTTACTTACTCCCATCGCATCAGGCTCAAGGGAGTTTAGTAAATCGATAATATGAGAGCCTTTATCAAATGATGCAAGAATACTCGGTCCTAAACTGTCACCACCGAAAAAGAAAAATGTATTGCGATCAGCCTGACGTTGCTGTTTAAGCAATGTTGCCAATTTTGCATAACGTCCTTTATTACCATGAATTTCAGGCATTTCACTGGCAAATATAATATTTACTTTTTGATGATTAATGTCACTTGCTGACACTTTCATACACGCCAGTGTAATCAAAATTGATACTATTAATCGCAAAATAATCCCCATCAACTTACGTCCATATCACTAATCTAGACTTTTTACCTAATCACTGCAATTAGCACCACGCAAAAGATGCGAAATAGATCTAAATTGATTGATATTCGTTCAAAAATCACCAATACCCCAATAAATCTAAGAACTAAGTGTCCATTTTTCTAAAACGTGAATATCAACGAAATCGAATTGAGCCAAAAAATAAAACGCGCTACTTTACATTTTAGACAAAAAAAGCCGCGTGATATTGCTATCACGCGGCTTTCTATTGTTACCTATAAAAGGTTACTGATTACTCAGCAACGATTTCGATAGTAACTGTAACATCAACTTCTGTATGAAGGTGAATAGCGATTTCGAACTCACCAGTGTGGCGTAAAGCGCCTTCTGGAAGACGAACTTCACTTTTAACAATCTCTGCACCAGCAGCAGTAACGGCATCAGCGATATCGCGAGTACCGATAGAGCCGAATAGTTTACCTTCTTCGCCGGCTGAAGAAGTGATAACAACGTTGTTTAACGCGCTAACAGCTTCGCCACGAGCTTGAGCAGTTGCTAATTTAGCAGCTAGACCAGCTTCTAATTCAGCGCGACGCTCTTCAAATTTTGCTACATTTTCTTTGCTAGCAAATACCGCTTTCTTTTGCGGAAGTAGGAAGTTACGTGCGAAACCAGATTTAACTGATACTTTATCGCCTAACTCACCTAGCTTAGCAATCTTATCAAGTAGAATAACTTGCATTACCTTTCTCCTAAAATTTCAATAACCGGCTTACTGATGTAAGTCTGTGTATGGAAGTAAAGCTAGGTAACGAGCGCGCTTGATTGCAACAGCAAGCTGACGCTGATATTTAGCGCGAGTACCAGTAATACGGCTAGGTACGATTTTACCACTTTCAGTGATATAGTTTTTCAAAGTAGCGATATCTTTGTAGTCAATTTGTGCAACACCGTCAGCGGTGAAACGACAAAACTTACGACGTCTAAAAAAACGTGCCATGGAGATTTCTCCTAATTCATCAATTCAATCGAATGAGCATGTAATACAATTTTTGGCGAGCCATTTCGGCCTTGATGCCAGACAAGATAACCACTTGCCTTGATATTACTGCCCTTGACCAACTTGTTGTTGGTAATTTGATTTTCTTTTCCGCTAATCACAACAGTCATTCGGCAATAAATTTCCCGAGGGAAACCAGCTTCAGTTTGTTGCGACCGATGGTCCATCACAATATAAGTGTGAGGAATTCCAGCGGGGCTGACCTTTTTACGTGGGCTGGTACATAATATACCGGTCAACACGCTTGAGTTTTCAGCCAACAAGAGTCAAATTACTCAGCAGCAGGTTGCTCAGCATTTGCTTCATCGCTAGCCGGAGCTTCACGACGTTTAGTCTCACGACGTTCTTCTTTTGCTTTAGCAATGTCAGAAGCTTCAGTGATAGCGCCTTTAGTACGAAGTACTAGGCTACGGATCACAGCATCGTTGTAACGGAAAGTGCTTTCTAGCTCATCCATTACTTCTTGACCAGCTTCAACATTCATAAGAACGTAGTGTGCTTTGTGTAGTTTGTCGATTGGGTATGCTAATTGACGACGGCCCCAATCTTCTAGACGATGAATTTCACCACCAGAATCTTTGATAGACGCAGTGTAACGCTCAATCATTGCAGGTACTTGTTCACTCTGATCAGGGTGAACCATAAATACGATTTCGTAATGACGCATTTATATTTCCTTACGGTTTATTAGCCCGTACTTGGCTCGGCAAGACCAGTATGAGGGCAAGGAATTATGGATAGCCGAATTTGGACGCGAATTATAGATTAATTGACCAGCTAGGGCAATGCCTAAACAACAATATCTACCAATAACATTAAAGCTGTGATCTAAACGACTACAATTGCTAATTTAACCAGCCTGTTTTCATTGAAACACCAACGATAACAAACAAAATTGAGATAATAGTTACCGGAATAATATGCCATGCGAATGCGTTAATATTTTTAGGAGAATGATTTAGGATGATACGTAATCTTGCATCAACGGCTAGGGTCTGTTTATCTTTGCAGTTCAAATTTTGTTCAACCTAAAAGGATTGTTGGCACATGTTCATTGTTCCAGACTGAGCATAAGCACCCACATCCCTGTAAAACAAGGCATGCGATACGAGGTCATCGAACGTTTTTCAGAGAATGATTTATTAATCGAAATGCCTGTTTCACCACAAGCCCGTGCGAATAATCCTAACCTACCAGATGTTTGGCAGGCACGTATGATTTGCTACCAACACCCTAAAGGAGACATTAAAGGTTTTATCACCTCATTGACAGACCCAGAAGCATCACCGATGGAAACGTTATTGTCAATTTATACCAATTGCATTAAGTAAGTGATCTTGTTGTGCGTAGAGAAAATCAGCTAAAACAAGGCGCTCGATTGACTAATAGCTGGCTATTAGGATTGAGAGCAACGCCATTTTAGTTAATTTTAACAAGTACAAGTGGGCAAATATTTAATGCAATTGGTATTATTGGGAACGATGGGAAATAGAGCAAGGTTTTGGAGAATTAAAATCGAGCCAATTGAATAACGAAATAACCTTGAGAAGCCGTTTTCCACAAGGGGTTAGACAAGAGCTATGGGGCGTGTTGTTAGGCTATAACCTTATTCGACTGGAAATGTCAGCCATCGCTAAAGAAGCCGATGTATCTCCGACAATGATAAGTTTCACCGCTGCAATTTGCATCATTGATACTCAAGTCAGAGCGCTGGCGTTATCATCGAACGGGACGATACCAAAGAAACTACAACTGATGAGGAAAGATGTGAAACATTTTATCCTGCCCGACAAGAGAAAGCACCGAACGTTTTCACGTTCAGTGCTTTACATTCCATCTCGGTATCCGTTGAGATACAAGCCTAAGAAAGCTTAACCGAATGGCATTACGTTATTCACGAGCCTTTTCAATATATTCTAAACTTCTATAAACCGCGTTGGCGCACCACTTCAAATAAACAAATACCGGTTGTAACAGACACGTTTAAACTTGAAACGCTACCCGCCATTGGCAATGATACTAAATGGTCACAATGTTCTCGGGTTAAGCGGCGCATGCCACTGCCTTCAGCGCCCATTACAATAGCAATAGGACCCGTTAGGTTAGTTTCATATAACGCCTGAGTCGCTTCGCCGGCGGTACCATAAATCCAAATACCACGTTCTTGGACTTCACGCATTGTACGCGCTAAGTTAGTCACTTGAATCAATGGCATTGTTTCAGCTGCGCCACAGGCAACTTTACGAACAACGGGTGTTAATGAAGCCGCATTATCTTTAGGTACGATAACGGCGTGAACACCAGCGGCATCAGCGCTACGGATACAAGCACCTAAATTATGTGGGTCTGTAACGCCATCAAGAATCAACAAAAACGGCTGTTCTGTACTGTTTAGTATTTCATCAAGATCAGCTTCAGCCTTAACTCTTGCAGCACGGACATTGGCAATAATACCTTGATGAGACTCTTCACCAGCACGATCTTCCAATTTGTTTTTTCCAACAAATGACACACTCACGCCGTGGCGACGCGCTAAGCTAATCACCTTGTTCATGCGTTCGTCATCACGACCTTTTAGTGCAAAAATTTCTAAAATTCGCTCAGGTTCGTTGTTTAATACGGCTTCAATACTGTGAATACCGAATAATAAATCGTGTTTACTCATTACTTCTCATTACTCTTGCTGCTTGGTTTGGCTGATGGCTTTTTACTACGGCTGTTTTTACCAGCACGCGGTTTTGAAGCACCACTTTTCTTGGTGCCTTTAGCACCTGATTTATTATCGTCTTTTCTAGTATCTTTCTTACCTGAACTACGCTTATTCGGCTTTGATGACTTTTCATCACCACTGCGGCGAGAACTACGACGTTTCTTAGGCTCAAAAGAGTTAAGTGTTAAATCGATTTTCTTTTCATCAAGATTTACTGAGGCAACTTTAACCTCAATACGATCACCCATGTGATAAGTCACATTTGAATGCTCGGCAACCAATCGTGCGTTCACTTGATCAAAATGGTAATAGTCTTCTGGCAATGCGCTAATGTGCAGCAAACCTTCAATATTGATATCGTCTAAGCGAACAAAACAACCAAAACTAGTGACAGTAGCGATAGTTCCTGCGAAGCTGTCGCCAACGTGTTCAAGCATGTATTCACACTTGAGCCAGTCGCTTACATCACGGGTAGCATCATCGGCGCGGCGTTCAGTCATCGAACAATGAACACCTAGCTCTGACATATCAGACGCTTCATAAACATGGGCGCCAATTTTCTTGCCTTGTGCTTTAGCTAGTTTCTTCTGCTTAACCAATAGCGACTTGATAGTGCGATGCAAAATCAAATCAGGATAACGGCGAATTGGCGACGTAAAGTGACTGTAGTTACTTAATGCTAAACCAAAATGACCTTCATTCTCTGGTGCATAAACCGCTTGTTTCATTGAACGAAGCAGCATAATTTGAATCAGTTCACTGTCATCGCGAGTTTTAACAATCTCAAGCAGTTGTGCATAGTGCTTTGGCTGAGGCTTATCGCCACCAGTCAGTTCTAAACCTAATTCACCTAAAAATGCGCGGAAGTTCATTAACTTCTCATCACCCGGTAAATCATGCACCCTAAATAGAGCGTTACCTTCGTGCTTTTCAACAAATTTAGCCGATGCAACATTGGCTAAAATCATGCACTCTTCAATCATCTTGTGTGCATCATTTCGAACAAGCGGTACGATATTTTCAATCTTGCGCTGCTCATTGAAAACAAACTGAGTTTCACTGCTTTCAAAAGCAATAGCACCACGTTCTAAACGTCTGCTATTTAGAGCGGTATATAACTTATGAAGTTCTTCTAGTTCAGGAACACGCTCGCTATATTCTTCACGTAATGCTTTATCACCATCTAAAATAGCTGCAACTTTTGTATACGTGAAACGGGCGTGTGAATTCATTACGGCTGGATAAAACTTAGCACCAGACAAGTTACCCGCATCACTGATGGTCATTTCACAAACCATACATAAACGATCAACGTGTGGATTTAACGAACACAAACCGTTTGATAAAATCTCAGGTAACATTGGAATAACGTTGCCAGGAAAGTAAACAGAATTACCACGAGCTATCGCTTCTTCGTCAAGTGCGCTGCCTTTAGCAACGTAACTGCTTACATCAGCAATTGCGACCCATAAGCGCCAGCCACCGCTTTTCTTACTTTCACAATAAACGGCATCATCAAAATCGCGTGCGTCTTCACCATCAATAGTTACTAATGGTAAATGGCGTAAATCTTCACGGCCTTGCTTCGCTTCTTCAGGCACTTCTTCAGACAAGCCACTAATTTCATCAAGCACCGCTTGTGAGAACTCGTGTGGCAAATCGTGATTGCGCAATGCCATCTCGATTTCCATGCCTGGATCCATCTCATCACCCATAATTTTCGACACAATGCCCAGTGGGCTTTGATGGCGTGATGGGCGCTTAGTGATGGTAACAACAACCACTTGGCCGTTACGAGCGCCATTCACTTGATCATTTGGAATGATAATATCTTGCGCGATACGTGCTTCATCAGGCACAACAAACGAAATATCACCATCGACAAAGAAGCGACCTACATATTCCGTTTTGCCAAATTCAACCACACGAACAATACGCGCATCGCGTTTACCGCGACCAAACGTACTGTGTTGGGCTAATACAGTGTCACCATGAAATACAGTGTGCATTTGTTTTTGGTCAACAAATAAGTCTTTGCCGCCTTCATCTGGACGGAAAAAGCCAAAACCATCACGGTGACCAATAATTTTACCGCGCATTAAATCCATACGTTCCGGTAAACCGTAACTACCGTTACGGATATAAACGGCCTGACCATCACGCTCCATCGCACGCAAACGGCGACGCAAACCTTCTAAAGGTTCTTCTTCCGTAATATCAAAGGCTTGCGCTATCTGTTCACGCTTTAGTGGTGCATCAGAATTTTTAAGCAGTTCGAGGATTAATTCGCGGCTTGCGATAGGGTTTTCGTATTTTTGCTGTTCGCGCTCAAAATGAGGATCTTGATCCGCTGAGAAGTTTTTAGACATTCATTTTCGTCATTATTAAAAAATTGGCGGCAGTATAACAGATTTATAGTACGCTGCCTAAAAATGAATCATTTATCCTGAGATATTTTAAGTATTTGTAAACAATGCCACAATTTTCTATTTCAACTAGCAACGTTAAACAGAAAATACATAAAAACAGCGAATGAAGTCGTGCCTAAAATAAGCATAATCGTCAGCGTTTTCGATTGAAGCATCGAGTCAACTAATGCCAATTCGGTTTGCATTTCTATGAGTTCTTCAACAGGCGTGTAAGTTTTCTTGATAGGTGGTTTGTGGTTCATCTTTATATCCTTAATGAGATGTCGTACTACTGTGGACAATACGAGAATTCATTAGGTTCCTCTTATGTAGCAATGAAGCTTCTTTTTATGCTCTCTAACAATCTTCATCAATATTAAAAGTAGGTGATGCCCGGCGGTGGTTGGTAATACACACTCGACATAGCAGCGGCTAATTTGTCCTATTGCACCTTGGTTTGTCGCTTCATTAATCCCTTTGGGAGATATTCTTGAGCGATGTGCCCCCGCTGTTCCTCCTGGTTCAAATGTTGAGTCCCAATCGTTGTCCAAGTCGATATCTAGAATGAGCGTCACATCAGCTGCAACACGAGAAAATGTCGGGTGATAGGCAAAGTAACCATAACGAATGGTAATAGGTGAGCCGTTATAATCTAAATCTTGATACCCTGATAAATTGACCAAGTTTTTGATCTGCGCTTTTGCATGAATCAGCTGGACACTGGAACGAAAAGTCCCGGATAATCCATTGAGCGTTGCAATGCGAGCTTCTTTAGACACATTGATAAACTTAGGCGCGGCCGTAACCGCAAGTATGCCTAAGATAATGATAACAATCACTAGCTCGATTAACGTGAATCCTTTCTGAAACTTCATTGGCATCATATTGTTTTAACAGAAAAAATAATTTGTATCGAGGTTACTCAACTTTAGCACGCTCATTTATCGAGTAAAGATAGAGTCTACCATGCTAGCCAAATAACGTGACGAGCTCCCTTACCATTGGTATGAGCTCGCACTGTGACTGGCTTAGTTTTAAACCCAGCTTTAACGAGTCTAGTGGTGAACGCACTATCAATACCTGCAGACCAATAGGCTACGATTCCACCTGGTCGTAATGCGCTTTTAGCGGCCTTAAGCCCTGCCGGCGTATATATCCAACCATTATCTTCAGACGTATGACCTTCTGGTCCGTTATCGACATCAAGTAAAATGGCATCAAACTGACTGCTTGCCTGACGCAACACTTCTCCCACATCACCAACATGAATTTTAGTCCGCGGATCATTAACAGGATGATTTGTTAATTGACCAAGTTCACCTTTATTCCACTCCACGACTTCACTAATTAGTTCAGCAACAGTCACCGTGGCCTCTTTGTTGAGTGAATCCAGTGCTGAGCGCAACGTAAATCCCATGCCTAACCCACCGATAAGAACCTGTGGTTTTGGTTGTGATTTTATTTTGTTACAAGCAAGTGTTGCTAGCGCATCTTCAGAAGCATGCATTCGGCTATTCATCAAATCACCTGGTACACCGGCAATTTTAATAGTGAATTCATCATTACGCGATAGTAGGCGCAATTGACCTTGTTGATTGGGAATGTCAGCGGTGCCAAGCACAGTAAAACGAGCCATGGTTATTTCCTAAATTTCAATTGGTAGAATTATACCTGCTTTGAACAACAAGTTAATCACTCATAATGAAAACTCTATTTTCAATATGCATTGCTAAATAGAAAACCATGTAGACAAAAACGTCAACGCTAACAATAACCAATTGAAATTATTATAAATTCCCTTTCTGGCGTACTAGTTGCTCTCTTACAGTTATTCTTTAACTCATGCGAAGGATTACACCATTATGTCTAATCTTATAAAAAACAGAGCTTTTCAAGGCTTAGTGCTTATTTCAGCGGTTGTTGGCGCAGCCAATACTCAAGCAACACCGTTTACGGATTGCCCAACTGAAGCATTTCTGGTGCAAGATAAAATAGCTAATTTGTATGGTGTTCAACTAGCAACAGGGTTTTATGAAAAAATTTCGCCAACCGATTGGGGACAAGAAAAAATGAACGCTTTGGCGTTTAATGTGCACGATAGATATCTGTATGCATTCAATTATTATTACGGAACAATCGTTAAATTAGATAGTAATTATCAGCTTACTGTTATTCCTGTAGAAGACATGCCTAATAAAGGATTTTATGTCGGCGATATCGCCGTTGCCGAAAACGTTTATTATCTTTATCGCCCCGGCAACGATTATGGCCTTTTTCGTATTCCACTCGATGAAAGCGCGCCAGATTATTTACAAATGACCAAAGTCGTCAATGGCAGTGTATTAAATCACGCCATTTATGATTTAGCGTTTCATCCTAGTAACGGGTTTGCCTATTCTGTCGATCGCTGGGGGAATCTCTTAAAAATAGATGTTCAATCCGGCACGTCTGAAACACTGAGCAATGTCGGCCAATCTGGTACCTTCGGCGCCGTTTATTTTGATGTCACAGGCAATCTATATATCAGTCGAAACAGTGATGGTTACATATTCAGAATTAATACCAATTGGAACTATCCTGTCGCTGAATTTTTTGCTTATGGCCCGTCATCCAGCAATAACGATGGCGCACGTTGTGCTCTCGCACCTATCGTGTCTCTTGAATCACCTACTACTGATTTTGGTGATGCACCTGATTCTTACGGTTCAAGTATCAACAATAATGGTGCACGACATGATGTTGGCGACGGCACACTATTTTTAGGTAACGCTGTAACAACGGAGCCGAATGCTTATGCCGATGATGGCTCTGACATTAATGACAATGACGGCATTCAATTTGCCACAGGTATTGAGGCAGGGAAAACAGCAATTGTAGAAATAACGGCATCTGCCGATGGCTTTGTTAATGCGTGGTTAGACGGTGACAAAAGTGGCGAATTTGATAACGATGAAAAAATTGTGTCAGAAAAATCGGTTTCTGCAGGTAGCAATATAGTCGCCTATGATGTTCCGACTTGGAGTGAATCAGGAACAACATGGTCGCGATTTAGATTGAGCTCCCAAGCAGAACTAACACCTGTTGGTGGTGTGGCTGATGGCGAGGTTGAAGATTACAAAGTTGACATTGCACAGCAGAATGTAACGGCTAATTATTACCCGTCTATTGATTCATGGGCAACTTTAGCATTTGAAGATAACTGGCCATTAGTTGGCGACTATGACATGAACGATCTTGTCGTCCATTACCGCCTATCTGCTTTTGACGTTGAAGGAACGCTAATGCGCATTAAGATCGAGGGTGAAATCGTTGCAATAGGTGCCTCTTATCACAATGGCTTTGCTTTCAGAATACCTGGCTTGTTGAGAAATCAAATCGATACCAACCGAATGAGTTTTAAAATTAATGGCGTAGAGCAGACAACCTCAGCATTAGAAAGCAATCGAATAGAAGCGATATTTATAATTGCCGATGATTTATGGGATTTTGTAACAGCCGGCGAAGATTGCAAATACTATCGAACAGAAGCGGGTTGTGGCTCAAACATTCAAATGACATTTGCCATTGAGATCCCAATGACTGCCAATGTCGATAAAACAAATATCGCTAATTTCCCTTATGATCCCTTTATTTTCGCGTCACAAGGTCATGAAAGAAATTATTTATTCGGTGAAGCACCAGAACGTCGATTTGAAATTCATTTGAAGAATCAAGCACCAACAGAAGCTTTTCAAGCAAACTTTTTAAATCGTGGTGATGACGCGTCAAACGCAACTAACGGTGAATACTTCATCAATGCTAATGGTATGCCTTGGGCAATTAATATTCCTTATCAATGGCAACATCCATTGGAATACATGGATATAAAGTTCGCTTACCCTGATTTTCATGGCTATGTCACCTCATCGGGTAGTGAAAAGACAGACTGGTTTACCGTTGAAAAAAGTACAATTAAAAATGTTTTCAATCAATAAGGAGCAAGGTATGAAACGCTTAAATACAACAATAGCATTAGTAAGTAGTTTAACGTTGTTTGCATGCGGAGGTGGCGGTGGAGGTAGTACCTCACCGGCGCCAGCACCATCACCTGTGCCGGCTCCATCTCCAACTCCAGTGCCGACGCCATCGCCTACGCCAGTGCCAACACCGACACCTGTGTCAGCACCGGATCCTAACGCAGTTTATGACACAACCGCCGAACTCGTTGTTGCATCGAACTTTGAGATCAAGCAAGAGTATGAAGTCAACGTTCGTTATACAAACGCGCAGCAGCGCAATGTCTACTTATCAGTGTGCAGCGATTTCACAAATGAACAAGGTCAGGTAGCAGTTAATTACAATAGCTGCCTCCTACGCACTTCCTTAGCGGGGAACTACAATACTCAGTTACATGTAGCCAACGATCAGAACCGACTAGTGATGACGATTTGGTATCTAGATGATGTTGAAAACCCACGCTATGAGTTCTGGGAAAATGACAACGCGTCTACAAACAAGGTATTTTCCGTAGAGTAAAGCTAGGAGTTTAATCGCTAATCAATTCGAAAATAGAGAAGAGTATGACAACTAACAAGTATCCTATGATACGCCAGTGTCCTTTTGTCATTAACTTCTCTTTTGATTGAGAAAATCGAGGGGAGTAATCACGATTGTACGTGGCAGGACGTGCAATCATGAACAGTCCACTGACGCCAATAAAGAGTATGACTAGGGTCTGTTGATCTTTTGAGTTCATTTTTGCAGCAATTTGTTTGGGGTTTCTACAAGGCAGAGCCTATGTGGTGTAGCTGGCTCGATAATAGCTCCTGCATTATCCTAATGATACCAATTGCATTAAATATTTGCCCACTTGTACTTGTTAAAATTAACTAAAATGGCGTTGCTCTCAATCCTAATAGCCAGCTATTAGTCAATCGAGCGCCTTGTTTTAGCTGATTTTCTCTACGCACAACAAGATCACTTACTTAATATAATTGGTATGAGCTACATCCCTGTAGCAATACACGAATAGGCGATAACGCCGTAGAAATAACAAACAAATGCTGCCGGTAGGGTTCACCTTAATGTATTTTGTGCCACGTTATTCGTCATTCACTGGGGTAAACCCAGCATCAATCCTCATGCCTCGCCCACAAGGATGTGGGTGCTTATGTTCAGTCTGGAACAATGAACATGTGCCCAAAACCCTTTTAGATTGAACAAAATTTGAAACCACAAAGTTCAACAGACCCTATCTAATGAGTGGTCGCTGCGCTTTTCTAATAACTCTTTCAGGCATTAATTTAGCAAGTCTCTCTAATAACATCTCTGCTTTTAAACGCTCTTCATCGTCCGCAATAATTGAGTTATAGAGCCAGTGATAGGCATTTTCATAATCTCGAGGACTGCCCTGCTCGTTTCCGAGTATTTCAACTAATCTAAGCTGAGCCTTTAAGCTCCCTAAACTCGCAGCTTCCGTTAAATAACGCAGAGCTCGTTTCAAATCTTTTTGGAAAAACTTTCCGATATGATAATAACGTCCTAATTGCTCAATAGCTTCAACAAGCCCTTGGTGAGCACTCTGTTCCATCATATAAACACCGTAGTCAGCATCCTCTGGAACACAAACACCATAAGCCAGCATATCGCCATATAAAAATTGATAACTTGGCAGTTTTACAATTTCAGCACGGGCTTTAATATCCTCAACCAACTGACAATCATCTTTGCGAACTTGTTGTAAATGCGAGTTCTTAGCGATGAGTGCCAATAACTCACGTTGAGTGTAAAGTTGGATCACACCTTCTTCTTCGGCTGCAAATGCCGCGCTACTGATGGTAGCCGTATTAATAGCGATTAATGCACTTAGAAATATTTTCTTCATTTTCAACTCGTTGCTTGTTCTCAATTAGTACAATGTCATTTCATCACAAAAGTTTGCATCAAACATACTCTTATTTCAAAATATCGTTACAATAGCGCCTTTAAATTTGTCTGCTCGCATTAGGAAATACCGTGGCCTTTGTTTACAACCCACCTACTACTCCATGGCTTGATATTGTGTATCAAGATGACGATATTGTCGTTGTTAACAAACCAAGCGGCTTATTATCAGTCCCCGGACGCGAATTAATCCACCGGGACAGTGTTACGCTGCGTCTAATGCGCGTGTTACCAACCGCTTTAATCGTCCATCGTCTGGATATGGATACTTCTGGCATCATGCTCTTTGCACTTAATAAAGCAGCGCAAAGCGGTATATCCCGTCAATTCCAACAACGTACCACGCAAAAGACTTATTTAGCTAACGTTCTTGGGCATCCTGACAATGATGCAGGTTCCGTTGACCTACCATTAATTTGTGATTGGCCGAACCGTCCTTTGCAAATGGTCGATCATGACGTTGGAAAACCATCACTAACTCATTGGAAAGTACTGAGCAAAACAGCTAACGCTACTATGGTGGAGCTTACGCCAATTACTGGCCGCTCTCATCAATTACGAGTACATATGCAACAAATAGGCCATCCAATTTTAGGGGATCGCTTTTACGGTAAGCCCGATGCACACCCATTAGCACCTCGTTTATGTCTCCATGCATACACGTTAAGTATCAAGCATCCAATCACTGAGCAACCAATGTCTTTCACAACGCCGTGTCCATTTTGATTGGCATACTCATTGCTTTGTGCCAATGTTAACTTGCACCCTATTTAGATAACAAAATCGCCTTCTTATTACATTGAGACTCTTATGCATCGGCCATTTAACAACGCTTTGTTTATTACTTTCATTACTGTTATTGGTTTAGTGACGTCGTCAGCTCACGCGACCGCCAATACTGACGCTACTAAGAAAATGGCAGAAACGGTGATGAAAGATAAGAAAATGATGCCACAAATGAGCAATGAAGAATCACTGGCGATGATACTGCCTCAAGAAGAAGTGACATGGTTAACTGGGGAAAGCGGCAAGTTTTTGGCATTAAAGCGTGATTACCTTGCCGCCAAGCATCGCGGTGTTGCAATTTTTGTCAGTGATTTATCAGCACCAATTAATTACAGCTTAGATATTGAGCCTCTTCGTACAACGATTAATAATTATGGCTTTTCTTCCATTACGATTAACGCGCCAAGTTTAGAACTATTCGCGGCAGCAACAGCTGAGAACGCCGAAGAAAAAACGCCTGTAGATTCCAAAGAGACTATGAGTAGCCCTGCAATGACTTCCCCTGTTGATGCAGCCCCTTATACAAAAGCGCTCATCGAGCGTATCAATAGCGCCCATAAGATGGCCGCCGCAGAATCTAAGAACATCATCCTTGTTATACAGGGTCGACAAGTCGCCTACTTATCTAATGCCTTAATTCAACAGCATCTTCGTCCGCTCAATGCTGTTGTTGTCATTGATGCCAATAGCGCGCTTTATGATAATCAGCCACAAATGTATCCAGCAACTATCGAACAACTCTCCAGACAACTGGTACAAATTAAAATGCCGCTATTAGATATTTATCATTTGTCGAATTCAAAAATTGATATGCAAATGAAAATGCGTAAACGCTTAAGCTTAAAAGCTAAAAAAACAAGTTATCGTCAACATTTAAAACCAACATATAGTGAAGAGAAAACATTAGCGAAAGTTGTCTATGGATGGCTAAAATCGTTAGGCATTCACTGATGATTTTATTGAAAGTGTAAATGTAGTGCCCTGCTCTAGTTCACTATTTATTGTGAGATCCCCCCCTAGCTCAAGTTCAACGATCTCTTTGCAAATTGATAGACCTAAACCTGAACCGCCTTGGCCTAGTCTAGTTGTGAAGTAGGGTTCAAATACTTTGTCTTGCATCGGTTCCGACAGCCCCTTACCGTTATCAGCCACTTCAACAAACCAAAAATCAACGTCTTGCCACGCGGTAATATTAATGGTGCCGCCATGCTTTTCTTCAAAGGCATGAATCAGCGCATTATTAATCAGATTAGTAATCACCTGAGCTAAGCCACCAGCATAACAGGTAACTTCAATATCTAGTGCGACTCTAACTATAATGTCATGCTGATACTGTTTTATTGTTGGCTTATTGGTGAGTAAGATATCGTTAATATAGTTCGCTAAATTTACCGTTAACTTCTCGTTATTACATTGGTTGACAGCAATGTGTTTGAAACTCTCAATGAGCTTGCTAGCGCGCGAATTGTTGGATAAACACATGTTGACGGTCTTGATTGAATCTTCTAAATATCCCGACAGCTGAGAATGTTTCAGCGTATTGCTTTGTACGGCTAAATTGATACTTTCAGTGTTTAATAAATGATGGTCTAGTGCTAAATTAACATTACCTAATGGCGTTGCAACTTCGTGAGTAGTTGATGCCACCATGCCCCCAAGTTCAGCCATTTTCTGTGACTCTTTGAACTGGCTAAGCAGCTCATCATTTTTCATCTTTTCAATTTGGTGCTTGCTCTGGAGAAGAATGAGATAACTGCCACCAAATAATGCAATTAGCAACAAACCAGCCACTAAAATAGCCATGGTCGATACGATTGAATCGGCCATTAAGACACTAGTATTCATTGGCATAGTGACTTCGAGAATTCCTCTCAGATCACCAACTTTCCAATCTGCTTTAGGTGATTGCGGGTGGGTATTATGACAATCTACACATTCCGCCCTCATCACATCGGCCATTGCTAAACGAACATGCGGTATACCATTAACGTCTTCGAATTCAGTCACTATTTTAGTGTCGCTAATAGATAACTCATTCCATACGCGTCGCCCAAAATCATCTACTATCCCACCGGCGTTTTTCCGCCACGGAAAAGGGTAAGGGCTATAAAGGCGAATTCCTACGTCTTTGTGGCGATTGTTAACCGAAGCTCCTAACAACATAGTAAATGTCGCTGGTAATGGAATGCTATGATGCTTGAGATTGTAATCATAGCTAACGTCAATATTACTGGTTGCTAATCGAGATACTACTTGGGTTGTGTAAATGCTGCGAAATTCAGTTAATACTTCCGCATACCGTTGAGCGCTTTCAATGGTACTGTGCTCAATAAGTCTTTTATGCAATTGGTTAAAATAAAGAGTGATCGCAGATAATGCGATAGTAATGATGAGTAGTAATGTGAAAAATGGCTTTTTATTTTTTATCCACGAGATTTTTACCAGTAAATTCATACGCCCCTACATCCTGAACTCACAGTGTTGTGATGTCATTAAGCGTAGTACAGAGTTGGGGAAAATACATTATTGAGTGTCTATTTTGTCATAGACACTCAATTTATGGGAGGGTAAGGCTAGCGAAGTTGAGCAATCTCTTCGTCATCTAAATGACGAATATCTTTACCTTTAATAAAGTAAATAACGTATTCAGCGATATTTTGTGCTCTATCACCAACACGCTCTAATGCACGTGCTGCCCACATCACTTCCATGATGCTTGGGATCGCACGTGGATCTTCCATCATGTAAGTCATTAATTCTCGCATCAAGCTTTCATATTGTGCGTCGATTAAGTTGTCAGTGCGATGCACATCAAAAGCAGAATCCACATCCATACGAGCAAAACAATCAAGCACATCGTGAAGCATGGTGACACATTGGCGTCCAAGGTTTTCCAAACTCACTAATAAGCCGCCTTGGTTCGAAGATTTCTTTTCAAGCGCCACTTTAGCCAGCATTTTAGCGCTGTCACCAATACGCTCTAAATCGGTTACCGTTTTAGAAATAGCGAAGATTAAACGTAAATCACCTGCCGCAGGCTGACGCTTGGCAATAATACGCGTACATTCTTCATCAATCGCGACTTCATAAGTATTCACTTTGCGATCGTTTTTCAATACATCTTCAGCTAGGCTCACATCCATGGTGCTAATAGCAGTGATTGCATCGCCCAATTGTTTTTCAACCAAGCCACCCATTAACAATACATGGTTACGGATCCCTTCTAACTCAGAGTTAAATTGTCCTGAAATATGACGTTTTAAATTTACGTTATCCATCTTGAGTTCCTATTAACCGTATCGACCGGTGATGTAATCTTCAGTTTGTTTTTTCGCAGGCGTTGTAAACAGCGTATTAGTGTCGCTATATTCAATCAATTCACCCATATACATAAATGCCGTGTTATCAGAAACACGCGCCGCTTGTTGCATGTTATGCGTTACAATCACTACGGTAAATTTATTCTTAAGCTCAGTAATTAGCTCTTCGATGACCAATGTTGAAATGGGATCAAGTGCCGATGTCGGCTCATCAAGCAATAATACCTCAGGCTCAATAGCAATAGCACGAGCAATCACTAAACGTTGTTGCTGACCACCAGATAAACCTAGAGCGTTATCATGTAAACGGTCTTTTACTTCATCCCACAACGCGGCACCGCGCAATGAATCTTCAACGGCTTTATCAAGTACTCGGCGATCTTTCACACCTTGTAAGCGCAAACCGTAAACCACATTTTCATAAATTGATTTAGGAAACGGGTTTGGACGTTGGAATACCATACCAACACGACGACGTAACGTTGCAACATCAACATTACGATCGAAAATATTTTGCTGTTCTAACTTAATTTCACCGGTGATATTACAGTTATCAATTAAGTCATTCATACGATTCATACAACGTAACAACGTTGACTTACCACAACCAGACGGACCGATAAATGCGGTTACTTGGCCTTTAGGTATGCGCATTGAAACGCCTTTTAAGGCTTGTTTATCGCCGTAGAACAAATCAAGGTCTTCAATAGAAAATGCCGTTTGCTCATCAGTTAAGTTTGCTAAGTCCAACACCTGATCTTGTGTGGCTGCATCTGTTGGTTCAAGATTAATCATCTTACTTTATCCTGCTTAAATTTTCTGATTCACTAGTGTTCTAATGAACGATATTTTTCACGTAATAAGTTTCGAATGCGAATCGCCGCCATATTCAAACCAACAATTACGGTTACTAATAAGAATGAAGAGGCAAATACTAACGGTCTTGCAGCTTCAACGTTCGGGCTTTGGAAGCCCACATCATAGATATGGAAACCTAGATGCATGAATTTTCTATCTAAATGGAAGAATGGGAAGTTGCCATCAACTGGCAACGTCGGGGCCATCTTCACCACACCCACCAGCATCAATGGCGCTACTTCACCTGCTGCGCGAGCAACAGCCAAAATCAAACCAGTCATAATTGCTGGGCTTGCCATTGGAATAATAACTTTCCATAATGTTTCTGCTTTAGTCGCACCTAATGCCAAGCTACCTTGACGTAACGAAATAGGAATTCGTGATAAACCTTCTTCCGTCGATACGATAACGACAGGTAAGGTCAAAATAGCTAACGTCAATGCTGACCACATAACACCTGGACTACCAAAAACTGGTGATGGTGACGATTCAGGATAAAACAGCTCGTCAATACTGCCACCGAGTATGTAAACAAAGAATCCTAAACCGAATACGCCGTATACCACAGATGGTACACCTGCCAAATTGATAACCGCAATGCGGATGAACTTGGTGAAGACGTTCTTTTTAGCGTACTCGTGTAGGTAGATAGCAGCTACAACACCAAAAGGCGTCACGATAACAGCCATCAGCATAACCATAAAGATGGTGCCGAAAATTGCTGGGAATACGCCACCTTCTGTATTTGCTTCACGAGGATCATCCATCACGAAGCTGCCAATATTAACCAACCAATGACCAAACTTAGTAATTACACCCATTTGGTTTGGTAGATTAAAGCTCAGTAGATAGCTCAAGTTAATATCTACCAACTCACCGCGCATGTCTTTGACTGTAACAAAATCACGTGTCATTTCATTACGGAATTTAAATAGCTTGGCTTCGTGAACTAAATATTTATCATTAAGCGTTTTACGCTGCGCGTCTAAATCCGCTAAACGTTCAGGTGTCAGCTCATTATCAATTTCAAAACGACGCTGTTTTAAGCGAATCTTCTCAAGCTTATAGTTAATACTATTAATTTCACTTGATTGCAGCTCATCAGCTTGTTCTTGCAACACTTCAACACGTGCTAAGGCATCATCTAGCGTCGTCACTAGTGTCGCCATCTCACCTGTTTGCTTTTTACCGTCAACCGTCACACTGTTAATAAAACCGTAAAAGTTGCCGTTCTTATTTCGCTCAAAAACGGCAAGATTTGGCAATGCTTGTTGCTTAGTGATTGTTGGGCCTAACAACCAACGAAAGTCCAGTTCAACGAATTCACGGTTACCCGTTTTAACAAGTTTTGACTCAACCTCAGTCACTTCACTTGGAATGTTATGACCATTCTCACGTAAACGCTGTGCTGGAATACTATCGATTTCATACACTTCACCAATAACGGTTTCAACTTGGCCCTTTGGATTAACCACATCAAATTGATAAATAGTACTTGGCCAAAAGTAAACCAGACCACGCCAAGCGATTAATATCAACAAACCAATAACCGCAATTAAGCTAATGCTTACCGCACCTGAGGTAAGCCAAATCATTGGCGAGCCGCTTTTTCTCCAAGAGTTCATTACATTAGTTCCAATAGTCATTACAGCGAACCATATCTATCGCGCAGACGTTGACGAACAACCTCTGCCACGGTGTTAAAGAAGAAAGTGAATATAAATAATACGAAGGCTGCTAAGAACAGCACACGATAATGAGTTGAGCCAACTTCAGATTCAGGCATTTCTACTGCAATGTTCGCCGACAAGGTACGCATGCCTTCAAAGATGTTCCAATCCATGATTGGCGTATTACCCGTTGCCATTAATACAATCATTGTTTCGCCAACGGCGCGGCCAAGTCCCATCATCACCGCAGAGAAAATACCCGGCGAAGCTGTTAATAGCACAACACCAACCAGTGTTTGCCAGCGTGTTGCACCTAAGGCAAGAGAGCCGTTACTTAAGTGTTGAGGCACACTGAAAATTGCATCTTCAGTGATTGAAAAAATAGTTGGGATAACCGCAAAACCCATCGCAATACCAACAATTAGCGCATTACGTTGGTCAAAATCGATGCCTAATTCATTACTAATGAACATACGCGCGTCGCCGCCCATTAGCGCCTCTTCAATCATCGGGCTTAGGCCATAACATGCCATCGACGCCAACAAAATAATCGGAATAAGCATTAGCGTAGAGTATTCTTCGTTAAGAATATTGCGCCATTTTTTAGGTAACTTATGATGAATGAACGCAAACAACACTATCGTTGCCGGGATGACAAAAATAATCATGAAAACGAAAGGTAAGTATTCTTCAACAATCGGCGCAAGCCATAAACCCGCTAAGAAACCTAAAATAACCGTTGGCAGCGCTTCCATTGTTTCAACGGTAGGCTTAACGATTTTACGTAAATTAGGCGGCATGAAATAAGCCGTATAAATAGCACCGGCTATAGCAATAGGAACCGCAAATAACATCGCATATAGTGCCGCTTTAATCGTACCGAACGAAATTGGAACCAATGACAATTTAGGTTCAAAATCATCACTTGCTGACGTTGATTGCCATACATAATCTGGCTCGGGATAACCTTCATACCAAACTTCTTGCCACAACGCGCTCCATGTTACTTCTGGATGCTCATTTTCAAGATTATAGAAATCAATGCTGTCTTTAGTGGTAAAGATTAACGCGTTATTACGCGGTGAAAATTGCAATGCGGTTGCTTTGTTGACTAACGGCTCATCTAATAAATCAGCTTCACTCGTTGAGTGAAATAAACGTAAATCACCTTTATCATTTAATACTGCAAAGGTTTTTCTAAAGGGTTCAGATTGAATTTTTTCAACGCTACCCTCAACCGTAAAATTACGGATCTTAGTTAAACGACGGCCGCGGTCAGATTTTGTCTCAAACCACTGACTGATAAAACCATTTGAGTTCCCCACCAAAATAGAACTACCACCAGACATTAAGCTAATATCTGTCACTTTCGCGCCGGGTTCGTTAATTTCAACAACTTGGCGCGGCGCATCAAAAGCGCCAGCAACGATATCGTAGATGTATAATTGGTTACTGCTCAATACGAACAATAAACGTTGATCAGGGGTAATCTGTAACTTACTGATGCTTGTTGGAATACCGTGTAATTGGTTTGTCTCACTAACCCACTCAATTTCTTCCGTCATGAAGTTTTCTTCAGCAACTAACGTTGCTAGCAGCAAACGATGATCTTGCGTCAATGCGACAGCTGACACTTGCTCTTCATCACGTTGGAAGGCCAACTGAGTCAATGGTTGACCTTGTGCATCAATCATCAAACTTTCTTCACCAAGCGGGTATCTCACTTGTGGCGCAATTTCACGACCTTTGTCTGTAAAACTCATCATGAAACTAGGTTGTGAAACTAATAAACTACCGTCACTTAAGCCAAACGCTACGTCACTATTTGCACTGGCGATACTAGCAATTGATTGCGTATCTACTAACGGTAACTCAACGACGCTTTTAGCTGGGCTGGTTTCAACTAGCGGATAAAAATGCAACTGGCCTTTGTCTGTGTAGTAATAAGCAATTTCGTTTAATTCATCACTACCAGTGGCGACAACATTTGTGTTCGCTTCTAGTTTTTGTTGCTGTTGAATTTCGATACTTGCATTGCGAAATACTGGTTCTACAACATAAAGTAGATAACCAAATATCATTAACAACGTCATAAGCACCATTAAGCCACCCATAGTAATACTATATTGGGCAAGCTTATCTTTAAAAGCACGCAACGGATCGCTAGCTCCTAAATCGCTGCGTTGTCGACTTGTTAATGTGTCTGCAGACTGTGACATCAAGTAAATTTCCTAATTACCATAAAACTGACGTAATTCTATCCTGTCAATATGACACTAATATTACATTGTCATTTTTCGTCACCTATTGTTCGCGCCATGGCTATAATTTCCCTTTTTACTGGACAAAATTACCCATCAGGTTTATTAATAAGTCAGTGATGTCACTCGATTAAGGATTAATATGAAAAACGTTGTTATAACTTTTGTAGGTAAAGACAAAGCTGGTTTAGTGGATCAGTTGGCGCAAGCAGTAATCGATCATCACGGCAACTGGTTAGGCAGCTCGATGAGTCATCTGGCTGGACAGTTCGCAGGTATTGTTCAAGTAGAACTGCCAGAACTTGAATTAGCTAAATTTAGCTTAGCACTCGGCCAACTTGAAGACCTCACCACCACCATTCAAGAAGGACAGCCAACGTCTGGTGATATTGAAGCCCAAGATCTACTCAGCATTTCAATTGTTGGCAACGATCGCAAAGGGATCGTCCAAGAAGTCACAGAGGCATTGCACTCTGTTGATGCCAATATCGAACAACTCGGCAGCCAATTAGAAAGCGCACCAAATACTGGCCAGCTACTATTTAGAGCCAACATTACGGTATTACTGCCTGAACACTCTTCAATTGATGAACTCACCAGTGCCATTGAAAACTTAGGTGACGACATTATGGTTGATGTTGAACACGGCTGCTAATCCCCAATAAAGAGTTTGAAGCGCCTGCTTCAAACTCATTTTTAATATCACTATTATCCTCCATATCTACCTAAACTTTTTACTATTCAACAAATAAAAATGTGCTAACGTGGCAAATATTAAATTTTGTCATCGGATACGTATTTTGCCTCAAACGCCTTCTAGTAAACCTGACGCTAGCGCTTATCAAAGCCTCAAACCTATTTTTCAATTTATTGCGCCTTACAAGAAAAATGTCGTGCTTGCGCTATTTTTCCTCGTATTCACAGCGGGCATTAGTTTGTCCCTTGGCCAAGGTGTGAAAATGGTGATTGATAATGGGTTTATTTCTGGCTCATTGGAGCAACTTACCCAGACCATATTAGTGCTCATTGGCATGATATTTTTGCTAGCCTTTGGGACCTTTTTCAGATTTTATTTGATGTCATGGATTGGCGAGCGCGTTAGTGCTGACATTCGCACGGCAGTGTTTAACCAAATTATCAAACTCCACCCAAGTTATTTCGAGGAAAATCGCAGTGGCGAACTAATGTCACGTTTAACAACTGACACTGCCCTATTACAATCTATTATCGGCTCATCTTTTTCAATGGCACTGCGCTCGACATTTATGCTGCTTGGTGGTCTTGTTATGTTATTTGTCACCAACCTAAAGTTAACCATGATTGTTGTAGTATGTGTGCCACTGGTATTATTGCCGATGATGTTCTTTGGTCGTCGCGTGCGCGATCTCGCGTCTAGTAGTCAAGATGCCATTGCCGATATTGGCACTTACGCTGGCGAAATCATCCAAAATATCAAAGTCGTACAAAGCTATAGTCACGAAAAATTAGAACAGGCAGCCTTTGGCGGCGAAGTCGAAAAAGCCTTTGAAGTGGCCAAAAAGCGTATTAAACAGCGTTCATTCTTGTTTGCTGCTGTTATTTTATTAACTTTCGCAGCTATAAGCGTCATGTTGTGGGTTGGTGGTCAGGATGTGCTATCAGGTGCGATGACAGGCGGTGAACTCGGTGCATTTATCTTTTATGCCATTATGGTGGCCATGTCGGTGGCGACAGTGGCGGAGGTTTATGGCGAATTGCAACGTGCTGCAGGTTCAGCAACACGGCTATTAGAATTATTAGCGTTAAAAAGCGATATAACGTCTCCTGAGCAACCACAACAATTTCCATCGCAAAGCAATAGCGCTATCGTGCTAAACAATATTGGCTTTAATTACCCATCACGACCTGATGTGCCAGCGCTAAGCGACATTAACCTAACAATCAATCATGGTGAAACGGTGGCCTTAGTTGGACCATCTGGCGCTGGTAAAACAACGATGTTTGAATTGTTGCAGCGCTTTTACGATCCTCAGCAAGGTAGCATTTTACTTAACGACACCAATATCCAGCAACTGCCTCTCGATGACTTACGCCACGTGATGGGCATGGTGCCACAACAACCAGTGCTATTTAGTAGCGACGTGTCTCACAACATAGGTTATGGCAAGCCTGACGCCACCAGTGAAGAAATTGAAAATGCGGCCAAACGCGCTCATGCTCATGAATTTATCACTCAATTACCTGAAGGCTATCAAAGCTTTTTAGGAGAACAAGGGGTTCGACTCTCTGGTGGCCAAAAACAACGTGTTGCCATTGCTCGCGCCATTCTAAAAGATCCCGATGTGCTATTGCTTGATGAAGCCACCAGCGCTCTTGATGCACAAAGTGAGCATCACGTGCAGGCAGCTCTCAATGAGCTAATGAGCGACCGCACCACCATCATCATTGCACATCGCTTAGCAACCGTGATCCACGCTGACAAAATCGTCGTTATGGATGGCGGCCGCATTGTCGACGTTGGTACGCATCAATCATTGCTAACCAGCTCTCCGCTGTATCAGCGCTTGTGTGAACTGCAATTTGAACAAGCAAAATCTAAAGTGACGGAATAAATACAGCGCCATGTTATACCAATTGCATTAAGTAAGTGATCTTGTTGTGCGTAGAGAAAATCAGCTAAAACAAGGCGCTCGATTGACTAATAGCTGGCTATTAGGATTGAGAGCAACGCCATTTTAGTTAATTTTAACAAGTACACGTGGGCAAATATTTAATGCAATTAATGGTATTAGATAAATTCAAGCACCTAGCCACTAAGCTACAATGGTTAAAGCCAATATTAGCGTTAATTATGTTGTGTTCACTATGCATGGTTGGCTATGTACTTGTTGGTCAATCAGGAGTGGCGAACTCTAAAACATGCCTTAAGAGAATCGCTGTTTCGTTACTTGAAATAGCGCCTTTCTTCGCTGAATTAACACATTACCTAATATCACCAATACTAGCCCCAACGTTGAATACGACGTCCATTGATAATTTTCATAAATTACAGATGCACTCAAGGCAACAATTGGGGTTAACACTAAAATATACGCCGCATTACTCGCGCCTAATTTATCCACCAACATTAAATAACAGGTAAAGCCTAATACCGAAGCTGGGATCGCTAGATACATTAAGCTGCCAACATATTGCGTAGTGATAGAAAACTCAAACGATAGCCCACGAGCCCAAATGATTAACAACAATGCGCCACAACCATAAAACATCGCATAACAATTAGCTGTAAATGGTGCAACGTTATGCTTGGTATTGCGGATACTCAACATATTACCAATCGAAAAACACCAGGTACCAACCAACGAAAACATCAACCCCAAAAGTGTATCCGACGACCAGTTTGTCGTTAGTAAATCATCTACAAATAACAAACTAATCCCCATTAATCCCAACCCAGCGCCGAACCAAAAGTTTGCATTCGTTTGAGTTCCATAAAACAACCTGCTGTGCACAGCATTAAAGATAGGCGCAGTTGCCATTAATACCGCCACTAAGCCACTTGGAATATAGAGCGTAGCGCTGTAGAAGGCGAGAAAGTTACAGCAAAATAAACAAACACCTTGTAAGCCAATAAAGTACTGATCTCGGCGGGTAATCGGTTGTAATTTTTTCCAGAGTTTACCAATCACCAACATCACAATTGCCGCAACTGCAAAGCGATAAAATATAGACACTTCCATTGGCACATCGCCGTGCTGCCACTTAATTGCGATCCACGACAAGCCCCACAGGAAAATCATTAATACATAAAGAAAAACGGACATACTGCCTCTTGAACAACAAATTATTGTGAGACATTTTGACGACAATAACGAATAAGAAATATCACGATATTGGCAAAACTAGCACGATCTTGCGGTTAATTAATTCAATTGCTCCTGTCACTCTAGCGATAAGCGCAATAAATGATAGTATTTTGGCATGACATTGATTTACTCGGACATCGTTCAACCATTGGAAACTCAGGCGACATCAACGCTCACTAGCTTTGACCAATCATCTAGTAAAATCTGTTTGCGACAAAAATCGTTAACAGACGCGTTGTCTTGGGCGCATTATCAAAATGAACACGATCGTCTTTATTATCTCAATGAGGATCAACACACCCTGAGTTTGTACCTCACTGGAGGTTACGACACTCATCGCACAGACGTACCATCAGCCTTTGGCGCACCGGGCAAGTTTTGCTTATTACCTAAAGACGCTAAAAGCGAATGGCAGCTAGGTCAAACTCAGCAATTTATGCACCTCTATTTCAACGATGACTATCTCAAACAACTCGCGTTAAAGGTGTTTGATATCGATCCACGAATGCTTGAACTACCCGAGCTAAATTACGCCAGTGACGCCGCGACTGAAGCCCTCGTCCGCCATTGTTTAGCGAGCAGCGATTGGCAAGACAATCACAACCATTTGGCAATGGAACAACTCACCAACACAATTCTAGTATCGATGTTGCAAAACATGGGCGTCACCAAATTAAAATCTACTGTAAAAGGCGGCTTATCTCCCAAAACTGCCACGTTAGTGTGTGACTACATGCAAGCAAACTATCACCGCCAAATTTACTTATCTGAATTAGCTGGCTTATCACAACTGAGTGAATATCACTTTTGCCGCATGTTTAAAGCAAGCCACGCCCAAACACCTCAAGCCTATTTAATGTCGGTAAGAATTGAGCAGGTGAAACTACGTATACGTGCTAATGATTCAAATCTAACGAACATTGCCCTGCAATGTGGCTTTTCAAATCAAAGCCACATGGGACGCTATTTTAAGAAGTTAGTGGGCGTGTCGCCGAAGCAGTATTGGGGATTAACAATGTCTTAACTTCATATCACTCGTTTACTAACCTTTATCGTGCACAGAATAGTATTTAATAATAAAACGTCATGTAGGAATTACAATGGACAAGTATTTTTAAAGACTGGTCGTTAAACTTTCATTCACCATGGCTGATTATATTATTTAATATGATTATTAAGCGTTTCATCCAATAATTTTTTACGCTCTGCTCTATCTTTCTCGCATCGTTTTCTTAGATATTCATAAGGTGAATTGCAATCCTGACCAGCTAACACAAGCTGTTTCTTTTTCTCTTCACACTTAGTCACTTGCTCTGGAGTCATATGTAAACAATGCGCGCTATATTTGTCGTCAAGAAATACGTTATCTGAATCATAGACATCACGCGCTTGATAGCTGCTACATCCACTTGCAACAATCAACATGCTAGCGACAACCATCTCTTTTCTAAATTTCATAGTTAAATCCATGTATATGTAGTGCTTCTATTGAACACAAAAGCATAACATTAACTATTTTAACAATATAACAATTTATCCCCAGAACGGAACGACATAAAGGTTAATCAACCTTCGCGCATTTCACTAAAAATTGATGTGGTGTAATGTTAGCAATCATTTTAAATTCTCTAGTCATATGCGCTTGGTCTGAAAACCCTTGAATAAGTGCGAAATCCGCTAGATTATCAGGTACATCATTCCGTAAAGATACGATAGATTGATGAACGCGGATCAGTCGTTTGTAATAAATTGGAGTCATGTTTAACCAACGCTTGAATTGGCGTTGAAGTTGCCGCTGACCGATGGGAAGTTGCTCAATGCTTCGTTGTGGCGTTATCGATTGAACAGTGTCGGATATAGAATGAGAAATTGCCTGAGAAAAGTCAATACTGCGGGTTAACCATCGATATACAGCTGTAATTTTTTGCCATTGACCCTCTCATGGTCGCCAGTTTATCGGTAAGATCGCATAGTTGTAATGTTAACCCTTTCATTTTCGGCAATGACTGCGATAGCGACTGAGATAACAGGCAGGTTGATGACGGGAGTTCACTACATACTGAAACGCCAACGGCAGGTTGAAACCTAAAACCGACAACTTTGGCGTTACTCGAAAATATTTTCGTGTGCGCAGTCTTTTGAGTCGGCTGCCAGACGACTCCTTGTTCAAACCGCTTGCCGTCGATTTCTATCGCGCCTCGCAGTATTAGCATAAATCCACTGGTTGCATCGCTAACGAAGTATTTTTTCGTGTCACTCAGTGAAGAATCTTGAACGTCAGCCGTCCAAATTCCCTGCACATAACGTGACAGTGACCTTGTTGGCTTGAATATGTCGACTGACATTGGGTGGTTCAATTTAATGCCTATTCACAGTTTATATTCGTAAGGATTGTTCATGATGATACTTGATAACTACCTACCGTTGGTTTGAAGGACTTACCGATTCTATTCCAACTATTGATCGCATTGATTGCAACAGTCAACTCTACTAATGATTGTTCATCAAAATGTTGTAGTACTTGTTGATATAACGCATCGTCAATAGATTCACCATTCGTTAACGCTTCACACCACAGTAAAGCAGCGCGTTCTTGCTCGGTATAGCATGGCATATCTCGCCACGTCACTAAGCTTGTTAAGCGTTCAATCGATTCACCGTGAGCAAGGGCTTCTTTATTGTGCATATCAACACAGTAACCGCAGTGGTTTATTTGGGAAGCTCGTAGTTTAATTAAATGTAATATACCTATAGTCAGTTTTTCATGCTCTTTAAATTGCTTTGTTATGTGTGCTTCTTGTTTGAATAACAATTGCATTGCCTGTGGCGCTGCTTCGGCGTAATTTAAACGTTGTGTCATGATGATTATTCCTTGAGAACAGTTCAAAAATAAAAACAAGACAATAGCCGTAACTCAATATCATTGATTGAATATTTACGACATTCAATCATTTTTAACTAACAAGTTATTACATCTCAATGATTGAATTGGTGGATCCATTCACTACATGATGAAAACATTATTATCGTATGAGTATCACCATGACATTATTAATTGTTGGTTTGTTATCTATGGCTCCCTTCGTGAGCGATGGCAAGGTAATTAGTCATTCTGAAAACAGCTTTGAGCTAAGCAGCCATGTCGTGATTAATCAGCCAGTGGAGTCGATATTTCAACGGTTTAATCAAATTGAATTGTGGTGGCATTCTGATCATACATTTTCTGGCAACGCGCAGAATATGACATTAGACATTACAGATGCCTGTTTTTGTGAACGTTGGGCTAACAATATAATTAGACACATGGATATCGTCGCTGTTGAAGAAAAAAAACGCCATGTTTGGCGCGGTGGTCTTGGTCCTTTGCAGTTTTTTGCAGTGAGTGGCGCGTTAACATGGGATTTTAAATCAATTGGCAATAACCAAACCAGCGTGACATACACTTACCGTGTTTACGGCGCCATTCCCGATGCAAAAACATGGTCGACAGCAGTTGATGGCGTATTGCCACAGCAGTTAACGAGACTAAAAAATTCAATCAAATAGAAAGAAACTATATGGAAATCATTGGCGTAATTTTGATAATTGTTGCTGTAATCGTGCACTTTATAGAGGGCTTTGCAGCGTGGAATATGGTGTACTTACCTTAAATAAAAAGTTTAGAGGTAAGAAAACGCCGCTGGAAAAGATGATGGACAAACATAAGGAATAAGGTGTGTTAGAGCTTCGTCCCAATTGTGAAGGGTGTGATATCGATTTACCTGTTGATGCCACCAATGCCTATATTTGTACGTACGAATGTACATTTTGCAAAGACTGCGTTGAACGATTATTGAAAAATGTTTGCCCCAATTGCGGCGGTGGATTCACGCCAAGACCTATTCGCCCCGCAACGTCTCGTAGAAATGGCGTTGGCTTAGCATTTCAACCAGCGTCAACAACACGTGTTAATACCAAGTATAGCGAAGAAGATATTCGCGCGTTTAGTCGTTTGCATCATCATATTCCACCTCAAGATAGATAGGGCATAAAAATGAGTAATCAATCGATAAACCTTAACGATAAGTTTGCAAAATTCTCGGCTCATTGGACACCAAAAGTCATTGCTGAAATCAACGACTATCAATTTAAACTGGCCAAAATTAAAGATGAATTTGTATGGCACACACACTATGATACCGACGAAATGTTTATGGTAATTAAAGGCTCGATGATTATAAAACTGCGCGATGGCGATGTGCTACTTAATGAGGGTGAAATGTATGTGGTGCCCAAAGACGTTGAGCATAAACCCTTTGCCGAACAAGAATGTCATATTATGATGATTGAGCCTCGCGGCACGGTGAATACCGGAGATTCAGACTCAGTATTAACCGCTGTTAATGACGTGTGGATTTAGCGACTTACATCTTCTAATAATTGCGTAGCAAGCTCTTCAAGGACATCAACGGTTGGGTGTGTATGGGCGAATGTTCTTAATCCATAAATACCCATCACCAAGCTTTGAGTACGCTGTTTTGCAGTACGGCTATTATCGATTTCACCAGCGGCAAGTGCCTGTTCAAAGACCCAAATAAAACCCTGTTGCCAATCATTTTAAAAAGGTAAATGATACCTATGGTCATTTGGTCGGTGATAAAGTGATTATTGAAGTCACTAAACGCATGCGACACGCATTGCGTGATTATGACTTAATTGGCCGTTATGGGGGCGAAGAGTTTGTTGTAATTACGCCCATTGATCAAGTAGACGCAACAGTTGTTTATCAACGTGTCTGTGACAATATATCTCGCACTCCCTTTCTAATCGACGAACATATCATTAAGGTAACTATTAGCTGCGGTGTTTCTGTTTACCATAATGAAGACAGAAATGATGAGTCCTTGGTTTTAGCAAGAGCAGATAAAGCTTTATATCATGCTAAAGAATCCGGAAGAAATCGCGTTGTCCAATTAGAAAGAGAATACGAAACAGACATTGTCTAAACTCAAAAACCAATAAAAAAGGCGCTTTCAAGCGGCTTTTTTACAACAAGTTAACAATTAAAGCTTGATGCCTAATTTCTTAAGTTCTTTATTGGCTACTTTTGCAGATAGTGGAATATAACCATCTTTAGCAACAATCTTTTGACCTGTTTTAGAAAGAACCATTTTTAAGAATTCACGATCCATTGGCGCTAATGGCTTATTTGGATGCTTGTTAACATAAACGTATAGGTAACGAGAAAGAGGGTAAGTACCGTTTAGTGCATTCTCTTTCGTTGCAGCAACGTAGTTAGTACCTTTCTTAGCTAGTGCAATTGCCTTAACACTCGAAGTCTTGTAACCGATGCCTGAGTAACCTAGCGCATTGATAGACGATGCTACTGATTGAACTACAGATGCAGAACCCGGTTGTTCATTTACCTTAGTGTTGAAGTCACCTTTACACAGTGCTTTCTTTTTAAAGTAACCGTAAGTACCAGATACAGAGTTACGACCGTATAACTGGATGTCTTTACCTTCCCAGCTACCTGTTAGACCTAAATCACCCCAACGATTAACTGGTTTTCCGCCACATTTATTGGTTACAGAAAAGATACTATCAACTTGAGCAATCGTTAAACCTTCAATTGGGTTATCTTTATGTGCGAACACTGCAAGCGCATCAATAGCTACGCGAACTGGTGTTGGCTTGTAACCAAAACGCTTTTCGAAGGCTTCAATTTCACGCGCTTTCATTTTACGGCTCATTGGACCGAACTGAGACGTACCTTCAGTTAATGCCGGTGGCGCAGTAGAAGAACCAGCCGCTTGAATTTGAATGTTTACATTTGGGTAGTTACGCTTAAATTCTTCTGCCCAGAATGTCATCATATTCGCTAATGTGTCAGAACCTACCGAAGACATGTTGCCTGAAACACCTTGAGTTTTAACGTAGTCCGGTAATTTTTTGTCAATTGTTGACGCGTTTGCCGATACCACTAAACCAGAGGTTAATAGGGTTAGACCGATATTGCGCGCTAGTTTTAATAATTTCATTTGTTACTCCGATAACGTTCTTTTATAAGAACTATTGTGCCATTAAGTTGTAAACGAGGCTTATGTTGCATTAGTTAAGTGACAGTTAGGTGACTTAATTATTAAGCTTTTGTGACTATTCATTTAATTGACCATTTTTGTTAATAAACGAAACAATACGGTCGTTATCGATCACAAAACTAAAGCGACATCCTTTGCCAAGCGTACTTTTAATTTTTAAACTAGATTGATGATTTTTAAGAACATGTTTAACAATGGCCAGTCCAAGTCCGGTGCCACCGCTCTCGCTTGAACGTGATTGTTCAATGCGATAGAAACGTTCTGTTAAACGGTTAAGGTGTATTGGAGCTATCCCTGGTCCATTATCACGTACCATAAACTGAGCGCCATGAGGGTGATGATGCCAAGTGACCCAAATTGAACTACCATCCGGGCAGTAACGAATTGCATTAGTCACTAAGTTGGCGCATGCGCTGTAAATTTGAGTTTCGTCGCCATATACATAAAGATTCTGTTCAACATCAAAATGCACGGTCATGTCGCGCTCGCCAATCAAACTCATTGCATCAGACTCTAACATGTCCATTTGTTCTTGCATGTTCACTTTGGTGTGCTTTGATGCAATGGATGAAAATTCAAGCTTCGATAGCGCAAGCAATTGTTCGACCATCGACTGCATGCGCGATGTTTGCATACGCATAGCACGAACAGCTTTATTGCTACTGCGACTACCGCCATCAACATCATCAATTAACTCAAGGTAACCTTGAAGTACTGTCAATGGCGTCTTTAATTCGTGAGATACATTAGCTACAAATTCTCTGCGCATCTCTTCAAGCTGATTCAAACGTGTCACATCACGGGACACTAATAGATATTGATTTTCGCCGTAAGAAA
Organism: Psychrobium sp. nBUS_13; assembly: GCF_051201665.1. Taxonomy (GTDB): domain Bacteria; phylum Pseudomonadota; class Gammaproteobacteria; order Enterobacterales; family Psychrobiaceae; genus Psychrobium. The sequence goes on along the minus strand of NZ_CP179210.1, from coordinate 658,627 downwards.
TAATGCGATTTTCTAACAAGATATCCTCATCGGCTGGCGATTGAATTAGTAATGCTTGGTTATATTCGCGAGCCGCAAGATATTCTGAAAACTGTGGATAGCGAATAAGGTTATCAAGACGCTGCCCTTGATCCGTCGGCCATTTTAAACCTAACAAAGCACGCGCTTGAGTGTTACACCACAGAATATTGTTTTCTTCGTTATACATGACAACGCCATCAGGCAATGCATCGGCACCTTGTCGAAATTCGCCCAAATTATTAACGAGTTGACGGCGACGGCGACGATTTCCACGCTGAATATTGTCAACGCCATAGTACACATTATCCCAGCTTGAACTACTTCCTTGATGTTTCTTTTGCGGCGATTGCCATACCCACAGCACCAATTTGTGGAACTGTTTCAGATTAAAAATAAATAGAAGAAAAGTACCAACAAACAGAACGATAAAAAGTTCTGAGGTCATTAATCCAATGATGAGAAGGCAAAGATAAAAGCCGCTAAGTTTAGCGGCAATCTTATTAAATAGCTGGTTATCAAGCATCAATTAAACTCGTGTTGAGAAGCGATAGCCTGCACCGCGTACGGTTTGTACAAAGTTTTCATGCCCATGCCCGCCAATCGCTTTGCGTAGTCGTCTGATATGAACATCAACGGTTCTATCTTCAACATAGACGTTTGTGCCCCATACGTGATCTAATAGCTGTTCACGGCTATATACGCGTTCACTATGGGTCATGAAAAAGTGGAGTAACTTAAACTCGGTCGGACCAATTGGCACTGGCTGCTCATTAAGACTAACGCGATGGCTAACAGGATCTAACACCAACCCTTTCACATCAATTAGCTCTTCTAACGCCGTTGGCATTGCGCGGCGCAATACCGCTTTAATTCGCGCAATCAATTCTTTAGGCGAGAATGGTTTAGTAATATAGTCATCTGCACCGACTTCCAAACCGCGAATTTTGTCTTCTTCTTCACCGCGTGCCGTTAGCATAATAATAGGCACTTCTTTGGTTAGTTCGTGGCGCTTAATTTCTTTTGCGAGGCTAATGCCGTTGCCGCCAGGAAACATCCAATCAAGTAATATTAGATCGGGTACCGGCTCAACTAAACAATCAACTGCCGACGTGTAATCATGCGCTTCAACAACATCGAAGCCCTGCTGCTCTAAAACGAAACACAGCATTTCTCTAATAGCTGCTTCATCTTCAACAACGAGTATCCTTGCACTCATATTATCTAAACCTATAGTGTTATTTGATAACGTCTATTATTAATAACTAATGTGACACAAATATGACTAACTCATGAGAAAGTTCAATTATGTCACTAATAATAGCGACTAATTTATCACGCTATTACCGCTCGTTATATTTTTAATTGCTACATTTCGTTAGGTATTATACCAATTGCATTAAGTAAGTGATCTTGTTGTGCGTAGAGAAAATCAGCTAAAACAAGGCGCTCGATTGACTAATAGCTGGCTATTAAGATTGAGAGCAACGCCATTTTAGTTAATTTTAACAAGTACAAGTGGGCAAATATTTAATGCAATTGGTGTTAATTCTTAGCTTATTCTAGGTATAAAAAAAGCCGCTATTGCGGCTTTTTAAATCAAATACGACTTAGAATTTGTATTCCATGCCAACGGCTAGGTGGCTTTTTTCTTTACCGTCATCAAAAGAGAAGTCAGTGTAAAAACCTGTTAATTTAACGTTTTTAGCAAGTTTGTAATCAACACCTACTGATACAACATCGCCAGATTTTTTGTCATCACTGTCTTGATATTGCGCTTTAAGCGTTGCTTTACCTACTGGGTAAGCAGCACTTACTAAGAAGCCGTCACCATCTGATGTGCCATCAGTGTATTCAGATTCATTGTAAATTGCGCCTAATTTTAGATCGCCCAATTTACCCTGCATAGTGACACGTGTTGTATCGCTACCAGCGACTTTAGAGTCGAACGCTACCGCCGCATAAAACTTCGATTTTTTCAGTTTTGCGTCACCGTACATCAATGAAATACTGGTGCCGTTTTCGCCTTTAGATTTGTAACCGCTTTCTGCAATGAACGTAGCACGAACAGAGAAACCATTTTTCTTAGGTGAAATATACGTTAGGGTGTCGTCTAAGCGATTGTCACCACTGAATAAGTTTTTAATATCAGCGTTGTAATTATTAAATAAATCAACTTTGCCTTGAGATTTTTTCATCGCAGTATCATTACGACCAAGCATCACGGTACCAAAATCGCCTTTTAGGCCAACCCACTGGCTACGCGCTTTAATATTGTCTTCCCCATCATCAGCGATATTTACTTGCCACTCAACTTGATAAATTGCTGAAAGGTTGCCATCTAATTTAACGCCACCTTTAACACCAAAACGAGATGCGTTAGATTTAATATCTGTTTCACGTTCACCGGTGTCATCGCTTTGTAATGTGGCGTTAACTTTACCGTATACTTTCACTTTCTCGCCAGCAACTGCAGTGTTAGCAAGGATTAAGCCGGTTGCAATTGCAACCGCTGTTTTTGTAAATGTATTCATTATCCGTCCTAAAAATTAGTAAAATGCTACGTTAACCTTCAATGGTGCTGTAGTCTGCCTGCGTATTATTACAGAACTATGACAAAGGTCACCTTTTTTATCGAATTAGTAACTTAACGTCGGAATGACCACTGCCATTTGAGGTTACTTGTATCCGAGTTCCTACTCTTTCAACCAATCCTTGTACATGTGAAATGATGCCAATTTGGCGACCACTTGCCTGCAATGAATCGAGACAACTTAGGGCAACTTCGAGAGTATCGGGATCTAAGGTACCAAAACCTTCATCTATAAACAAAGAGCGAATTGTAGTTTGCAGACTAGTCAATGATCCTAGCCCCAATGCGAGTGCTAAACTCACTAAGAATGTTTCACCGCCAGACAAGCTGTCAATTGAGCGAACTTCATCTCCCATGTCTTTGTCAATCATCTGTAAATCAAGCTCTGCGCCTGGTACACGCTCGAGACTATAGCGTGGAGCAAGTTCAATTAAATGATGATTGGCACCTAGTAACATCTGCTCTAATGTAAGGCTCTGCGCAAACGTTCTAAACTTGGCGCCGTCAGCACTGCCGATCAATTCCTTCATGTTTTGCCACAATTGATTTTCTTGCTGTTGCTGTTCGATATCTTGATTTAACTCGCCAAAACGCACCATTGCCTGATTGTGTTGCTCTAAACTTGCTCTTACTTCAAACTGCTGCTGAGCCAATTGTGACAGAGTCGCGTCAACCGAATTTTCTGTCATATTTCTTTGCTCTTGCGAACAAATTAATGGATTTGGTACCAAAGAAGGAAACATTTGAGCAATCACAGCAGCTTTCTCATTTAATACAGCCTCTAGTTGTATTAATTGCTGTTGAAGTTGCTCAACGACCGCTTGACTTTGGTGGCTATTTTGAAGTAATTGAGCTTGATGTTGGCGCTGTTCAATGACCCAATCTTGCTCGTAGGATAGTAATTCAATTAAGTCTTGCTCACTCATGTTGAGTGTTTGCTGCCACTGTTGCCACTCATTGGCTAATGACTGATTTTCTGTTGTGATGCTCATCAATCGCTCATTCACTTGACTCAGCTGACTCTCAATGACTAAGCAATGACTATGTTGCTGAGCTAGCGTCGAATTGGCATTTTGGTGAGCAGTGGCTAGCTCTTTTACTTTCGTTTCAAGCTCGTTACGCATTGCTTGCGGTGAACGCCCTTGGGTGAGTGTGAGTAACGTTTGTTTTTCTTGCTCAATTGACTGGCTAATATATTGATACTGTTTAACGAGTGGCTGTTTTTGTTGCTCAAGTTGACTGGCTTGTTCGTCAAAAGCAATAATCTGTTGATTGATGTGAGTAATTTGGTTTGCCAATGATAGTTGTGACTCCTGTCCATTAACAAATTGCTCAATGTTTGTTGCTAATTCTCGCTTAAATGCAGCAAGTTCAATGTCCACCTCGAGTATATGGCGCCAATCAACCAAATTGTATAACGCTTGCAGTGCTGAAATTCGCTCTGCTTGTTGCTGCTTATATTGTTCAATGGACTGCGTCACTAATATAGAGTCACTTTCTAGTGCCGTTATTTGTTGCTCAGTATTGGCGATCTCTTGTTGCGTGGTTTTTACTTGATGCTTTGCTTTTTCCAGCGCTTGTTGGCTTTGGTTTAAATCGTTAGTGACTTGCTGGGCGTGTTTTATCTGAGATTTTAATTGCTCAATTGCGTTAAACAAGTTTGCAACTTCGTGTTCGACTTTACCTTGTCGCTCAATACTGACTTCTTTGATAGCCAGCTGTTTTATCAGTTGATTAAGTTCGTTTGTTTCTCGTGTTAGCTGCTGAACATGTTCTGCCTTTTGCTTACCAATTGCATCAAATTTTGTCAGTTGTTCTTGGTATTGATGAGCCTGTTGCTCCAACTGGTCAAAGCGAGTGGCTAATTGGTTGATCATTTCATTGCCAACACTTTGTTCTTCGCTATATGGATGCTCTAGACTGCCACAAAGCGCACACGGTTCACCGTCGATTAACGTATCTCGATGCTCACTTAATGACATGACTTGTTTAGCCGTATTTAGTGCCTTTAATGCCTCATCACGTAGTGGTAAGTGCTGATCTAATTGATTTTTATTCTGACGATAGCTTTGTCGTAGCTGATCAAGCTCTTGCGCTAATTCTTGCTGCTGTTGATCTTTTTGACCAATCATCGATTGATATTGTAGCCCTTGCACGATGAGCTGTTGTTCATTGAGTAACGCATTATAACTGTCTTGAAGCTGATTAAGTTGCTGCTCAAGCTGCTCACTACTTGAAGATTGCTGCATATTCAACAGCTGTTCAACATCTCGCTGCAAGCTTCCCGCTTGTTGGTGCTCAACTTCTATTCGTTGTTTTAACTGCTCCAATTGAATTTTATATAGCGACAATTGCTCTTTATTTGTTACTAACTTAGCGTCTAAGGTGCTGACATGGTTAACACTTAAACTATATTCTTGAATATGCTGTTCGACTAAACCAATTTGAGTCACTAGCGGCGCAAGCGCTTGATGTTCACTTAGAAAGTGCTGAACCTTTTCATGCTCTGTAGACGTTGATTCTAACTGTTTTTTGAATGCACCAAGCTTATTAGCATTTTCATCACAATGAAGCTCTAGGGTGTTAATTTGCTGCAATACACTATCATATTGCGATACCTGAGATGCAATCGCAGCCTCTTTGGTGATGGCCAATTCAATATCTGGTAGTTTATCAGCAAGTTGTTGTTGTGCTTGTAGCTCTAATTGAGCAAGACGACCTGATTGATGATTAGTATCCTGATGCTGAGCCAGTGCTGCTTGATGTTGTTTTGAGAGTTCTTCAACCGCTTGCTGCTGGTCTGTTAGTTCTTTCTTGTATTTCGCCTGCTGTGCAAATACCACTCGCGCATCTTGAGCCTGCTCTATTTTATCTAGAATTTGATTAATGCTGTCTTGTTGCTTTATCGCCTGTAGCGCTTGAGATAACCGCTCTTTATCTTCCACCAAGTTATTTTGGACTTGCGTTTTGGCCGTTAATTTATCGCCTAACCATTGCAATAACTTCTTTTGTCTCTCTACATCAGCTACTTGATCATTTAATGCCGTCAATTGCCCAACTAACGCTTGTTGCTGCTCTGTTGAAAGCAATTTAACTTCGCCAATTTTCGACTCAAGCAATAATAGATTTTGTTCTTGTTCTTTTGCCTGAGCGAATGCTTGTTTAGATATTTGAGAATAGAGTTGGGTGCCTGTAATTCGTTCTAATAATTCAGAACGCTCTTTGGCAGGAGCCTTCAAAAACGCAGCAAAATCCCCTTGAGCGAGTAAAACAGAACGTTTAAATTGCTCATAGTTAAGACCAATTAATGACTCAATTAATGCTAAAACTTCTGTTTTCTTAGTGGCTAATACTTGATTGTCTTTGCAGTCAACCAATTGCATTTCTTGTGCTTGAAGACGACCTCGAGCTGAGTTTCTAGCGCGCTTTACACTCCATTTAGCTTGATAATGTTGCCCGTTATCAAGGGCAAACTCTACTTGCGCAAAACCATTTGCGGCTCCACGTGTCAGAATATGGCGCACATCATTACTTTTTACACGTTCACTTTCTTCACTTTGCGCGTGACCAATAGCCGCACCGCGGCGACTATTTGAAAAGCGTGGCATCGCATCAAACAACGCTAAACAGATTGCGTCTAGCAACGTACTCTTACCTGCACCAGTGTTACCACTAATAGCAAATAGCCCAGCGTCAGCTAAGATACCTTTCGCAAAATTGATATGAAATGGTGCCGCTAAACTGGCAAGGTTTTCACCTTCAAGGGAAATAATTTTCATCGGTTTTATTTAATTCTTCGCATGTTTAGTCAGTAGTAGGCTCAGCTAAATGGGTATCACTTAATAAGCGGGCAAAGGCATCGACATAAGGCTGAGGAGGTTTTTCACCATATTGTTGCAAATATTTTAAAGAGAAAACTTGCTCTGGCTGCAACTGATCAAGTTTTTTGCCTTCAAACGCCAATGGCACGTTGTTTTTTTCTTTATATTGCGTGGTAATCTTTACCAGCCGTACCGCTTTTCCTTCAAGGGCTTGATTGATCTTATCTCGTAACATGGCTTGTGGCTCATCCAGCAATACCTTAACTTCAAGAAGCGGCTGAAGATGGGGGTCTATTGCTTCTTCTGGTAGCCCTTGAAATAACGCCAATACTGTATCAAGAGGCTGCGCATCTTTAGGCACACACAGCATATCGACACTGCGTGGTACTAGGATACTTGAAACTTTTTTGAGGTTTTTCCCGGCAAATTCCACCAGCTTAATTTGATGCTTATAATCTCGTTCAGCCAGCGATAACGGAATTGGCGAACCACTATAATAGACAGATAAGCCACCTAATTGCTGCGGCTTATGTAAATGACCTAACGCAGTGTAGTCATAATTATTAGCAAATATTTCCAGTGGTAAGGCGTGTTGGTTACCACCTAAAATACGGCGTTCGGACATTTCGCTAATGGTGCTAGAAACTAAATAAGCATGAGCAACCGCAATGCTAGCGTGTTCAGGCTCGTTGCGAGCATGTAACTCGTCAGCAATCTGTTGATAAACACGTTCTACACCTGCAATAAGCTTGTCATCACATTCGTCGATGCTAGCCAAGTCTAAATCCCCCGGACGTAAAAATGGCACCGCTGCAACGCGAGCTGCAATATCACCGTCGCTGTTAGTTAATGGAATAATCAATTTGTCAAAATCGAGGGAATTATCAGGCAATCTCGGCAATCCACCCACCAAATGAATATCAAATGCTTTAAGTAGATGATCCGGCGCATCTAGTTTACTTGGCGAATCATGATTGCCAGCCACTAACACTAAGTCGAGTTGTGGTAATTGTTGCTTCACTTTTGCTAAAAATTGGTACAGCAAACGCCAAGCCCATGCTGGCGGATTGGCGGTATCAAATAGATCGCCTGCGACAATTAAGGCGTCAGCTTTTGTCTGCTGAAGCTGTAAAAATAGATAATCTAGAAACTGTTGCTGCTCGAACTCTCGAGATAAACCAAATAGGTGATGCCCTAAATGCCAATCTGAGGTGTGAATAATTTGCATATTGCTCTCTTTTATTTAGCGATTAATTGCTATCTTAATGACTATCTACTACTTTTTAAATTAATCATTATTTTTTATTAATTTTACATGAAAAGACGTTTGCACATTGCAGGCATTTTCGTATATGTTCAATAATAGCTCAGCCCAATGTCTGAATTGTATTAACGTTTAGAATTCTCAATAACTACTACGATGCTAACAAGTAGATGCAAATGTAGATAACTAAGGTGTGTTAATGGCCGTAGTCAGTATATCAAAACAGCTATTAAACAAAGTGTTGTTAGCCTATGTCTTATTAACGATGACAGTCATGGCCGTTCAAGTACTGTTTAGTTATATGTCTGTTAAAAAAGAAATCAGCGCCGAGTTAACACAACTTAAGCACACGATTGACGATAGCCTCAGCCAAGCAATCTGGGAATTAAATGACCGACAGATTGACGCGATCGGTAAAGGTCTTTCTGATATGAAGCTAGTACAAGCCGTGTTAGTCATTGATGAATACGACACGGTGCGCTATCGCAGTGGTTTAGACACTGATTATGCAGTAGAAAACTACAAATCGTTTAAGCCCAATGAATCTGTCGAGTTCAATGAATATTTTGGTTTCAATGGCAGCCTAGATTATATAGTGACGGAGGGACAAGCCAGCAATAAAGGCTATCACGTTGGCAATATTATTATTCTGTCTAATATTTCAAACATCTATTATGCAGTTATAGTGCAAACCATGTTTCCGATAATAGGAGCATTGTTTAGTATCTTCTTGATTAGTTATGTCATTAAGCGACTATTTCATAATCTACTAACGACGCCACTTGAAATGCTTAGTTATGGTATTAGCCAAATAAATCTGTCTAATCTAAGTCAGTCAAAGCTCGATCCACCTAGTGGACAAAATGATGAACTTAGCGTCCTCACCGATTCCTTTAATTTACTTATCAATAAACTCATTGAATATAAAGACAACTTGGAATTAGCTCAAAGTGAATTAGTCGACGCTAACATACGACTAGATAAACAGAATCTAGACCTAGAGCAAGAAGTTACCAAAAAAACCTCAACGCTTAGTCAGGCAAATCAAGAGCTGGCACTGCAAAAAGAAGAGTTAGTTGAAAGTGAGCGAGAGCTAAGGCATTCACTCGCTCAGTTAACCCAAACTCAGAACCAACTCGTTCAATCTGAAAAAATGGCTTCATTGGGTAGTTTAGTGGCGGGGATTTCTCACGAAATCAATACGCCTGTGGGTATTGGCGTCACCGCAGTGACCTATTTGTCCGAATGTGTCGAACAGCTATCTAAAGAAATGAATGGCAAAACACTGACCCAAACCAAGATGCAAACATTTATCAGTGATGCCAATAATAGCTGTGAATTACTCACCTCCAATTTAAATAAAGCATCCCAGCTAATTCAAAGTTTTAAAGATATTGCAGTTGATCAAACCAGTGAAGCGATTCGCGATGTCAATCTAATCTCTTATCTCAATGAAGTTATTACGTCATTACAACCGAAACTGAAACGGACAGAACACAAAGTCGAAGTCTATGGCGATGAAGATATTGTATTACATTGCCGAGCGGGTGCGTTGTCACAAATGTTCACAAACCTTATTCTCAATTCCATTGTTCACGCCTTTGAGGGTATAGACCAAGGCGTTATGACATTTACCTTTAAAACTGATGCCGACACGGTTTACATTAGCTATAAAGATAACGGCAATGGCATTAGTGAAGAAAATCTTGCCATGCTATTTGAACCATTTTTTACCACTAAACGTGGCCAAGGCGGCAGTGGTTTAGGCACTCACATTTTATATAACATTGTCACCCAATCTTTTAGTGGTAAAATTACAGCTCAAAGTGCTCCTGGCGAAGGGCTCGAATACACAATTAACTTCCCTATCAAGCAAGAAATCTAACCCTTTGCTGTTGCGCGGCGGCGATGTTTTACATACACTCGCTGCCATTATCTCATTAAGAAAGTGACTTGTTATGTGGTTTAAGAACCTAATTGTTTATCGTTTATCTAACCCAATTGATTTATCCGCTGACGAATTAGAAACTCGCCTTGAAGAGTTTGCTTATCGTCCTTGTACGAGCCAAGAAAAGAGTAAGTATGGTTGGTCAAAGCCTATGGGAAAACACGGCGAATCATTACTACACGTGACTGACGGTAATATCCTACTGTGCGCCAAAAAAGAAGATAAAATGCTGCCAGCATCTGTCGTCAAAGAAGCGCTAGATGAGAAAGTTGAACAAATCGAAGCTGATACTGCGCGCCCTGTAAAGAAAAAAGAAAAAGACGCGCTAAAAGAAGAAATTGAGCACCAGTTACTACCTCGTGCATTCTCCCGTTTGGGCACCACCCGTGCTTATATTTCACCTAAAATGGGGGTGATTATTGTTGATGCGTCAAGTCATAACAAAGCCGAGGATTTACTAGCGTTGTTAAGAAAATCAATTGGTTCTCTAGCTGTTCTTCCCGTTCAAAGTAAGGCTGCAGTAGAACAAACAATGACTGACTGGTTGCAAAATGAAACGCCAACGCATCCATTTGAATTACTCGAAGAAGCTGAATTGAAAAGCCCTCTAGACGGCGGCCCAATCATTCGCTGTAAAAACCAAGATTTAATTTGTAATGAATTAAAAGCACACATCGAAAACGGCATGTTTGCTGTTAAAGTTGCAATGCAATATGCTGAATCATTAACCTTCGTACTTAATGAAGATTTGACCGTTAAACGCGTTAAGTTCACTGATGTGGTAATGGAGCAAAAGGAAGATCAAGATAAAGACGATAAAGCAGCTTGTTTTGATGCGGACTTTGCAATCATGACAGGTGAGTTTGAACAATTCATTCCAGCCTTACTTGATATATTAGGCGGTGAAGAGCAAACCATTAGCGAGTAAGCATTATTTCCACATCGCCGCTCTTTGCCATTGCCATTGCCAACAGGAATGTAGGTACTTAGAAAATGCCTGGAACAATTTTCTGCCATGGCAACACGGCATTGCCTGCATGGATGCATGGATGCAGGTACTTTGACTTTGCAGGAGCATAAAGTCCGACCGTTCATCCTGAACATAAAAAAGCGGTTGAATTTCTTCAACCGCTTTTTTATGCGAAGTAATACCATTAATTGCATTAAGTAAGTGATCTTGTTGTGCGTAGAGAAAATCAGCTAAAACAAGGCGCTCGATTGACTAATAGCTGGCTATTAGGATTGAGAGCAACGCCATTTTAGTTAATTTTAACAAGTACAAGTGGGCAAATATTTAATGCAATTGGTATAAGAAGTTTATTTCTTCTTAGAGACTTCTAACTCAACACCGCGCCAAGCTTTATAAAATGCTTTTTGCTTATGAGTTGGGTTCTCAACAATGCGGATCATTGGCTTTTTATCTTTTTTAGCCGTTAACGTCAGCGTCTTTTCTTCCAATCGATCACGTCTAAATAACGTAACGGTTACTTCGTCACCCACTTTGTATTGCGCTAAACGAGTTTTTAAAATGCCTTGCGTCACTTTCAAGCCGTTAATCGCTACGATTTGGTCACCAGTTGTTAAGCCAGCCTTCCAAGCTGCTGAATCAGCAAATACACGAGATAACGTTAATAAACCATTTTTGTCATAGCTTGAAAAACCTGTCGTAGAAATCTCTTTGGTTTTCTTAGGGTACACAAACTCTAAACCAGCTTTTGCTAGCAGCGCGTCAAAGTCGATTTTAATTGGTGACTCAACGTTTTCTTGCCACCAGTTTTCGTAACTTTTACCCGTTAAGTCTTGAGCAATAGTTTTCATGTCACGAGAATTAAAAGGTTTAGGTAGACGGTGGCGTTTAAATAACTCACCGTGAAGTTCACTATAGCCTGCTTTTAGATCAGAATCCGACAGTAACTGGAAGTCCATGGCTAATGACGCCATGTAACCTTCAGAGTAAATATTTACACTGTTGTTGTAAGCAAAATCACCCGGGAGTGCAATCCAGCTTTCATGACTAGACTGGGCAACTGACTGTACTTTACGACCAGGTTTCTTTAAATGACCATCGATACGGCGAGATAATGCGCTAAAAAACTCTTTTTGCGACATCAAATCAGATTGCTGTAGTAAATGCTCTTGGAAATAACTGGTTGAGCCTTCAGATACCCACAACAAATCAGTATAGTTTTCACGTTGATAGTTATATTCAGCAACACCTTGTGGGCGATACGCTTTAACATTCCACGTATGAACAAACTCATGCGCAGCTGTATTCAAGAAACTTAAATACTGTTTGCGGGGCGCAAAAGTGAAACGTTTACGTTGAATAACCGTTGAATTCAAATGCTCAGTGGCTCCGCGAGCATCGGTTGTCGCATGTACCATAAATACATAGTTATCAAATGGGTAACCCTGCCAAATGTTTTGGCTCGATTTAACCATTTTTTGTAAATCTTTAGCCATTGCAGGTGCGTCGTAGTTACCTTCACCCCAAATCACTAATTGGTAATCTTTGCCATCTTCTTTAAAATCGAAGACTTCACTGATACCTGTTTCAATTGGAGAATCGACTAAAATGTCGTAGTTATCAGCAACAAACTGATGCTCACCGGCACGTGTCATACCCGCATAAGTTTTCCATGTTTCAGGCACATTTAAAGTCACTCTAATATCTTCTTGGCGACGAGCAGGATCGTACATAAAGATCCCCGTTGCATCCAAATAAGCATGGCTATCATCAATATGACGAGTACGAGTGCCTAAATCATTCGCGTAAACGGTGTAGCTTACGGTAATTTCATCTTGACTCGGATTATTAATCACCCAAGTTGCTTTGTCTGTATGCTCGAATGATAACTCGTTACCTTTGGCATCAGTCGCTTTAAAATGGCGAACACCGTTGGCCAAATCTAAAATTTTATACTTACCAGTGCGCCATGCCGGCATCATAACACTTGGTGAATTACTACCGGCTGGCAGGGTCATAATCACTTTGCCAACATGATGCTCTGGCTTAGTTAAATCGATATTGTAATCAACAGTAGCATTTGCACTAAAGCAAGCTAGCATCAAACTACTCAGGGCTAATTTTTTAATCATTTTATTATCTTTGTTGTGATAGGAATAAAGCAGCGAAGAGTATAATATATCCAGCCGCTACTTTGAAATGCCTAGTTGGCGCTGTAAAAGTAACAAGGTATTATTCCGCGCTGATTACAGTATAATTTAAAATTGAGTGAAGTAACTAAATGAGTTTGAAATCATTACAGTTTTTGTCCAAAAGTATCCTATCTATTTTATTGCTAAGTTATTCTATTTCCGTTGCTGCTACTGATGCAGTAACTAATCGATTACTCTTTGCCGAACAATTACCAGAAGTTAAAAAATATCGTTCGATGGATAAATCACAAAAAGAGCAATGGTTTAATCAACATCAAAAGGATATTGAGAACGCTAGCGTCCATAATTTATTAGTCGCTTCTGGTTATCTTTATCATACCTCTCAATATGAACTAGCCAAACAGAACATTGACTTATTAATCAAGAAACTATCGAGTGATATCAAGCCAATTGTTGCTGCCAACGCGTGGTTCCTACATAGCATGAATACAGCGATTGGACTTGATCAATTTGACGACGCTGTTGCGATATTCGAGCAAACAATTACCCGATTAAGCCAATCTGATGAATCTAAAAAAGATCAAGACTTTTTAAAGCTATCAGTGGTCGCTAATTATCGTTTAGGATCACTGCTTTTGTTTCTAAAGCAACCTGATGACGCGAAGGAATATCTTAAAAATTCGATAGCACAAGCGAAGAAAAGCGATGATAGAAGCTATTTAGTAACACCGACATTAGAACTCGCAAAATATTATATTGCTAAAAGCGATCCCGCGAATGCAGAGCAACAACTCATTGAATCTTATGATATTGCGTTAGCAACTGAGAGTTCTCGCCGTCCTGATATTCTTCATCAATTATCCCGTTATTATCGAAAAAATAAACGTTATGATTTAGCCATAGATTACGCCACACGTTCCCTTCGATACCGAGAGACGCAAGCAGATCAGTTAACACATCTTCCTTCTGCCTATAATAACCTTGCTATTGCTTATGAGGAATCTGGCGATCTAAATTCCGCATTAGTGCATTACCTCAACGCGATAAAAATTCTAGAAGGGAAAACGGGTTACCATTATCTGGCAATAGCTACTCACAATTCTGGCCTTATTTATCAGAAACAAGGAAAAGTTGAGTTAGCATTAGAATACTTGCTCAAAGCCAATAAGCACTTCAAGGCAATGGGACATGGCTATTTTTTAATGTCCAATCACCTGCGTTTAGCAGAAGTTTATTTTTCTCAGCAATCGTATCAATCAACAATCAAGTATGGCGAACTAGCGCTCGCAGCAGCCACTAAACATAAACAAGCTGATGCTGAGTATCAAACGCTAGAGTATCTAGCCAAATCTCACTTGGCACTGAAAAACCATGAAAAATCTGCTCAGTATTTTTCACGCTATTCAACAATCCAAATGCAAAAAAATGACGAATTAACGAGTAAACTAGCAAAAAAGAACACCTCATTTGTTTCGGATAATGCCGATTTAAAAGCTAACCTTTACGACACTAAAAGCTTACTCAATGAACAGCAGTTGATGACTGCACAACAGACTCGCAGCATTAGCAATATGACACAATGGCTTTATGCATTGAGCGCACTAATTGTTATTTGTTTTGTTATTTACCTTAGAACCAAGCGCCAAAGCAGTATTGTGCAACAGCAAAATGATATTGATAAAGCGACGCAACTTGTTTATTTACATAACGAATCCCTGTTATTAAAAACTGTTAATAATCAGTTTATTCAGCACACCAATGTTTTCGCACTTAAGTTGCCTATTTTAACTCATTTATTAGACGTTATGGATGTAGATAGAGCGCAAGCGTTTCGGATCCATCTTATTCGACAACTGAGCAATTTTATCGAGCAACCCTTGTATAAACTCAGCGAAGATACATTTGTTTTCGCGAAAACCCCATCTGACACGCAACAGGTAGGACAGCGGTTTACTCTGCTCATTAAACATTATCAATCACTAATCCCCGATGAGTTAAATGAATTAGCAACACAAAATACCATCATGTTAGGCTGTATTAAGCAGCAAGCGACCGACAAACCAGTTAACTTAATTCAAGCAAAAAATATGATAAACCTAGCATTGACTGCATTAAGCGCTGTTAAACAACATCAATCGTGGGAAACCACGAACAACTGGTTGATGCTGACTGAAAAAGAAAATAGCACCACAGCCATGTTTACTTGTCCAACCCGTAGGGAATGGTTACAACTTGTTAATAATCGCGTGTTGACTGTTAATACTGGAATAGTTCAAGATATTAATTGGCAAAGTATCCCATACTACGACCAATGATCTAGCACCCCAAATGTGGAAAAATAAATGCTCGAAAACTTATTAACGCAGCTTAGAACTTTAATGAAGCAATCGCCTCACTTTGACGAGGAGATTTTACAATTGTTGTTTGACAATGAAACGACAACCAGTGGAGATATCAGCCACAGTAATTTAAAAGTGAACCTAACTCAGTTTATTACGCAAAAACGGGAAGAAATTTCACAGCACTCGGATACATTGGGACAACTCGCCCCAGAGGTGAATTCAGCAGAAGAAATACCAACGACATCAATTAATTCACTACAAATAGTGATGAGTCATCTCGAACGTTTTGTAGAATTATATTCACAAACTTCGGCGCAGTTAGCCAACGAATTAACTGGTATAAAGAGCGACCAAGTAACATTGATTTCGGCTCATAAAGAAAATCTAACCCACCTTTATGAAACATTCGACATCCATTACCAATTGCATTCAGAGCTCAATGATTTGGCAAACTCATTGGCAAAGGTCGAAACCACTGAACAACTACTTGGTAATGCAGAAGAGGCTATTGCACTGTTATTAAAAAGTATGCTCAGCGAAAAAGAGCACTCGAAATACTTTGTTAAAGATATTCACCGTGAAATTGAAGACTTAAAAGCAATCAATCAACATTCTGAAGATATTAGTCGTGCCGGACAACAGCAACATAGACAATGGGACAAAAGTGCTCAACAAAACATTGGTAATTTAGATAAATTATCTCACCGAATAAAGATATCAGACTCAGATTCAAAGACCTTGAGCAATGAAATATCTTTACTCAAAGATGCATTGTCCGAGAAAACAGACATTGATAAAAAACTATTTTCGCTGCAACAAAAACAAATAGATAAATTAAATAAAAAGTTAGAACAGACTGAACAAGACGCTTCTACTTATCATTCTCAGCTCGTAGAACAACGCCTTATTAATATGCTAGACTCTCTTACCAAATTGCCTAACCGCAAGGCGTTAGAGCAAAAATTCGAAGCAAATTTTATGGCGGCCAAGCAATCTGGGCAATCGTTGTGGGTAGCAGTTGCAGACATTGATAATTTTAAATCTATCAATGATAACTACGGCCATAGTGCTGGTGATAAAACGCTGCAAGTCATTGCAGGTGCTCTTAATAACTCTATTCGCGATAGTGAGTTTATTGCTCGTTATGGCGGCGAAGAGTTCGTCTTACTTATTCCAGGTCTGCCACAAAATACCATTAACACGGTGCTTAACCGCCTTCGTGAGCGCATAAAATCAATTCCATTTAAGTTTAAAGATAAGAAAGTACAAATTACATTATCGATTGGCGTTACTAAGGTCAAAGCGGGTGATTCAGATCCCCAAGTAAGTTTTGATCGCGCAGACAAAGCCCTCTATCAAGCAAAACGTCAAGGGCGCGACCGCGTTATTATTTACTAGGGTCTGTTGAGCTTTTGAGTTCATTTTTGCAGCAATTTGTTTGGGGGTTCTACAAGGCAGAGCCTATGTGGTGTAGCTAGCTCGATAATAGCTCCTGCATTATCCTAATGAGCTACATCCCTGTAGCAATACACGAACAGGCGATAACGCCGTAGAAATAACAAACAAATGCTGTCCGTAGGATTCACCTAAAAGTATTTTGTGCCGCGTTATTCGTCATTCATACCAATTGCATTAAGTAAGTGATCTTGTTGTGCGTAGAGAAAATCAGCTAAAACAAGGCGCTCGATTGACTAATAGCTGGCTATTAGGATTGAGAGCAACGCCATTTTAGTTAATTTTAACAAGTACAAGTGGGCAAATATTTAATGCAATTGGTATTACTGTAAAATCAAAGTGATAAGTGCTAAGTTGAAGATAAGCCAATCAACAACTGACCTGAGATTAGGGGTTGTTGATCTTTGATTGGTAATAGATTTACAAGGAGTGTCTATGATCGAAAAAATCAGCCCAAGAGGCAGCTTAGAACAACTTTCTCAAATTGAAGCATCACGCTTACAAAACAATGTTAATTCAACTCATTATCAACTCTTTAGACGTTGTGCCTTAGCCGTATTATGTTCAGGTATCGAAACTGATGATGCCGATGCTTTGATGGAAAAGCATAAAGACTTTGACATTGAAGTGGTTATCCGAGAACGTGGCGCCCAATTAGCGCTTATTAACCCACCTCAAGATGCCTTTGTTGATGGCAATATCATCGTCGGTATTCAAGAACACCTCTTTTCGACATTAAGAGATATCGTCTACTTAAGTGATCATTATCTTGATCAAGTTGCCAGCACTGATGACGAAGGACATTTCATCACCAACCGTGTTTTTAGAGGGCTGCGTAACGCAAAACTCATTACCGATCCTATCGATCCCAACATTGTCGTTTGCTGGGGTGGGCATTCAATTAATGCCGTCGAGTATCAATACACCCGTGATGTTGGTTACGAACTCGGACTACGTGAACTTAATATATGTACAGGTTGTGGACCCGGAGCGATGGAAGGCCCAATGAAAGGCGCCACCATAGGGCACGCCAAGCAACGCGTTGAGAACAGACGTTATATTGGTCTTACAGAGCCATCGATTATTGCGGCAGAGCCACCAAATCAAATTGTTAATGAATTAGTCATCTTGCCAGATATCGAAAAGCGCCTTGAAGCCTTTGTTCGTGTTGGTCATGGCATTGTCATTTTTCCGGGTGGCGCTGGCACGGCAGAAGAGTTGTTATACTTACTTGGCATCTTGCTTGATGAAAAAAATAAAGACTACCCATTTCCATTGATTCTCACCGGACCTAAAGACAGTAAGGCGTACTTTGAGCAAATTGATAAATTCATTGGTGCGACGCTAGGCCCTAAAGCACAAAGTTTATATACGATAGTCGTCGATGATCCCGCCAAGGTTGGAAAACTAATGAAACAAGGGATGGCAGATGTCCGAGCTTATCGAAAAGAGCGGGAAGATTCCTTCCGTTTCAACTGGAGCTTGCACATCCCTGTCGCATTTCAACAACCATTTGAACCGACACACGACAATATGAGCCAGCTGAGTTTACACCCAACAGATGACATTCAATCACTTGCCGCTAACCTTCGTTGTGCGTTTTCTGGTATCGTTGCGGGCAATGTAAAACAAGAAAGCATTTTAGCTATTAAAGAACATGGCCTGTATCAACTATCAGGCGATGTAGAATTAATGGATAAAATGGATATTTTATTACAAAGCTTTGTTACCCAATGCCGTATGAAACTACCAGGAAGCGCTTACGAGCCGTGCTACCAAATAATTAAAGATGAGCAATAAAACACCTATACACGTTGTACTCGTTGATGCCTTAAATCTTATTAGGCGAATTGACGGCGCATTGCGCGGTTTCTCAAAAACCGCGCAACTTGACAGCCAACAGCTTATTGATTTAACCAATCAAGCACTTCGTAAACTCATAAAAGGACACCGCCCTAGTCATATTATTGCCGTATTCGACGGTGATGGTGACCATTGGCGTAAGACATTTTACCCTGATTACAAAGCAGACCGTAAACCAATGGCAGAAGACTTAAGCTCTCTATTGCCAAGCATTCGCCAACATTGGCAAGATATAGGTGTACAGTCGATAGTACCTGCCCATGATGAAGCTGACGATATTATTGCAACCTTGGCCCACAAAATTAGTCAGCATAACAACCAGTGCACAATCATCTCGACAGATAGTGGGTTTTGGCAATTGATTCCACAAGGAATCAACATTTGGGATCACTTCTCAGGTCAATGGGTTCATCATGAACAAGTTTATCGAAAGTTTAACGTGCGTCCACAACAGTTACTCGATTATTGGGCTATTGTTGGCCAGAGTGGTAATAAAATCCCAGGAGTTAGTGGCATGGGTCCAAAAGCGGCGCTGTCAATTTTGTCAGAGTTTGGCGATTTAAAAACTGCTTTTTCTTGCAGCGATCCCGACAATAAACGCCTCAATAAATTGCTCGCAGCCAAAGAACAAGCCCAAACCAGCTATCGACTTGTCTTACTAAAACAAGATATTGCATTGGGCATCAACTTACGTAATTATGCCTACATAGCTCCTACGACGGATAACCCCTCATCATGAACGCGCCTAAAGAGCCAGTTTTATTAACCGCTAAGTGCCTCGAACAGCAAACACAACTGAATGCTACCTTTGAGCCATTGACGCAAGAATTGACATTAGGCGCCGTGAAGCGATTGAAAGCACAGATTTTAGTGCTAAGTGACTGGTTGTTTAGCCTCAACGAAGAGAATAGTGATCTGGTTTTAGGGCAAGCGCTCTGTTATCCAAAGCATTTTTTGCCCCACACTAATCATGCTTTTTGCCAAGGCATCATTGCCGCTAAGTTTTGCCATCGTCAGCACTATCACGGTCAACATGCAAAACTATTTATTAGTAGCGCGTTAACAATGAATCTCAGCCTATTGTTAACAGGAATCTCAGCGTCGCTCTTTGAGCAAAAAAAACTATCACCGCAGCAGGTTAAGCAATATCAGCAACACCCGATCAGCAGTGGCCAGTTTTTAAATAAGTATCATGTCATTGAAAAAAGTGCATTAAGCGATGTCATTAGCCATCGAGAATTGCTTGACGGAAGCGGTTTTCCGACAAAAATCACGCACCACCAGCTAACTGATAATATGCGGATGTTGTCCCTCATTGCTAAGTTTATTGATTTAACTTCTCCGCGTACCAATCGCGCAGGATATCGCACCAAACAAGCGTTATCCTATCTATCACAACATCGTCAACATTATGATATCGATTTATTAAATCTGCTGATTAGTTTAGTAGACAAACCATTACCGGGACTCATTTACAAGCTCAATAAAACCCAGCATGCATTAATTACGCTGGTATCTCATTATACAAACGAATTGCATTGCCAAGCCTTTAGTATTGAACAAGGCCACTTGCAGTTTGAGTCAGCGACACAACAACATGACATTGACACGCTTAAGCACTATTTAGCCCCGCCTAGTGCTATTTCAGATCGTATTATTAATCAAAGCTTACAAGAATTTATTGATCAGCCCTTAGAAGACATTAGCGACCAAACACAGCGATTAAAGCCAAGTGATGACTTAACCCTATTATTTAACGAACTTAGTGCCCATATTCCGGAACAAGAAACCATTAGCGAATTAATCGCACGTCAACCCGTGCTTGGCGATCAACTGATAAAGCACCTAAAACAGCAATACCCAAGTAGCCAGTTCAATAGTAGTTTTCATGCGTTACAAATGGCGGGTTATGCGCAAGCGAAGCCGTTGTTAAGTCGTTTGGCACTCGAATCACAACTGAGTCAATTTACCTTTATCAACGGTAAAACGTTACGCCAAAAAATAAACTTTGCAGTATCTACAAGTCAATGGATTGCCCAGCAATGTCAGCACGTGCTGCCTCATCAACTTGCTATTTTCATCTTACTTAATTTAGCACCGCTTTATTTAGAGCGCACCATTATCAATGGTGCTCGCAAACGCACTTTAGATATTACTCAATGTCATGTTCATCATGCCTATAGCCTTGCAGGCCATAACAATAGCGCGAAACAGCAAAAAGTCAGTATGGCACTTGCTAAAATATGGGCGCCACAATCCTCTATTGTTAATGCACTTTCTGCCAACAATACATCACAAGCTCAAAATGCTGGCGCCGAACGTGAACTCATTGTAGGTTTAGAGTTAGCGATGTATCTCACCCATCATGTATATCATCAATTATCACTAAGTGAACTTTTAGCAGATAATCGCCTCGTCACTAATTTGCGTCAGTTAAAAATAAACACTGATATGTTGCAAAAAATAATCAGCCAAACTCTGACTAGCCAACCGATGTGTGAGCTATAACAGACTTATACTAATTGGTGAGAAGTTTTCGAAATTTTTCGAACGTATGTTTGCTATAATATGTCGATTTTTTTTAACCGTTCGCTGCAAACTGAGCTAATTTAAGCACTAATTTCGACACGCCGAAAATGCAGCGCAACGCTATAAATAGGCGAATATAACAATGACACAAACAACGATCACAGTAATTCCAGGCGACGGTATCGGCCCAAGCATCATCGATTCAGCACTTCAAATTTTAGATAAAGTTGGTTGTAACTTTAATTACGAGTTCGCAAAAGCAGGTTTAGCGGCACTAGAAGAAACTGATGAGCTTCTTCCTCAAACAACATTAGACATGATTGCTAAAAATAAAGTGACACTGAAAGGTCCTTTAACTACGCCAATCGGTGCTGGTTTTACGTCAATTAACGTTAGTTTGCGTAAGCAATTTGGCCTATACGCTAATTTACGTCCAGTCCTATCTTTCAAAGGCACTCAAGCACGCTACGAAAACATCGATATCATTACCGTTCGTGAAAACACACAAGGTATGTACTCTGGCGTTGGTCAAGTTGTTAGCGAAGATGGTTCATCAGCTGAAGCAATGAGTGTAATCACCCGTGAAGGCGCTGAAAAGATTGTTACTTTTGCATACGAGTTAGCTCGCAAAGAAGGTCGTAAAAAAGTCACTGCGGTACATAAGGCTAACATCTTGAAATCAACGTCAGGTTTATTCCTAGACGTTGCTCGTGAAGTTGGCGAACGTTACCCAGAAATCGAATCAAGCGAAATGATTGTAGACAATACGTGTATGCAACTTGTTATGAATCCAGAGCAATTCGACGTGATCGTAACCACTAACCTGTTCGGCGACATTTTGTCTGATCTATGTGCCGGTTTAGTTGGTGGTCTAGGCATGGCTCCAGGCGCAAACATCGGTGAAGATGCTGCGATCTTTGAAGCGGTTCACGGTAGTGCACCAGACATCGCTGGCAAGAACCTAGCAAACCCAACATCGGTAATCCTTGCCTCGATTCAAATGCTTGAATATTTAGACATGAGTGATAAAGCTGAGAAAATTCGTGAAGCATTAAAAGACGTTATCGCAACAGCTGATCGCACAACTCGCGATCTAGGTGGTGAGCACGGTACAACTGACTTCACTCAAGCTATGTTAGATCGTCTATAAGACACTGCAGCTTGAGCAGCATTAAGGCGACTTCGGTCGCCTTAATTTTGTTTCTGTAATCCTACGCTATGCTTTTCATTGACTTGCACCCTACACAAAACTTGTTATTATCCCACTCAAACACTGGTTTACATTAAGTAAATACTCAGGTGATTAATAACCACGAACTCTATATTACGACCACCTCTGGTCAGCTCTTTGTCAAATGCTGGCAGCCAGAAACTGAATCACAACAAACACCGTTAATTTTACTACACGATTCGCTTGGTTGTGTTGGCATGTGGCGCGATTTCCCTATGCAACTGTGCGCATTATTACAACGTCCGATTATTGCCTACGACCGCCTTGGTTTTGGCCACTCAGAGCTGCAAACAACTGCGCCTGCACTTAGCTTTATCAAGGATGAAGTCGCCGTATTCCTAGCGCTTAAAGAACAACTTACCATTGATGATTACTATATCTTAGGCCACAGTGTTGGCGGCGCTATGGCGATTAGTATTGCAGCACGGGATAAGTGTTTGGGAGTCATTAGTATTTCCGCACAAGCTTATGTTGAAGAGCGTACACTCGAAGGTATCAGGGAGGCAATAGCCTTCTTTTCCGATCCCGCACAATTTTCTCGTATTACGCGCTGGCACGGTGAACGCAGCCAATGGGTGTTTGATGCATGGACCAAGACTTGGCTCAGCGAAGAGTATGCGAACTGGAGCCTGCTGCCAACACTCACGCAAGTCAATTGCCCATTATTAGCCATTGATGGTCAAGAAGATGAGTATGGTTCCTGCGATTTCCCCAAGGCTATTGTTGAGCATAGTAGTGGTTACGCAGAACTTCTATTGCTAGAGCGCTGCGCACACATGCCACATAGAGAACAAACATCATCCGTGTTGTCAGCAATTGATGCATTTATTTGTGGTTGTGAATCTCGATAGAGACGGTGACTTCTTCACGATCATGGTATAAATGCTTACATTGCAAATTGTAACTCAGTCCCGCTTTTTTCAACTTGCTTTCAATTAATTCCAAACACTTATATACCTCAACGAAGCGCTTTTTCATCGGTAGTTTTAGATTAAAAATAGTCGCACGGCACCAATCTTTGATAAGCCAATCAGACATTAAATCCGCCACCATGATCGGTTTTTCAACCATGTCGCAAATCATCCAATCGACGGTCTTTTCAGGCTTAAATTTAAAACCATCTTCCATAAAATGTGTTACCTGTCCTGTATCCATTAATGATTGAGCCATCGGTCCATTATCAATAGCACTAACAAATAATCCTCGACGAACTAATTGATAGGTCCAGCCGCCAGGGCAAGCGCCTAAATCAACACCCGTCATCCCCGAATGCATGCGTTGTTCAATAGTATCTTTAGGTAAGAATAAAAGAATGGCTTCTTCTAACTTTAACGTAGAGCGACTGGGTGCATCACTGGGAAATTTAAGACGTGAAATCCCCATGAAGTTTGGTGAACTGTTTTCAGGATAAGAATACCCTAGGTATCCATTACCAGAATCTAACATCATTAAGTGCAATACTGGCTTCTTGCTGTGCTCTTTCTTCGTTAAGGTGCCATTTTTTCGCAATGCACCGCGCAGAGGCACGGTAAATTTACGACAAAAACCAAGTAATTCTTTTGCTTCATTTGTGTCGGGTGTTTCAACACGGATATCGCCACACAATGGCATACATTCACTCTGTTCTAGAATTGCCGAGACGCGATCATCGCTTGGTAAATCAGACAGTTTGGCCACCACTACAATCATTTGACGAGCAAACACCAGTTTCATAAAAGCAATATGTTTAGCCAGCTTGTCAGCCTGAGCCAAATCAGGAGTAATGTAATTTACATACCCAGAGTTATCCTTAACTACACAGTATCCATAGACTTCTTGCGCACTCGCCAACTGATCTATTTCACCCGCACATTCCTTTTCGAATCCGCGACGACAGTAAAGCAATAACCCATTATTCATTTAAACGCTCCGTAGATTGTTTTTCGCCCCAAGCAATGCCTATCAGCGACAACCATCCCAACATAAAACAAACACCACCAATGGGTGTTAAAAAGCCGGCAATTTTAACGCCAGTAAAGCTAAATAGATACAAGGTAAAGCTAAAAAGCACGATGCCAAGGGTAAAAAATCCTGCACTCACCAACAGCCAACGACTGCGAATTAAAAAACTGATAGATGCTAGTGTCAAAAGCGCTAAAATATGAATTGCATGCTGGTTGCTAGCACTTTCAAAGATCGCTAAAAGTTGCGGATTATCAACAAAGTGACTGGCATGACTTGCATAGGCGCTCAAGCCAACAAAGGTTGCGCCATTAACCCCAATAAACAGCCATAACATCCGATCCACGACGCTCATGATACTCTCCCCGGCAAACGACTATTATCCTGCTCTTGAGCAAATAAATTAAGCATCCACTCACGAAATGCTTTAATTTTCCCAAGCTCACTTTGATTGTCTTCACACACAATATAATAAGCCTCTTTACTTGGTAGTACTTGATCAAAGGGACACACTAAACGCCCTGCTTCAATATCTGGACGTGAGAATACACTGTAGCCTAACGCTACGCCTTGCCCGTAGATCGCCGCTTGTAATACCAGCGACGACAAACTAAATATTGGACCTTGATTAACATTTACCTCACTAGCGCCAGCATTGCGACACCATTGCTTCCAATCTTTACGCGAGTGATCGTGGAGCAAGGTATGGTTATCTAAATCAGATGGCTTATTTAGTGGATTGTCACCATTAAGTAGTGACGGTGCACACACTGGTATCAGATACTCATCACGTAATTTGTCAGCGCGAATACCTGACCAATTGCCACGTCCGTAATAGATGGCAATATCGACATCATCATCTAAAAAGTCTTCATCAAGATCGATTGCTTTGATCCGCACATCAATCTCTGGGTGCTGTTCGCTGAACTGCGCTAACCTTGGAACTAGCCATTGAATTGCAAAACTTGGCTGTGAAGCAACGGTTAGTGAACCACTTGCCGTTTTAGACAATAGTTTTTCTGTGGCATCAGAGAGTGCAGTGAAGGTATCTTTAATATCAAGAAAATACGATTGTCCTTCCTCTGTTAATAACAATGTTCGATTTTTTCGGCGGAATAACTTAATCGACAGATGCTCTTCCAGTGCCTTAATTTGATGAGAAACAGCGGCCTGCGTCACAAAAAGTTCTTCGGCTGCCTTAGTAAAACTGAGATGTCTAGCAGCAGTTTCAAAAGCTTTTAACGAATTTAATGGGGGTAATCTTCTAGACACCGCGCCCTCTCTATTTATTAGTTTTTCTAATGTGAAATATTATATTTTATCGTTTGTTGACGCAACTTTGATTGGCTATATTATCACCAACAAAACGAAACAATACTTTTATTTATACCTATTACCAAAAGGAACCATCATGAACGCCCTAACTAAATTCGCCCTTGTATTCGCCACTATCGCATTGCCTTTAACAGCAAATGCAACACTAAAAAGTGAGCTACAAGATTCTGCAACTGTTGTAAAAAGCGATGTTGCGAAAACGGTGGATAACGAAATGAAGTTAAGTGCGTCTCAATTGGTAAAGAGCATTAAAGTACAGTCATCAGTCACTGTACCAGACTATCGCTTATACGTTGGCAATAACAGTGTTATTCGTAATACAGCGGGTCAGCGCATCATTATTAACAAGCCATAAATAACAGCTAAAACCTAATACCATTAATTGCATTAAATATTTGCCCACTTGTACTTGTTAAAATTAACTAAAATGGCGTTACTCTCAATCCTAATAGCCAGCTATTAGTCAATCGAGCGCCTTGTTTTAGCTGATTTTCTCTACGCACAACAAGATCACTTACTTAATGCAATTGGTATAAGTTAATAACGCTCTCTCCTTTATTAACTTAAGTCAGCAATACAAAAAAGGCGCTATCAAGTTTGATAGCGCCTTTTTTAGTGTTTAAAAGTCAACTATTAGCTACCAGTATCAATTTCTGGCAACGATTTAGTTACTTCATCAATTGCTTTCATTTGCGATAAGAACGCCTCTAAACGATCTAATGGCAGTGCACATGGACCATCACATTTAGCATTGTCAGGATCAGGATGCGACTCTAAGAACAAACCACCAATACCTTGGCTCATGCCTGCCAAACCAAGTTGCGTAACTTGAGCACGACGGCCACCAGCACTATCACTACGACCGCCAGGGCGTTGTAATGAATGAGTCACATCAAAAATGATTGGATAACCTGTTTCTTTCATGATGCCAAAACCTAGCATATCAACCACTAGGTTATTATAACCAAATGAAGAACCACGTTCACAAAGCATCAACTTGTCATTACCGGCTTCATTAAACTTAGTTAAAATATGACGCATTTCTTCAGGCGCTAAAAACTGTGCTTTCTTAATGTTAATAACAGCATCTGTCTTAGCCATTGCTGCAACTAAATCAGTTTGACGTGATAAGAACGCTGGTAACTGAATTACATCAACAATTTCAGCAACAGGCGCTGCTTGATACGGTTCATGTACATCAGTTATCAATGGCACGTTAAAGGTATTTTTGATTTCTTCAAAAATACGTAAGCCTTCTTCCATGCCTGGGCCACGGAATGAATTAATTGACGAGCGATTAGCCTTATCAAATGACGCTTTAAACACATAAGGAATACCCAATTTTTGAGTAACTTCCACGTACTTTTCAGCAATGCGCATTGCCATGTCACGAGACTCTAAAACGTTCATTCCACCAAATAGCGTGAATGGTTTGTCGTTGGCGACATCAACACTGCCAACAGTAATTGTTTTTTGTTCCATAATAGAATTTCCTAACTAACTGCAATAATTTTCAATACAGCCCCACAAAATTGAGCTGCAATAGTCCCTAATAAATAACCACATACTGCTAATAAGACACCAACCGGTGCAAGTGCAGGGTGAAACGCTGACGCAACAACAGGTGCAGAGGCTGCGCCGCCAACATTAGCCTGTGAACCGACTGCCATAAAGAACAATGGTGCCTTAATCACTTTGGCTACAAATAACATCAATGATGCATGTATTAGCATCCAAATACCGCCAAGTATGAATAATGCAGGCTGAGAAAAAATAGCTGTAACATCCATATGTAAACCAATTGAAGCAACCAAAATATAAAGATATACGGTGCCTATTTTGGATGCACCAACAGACTCAAGGTTACGCGCTTGAGTGAATGATAAAAATACACCTAGTATAGATGCAACAACAATCATCCAGAAGAACTTGCTATGTAAGCTATACTCAGCGCCATTAGGCCAATACTCAACAATCATTGGAGTTACTGAATCAGAGAATAAATGAGCGATGGCTGTTGCGCCAAAACCTACAGCAACAATCATCATTAAATTTGTTACTGTTGGATTTCTATCATTTTTCTCTTTGAATAGCGCTACTTTTTCACGTAAAGCATCAATCGCTGAAGTATCAGCGCCCGTCTTCTCGTCAATACGCTTTGCATTTCCGGCTAAAATCAACAGTATAGCCATCCAGATATTTGCCACGATAATATCGACAGCAACCATCGATGAGAAAATTGTATTTCCAACGTCAAATGACTCTTTCATTGCCGCTTGATTAGCGCCGCCGCCAATCCAACTACCAGCGACAGTAGTCATGCCAGCCCAGACATTATTATTATCAACTCCAGCTGGAACCGGAGCTACACCGATCCATTCAGGCATGAAAGTCCCCATAATCAACAATGCAATAGGGCCACCAACAACAATACCAATTGTACCAGTGACAAACATCGTCGGGGCACGCCAGCCCAAAGCGAAAATGGATTTAAGGTCTAAATTAAGGAGCAATAGAACTAAACATGCAGGTAGCAAGTAACGTGAAGCAACGTAATAGATCTGCGACGCATCACCATCAACGATACCAAAGGTATTTAAAAGGGATGGCAAGAAATAGCAAAATAGCAACGCAGGTACATAAGTAAATATCTTTTTATAGCTAGGGTGATTGCTAAAATAAAACACCCCACCTAAAATCGCAGCAAGCAAGCCAAGTACTACAGCATCATTAGTAATTAATGCAGTATTCATCAATTTAACCTCTTTTTATTATTGTTGAGCCGTTATAGACATTAATGCCTAACAACTGCTTGGTCTTTTAATTTGTCGATATGCACTTTAAGCACATCACTGTTTGGGTGCTCAGGACATTGCTCTATAAAATAAGAGAAATCTTCCATTGCGCCCGTTGCGTAATCAAGTTGTTGAAGAATAAACCCTCGTTCCATAATAATATTTGGATCATCGGGTAATAACGTCAACAATAATTCGCTAAGTAACAAAGCCACATCATACTCTTCATCAAGTAAACATGCCTGTTTTAAGCTCACTAAAAAACGTTTCTTAATATCCTTTAGTGTTGCAATTTCTAAGTGTTCGTCTGTTAGGCGCATATGATCGCCTAAATGGCCGCGCACGAGTCCCTCAAGTAAACGATGTGACATTTCCTTGCCGGACAATGGATCTATCTTAGTGCCACCAATACCATCAACTTGCAAGACGAATGGCCCTGGGAAATCGATGATTTTAGGCTGTAGTTCCAACAAATTAAGCAGGTGAAATACAAGAATCGACGAGAGTGCATTATTACCATTACGGGTTTCAAGAAAGTAAAATAAGTTATTACTTTCTACCGAAAAATAATCATCTTCGTTTATCGTGAATTGCCAGTCTTTGTAAAAAAGCTCTTTAAAAGCACGCCAGCGTCCTTCTGATGATAATTCATCTCGTGCAATATCTCGCACTTGTCGAATTAATTCATCGAGTTGAAAATAGGCACTTTCACTCACTGATTCGCTGTCACTCAGTTGGGAAGTAAATTGCACCAATTCCAATAAATCAATATCGTGAATATCAGGTAATTCGTTAGTTAACGTCACAACTTACCCTAAAAATAATGGCTGTTTTAAGATTGCAATTTTACCTGCAATTAACACCCACCCAACAGCACCAACCGTTGTTAATATTTTTGTTTTCGTTGTTTTTGCACGATATAAAGCAACATAAGCAAGAATGATGTAAGCAATCAGACATAATACTTTTTCAGTTAACCAGCTTTCAACAAACGGATATTGACTAATGATGGTGCAAAGCATTATGGCTGAAATCAATAGAAATGTATCAGCGATACGCGATGTCATCTTTGCCCATTTTTTGTCATGAATTGGTTTGCTCATAAACATCAATGCAGCACGGATAACAAAAAATAAGACACTAAACCCCACTAATGTCATGTGAAGGTGTTTGATAGGCAGGTATAAATTTTCCATTGAAAAGTTCCGCATTTAAAAGTTGAGAATATTTTACGCACTTTCACTAATAATGCGAATCTCAATTTCATAAATGACGGAATCTATCACTTTAACAGACTAAAAAAACACCACTATTTATCAGGCAAGCGCTTAAGGATATCCATAAACTTATCAATATTGACCATAAAGAGATCAACCAAGGTTGGATCAAACGCTGTTCCGCTATTGTCAGTAATGTATTGGGTGCAAAAATCGGCTTCAAATGCGGGTTTATAACAGCGTTTATGATACAAAGCATCAAACACATCAACTAACGAAACAATTCGGCCATAAATATGAATATCTTCTCCAGACAAGCCGTTAGGATAACCGCTGCCGTCCCATTTTTCATGATGAGTTAGCGATATAATCGCCCCCGTTTTTAGCACTTTTCGCGGTGAATCATGCAACAAGTCATAGCCAACTTGTGCATGGGTTTTCATGACTTCCCATTGCTCACTATCCAATGGACCAGGATGATTTAAAACCGCATCAGGAATGCCAATTTTTCCAACATCATATAATGGTGCGGCTAGACGTAAAGTGACAACATCCTGGTCACTGAGCCCAGCCAAACGTCCGAGCAGTGCTGAAAAATGTGCCACACGTTTTAGGTGATGCCCTGTCTCTTTAG
The DNA here is from genome assembly GCF_051201665.1 of Psychrobium sp. nBUS_13. Taxonomy (GTDB): domain Bacteria; phylum Pseudomonadota; class Gammaproteobacteria; order Enterobacterales; family Psychrobiaceae; genus Psychrobium. Next base: position 628,521 of record NZ_CP179210.1, on the reverse strand, counting down.
AGCGGGTTTCAAGGGCATTACCAAGTCGATATACGATCTCTCGCTGAGTATCTTCAATTTCTTGGCTAAGCAGAATATTGTCGTAGGCGATCTGTACATTGCGTGAAAACAATTCAATAAGGTGCTTATCATGGGCATTAATATTATCGGGAATACCGCAGATGAATACCAAGGTAGAAAGCTGATCAGGATCAGAGCTGTAATAGAGGATATAGCCTTCACCAAAAATCAGTTTGTTGGTTTGCTGCGCTTCTTCATACACCTCTTTAAGCGGCTTAGGGATAATATCTGCCACCAATTCACCTTCTGAGCCAGCAAACTCTCCTTGTGCAGCAACGACTGTTAACTCAAGCTCACAGATTTGGTTAGCATGAAGCTCGGCAACAAATGAACTGAGTTCAAACGCATTTTGTGTGTGATTAAACACGGCATTGAGTTGCATTAACAGCCCGTGCACAAAAGGGCTCATTGAGTGGGTTGAAAACAGATCACTCGATGCAGTAATAACCCGTTCTAAACCAAGACGATTTGATTCAATAGAAACGAGATCCCGATACGAGCGCAGTGAAGCGACAATGGTGGTAAATAAGCGTTGGGAGGTTAATTCTGTTTTAGATTTATAGTCATTAATATCATAGGTAACAATCACGTCACGTTCTGGTGCTTGTCCTGGCTGACCTGTACGAAGCACAATCCTTACCATGTGGTTTTTAGCTTCTTCTCGCACATAGCGCGCAACTTTAAGACCAGCATCATCGGTTTCCATCACCACATCTAACAGCATAACGGCAATATCTGGGTCTTCATCGATAATCTTTTTGGCTTCACTGCCGCTATAGGCACTGATGAATTCAACTTTTCGACCTAAGAATTCAAAATCTCGTAATGCAAGCTTAGTGACGGCATGAACTTCTTTTTCATCGTCAACTATTAATAATTTCCAAGTCAAGCTGTCATCAGTGTTGATGTCATCTTCTTGCTCTTCAGCGAAGATAAAGTCGTCCATAGCTATTTCACTTAATAAGGTTTAATTAAGAATAGCTATAAATGTAGGATAGCGCGAGATTTAATCTAAATAAATTGACCGAAAGTTACACGGTCATTACCAGCATAATCTTTCACAGTGTTAATGTTGGAAAAGCCACATTCTCTAAATAACTGATGTAGAACATCTGCTTGCTCAAAACCATGTTCAAAAAACACGTAACCGCCTTGTTTTAAATATGGTTTAACGCAATTAAGAATATCGATGTAATCCTGAAGGCCGTCATTTGCAGCCACCAAAGCAGAGCTTGGCTCAAAGCGCACATCACCCTGCGATAGATGCGGATCATGTTCATCAATATAAGGGGGATTAGAGACAATAAAATCACACGCCGCTAGCCAACTAGCGTCAACATTAGACAACCAGTCAGACTGAATTATCTCAGCGTTATCAATGCTAAGATTGATGCCGTTTTTACGTGCTAACTCAACAGCCTCTTGACTATAATCAACAGCCAACATCGACCAATTTGACATTTCATGCGCCAAACTCAACGCAATGGCACCTGTGCCAGTGCCTAAATCGATGCCCCTTGCGGTGCTAGAATCGACCTTATTAAGTACTGTCTCGACTAACACTTCTGTATCTGCGCGAGGTATGAGCGTTGCAGGGCTTACCATAAAAGGTAATGACCAAAACTCTTGCTGCCCAATAATGTAAGCAATGGGCTCACCGTCAATGCGACGAGCGAATAGATCATTAAATTGATTTAAGTTTGGTGATTCGACGATTTTGTCAGGCCATGTATAAAAATGGCTACGAGAAACATTTAAGACGTGAGCTAATAAGATTTGAACATCAAGCAGTGCGCTATCGCTATTAACGAGTTGCGCGCTACTTGATTTAAGCAATTGCTCAATAGTAGGGTTGCTCACCTAGCTATTTTCTTCCGATAATGCAGCAAGTAAATCAGCTTGTTGTTCGTTCAATAATGGCTCAATGATCATATCCAAATCGCCTTGCATGACTTCAGCTAAACGATAAAGTGTTAAGTTAATACGATGATCACTAACACGGCCTTGCGGGAAGTTGTAAGTACGTATGCGCTCACTTCGATCACCACTTGCCACTAATGAACGACGTGTAGATTCTTCTTCTACGCGACGTTTTTCATCTTCAGCTTGCTGTAAACGTGCACCTAACACTGACATCGCTTGGGCACGGTTTTTATGTTGTGAACGCTGATCCTGACACTCAACCACAGTGCCTGTTGGAATATGAGTAATACGAATTGCAGAGTCAGTTTTATTAACGTGCTGACCACCAGCGCCAGATGCGCGGAAAGTATCAACTTTTAAATCAGCAGGATTAATCTTAATCGCTTCGCTTTCTGGAATTTCAGGCATAACAACAACAGTACATGCAGATGTATGAACACGACCTTGAGATTCAGTCTCAGGTACACGTTGTACACGGTGACCACCTGACTCAAATTTCATTTGACCGTAGATACCTTCACCAGAAATCTTAGCAACGACTTCTTTAAAGCCACCTTGCTCAGATTCATTCATGGTAATGATTTCAACGCGCCAGCCTTTGTTTTCAATATGACGGCTGTACATGCGGTATAAATCACCAGCAAAAATAGCCGCTTCATCACCACCTGCACCGGCACGAATTTCTAAGAACGCATTACGATCATCATTTGGATCAGTCGGCAATAGTAAGATTTGTAATTCATCTTCAATCTCAGCAATCGCTGCTTTGGCTTCTTTATACTCTTCTTGCGCCATTTCACGCATATCAGGATCTTCATCCTTGAGCATTTCTTGAGCAGATTCAAAATCTTGTTCTGCTTGTTTATAGTTATTAAAGGTTTCAATAACAGGGCCAAGCTTAGCGTATTCTTTATTTAGTGCGCGGAATAAGTCCTGATTTGAAATCGTATCTGGATCACCCAATAACGCTTCCACTTCTTCGTGACGCTCTTGCAGCCCTTCTAGCTTTGCGTAAACTGTTGGTTTCATTTATATAATTCTCTATGTAAAACGACGCAGCTGACAAATATCACCTGCGTTTAATCTGTAATTGTCGCTATTGTATTAGTTATCGTTGCTAAGACCTAGTGCCTTGGAAATAATATTTAGCGAATCGATGTCGCCAGCTAAGCTAGCATTGCTCATTGCACGGGTTGGATGATGAATTAATTTATTGGTCAGTTTGTTAGCCAATTCAATCATGGTTTTTTCAGGATCGCCGCCTTGAGCTAACTTAGCCATGGCCTTTTCTAACAATTCATCTTTTGATTCGAGACTACTTTGACGATATTGCTTAATGTGGTCAACCGTATGCAGTGATTTAGTCCACGCCATGAACTCAGAAGCTTCTTCAGTGGCAATGACTTCCGCTTCATCAGCTGCCGCTCTGCGCGACGCCATATTTTGCTCAACAATTCCTTGTAAATCATCAACCGTATATAAATACACGTCGTCTAAATCGCCAACCTGCGCTTCAATATCGCGCGGTACTGCAATATCCACCAACAACATTGGCTGATGACGACGACTTGATATGGCACTCTCTACCAATCCTTTCCCTAAGATGGGTAACGTACTAGCTGTTGATGATATAACGACATCGGCCTGCGGCAAATGATCGGGAATCTGAGCTAAGGTAATTGCGCTGCCGCCAAGTTCATCTACCATGCCCTGAGCACGAGCGAGTGTTCTATTAGCGATAGTAATATTGGTAACACCAGCATCTAACAAATGCTTGGCAACCAACTCTATTGTTTCACCAGCGCCAATCAGCAACACAGTTGTTTTATCAAGCTCGCCAAAGATTTGTTTCGTGAGACTCACCGCTGCGAATGCTACTGATACAGCATTGGCCCCGATACTCGTATCGGTTCTTACACGTTTAGCCACTGAAAATGTGCGTTGAAATAATTTATCTAAGGTGATGGCAATAGCGCCAGCTGTTTTAGCGGTGCTGTAAGCCTGTTTGATTTGCCCTAGAATTTGAGGTTCACCTAAAACTAGCGAATCCAAACCACATGCTACACGCATCAAATGATTTACTGCGGCTACATTCTCATGAATATATAAGCTTTGTTCTAATTCACTTTTTTCGATGTTATGAAAGTCACTTAACCAATCAACAAGCTGCTGAGGAGATGTTAGATGGCAATATAATTCAGTACGATTACACGTCGATACAACAACAGCTTCACTGTCACTGCTAATTAATCGCAATTGCTTTAGAGCGTCGATCATTTGATCTGGTGAGAAGGCGATTTTTTCGCGCAACTCCACCGAGGCCGTTTTATGATTTATTCCCAAGGCAACTAAAGACATTTATTTAATTCGAAAATTCGTTAGACAATTTGATAACCGCGAATTTTACATGAAAGCGTGAGCGAATTGAAAGGATCTGTAGTGAACTATCGAAAAAGAAGTTACTCTTATTCCAACCTAAATCAAATTTTAGAGCGGATTACTGTGCTCAAACGATTATTATTACTATCCATCATCATGATCATTGGTGGTTGTGCCACTTTTGACGCATCAACAGATCTGGCCAATAGCACCAAACAACAATGGCAGTTCAATGGCAAATTCGCCATAAAAACCCCCGCTGAGAAAAATGCAGCAAAAATGCATTGGTCTCAAGTCGATGAACGTTACGATATCAACCTCTATACTCTGTTTGGCATTTCTTTAATGAATATTAAAGGGGATGAATCGCAGGTCACTATCAATAATAGTGGCGAGATTTATCACGGACGCGATGCCCAACAACTTATTTACCGACTTACCCGCTGGCATATTCCTGTTAATGATATTCCAGCGTGGCTTGTTGGACGGGTTGAAAGCGCGACTGATGTAACAAAGGATACTCATGGCAATTTTTATCGCGGGACTATTATAGGGGCCGATAATCGGCCTTGGCAGTTAACACTCAGTAAATATAAAGACATTGGTGATTATAATCGTCCTCATCAATTGCTCTTAAAATCAGACGACACATACTTTAAACTAGCAATTACGCAATGGAAAATTCAGCGCTAAGTTTGTTTGGCGTTATAACACAAGACTCTTATTAATGTTTGAACACAATCAATGGCCAGCACCCGCCAAGTTAAATCTCTTTTTACATATTACTGGCCGTTTAGCCAACGGTTATCACAGCCTGCAAACCAACTTTCAATTTCTAGATTATGGTGACTCACTGTCTTTTGATATCAACAACTCTGATAACGTCACAGTATCACCAGCGGTTGAAGGTGTTGCGCTTGAAGATAACCTCATTTATCGCGCCGCTATGATGCTAAAACCGTATTGCAGAAATAATGTAGGCGCTGATATTCACTTAACCAAGATTCTTCCAATGGGGGCAGGACTTGGTGGTGGTTCATCAGACGCTGCGACGACATTAGTCGCACTGAATCACTTGTGGAACATTAATTTAAGCGCAGAAAAGCTTGCAGAATTAGGACTAAGCCTAGGTGCTGATGTACCAATTTTTGTCAAAGGCTTTGCTGCGTTTGCCCAAGGGGTTGGCGAAGACTTAACACCAATAACGCCTCCACAACCTTGGTATTTGGTGATCTGGCCCGGTGTGAGCGTTTGTACTAAAGAGATTTTCAACTTGCCACAACTGCCAAGAAACACGCCAGAAATAACCCTAGCCCAGCTTGCAACCGCAACGCTTAAGAATGACTGCCAAGAAGTGACAAAAAATAGGCATCCCGAGGTTGCTTCAGCACTGGACTGGTTGATACAATACGCGCCAGCAAAAATGACAGGGACCGGAAGCTGTGTTTTCGGGGAATTCTCTTCACGTGCTGACGCCACTGTAGCATTAGAAAAGTTACCTAAAAATATGCATGGTTTTGTTGCAAAAGGCGTTAATATCTCGCCACTTGCCTCAACATTATCCGATCGCCAACGTCATCAATGCCAAACTTAACCTGTTAGCACAATGCTAATGAACTGGCGGATTCACACCGCCCACCAAACCAAACCTGGGGTTTTACGTGCCTGATATTAAATTGTTTGCGGGAAATGCTATTCCTGAACTTGCTCAAAAAATTGCTGACCGTCTTTATCTTAAATTAGGTAAAGCTACTGTTGGTCGTTTTAGCGACGGTGAAATAAGCGTTCAAATTAACGAAAATGTTCGTGGTGCAGATGTATTCATCTTGCAATCGACATGTTCACCAACCAATGACAACCTCATGGAATTATTAGTAATGGTGGACGCATTGCGCCGTGCATCAGCTGGACGCATCACTGCTGTTGTCCCGTACTTTGGTTATGCTCGTCAAGATCGTCGTGTGCGTTCTTCTCGTGTACCTATTACTGCAAAAGTAGTTGCTGACTTCTTATCAAGTGTTGGCGTTGACCGTGTACTAACAGTTGACCTACATGCAGAACAAATCCAGGGCTTCTTCGATGTTCCTGTAGATAATGTGTTTGGTACGCCAGTATTATTAGATGACATTCAATCACGTGACTTCCACGAACCTATCGTTGTATCTCCAGACATCGGTGGTGTTGTTCGTGCACGTGCATTAGCAAAATTATTAGATGACACCGATCTAGCAATCATCGATAAACGTCGTCCACAAGCTAACGTTGCTCAAGTAATGCATATTATTGGTGATGTTGAAGGTCGCGACTGTATTATTGTTGATGACATGATTGATACTGGCGGTACATTGTGTAAAGCAGCTGAAGCATTAAAAGAGCATGGTGCACGTAACATCTACGCTTATGCAACTCACGCTGTATTTTCTGGTAGCGCTGTAACAAACGTTGCAAACAGTGTCATTGACGAATTCATCGTAACTGATTCAATTCCTCTAACACCTGAAATGAAAGCAACAGGTAAAGTTAAGGTATTGTCACTTGATGGCATGATGGCAGAAGCATTGCGTCGTGTATCAAACGAAGAGTCCATCTCTGCAATGTTCCAATACTAGTCATTTGAACTAATTTAGTTGTCAAGCATGCTCATTGGCGTGAGCCAACTGCGCGTGCTTTCCTAGAAATTAGCCCAACTGACGATGTAACGGGTACGTGGGGAGCCAATTCCGTGCGCTCTCCTAGAATTATCTGCAAATGACTACGTTCAGAGTCAATTTACTTAAAGCGACCTACGGGTCGCTTTTTTATTTAATTAGAGAAACGATGACAACACTTGCTAATGAAGAGGCTATTTGGGAACAATATCGAAATAATGATTGGTATTGCGATGATCTTCCTTATGCCCAAAAGCGCTTTTTTAATGTCTCTAAAGAAATGGTTTTAAATGACTTCGCCAAAAATGTCATTGAACCCTGTGACGAACTTCGTTTTACACCTCCAATTCTCTTTAACAAGTACTTTCCACTGTTTATCGAGTTTGTTCTGATTGGCGAGCATTCCGACGATAAAGCCAATGAAGTAGCAAGTTGTTTTATGAGCCTATTAGACGAGAAATTAGATAAGAAAGAGTTCAATAATATAGAACTAATCAACTATGCACTAACAGCCGTTGAGTTTTTGAAAAATAATATCGATTTTTTTAACAACCACCCTGATATTTATGGCGAATTAAGCATCGATCTTGCCTCAGTAACTCAAAAATTAACGTCCTATAAGGTCAGTTGAAAAACATTTAGATCCAGAAAGAATGATAAATATATTCACCATCACAAAATCCCTCTCCTAACATCAATCTATTCATTGCCTAAATATTTTACACTTGTTATAATTTCGCGCCGAATTTTTCGGTATCGAGAAGGTTTTGGTCGCAAAAATCTTCACCTATAAATATTTATTATTGGAGACATTAACATGTCACAAGCAATTACACTTGACGCGCAAATTCGTACAGATTTAGGGAAAGGTGCGAGCCGCCGCCTACGTCACGCGAACCAAACTCCAGCGATTATCTACGGTGGCGAAGCTGCTCCTGTATCAATCACTATCGCACACAACAAACTTTTTAAAGCTCAAGAGCAAGAAAACTTCTACTCTCAAGTTTTAACGTTAAATGTTGATGGTAGCGAAGAAAAAGTAATCGTTAAAGCTATGCAGCGTCATGCTCACAAGCCAGTTGTTAACCACGTTGATTTCCTACGTGTTGACGCAACTCACGAACTTCACACTGCAATCCCAGTTCACTTCTTAAACGAAGACAAATGTGCTGCAGTTAAGTCTGGTGGTATCGTTTCTCACCACGCTAACGAAATCGAAGTAGCTTGTTTACCAGCTGCTCTTCCTGAGTTCATCGAAGTTGACGTTGCTAACTTAGTACTAGGTCAAACTGTTCACCTTTCTGACATCGCTTTACCAGCAGGTGTTGAGTCAGTTGAACTACGTAAAGGCGAAAGCCATGACCAAGCTGTTGTTTCAATCTCTGCACCTAAAGGCGCAGCAGTTGAAGAAGATGCAGCTGAAGAAGCTCCAGCAGCAGAATAAGATTTACTCACTTGAGTAATCAAATTCAGCTTATCGTGGGCCTGGCTAATCCAGGCCCCGAGTATGCCAACACCAGACATAATGCTGGTGCTTGGTATATTGAACAACTCGCCAACTGGCACAATACCTCGCTTAAAGCAGAATCTAAGTTTTTCGGACATACCGCACGTATTAATATCGACGGTAATCATGTTCGACTACTCGTTCCAACGACCTTTATGAATCGCAGCGGCAAAGCAGTTGCAGCAATGGCCAAGTTTTATCAGATCCCCGTAGAAAATATTCTAGTGGCTCATGATGAATTAGACTTATCTCCTGGTGTTGCTAAATTCAAACAAGGCGGCGGTCACGGCGGTCATAACGGACTGCGAGATATCATTAGTTCGATGGGTAACCAAAAAGATTTTCATCGTCTGCGCGTAGCTATAGGTCATCCGGGCCACAAAGATAAAGTGACTGGATACGTGCTAGGTAAAGCCCCGAAAGCAGAGCAAGATTTAATAGATGGCGCAGTCGACGAAGCCGTTCGATGCACCAGTTTAATTTTCTCAAATGGTTTTGATGGCGCTAAAAACAGACTACATACCTATAAAGGTTAGTCTTTAACAAACAAATTTTAAGGAATCACCATGGGTTTCAAATGTGGCATCGTCGGATTGCCAAATGTTGGTAAATCAACACTATTCAACGCCTTAACAAAAGCGGGTATCGAAGCAGCAAACTTCCCATTTTGTACGATTGAGCCAAACACAGGTGTGGTTCCTGTTCCAGACTTACGCTTAAACCAGTTAACTGACATTGTTAATCCAGAGCGCACTATTCCGACTACGATGGAATTTGTTGATATTGCTGGATTAGTTGCTGGCGCTTCTAAAGGTGAAGGTTTAGGTAACAAATTCTTAGCTAACATCCGCGAAACGGATGCTATTGGTCATGTTGTACGTTGTTTTGAAAATGAAAACATCGTCCACGTGAGTGGCCAAGTAGATCCGTTATCAGATATTGAAGTTATCAATACTGAACTTATGCTTGCTGATATGGATGTATGTGACAAAGCCATTTTCCGTCAAGCAAAGAAAGCCAAAGGCGGCGATAAAGACGCTAAATTTGAGATCAGTGTCTTAGAGAAAATCAAAGCACATTTGGATGACGGTTTAATGATTCGTGCATTAGAACTTGCAAAAGAAGAGCGCGCAGCGATCACTTACTTGCAGTTTTTGACCATCAAACCAACGATGTACATTGCCAATGTTAACGACGATGGTTTTGAAAACAATCCAATGCTAGACAAAGTTAGCGAACTAGCAACTTCAGAAAATGCAGTTGTTGTCGCAGTATGTGCAGAAATGGAATCTGAAATTGCTGAGCTTGAAGAAGACGAAGCAGTTGAATTTATGGAAGATCTAGGTATTGAAGAGCCAGGTTTAAACCGTGTAATTCGCAGTGGTTACGAGCTGCTTAACCTACAAACGTACTTCACTGCTGGTGTTAAAGAAGTACGTGCATGGACAGTCAATGTTGGCGCTACAGCCCCTCAAGCCGCTGGTAAAATTCACACCGATTTCGAGCGCGGCTTTATCCGTGCTGCTGTCATTGGCTTTGATGACTTCATTGAGCACAATGGTGAGTCAGGTGCTAAAGATGCTGGTAAACTGCGCGTAGAAGGCAAAGATTATATCGTTAAAGATGGTGACGTAATCCACTTCCGCTTTAACGTTTAGATACTTTTAAGCACCTTATAAGGCCTCTGATGTTCATACACAGAGGCTTTTTTATTGACCACAGAAAATCCTTACCTTAATGTAACAAGACCAATCCATACCTCAGTGCGTCATCATGAAAATAAACCAAGCGACCATTCACACACCTCGAGTGCTTTCCAACGATCTAATTACTATGCGTTTAGCTACCATCGATGATTTAGACAATATCAGAGCTTATCGCGGCGATCCTGAAAATTGCCAATATATTGCGCCAGTTGAATCACTAGAAGAAACCCGAGAACTCGTGGAAAAACTCTCTCAGCCTTGGCAATTTACGACGGGCTACTGGAACGGACTAGTTGTTTGCAAGCACAACAATAACAAGGTTATTGGCGAAATAGTTTTTCGCGTTGAAGATTGGGACTGTCAGCGAGCAGAAATAGGCTATCGAATGTCACCAGAGTCGGCTGGTAAAGGCATTTGCACCATGGCAACGTCATTATTAATTGACTATTTGTTTGAGCAGTTTGATTTCTATAAGCTCGTAGCTAAATGTGACGCTCGAAATGTTGCTTCATATCGCGTGATGGAGAAGTTAGGCTTTAAACGTGAAGCTGAATTTATGGAACATTATCGTATGGGTGACGAATGGACAGATCAATATGATTATGGGCTATTGAGAAATCAATAAAGAGAAATGGTGGCTACGACGGGATTCGAACCTGTGACCCCATCATTATGAGTGATGTGCTCTAACCAGCTGAGCTACGTAGCCATTTAACTTTTTTGAGTAAAAACTTCATCTAAAAATAGTCGCTTTCGCGATTACTTTTTTAGAGGCAAAAACGTTATCAAAAGCAGCCGCTTTACGATGACGTTCTTTTAGGCAAAAAAAAATCGCTTTCGCGATTCATTTTTTAATCTTGATGGTGCGGAAAGAGAGACTTGAACTCTCACACCCGAAGATACTAGAACCTAAATCTAGCGCGTCTACCAATTCCGCCACTTCCGCATATCAAGTTGTACAATCATTTGGCTGGGATACAAGGATTTGAACCTTGGAATGACGGGATCAAAACCCGCTGCCTTACCGCTTGGCTATATCCCAACTAATAATTGTTTTCTTACCAAAGTAAGAATGGTGGCTACGACGGGATTCGAACCTGTGACCCCATCATTATGAGTGATGTGCTCTAACCAGCTGAGCTACGTAGCCATCATAATAGTGTGTATTTAAAGTTACACGTCTTTGTCATTCACTCAACTTAAAAAGTTGGCTGGGATACAAGGATTTGAACCTTGGAATGACGGGATCAAAACCCGCTGCCTTACCGCTTGGCTATATCCCAACTGTAAATGGTGCGGGAAGAGAGACTTGAACTCTCACACCCTAAGATACTAGAACCTAAATCTAGCGCGTCTACCAATTCCGCCACTCCCGCACATAACCTGAGATTAAACATCCTTATCGTTAAGAAAAGAAAACTGCGTTGTCCTCATCAAGTGCGGCGTATTATGCTGATGGAGGACGAAACCGTCAATAGTTTTTTGTCAGTTTTTTTACTCTTTTTATCTGCATGATGATTTAATAGACATAACGCACACATTTTCGGCCAAAAAATTACACTTATAGCCCCATTGCATATTTCATGACTTGCTTTTTACCCCATGAAGACTGTTGCGCTACCTTTAAAGCTGTATTTCGTAATAGCTTAAATGGCGACGATTCATTGCTAAAAGTAAGGTAAAAGACATCCATTGCAGACTGCATTAACAGATTATCGCGGCGTCGCTGGTTTTCATAACGTTCTAATACATCAAGCTGCCACCACGCGCCGCCTTGCGATGCAGTATCGTTAATAACCTTAGCTAGTGCTGCTACATCCTTAAATCCAAGATTGACACCCTGTCCTGCTAACGGATTAATCGTATGAGCGGCATCTCCAACAATGCACAAATGCTCTTTGACATAACACTGCGCATGGCGACGAGTTAATGGAAACGCACCCGCATTATCTACGGTGAACTCACCTATACGATTAGGAAAATGTTCGATGATTTCGTCTTTAAGCTGACTTAGTGGCATTTGTGATAATGCTTTGATCCGCGCAGGCGAATCATACCAAACGAGTGATGCATTATTGCCTGCTAATGGAAGCAGAGCACGTGGACCTGTAGGAAAAAACTGCTGCCAGGTTATATCTTGTTGTGCCTGCTCAGTTGATATATTTATCAACATCGCATGCTGGGCATAATCCCATGAGGTAACACCAATATTAGCGGTTTGGCGAACGATTGAATTTGCGCCATCAGCACCGACTAATAATTTACAATGCAGCTCACTTTCATTCATTGCCAATTGATATCCATCTTGCGAGCGAGAAATTTTAGTAATAGCCAGCCCACTTATTACATCAATCGATGAATACTTTTCCATTTGTTGCCACAACGCTAATTGAATCATGCGATTCTCAACAATATGTCCCAATTGTTGATGGCCCATTTCTTGGCTATCAAAAAGCAAATTGGATTGATGATCTTCCCACGTTTCGAGATAACGATACGGACAACTGCGCATTGCTAAAATAGAAGACCATGCATCAACGTCTTTTAATAGACTCGCAGAAGCTGCACTAATTGCCGAGACACGCAGATCTAGCGGTTGCAGTGGTTCAAATGGTTGCGGCGCCGTTTTTTCGATAACCGCAATAGATAAACCTGACTGGTTCAACGCACAAGCAAGTGCACTACCAACCATTCCTCCGCCAACGATTACAATGTCATAGTGTTGCATGGAATTATCCATCAGTTTCTTTGTCACCGATTTTATGGACTTGATGGTTTAAAAGCTAGTAATTGATGCTGTGATACTGATAAATTTTGATTTAAGTTAAATCAATCCCAGACTTCGCTAGTACATAGCGATTCAATCACGGATAATATAACCATTAAACGAGCTTTTATTACTCCTAGGTCATTTTTCCCCCATGAACAATAAGCCACTTATTATTGGCATCCTTTTGGTGTTAGCCTCTGAGCTCACCTTTGCATTAGTTGGCGCGCAAATAAAATACCTCAGTCAAGATGTATCTGCGGTTCAAATTGTATTTTTTCGTAACTTATTCGCGCTGGTTCCGTTAGCGCCCTGGCTATTAAGTAATAGAACAACACTATTCAAAACGCCTAATATGCCATTTCATTTACTGCGTGCGTTTACCGGTATTTTGGCGATGTTTATTTATACCTATGCGCTCAGCAATTCAACCTTGGTGAACGGCGCAATGACATTAATGCTCGCGCCATTCTTTATTCCAATTATTGCCTATTTTTGGCTAAAGCAACCACAGAGTAAAATTACCATTACATGCATTATTTTAGGTTTCATTGGCGCCACCATCTGCTTAACCACTAAATCGCAGGCAGGTGGCCCTGACTTACAACTTGGTTTAGCTGCCCTAATATTATTTGGCGCTGTCCTTATAGCGATAAGCAAAACCACCATCAGTCGCATGATAAGTACTGAACCTAGCAAAGCGATTGTTGCGTATTTCTCACTCATTAGTATTGTTGTCTGTGGTGTTATGCTTCCCTTTAGTTGGCACCCACTATCATTAACGACATTACTTTTACTTGTTACATTAGGTATTAGCTCATCTATTGGTCAGTTAATGATGACCAAGGCATTTACTAAAGCTGGTGCAAGTACCATTGGCATGTTTAGCTATAGCTCTATTTTATTTGCCGCGTTGTTAGGCGCACTGTGGTGGCAAGAATATCCAACATTATTGTGGTTTATAGGCGCGTCAATTGTCTTACTTGCTGGATATTTAGCGATAAAATATAATCGTACGCCCTACCGAGTTTAGATTTATTTTGTTATCGTGAGTGATACTTAAACTCTTGTTTTATTATCTTTTGCTGATTGAGGTACGTAAATTATCATGCACAATATTTCGCTGCGAAATAGCCTCATCGGGGGCCTTGTCTTTTTTGCACCAGTTACAATGGCCGTAGGTTTATCAGAACAGTGTATTGAAGCGCCAAAGCGCATTTATGCCTGCGATAACCTTATTTATACCAGTATCAAACGCGCCGATACTAAAGAGATCGTTTGTGTGTGTCGATCAGACAAAGAAGCCATTTTATCATTTCTAGAAAAAGACAGTATTGCAACCCAACGAATAATGATCCGTAAACTATTAGCCAAACATCAAATGACTAAAATTGAATTGATAGAAGTACTTAATCAAATTAACTAAACCAATATCACACAAAATGTCATAATCACTTCACAATTAACGTTTAAAAAGTACACTGACTTACGACAATAAAATGCTGCAATCGCGCAGCCATAAATAACTAAGATAGAATAATGAAAAAAATATTATCAACATTACTTATTACCGCAGCAATAAGCGGATGCGCAACTATTAGCAGCGACAATGCTGCCCCTAGCAGCAATAAAGGCCCTAAAAATATTATTATGGTTGTCGGCGATGGTATGGGCCCAGCTTATACGACAGCTTATCGTTTGTTTAAAGATAATCCCAATACCACAGCAATTGAACCGACGGTATTTGATAATATTTTAATTGGCCGCTCTAGTACTCACCCAGCAAAAGTCAGCGGCGTTGTCACTGACAGCGCAGCCTCAGCAACAGCACTTGCGACTGGCCACAAGTCATATAATGGTGCCATTGGGGTCGATGTCGATGTTAAGCCATTAGAAACAGTGATGGAATATGCAAAAAGCATCGGAAAATCTACGGGCCTAGTCGTGACATCGCAGATCAATCACGCGACACCAGCTAGTTACGCCGCGCACGTAAAGCAACGTAAAATGTATGACAAAATTGCCAACCAATTCTTTGATAACCGTATTGGCGAAAAGCACACCGTTGATGTAATGCTAGGTGGCGGGGTTTCTTATTTCAAACGCGATGACCGCGATGTGACTAAAGATTTTGAAAACGCTGGTTATCAGTATATTGATCAATATAGCCAACTTGCGTCAGTAAACAATGATCAACTATTAGGTTTATTCGCCCCTGTCGGCTTACCATGGGCGCTTGATGACAGCAACAAACACCGCCTCAAAGCAATGACAGAAGTTGCACTAGATCGATTAGATAACAATGATAATGGTTTCTTTATGCTTGTTGAAGGCTCTCAAGTTGATTGGGCTGGACATGCAAACGACATTGCAGCGGCTATGGCTGAAATGGATGATTTGGCTGTTACGATCAAATATCTTAAAGAGTATGTAAAGACGAACCCGGACACGTTAGTTATCATTACTGCTGATCACTCAACAGGTGGTTTTACTATCGGCGCTAATGGCGATTACGCTTGGAAACCTCAAGTTCTCAAAGGACTTAAAGCCTCTCCTGAAGCAATAGCAAAGGCTCAAACAGCTAAAGCATTAGATGTATCCATGCTCAATGACAAACTGGGTTTTGAGTTATCAAAAGACGAAGTTAGTGCCTTAACCGTTGCCCATAAAGCTGGCGGAAAAGCATTATATAAAGCAATCAAAAAAG